>NZ_DLHQ01000015.1:0-537 GCF_002483305.1 Brevundimonas sp. UBA7664
GCGCGGGCTCGGGCTCGGGCTCGGTCGGCGGCGGCCTGAACAGGGTCACCACCACCGGCGGCGCGGGCTCCTGAACCGGCCAGACCGCCGTGGGGCCGCCCCCGGCCAGCAGGGCGGGCGCCAGGACGGCGATATGGGCCATGACGCTGACCGCCCCCGCCAGCAGCCAGGATCTCCGCGCCGAGCGGGCGGGCGGACGCGGATCCTGACCGGCGCCCTTCGCTCGGGAGGCCGCATCGACGGCGCGGGTCTGGGGCGGCTGGTCCATCGGGATTCCGGGTGCCGATGCAAATCACCGGCGAACTTCAGGTCACCATCAGTCCGCGTCAGGATCGTGGCGCACGCTGGAATGTCGTTCTGTGTATAAAAAATCCCGAGGCCGGGAACAGAACAACGTTTTGCTGAATGTTGTCTTCGCTGCTTTGAGCACAGACGCCGTTACGGCCAAGCTGACACCTTCTGGCCTCGACTGCGTCATCACGACGCCATCACGGTTACGGTACCTGCCGTCCTGCGCATGCCCTGGGAATAGCGCGC
>NZ_DLHQ01000015.1:652-12270 GCF_002483305.1 Brevundimonas sp. UBA7664
CGACACCCGCGTCACCGGCGTCGACACCCGGGTGACCGAGGTAGCCGGCACCGCCGGCGAGGCGCTGAACCGCGCCAATGCGGCCCACAAACTGGCCGAGGGCAAGTTCCTCTATGAGGTGGTCCTGTCGGACGACTCGGTGAAATTCCCCGTCAACCGCGACGAGCTTTCGCCCGAGGCCGAGGCGCGGCTGGCCGAGCTGGTCCAACGCCTGACCAGCGAGAACCGCAACGTCTATCTTGAGATCCAGGGCCATACCGACGCCACCGGCGATGCCGGGTTCAATGAACAGCTGGGCGAGGCCCGGGCCGAGGCGGTCCGCCGCTATCTGAGCCGCAACAGCATCGCCCTGAACCGGATGGCGACCATCTCCTATGGCGAGGCCTCGCCGGTGGCCTCGAACGACACGCCCGAGGGCCGCGCCCAGAACCGCCGCGTGGCGATCGTCGTCCTCAGCTAGACCGAAATCGGTCTTGATGGACACAGTCCCTTAAGGCTCGGATTTCGGTCCAGCTCTATGCTGACGCCATCACCAGGCCGATCCCCGCCAGCAGCGACGCGGCGGTGATCGGCTTGGGCACATGCAGGTCTGCGCCGGCCGCGACGGCGTCGTCGCGGTGATGCGCCATGGCGTTGGCGCTCAGCATCACGACCGGCGTCCGGCCCCGCGCCGGCGTCGCGGCCTCATGCGCGCGGATGCCGCGGGTCGCGGCCAGGCCGTCCATCACCGGCATCTGCATATCCATCAGGACCAGATCGAACGGGCCTGACTCGAAAGCGGTCAGAGCTTCGGCCCCGTCGTTGACGGTGACCACCTCGGCGCCCTGCGCCGCCAGGATCAGCTGCACGACCCGCTGATTGGTCGGATGATCGTCGGCAAGCAGCACCCGCAACACCCGTTGGCCCGTCGGGTCCCGCGTCGGCCGGCCGGCGCCGGCGGTCCGCGCGGCGAGTCCGGCGTCGTAGGCCGCCAGACTTTCACTGCGCATCAGCGGCAGCTCGACCGTGAACCGACTGCCCTGCCCCGGCGTGGAGTCCACGGTGATCCGGCCGCCCATCATCTCGATCAGGGACTGGCAGATCGACAACCCCAGTCCGGTGCCGCCGAAGCGGCGGGTGATGGTGGCGTCGGCCTGGCTGAAACGCTGGAACAGCATGGCGGTCTGTTGGGGGTCGAAGCCGACCCCCGTGTCTTGCACCTCCAGGGTCAGCAAGGCGGGCGCGTCGGCGGCCTCCGGCTCGGCGACCTCGATCCGCACCCCGACCGAGCCCGAGGCGGTGAATTTGACCGCATTGCTCAGCAGATTGGCCAGCACCTGGCGAATGCGGGTGCAGTCGCCGAGGAACTGGCCGCGTGCGGTCGCGCCGCGCGCGACATCAAAGGCCAGCCCCTTGGCGCGGGCCTGATGCCGCAGCGTATCGATCACCCCGTCCACCGCCGCCTCGAGAGCGAACGGCCTGATCTCGACCTCCAGTTGGCCGGCCTCGATCTTGGACACGTCCAGGATGTCGGACACCAGCCGTTCCAGCGTCTCGCCCGACCCCTGGACCAAAGCCACCATCTCGCGCTGCGCGGGGGTGAGATCAGTGTGCGACAGGGCGTCGATCACGCCGATGACGCCGTTCAGCGGCGTGCGGATTTCGTGACTCATATTGGCGAGGAAGTCGGTCTTGGCCTGGTTGGCCACCTCCGCCGCCGCCTTGGCCTCGATCAGGGCGAGTTCTGCCGCCACCCGGGCGGTGGCGTCGCGGGCGACGCCATAGATGCGGTCGCCGACCCGGCGGGCGCGCCATTCGAGGCTGCGATAGCTCCCGTCCTTGTGGCGATAGCGATTGATGAAACCGACGACCTGATCGGTGGGGCCGCGGGTCTCGACTTCGACGACGCTGCCCAGCGTGGCCACATGGTCCTCGGGATGGATCAGGCGGAGCAGCGGCTGTCCCTCCATTTCTTCGGGACGCCAGCCCAGAACCGTCTCCCAGGACGGACTGACCCGGACCACGCGCCCGTCCAGCTCGCGGACGACCAGCAGGTCCAGCGATACCTCGAAGAAGGTCCGGATGACCTGGGCGTCGCCGTCGTCTGCGGGTCGGAGCGACTCATACGCCATCAACAAAAAACTCCTGGAGGACTGGCCGGCGAGCCCATCCTGTAACACCCAAGGTTAAGAGGTCCCTGTCAGCGATGAAACTCAGACGGGAGCGGCCCCCTCGACCACCGCCCCGAATACCCGCCGGAAGCCGGTCTTCAGGGCCGCATCGGCCTCGTCCATCGTCGCGGGCACGCCGAGATCCACCAGGCTGGTAACGCCGTGCTGGGCGATGCCGCAGGGAACGATGCCGGAGAAATGGTCCAGGTCGGGCTCCACGTTCAGGCTGATCCCGTGGAAGCTGACCCATTTGCGGACCTTGACGCCGATGGCGGCGATCTTGTCCTCACGGCTCCAGCCGGGGCCCTTGCGCTCGACCCAGACTCCGACACGGCCCTCGCGCACATCGGCCGGCACGCCGAACTCGCCGAGAGCTCCGATGATCCACCGCTCCAGCCCGCGCACGAAGGTCCGCACGTCCTTGCCGCGCTGGTTCAGGTCCAGCATCACATAGACCACCCGCTGCCCGGGCCCGTGATAGGTGAACTGCCCACCCCGGCCGCTGCGGTGAACAGGAAACCGGGACGCGTCCAGCAGGTCGCCGTCCTTCGACGACACCCCGGCGGTGTAGAGCGGCGGATGCTCCAGCAGCCAGACCAGCTCGCCGGCTTCGCCCGCCGCGATCGCCGCCGCCCGGGCCTCCATGGCCGCGACCGCCGACTCATAGCCGACACGCCCTTCCGACACGGCCCATTCGGCCGCGCGTCCATCGGCGCGGACCAGCTTCGATACGGTTTCGCTTAAGGCTTGGGAAAGCATGACGCCTCCAATGTGGGGGTCGGGAGCGCCATGCAAGCCAAGACCGCCCAGAACCCAGTCTCCTCAGCGTCAGCGTCAGAGTATCCCGTGAGTCAGATCGAAGCCGTCGAAGTCGAAATTTCGGTCGTCCTGGGGCGTTCTGTCCTGCCGATGAGCCAGCTGCTGCGGATGGGCCGCGGGGCGGTGATTCCGCTCGACGCCTCGGAAACCGACGAGGTCTGGATCCTGGCTAACAACCATCCCGTGGCGCGCGGCGAGATCGAGATCCGCGACGACCGCATCGCCATCACGGTGACGCGGGCCGCGGATGTGTATGACTTCATGGCGGGAGCGGCCTGAGGTCCAAGCAGCAGGCAGCAGGCAGCAGGCAGCAGGCAGCAGGATGTGTCGGCCTGAGTGAAATGTAGAGCCATACGGAGATTACGATGTCCGATGTGCGTAGCTACCGGGACCTAATGGTCTGGCAACGGGCGATGGACGTCGCTGTCGCCACATATGAACTGACTAGGACCTACCCTCGCGAAGAGCTCTTCAGCCTGACCTCCCAGAGTCGCAGAGCGGCCTCATCCATCGCCGCGAATATAGCCGAGGGGTACGGTCGGGCGAGCAAGGCCAGTTATCTGAGCTTTCTAAGGATCGCCCGAGGTTCGCTGAAGGAACTTGAGACCCACCTGATCCTTGCCGAACGGGTCGGCCTGAGCGCTTCCGGAAAGATTTCGCCTCTCCTTGAGCAGACAGATGAACTCGGGCGGATGCTCCATGGCCTGATCGCCCGTGTGCACGGTCAACCCGCCGGGTAACCTGCTGCCTGCTGCCTGTTGCCTGCTGCCTCAAACGACCCCTTCCCATCCGCGCTTCCGTCCGCTATCAGCCCCCCTCCGATGCGAGCGGTCGTGGCGGAATTGGTAGACGCGCAGCGTTGAGGTCGCTGTTCCCTAACCGGAGTGGAAGTTCGAGTCTTCTCGACCGCACCATCTGATTTGACAGGGCGAAACATCGGCGAACAGCTGATCTGAAAACAGGGGGGCCAAGCGTGAGCAAGATCGCAGACGCCCCCCTGCCCGTCTCCCAGATCGAAACTGACCACGAAGCTCTCGACGAGGACTACGTCCTCACCGCTGCCTTCGTCGAGAAGGTCGTCGATGCCTCCGACGCGGGCGACGGACTGAAGCTCCGTTCGCTGCTGGAAGATCTGCACCCCGCCGACGTGGCCGATCTGATGGGCTTCCTGACGGCCGAGCACCGCACGGTCGTGGTCCTCTGGATGCCGCCCGACCTGCTGGCGGAGACCCTGCCCGAGCTGGACGACAACATCCGCGAGGAGGTGCTGGAGCGCGTCCCGCACCTGACCCTGGCCGAGGCGCTGCAGGAACTCGATTCCGACGACGCCGCCGCCGTGGTCGAGGATCTCGAGGACGACCAGCGCGAGAAGGTGCTGGCGGCCATGCCCGAGGTCGACCGCGCCGCGATCGAGAACTCGCTGCGCTACGACGAGGATTCCGCCGGCCGCCTGATGCAGCGCGAGGTCATGGCCGCGCCGTCGTTCTGGAACGTCGGCGACACCATCGACCACATCCGCAAACAGGGCGAGGACCTGCCCGAGCTGTTCTTCGACATCTATATCGTCGATCCGTCGAACAAGCCGGTCGGCGGCCTGCCCGTCAGCGGCCTGCTGCGCGCGGCGCGCACCATCGCCCTCGTCGACATCATGGAGCCGATCAATGCGATCGCCGTCGACCAGGACCAGGAAGAAGTCGCCTACATCTTCGAGAAATATCACCTGATCTCGGCCCCCGTCGTCGACGCGGCGGGACGGCTGGTCGGTCAGATCACCGTCGATGACATCGTCAACATCATCCAGGAAGAGAACCGCGAGGACATCCTGCGCCTCGCCGGCGTGCGCGACGAGGACCGCGGTTCGTCCGTGTCCGAGATCGTGCGCGGCCGGGTGCCCTGGCTGGCGATCAACCTGGGCACGGCGGTGCTCAGCGCCGTGGTCATCTCGTGGTTCGAGGCCACGATCGAGCAGATCGTCGCGCTGGTGATCCTGCTTCCGATCGTTTCGGCGATCGGCGGCAACGCGGGCACCCAGGCCCTCACGGTGACCGTGCGCGCCCTCGCCACCCGGGAGCTGAACAGTTCCAACGCCCCGCGGACCTTCCGCCGGGAGTTCGCCGTCGGACTGGCCAACGGCCTGGTTCTCGCGCCCCTGATCGGCGTCGCGGCGGGTCTGTGGTTCCGGGACTGGCAGATCGGCGCCGTCATCGCGGCGGCCATGGTGCTGAACCTGCTGGTCGCCGCGACCGTCGGGATGCTGACGCCCCTGACCCTGTCGCGGCTGAAGTTCGACCCGGCCGTGTCCTCGGCCGTGTTCGTGACCGCGACGACGGACTTTTTCGGCTTCCTGATCTTCCTGGGGCTCGCCAGCATCGTACTGATGTGAACCGGCGCGTCCCTTGCTGGCTCTCTGATCGGGCGAGCGCGCCCGTCTCGATTTGGGTCAATCCGTGTCCGCAACGCCCACGCCCCGTCTGAAGGTCTCCCGCGAGGGGATGGTGCTCATCAAGAGCTTCGAAGGCTTCCGGCCGCGCGCGGTGCGGGAAGAGGACGGCCGCTGGGTCATCGGCTACGGCCACACCGCCTCCGCCCGCGAGGGTCTGACCGTCGCCGAGGCGGACGCCGAACTGCTGCTGCAGTACGACCTCATGCCCGTCGTGAAGGCGCTGAACGAACAGGTCCACGGTTCGCTGAACCAGCACCAGTTCGACGCCCTCGCCAGTTTCGCCGTCTCCGTCGGCGTCGACCGCTTCCTCGCCTCCGATGTTCTGCAGAGGATCAACGAAGGCCATGCGGGCCAGGCCGCCGACGCCCTGATCGGCTGGCCGGAAGACGCCTCCGTCGACGCCCGCCTGCGCCGCCGCGCCGCCGAGCGCGCCCTGTTCGTCGCCGATCCCGGCTCGGCGGTCACCCTCGCCGAACTGCTGGCCGCCCCCCTGCCCCCGCCGCCCGTCGAGGCCGCGGCCGAAGTCGAACCGCCGGCCACCGACGCACGCGCCGCGGCCGTCGCCACCCTGCTGGGCGAAGCGCCCGAGGCGCCGGAGCCGGATGCGCCGGAGCCCTCCTGGGCTCCCGAGCCGCCCGCGTTCGAACCGGCCGTCTTCCAGCCGGCCGACGCGGTGACGCGGGTCAATCTGGACCGCTATTCGCCCTATGCCGCCGCGATCATCGGCCCCCTGCCCGGCTTCGCCCCCGCCGAACCGGCGCCCGGTCCGGCTGAAGAGACCCCTGTCCCGCCCGAACCTACGCCCGAGCCGACGCCGGAGCCGGAGCCGGAGCCCGCGCCCGAGCCGACGCCAGAACCCGAGCCCGAGCCCGAGCCCGAGCCCGAGCCGGAACCGGCGCCGGAACTTCCGCCGGCCGAGCCCGCCGTCCCGGTGACGCCGCTGGTGTCGGCGGCGCCCGTCCCCTCGCCCTTCCCGGCCATGGACCAGGACCTGGTCCTGACGCCCCCGACCGAAGCCGATTTCGTCGAGACCGAACGCCCCGTCTGGCCCCAGGACCAGCGCGCGCCCGCCCCCGCCGAGGAGACCGTCCTGTTCGAGGACGAGCCGACCCTGTCGGTCCTGCGCCACGAGGTCGAACCCGCCGGCCCCCGCCGCTTCGACTGGAGCGAGACCGGCGCCTTCCTGATCATGGGCGGCGTCGGCCTGGCCGCCTGCGGCGCCTCGGCCGCCGCCTTCCGCCTGTCGGTCGAACAGCCCTCGCCGATGGGCGAGACCACCGTCATCGCCTGGGCCCTGGCCCTGATCGGCGTGATCTGCGTCGGCGTCTCGTCCTGGAACCTGTATGTCCGCTGGGGCAAGTCGGACTGACTTTGCGCCGGGCGCGGGCGATGCTACCCCCGCCGTCATGAGCATCCCCAACGCCCCCCAATCGATGGAATTCAATCTCGGCGAAAACGCCGACATGATCCGCGAGACCACCGCCCGCTGGGCGACCGACCGTCTGGCGCCGCTGGCCGCCGAAATCGACGAGACCAACGCCTTCAAGCGCGAGCTCTGGCCCGAGATGGGCGAACTGGGCCTGCACGGCATCACCGTCGAGGAAGAATACGGCGGCCTCGGCCTCGGCTATCTCGAGCACGTGGTGGCGATGGAGGAGGTCTCCCGCGCCTCGGCCTCGATCGGCCTGGCCTACGGGGCCCACTCCAACCTGTGCGTCAACCAGATCCGCCGCTGGGGCACGGAGGCGCAGAAGCAGAAATACCTGCCCAAACTGATCTCGGGCGAACACGTCGGCTCCCTGGCCATGTCCGAGGTCGGCTCGGGTTCCGACGTCATGTCGATGCGCACCCAGGCCGTGAAGAAGGGCGACCACTACGTCCTCAACGGCACCAAATTCTGGATCACCAACGCCCCGCACGCCGAGACCCTGGTCGTCTACGCCCGCACCGGCGAGGGCAACGGCGGCGTCACCGCCTTCCTGATCGAGAAGGGCATGAAGGGGTTCAGCGTCTCGAAGAAGCTGGACAAGATGGGCATGCGCGGCTCGGACACCGCCGAACTGGTGTTCGAGGACTGCGAGGTCCCGGAAGAGAATGTCATGGGCCCGGTCGGCGGCGGCGCCGGCGTGCTGATGAGCGGTTTGGACTATGAGCGCGCCGTGCTGTCGGCCGGCCCGCTGGGCATCATGCAGGCGGCGCTGGACGTGGTCCTGCCCTACCTCCGCGAGCGCAAACAGTTCGGCAAGCCGATCGGCTCCTTCCAGCTGATGCAGGCCAAGGTCGCCGACATGTACGTCGCCCTGAACAGCGCCCGCGCCTATGTCTACGCCGTCGCCCGCGCCTGCGACCAGGGCAAGACCACCCGCTACGACGCCGCCGGCGCCATCCTGCTGGCCAGCGAGAACGCGGTGAAGGTCAGCCTCGAGGCCGTCCAGGCCCTCGGCGGCGCTGGCTATACCAAGGAATGGCCGGTCGAGCGGCTGGTCCGCGACGCCAAGCTCTACGACATCGGCGCGGGCACCAACGAGATCCGGCGGTTCCTGATCGGGCGGGAGTTGCTGGGAAGCTGATGCCCCTGTCGGCCTACTTCGCCATTGGAGGCGTCCTTACCCTCTTCCTCGGTGGGTTGGCTGCCTATCAGTTGCGGCCCAAGCTGATGGCGCGGGAACGCCGGGGCGAGACTACCAGACCGGTGCCGGATCCACAGGATTCCGGCACGGCCGGCCTCAGGCTCCTGTGGCTGATCTGGACGGTGCGGACCTCCGCGGACCGCCCGGGTTTCCGGCGTCATGTTCTGTTGGTTCGCTGGGCGCCGATCATTGGGGGAGTCCTCATAGCCGCCAGCATCTTCGCCATGAAGGTCGAGACCCTGTCTACGGCCGAAGAAGCGGCGAACGGTCCGCCGCCGGTCACGATTTCTGTCGCCGGATAGGCGGAACCCGTCAGCCGCTCGCCGGTTTGCTCCTCCGTCGGAAGGAGCCACCCCATGCCCGCCAAATCCGCCGCCCAGCAAAAGGCCGCCGGCGCCGCCCTGTCGGCCAAGCGCGGCGAAACGCCGAAGTCCGCTCTCAAGGGCACCTCGAAGTCGATGGCCGAGTCGATGACCGAGAAACAGCTCGAGGAATTCGCCCACACCAGACGCAAGGGCAAGCCCGAGCACGTCACGGACTGACATCCGCCCGCCCCGCCGCACGGATTGACGATTGTTAAGTGGCGTCCGTCTATCGTGCGCCCTAGATCAAGACACCCTCGTCCGGACGCCCCGCTCCGATGCCTGACTATGATTATCAGAGCGACTCGCGCCCGTTCTCGCAGGTGATCGAGGACATCGGCGTCAAGGACGACCCGAAACTGTATCTCGGCGAGTTGGTGAACGCCTTCGGCGAGCGCGGCTTCGGCGCCCTGATGCTGTTCTTCGGCCTGCTCAGCGTCGCCATCGGCATCATTCCGGGCACCACCACCATCCTCGGCACCCCGCTCCTGCTGATGGGTCTGCAACTGGCCATCCGCCAGGACCAACTGTGGTTGCCGCGGTGGGCCTTGAAGCGCTGGATCGACCGCGAGACCTATCGGGCGGGGGTGGCCCGGGTCCTTCCCCGCCTCAGAAAGATGGAGCGGCTGTCGAAGCCGCGCCTCGAGGTGATGACCAGCGAGGTCTCGGAGGTGCTCATCGGCGTCGCCACCGTGCTGCTGGCGATCATTCTCGTCCTGCCGATCTGGGGCGGGAACCTCATCCCGGCCCTGATCATCTCGACGTTCGGCTTCGGCCTGCTGCAACGGGACGGTCTGGCCATCCTCATCGGCTGGTGCGCGATCAGTCTGATCGTCGTCGCTGCGCTGATCGTCTGGCTCGCCTGGACCTGGGTGTCGCCCTATCTGCTGCCGTTCTGGGAATGGCTCAACGGCCTGCTTCCGCAGGCATGGACCTGGCTGAGCGGACTTTTCGGCGGCTGAAGTCTGGCCGTCGCCCGCCCCTGCTCAGGCCGCCTGCTGCGCGCCCGGCCCCGGCCCGGCCAGGCCCTGCATGACCATCCGGTTGATGTCGATCAGGGCTTCAAAATCATCCTCGCCGCGCATGATCGCCGACGAATGACGGCTGACGAACAGGCTGATCGAGATGATCTGGGCCTTCAGGGCCGGCGCCATGGCGTTGTCGGGATCCGAACAGTCCGTGGCCAGCGTGGTCCACAGCCGCCGGTTCCAGTCCAGGGCGTCGATCCGGGCGGCGATCTCGGACTTGTCCAGGGTCGCGGCGTGCATCAGCGCCCGGGTCACCTGCCCGAACAGCCGATATTCCATCTCCCGCGGGGTCTCAGCCCGTGTGGCTGCGGTCTTGTACGCCTGCAGCGACATTCGCCAGCCCCTCCTCGTAATCAACCAGTTTACGCGCCGCCATCAGCGCCTTGTAGTATTCGCGCGCCATCACGTGACGCGAGGCCGCGACGCAATCGGCCAGCACCTGCGGATTGCGCGAAGCTCCCATGAACTCGCTGAGTCGCAAGGCGAATTCGTCATAGACCTTGGCCGCCGCCGACTCGTCCAGGTACATCATCATGACCGGGAAATAGATGCGTTTCGCCGGGGTATTGGCGTCCTCCGGCTGGAGGATGTCCTTCTCGCGCAGGACGGAGGCCTTGTTCTGCAGGATCAGCACCCCGCGGCGGTCGCCGTTCTGTACGACGGCGCCGTTGAGGACGAATTTCTCGCCGGGCTTCAGCGACAGCTTGAGCGGCATTTGCGGGAGCGTCTCCTGACAGGCTCCCGGCGACGTTAGGAAGCCGGGACCAAACGCAGCCTAAACAAACGTGGTTAACCATGTCTTGTGCCCGCCTCCACCGGGGCCGATCTGCGCCGCTCAACGCCGGCCGCCCCGGCGGAACGCCGGACAGGCGGGGAGCGTTGAGCTTCCACACAAGGAGGCGACGGCATGCCGGAGATCGACGGCTACTCGGACGACCAGGAACAGTCGGAAGTCTATGACGAAACCCACATCGACGATGAGGGCGACGGCGACATCCTGCTGGACGAGGCCGATCCGGTTCTCGACGTCACCCAGATGGCCGGCGACAGCGACGAGGAAGAGTTCGATGAGGACGCCGAAGTCGATCCCGACGAAATCCTGGGCGCCTCGGGCATCGAGGCCGAGGCCGACGCGCTGCTGGGCGTGGACGGCGAGCGGCTGACCGAGATCGACGGCGAGAGTGCGGGCCAGCGCGGCCCCGACGAGGTCGAACTGGTCTACACGGGCCTGATGCGCAACGTCCGCGGGGCCCAGGCCAGCGCCGCCCACTGGGAGGCCAAACGCCTCTCCGACGACGACATCGCCGACCTCGGCTACGGCCCTGACGGCGACGAAGATCACCCCACGAAATAAGGAGGGCCGAGATGACCGCTCACACCGACCAGACCAGGCCGTCCGCCCGCGAGGACGGCGACCCCGAGACGCCCCACGCCAAAAAGGCGCCCCGCGAACACGGCAAGCCGGATCAGCTGCGGGAGCAGGATCGCCACGCCGAGGACCGTCAGGAGGCGCTCATCGACGAGGGCCTGGAAGAAACCTTCCCCGCCAGCGACCCGGTTTCGGCCAAGCGGATTACCTGAACCCCCACCGTCTCCTCCCCACGCAGTGGGGAGGGGGACCGCGCGAAGCGTGGTGGAGGGGCGCCGCGCCGCGATCGTTGCTCACCACCCCTCCGTCACGGCGCGAAGACGCGCCGCGCCACCTCCCCATCGCTTCGCGACAGGGAGGAGACAGTCTGGTCGCCATGCTGACAATCCGCCGATAGCCAGCATATCCCGCGCCGCCAACCGACTGACTCCGCACAGCTTCTCAAAAATGCAGCGCCCCTATCCCGCCATAGGTAGGCCACACGCCATACTCCCCCCGTCCCGTCGCAAGGGAGGCTCGCTCGGCCGGCGAACCGAAGCGGCGGCGGGAGCGGAGGGAGCAGGCCGCGACGGAGCGATCCGGACGCGGAGGCCCGAGGGCTGCAATGCCCGCAGGCCATGGGACAGGGAACAACCCCCGTCCAATCCAGGAGACGGTCGTCGCCGTCCCTGCCCGCGGCGCGCGGACCGGGTCACCTGCCAACAACAGGCGACGGCCCCGGCGCGTCGAAAACCCGCCGCGCGGAGCGCCCGGGCCTTCGCCCGGAGAAGAGATTTGAATACCGTTTCGGCGAAAGACAGACGCTCCGCGCGGCGGG
>NZ_DLHQ01000028.1 GCF_002483305.1 Brevundimonas sp. UBA7664
ACCAGCCGTTCGGCTCGGCGTTGGAGACACCGGCCGACAGGGCGAGAGCCCCGACGGCGCTGGTGGCCAGGATGAAAGATTTAACGCGCATGGGTGGATGCCCTCCGCAGCCCAGTGAATTTCGTGACGGCGCACGCCGCCGCTGGGTCCTCATAACAGCCCCACCGGCCAAGGTCGAGACAGCGTCGATGCAAACCCGGTCGAGCGTGGCCGCAAGGCTACATCAGGGGTATCCCGGAGCCGGTTCAGGGGAATATCGGGCCTCCTGGATCGCCCGTACGGGGAAACCGGCGACGCAGACGGCGATTTCGAACCCGCGCCGATGGGGCGTCCGGCGGGATTCAACCACCGCCGGTTCGCCCTGTGGCCTTGCCGGTTCCCTCGCAGACCGGGCAGGTCTCGCCGGTCGCGATCGCGCCGGCCCCTTGGCATTCGGGACACAGGACAGGGTCCGGTTGCTGCAACGAGGCCGGATCCATGGGGCGGGACCGTGTCAGGTCGCGGTCGTCGATCTCATGCTCTTTCATACCGGCTTGAACGGCCACGGCCCATCCTGGTTTCGTAGGGGCCCGTTTGATGATGACACGACCCGGGCCTCCCTTTAGGAGCCTGCTCATCATGGACGAGACCGAACGCCAATCCGAGGAGCGAGGCTGGGACACGGCGAAGACGCTCGCCGAGGCCCTGCCCTACATCCAGATCTACGACCGCAAGACCGTGGTCATCAAATACGGCGGTCACGCCATGGGCGAGAGCGCCGTGGCCAAACAGTTCGCCGCCGATGTGGTGCTGCTGAAGCTGATGGGGGTCAATCCGGTCGTGGTCCATGGCGGCGGACCGCAGATCAGCGCCATGCTGGACAAGGCGGGGGTCCGGTCGGCCTTCGTCGACGGCCTGAGGGTGACGGACGCCGATACCATGCAGGTGGCCGAGATGGTCCTGTCCGGCGCGGTCAACAAGGAGATCGCCCACTGGATCACCATGGCCGGCCGCGAGGCGGATGTCCGCGGCGTGGGCCTGTCCGGCAAGGACGCCGGCCTGCTGACCGTTGAAAAGACCAAACGCACCAAGCGCGATCCCGACAGCATGATCGAGCACGAGGTCGACCTCGGCTTTGTCGGCGAGCCGACCCGGGTCGATCCCAAGCTGATCAAGCGGCTGCTGGAGTCCGATGCCGACTGGGTGCCGGTGATCGCCCCCATCGGTGTGACCGAGGAGGGCCAGACCTTCAACGTCAACGCCGACACCGTCGCGGGCGCCATCGCCGGGTCGCTGGGCGCCAAACGCATGCTCCTGTTGACCGACGTACCGGGGGTCAGGGGCGCGGACGGCGAGATCATCCGCCAGATGACCGTCGGCGAGGCCTCGAAACTGATCGAGGACGGCGTCGCCACCGGCGGCATGATCCCCAAGCTGCAGACCGCCATGGCCGCGGTGCGCGACGGGGTCGAGGCCGTGGTCATCCTGGACGGCCGCCGCCCTCACGCCATGCTGGTCGAACTGTTCACCGAACACGGCGCCGGCACCCTGGTGCAGGCCGGATGACGGCGGAGCCGATCCGCGCGACCGAGATCGGCGCCGACCTGCGCCATGTCCGCAGCTGGGTCTTCGATCTGGACGACACCCTGTACCCGCCCGAGAGCCGGTTCATGGGACTGATCCAGCAGCGCATCAACGACTATGTCGTGCGCACGGCCGGCCTTCCCGCGGACCAGGCGCTGGTGGTGCAGAAGGGCTATCTGCGCGACTACGGCACTTCCCTGGCCGGGCTGATGGCGCACCACCGGATCGATCCGCACGACTTCCTCGCCGAGGTGCATGACGTGCCGCTGGACGTGCTGACGCCCGACCCCGGCCTGCGCGCCGCGCTGGAGCGGCTGGACGGGCCGCGCGTCGTCTTCACCAACGGCTCCATGGCCCATGCCCGACGGGTCGTCGAGAAGCTGGACCTCGCCGATCTGTTCGACGGCCTGTTCTCGCTGGAGGACGCCGATCTGATCCCCAAACCCGATCCGCGCACCTTCGCCCGCATGACGGAGCGGTTCGGCATCGACCCGACCACGGCGGCCTTCTTCGAGGACACCGTGCGCAATCTGCCGCCGGCCAGGGCGATCGGCATGACCACGGTGCTGGTCGGGCCGCACGCCCATGACGCCGAGACGCCCTTCGCCGACCACCGGGCCGCCGCCCTCGGCCCCTTCCTCGCCACCGCCCGCCTGCCCGGAGACGCCTGATGACCGATCTGACCCATCTGGAAGCCGTGGTCGAAGCCGCGTGGGAAGACCGCGCGAGCATTTCGGCCGCCACCCACGGCGAGGTCCGCAAGGGCGTCGAACAGGCGCTGGAGCTGCTGGACTCAGGCCAGGCGCGGGTCGCCTCGCGCGGCGCCGATGGCGTCTGGACCACCCATCAGTGGCTGAAGAAGGCGGTGCTGCTGTCGTTCCGGCTCAATGACAATGAGATCACGCGGGGCGGCGACCGCGGCCCCGCCAGTCATGCGCCCGGCGTCGGCCCCTGGTGGGACAAGGTGCCCAACAAATTCGGCGACTGGACCGCGGCCCACTACCAGGAGGCGGGCTTCCGCTCCGTGCCCGGGTCGATCGTGCGGCGCGGCGCCTTCATCGGCCGCAACGTCGTGCTGATGCCCAGCTTCGTGAACATCGGCGCCTTCGTGGACGAGGGCTCGATGGTCGACGCCTGGGCCACGGTCGGGTCGTGCGCCCAGATCGGCAAGAACGTGCATCTGTCCGGCGGCGCCGGCATCGGCGGGGTGCTCGAGCCCCTGCAGGCCAATCCGACCATCATCGAGGACGGCTGTTTCATCGGCGCCCGCGCCGAGGTGGCCGAGGGCGTCATCGTCCGCGAGGGCGCGGTCCTGGCCATGGGCGTCTATCTGTCGGGCTCGACCAAGATCATCGACCGCGCCACCGGCGAGGTCTTCCGCGGCGAGGTGCCGGCGTATTCGGTCGTTGTGCCGGGCAGCCTGCCCGACCCAAACGGCGGGCCGTCGCTCTATTGCGCGGTGATCGTCAAGCGGGTGGACGCCCAGACACGGGCGAAGACGGGCGTGAACGAGCTTCTGCGGGACTGATCAGTTCGCCGCCGCCAGCCGAACCAGCTTGCCGTCCGCCTCGTCGGTGATGGCCCAGACTGCCCCGTCTGCCGCTACGGCGACGTCGCGGATCCGTTCGCCGAGGCCGGTCAGCAGCCGCTCCTCGCCGACCACGCGGTCGCCGTCCAGAACCAGCCGGGCGATGTGTTTCTCCTTGAGGCCGGCGACCAGCAGATTGCCGCGCCAGCCGGGGAACATGGCGCCGTCGTAGAAAGTCATCCCGCCCGGCGCGATGACCGGGTCCCAGTAATAGACCGGCTGTTCCATGCCCTCGCGCGCGGTGATCCCTTCGTTGATCGTCCCGCCGCTGTACTCGACGCCATAGGCGATGACCGGCCAGCCATAGTTCTTGCCCGCTTCGGGCCGGTTCAGCTCGTCGCCGCCGCGCGTGCCGTGCTCGATGGTCCACACCGCGCCGTCGGGGGCGACGGCCACGCCCTGAATGTTGCGGTGGCCCAGGGACCAGATCTCCGGCAGGGCGCCCGCGCGGCCGGCGAAGGGGTTGTCGGCGGGGACGGTCCCGTCGGCGTTGATGCGGATGACCTTGCCCATGTGCGAGCCGAGGTCCTGCGCCTGAGGCCGCATCGGCCGGTCCGACCGCTCGCCCAGGGTGATGAACAGATGACCCGCGCCGTCGAAGGCGAGGGACGAACCGAAATGCTTGTCGCCGTCATAGACCGGCAGGGCGCGGAAGATGACCTGGACGGCCTCGACCTGGGTCCCGTCGTCCGACAGCCGACCGCGCGCCACCGAGGTGGCGTTGCCGCCGGCCCGCGCCTCGGCATAGCTCCAGTAGATCAGCCGGTCCCGGGCGAAGGTCGGGCCGATCACGACATCCAGCAGCCCGCCCTGGCCGCGCGCGTCGACGGCGGGCAGGCCGGAGATCGGCTCTCCGACCGCGCCACCGGCGGATATGATGCGCAGGCGGCCGGGCCGCTCCGTCACCAGCCAGCGACCGTCCGGCAGCAGGGCCAAGCCCCACGGATGCTCCAGCCCTGCGGCTACGACTGTATGCGCCAGCGCCGCCTCGGTGCGCACGCCCGGCGCGCGGGTCTGGCCGGCGAAGGCGGGCTGCTGGTTGGCGCCATTGGCGCGGCGGCTCTCGACCGGGTCGCCGACCGGACGGACGGTCTCGTCCTGTCCGTTGGCGCCGCAGGCCGTGGCGAGAGTGACGAGCGAAACGGAGACGGCGAGAGCGAGCAGGCGCATGGGAAACCCTTGAATCGGACCCTGAACGAACGGTCGCCCCAGCCTAGCCGTTCCCTCCGGGCGGCGTCACCCGCGTGCGACGCAACGCCCCGGCCGGACAGCCGCGTGAAGGCGGCTTGAAACCGCCACCTCCGGCCTATATAGGCACGCCTCTTCCGGCGGACAGACCAGTTCCCGCCGGGACTCGAGCGACGCGATCGTCAAACGGGGCTGGGTAGCTCAGCTGGTTAGAGCGGTGGATTCATAACCCACAGGTCGGCGGTTCGAGCCCGCCTCCAGCCACCATTGCCGCAACTCCTCATCCTTCCCCGCGTTAACCGCCAAGGTTCAACGCTGATCGGGGATAATCCATGCGCATCCAGACCCTCACCCTCGCCGCCGTCGCCGCCCTGGCGTTGGGCGCCGCCGCCTGCACGCCCGCCGAACAGCAGGAGGCCGAAGCCGATGCGGAGGTCGCCGCCGACAAGGCTGGGGAGGTCGCCGCCGAGGCCGGGGAGGTCATCGAATCCGGCGCCATGAAGGCCGCGCGCGCGGTCGAGGAAGGCGCGGGCAATGTCGCGGCGCGGCTGGAAGACAATCAGGCCGAAGCCGCCGCCGAGGGCCGGCCGGGCGCCGTTGATCCGGCCACGGACGAGCGCGTCCCCGCCAACTAGGCGGTCAGGCCGGCTCCGCCAGCAGCGCGTCGATCAGCGCACGCGCCTCGGGACTGGCCCAGTCGGCCTCGCCGGAGAAGGACGCGCGGATGCGGCCCTGACGGTCGAGGATCACGGTCTGGGGCATCTTGCCCTCGCCCGGCAGTTCGAACGGCAGCTGGAATTTCATGTCGCTGTAGAGCGGCAGGGGTTCGTGCACATCGATGAAGCTGCGCGCGTCGGCCAGACCGTCCTCGGTCGCGTCGACGTTGATCGGCAGGACCAGCAGCTCGCTGTCGGGATAGGCCTCGTCCAGGCGGGCCAGGGTCGGCATCTCGGTGCGGCAGGGCGCGCACCACATGGCCCAGAGGTTGACCACCACCACCTTGCCGCGGAACTGGGCGAAGGTGGCGTCGGCGCCGTCGCGGGTCTTGAAGACATAGGCGGGGGCCATCGGGATGGACTCGGGCGTCTCAAGCCGGGTCAGGGACCCGGTCGCGAAACGGGCCAGCTCGCTTTTCGCCGCCGGTTCGGGCGTTGCGGCTTTGAAGAAGGCGTCGCGATTGGCGTATAGCAGCCCGGCGCCCGCGATCATGCCAACCGCCAGCGCGCCCGCGATCGCTATTCCCGCCGCCTTCGAGCCCTTCATGACCAAGCCTTCCCCGTCGCCAGCGACAGTTAAGCCTTCTCCGAACGCGGAAGGTCAAGACATGTGGGGCGGGCGCTTCAGCGCGCGGCCGGCGGATATCATGCAGGCGATCAACGTCTCCATCGGGGTGGACCGGCGGCTGTGGGCCCAGGATCTGGCCGGATCGCGCGCCCATTGCCGCATGCTGGCGGCCCAGAAGATCATCACCGGCGCCGACGCCGAGGCCATCCTGGGCGGGCTGGACGCCATCGAGGCCGAGATCCTCGACGGGACCTTCCCGTTCCGCGACCAGTTCGAAGACATCCACATGAACGTCGAGGCGCGGCTGGCCGAGCTGGTCGGCGAGCCCTCGGGCCGGCTGCACACGGCGCGCAGTCGCAACGACCAGGTGGCGACCGATTTCCGCCTTTGGGTGCGCGCCGCCTGCGACGCCGCCATCGACCAGCTGAAGGGCCTGCAGTCGGCCCTGCTGGTTCGCGCCGAAGAGCACGCCGGCGACCTGATGCCCGGCTTCACCCATCTGCAGCCGGCCCAGCCGGTGACCTTCGGCCATCACCTGATGGCCTATGTCGAGATGTTCGGCCGCGACGCGGGGCGGTTCGTCGACGCCCGGGCCCGCATGAACGAAAGCCCGCTGGGCGCCGCGGCCCTGGCCGGATCGCCCTTCCCCATCGACCGCCACATGACCGCGGCCGAGCTGGGCTTCGACCAGCCGATGGGCAATTCGCTGGACGCCGTCTCGGATCGCGATTTCGCGCTGGAAAGCCTCGCCGCCGCCTCGATCTGCGCCGGACACCTGTCGCGGCTGGCCGAGGAGATCGTCCTCTGGATGACGCCGCAGTTCGGCTTCGTCACCCTGCCTGACGACCTGACCACCGGCAGCTCGATCATGCCGCAGAAGCGCAACCCCGACGCCGCCGAACTGGTCCGCGCCAAGACCGGCCGGATCATGGGCTCACTGGTCGCCCTGTCGACGGTGATGAAGGGCCTGCCGCTGGCCTATTCCAAGGACATGCAGGAGGACAAGCCGCCGGTGTTCGAGGCGTTCGACGCCCTGACCCTGGCGCTGGGGGCGATGACGGCCATGGTTTCGGCCCTGCAACCGAACACGGAGCGGATGCGCGCCGCCGCCGGCTCGGGCTTTTCGACCGCCACCGATCTGGCCGACTGGCTGGTGCGCGAGCTCAACCTGCCGTTCCGCAAGGCGCACCATGTCACGGGCGCGGCGGTGAAGCGCGCCGAGGCCCTGGGCGTGGATTTGTCGCAACTGCCGCTGGCCGAACTGCAATCGCTTGAGGCGGGCGTCACGGAAGCGGTTTACAAGGTGCTCACCCCTGAGGCTTCCTGCGCCAGCCGCCAGAGTTTCGGGGGCACGGCGCCGGAACAGGTCCGCGCGCGCATCGCCGGGTGGAAGACGCGTCTGTGATGAAAAAGATCGTTCTCGCGGGCGTCGCCGCCCTGATCGCCGTCTCCGCCGCCGGTTGCGGCCGCATGGCCGACCTCGACGCTCCGCCGGCCAAACGCACCGAGCGCAGCATGCGCGACGAGCGGGCGCCCAGCCTGCCCGAGCCCGCGACCGTCTATCGCCCGCCCAGCCAGGCGCCCATCGACGGCGGCCCCAGCTCGAGCCCCTATGGCGGTTCGGGCGCCAGTCCCGGCTAGGCGTCCCTTGCACCATTTCGACCGGATCGACGGCGCGCTTCAGGCCGAGGGCGTGCCGCTGAAGGCGCTCGCCGACGCCGTCGGCACGCCCGCCTATGTCTATTCGACCGCGACCCTGACGCGGCACTACGGCCTGCTGCGCGACGCCGTCGCCGCCCATCCGGCAGCGCTCGGTCAGGCCCTGATCGCCTTCGCCGTGAAGGCCAATTCCAATCTGTCGGTGCTGGCCACCCTGGCCCGGCTGGGCTGCGGGGCCGACACGGTGTCCGAGGGCGAGATCCGGCGGGCGTTGAAGGCCGGCATCCCGGCGGACCGCATCGTCTTCTCGGGCGTGGGCAAGACCGACGCCGAACTGGCCTTCGCCATCGAGACCGGCGTGCGCCAGATCAATGTCGAGAGCGCGGTCGAGCTGGACCGGCTGATCGAAATCTCGTCGTCGCTCAAGCAGCGAGCGACCGCGTCGCGAACGGTAGCGACCCCCGACATCGCCATCCGGGTCAATCCGGCGGTCGGAGCCGGCGGCCATGCGAAGATCACCACCGGCGGGGCGACCGACAAATTCGGCGTGCCGGCTGACGAGGCCCATGCGCTGTACGCCCGCGCCAGCCTGTCGCCGCATGTGACCCCGGTCGGTCTGGCCTGTCACATCGGCAGCCAAATCACCACGCTGGAGCCGCTGGAGGCGGCGTTCCGCGCGCTGCGGGCCATGACGCTGGAGCTGCGCGCGGCCGGCTTGTCAGTGTCGCGGCTCGACCTCGGCGGCGGGCTGGGCGTGCCCTATCACGGCCAGTCGGACCTGCCGTCGATCGAGGCCTATGTCGCCATGGCCGCGCGGGTGCTGGACGGGCTGGAGGTCGAGGCGGCGTTCGAGCCCGGCCGGTTGCTGGCCGCCAACGCCGGCGTGCTGCTGAGCCGGGTCATCCAGGTCAATGAGCGCGGCGACGGGCGGCGGTTCCTGGTGCTGGACGCGGGCATGAACGACCTGATGCGCCCGGCCCTGTACGACGCCTTCCACGATCTGGTCCCGGTGCGGCCGCGCGCGAGCGAGCCGCGGCTGTACGACCTCGTCGGCCCGATCTGCGAATCCACCGACGTCTTCGCCCGCGACCGGCTGCTGCCGCCGATGCAGGCCGGCGATCTGGTGGCCTTTATGGGGGCGGGGGCTTACGGGGCGGTGCTGGCCAGCGAGTACAACAGCCGGCCTCTGGCGCCGGAGGTGCTGGTGGACGGCGAGCGGTGGGCCGTGGTCAGGGCGCGACCGTCGTATGATGAGATGCTGGAGCGGGAGCCCCGCGCCGACTGGCTCTAGTCCAGGGCGCAGACGTCGGGCAGGCCACGCAAGGCCCCGGCATGATCCAGTCCGTAGCCGACCAGGAAGCGGTTCGGGGCGTCCCACCCGACGAAGTCCGGCTCCGGCGCGCGCGGCAACGGCCACGGCTTCTTGGCGAAGACGACGGTGAGGACTTCGGACGCGCCCTTTTCCTTGGCGATGCGCACGGCCTCGGCGAGCGACAACCCCGTGTCGAAGACGTCGTCGATGATCAGGACGCGGCGGCCGTCGATGGAGCGCTGGAAATCTGCATAGACGTCGATCCGGCCCCGGCTTTCCTTCTCATCGCCATACGAGGCCAGCCACAGGGCGTCGAACCGGACGTTGCGGCCGAGGCGCGACAGGGCGCGGGTCAGGTCGGCGGCGAACCACAGGCCGCCGGTCAGCAGCACCGCCGCCACCGTCTCGTCGTCGATGACGGGGGCGATCTGCGCGGCCAGGTCGGCGACGATGCGCTGGACCTCGGCCTCGGGGAGCAGAACGGTGGGCGTCGGAGCGGTGTCAGCCATGCGAGGCGGATACCGCCTCTTCCGCATGCGTGTCCACCACCGGCACGGCGTCGATCGGCTGCATGTCCAGCGGCGCCGTGGCGGCCGGCGACAGGGCGGGGCGCAGGCCGCTGGCGCCAACGTCGGTCGGCGGCGCGGCATGGGCGGCGGGGCGGAGCGGCGCGGCCGGTTCGTGGGCCGCCGGACCATGATCGGCAGCGACGGGCGAACGGG
>NZ_DLHQ01000034.1 GCF_002483305.1 Brevundimonas sp. UBA7664
CCTGGCTCGGCGCGGCCGAGGTCGCGGCCGCCGCCCGCCTGGGTCTCGACGCCGAGACGGCCGCGCGCGGCCCGTCCCTGACCCTGCGATGGGACGCCCTGCCCCGCGCCGGAGGCGGCTCCGCCCTGCGCGCCGAACCGGGCGACCCGGCCATGGCCGCCGGCCGCAGGGTGGAGGCTGCGCTCGCCGCGTGCGGCGCCGCCCGGCCCATGGTCGAGGCGATCTGCCTGCGCGCCTCGGCCCTGCAGGCAGCCGAGCGCGACCTCGGTCTGCGCCGCCGCGAGGGCAAGCAACTGCTACGCGCCGGCCTGGTCGCCCTGGCGGGCCACTACCGGATCGGGTGACGCAGGTCAGGCCGCCGCGGCGGCCTCCCGGATCCGGCCCACCATGGCGTTCAGGCCGTTGGCGCGCTGGCGGGTCAGGGCCGACGGCAGGCCGAGGCGATCCAAAGCGGCGCGGGCGTCAAAGGCCAGGATCTCGGCCGGGGTTCGCCCCGAGTACAGCCTCAGCAGCAGGGCGATATTGCCCTTGGACAGGGCGCTGTCGCTGTCGGCGGCGAAGGCCAGCCGATCTCCGTCACGGCGCACCGCCAGCCAGACCTGCGCGGCGCAGCCCGGCACCTTGTGCGCCTCGGTGCGATCCGCGTCGGGCAGGGGGGCCAGACCCTTGCCCAGTTCGATGACGTATTCGATCCGGCCTTCCCAGTCCCCGAGCAGGTCGAACTCCTCGACCAGTTCGGCCAGGACATCGTCGATGGAGGGGCTGTCGCTCATGGGCGGCAGATAGGCCTGACCGGCGTTAACGACAACCGCCGTCCTTTCCCCGGAAATCCGCCCGAAAGGGCTTTCGCCCAGTCGCCTGGAACGGGTGCGGGCTTTGGACGACTCATCCGCGCGGCTAGTCTGGCGAGGCCGGCGGCGTATCACCGGCCCTCCCAAATCCGTCCTTGATCCAGTCCGCCCGCCCTGACCCGAAGCCCCTGACCGACGCCCCGGCGAGCGATCGCCCGTCGCTGGCCGCCTGGCATGCCGGCTGGGCGGTGGCGGCGGCCCTGCTGGCGCTGGGCGGACGGTGGATCGGCGGCATCGACGGCCCGCTGTTCTACGGCGTCCTGGCCATGGTCGTGCCCGGCCTGAGCGGCCTCGGCCTGCTGCGACGCGACGGCGATTTCGAACGGATGACCCTGCTCGGGATCTGGGGGCTGGCCGCCCTGCTGGCGGCGTCCTTGTCGGGCGGCCTGACCGGCCCCCTGACCGGCTTCGTCTTCCTGCCGCTGGCGGCGGGCATCGCCCTGGGCGGTCCCCGGCCCGTGCAGGCGGGCGCCCTGGCGGTCGGTCTGGCGGCCCTCGCCGGCCTGTTCTCGGCCTGGCTGGTCGGACCCGGACCGCATCTGCCGGCCCTGGCGGCCATCTCGGCCCTGCTGACCGCGGCCGCCGCGGCCCTGGCGGTGCGGCTGTCGTGGCGGCAACGGGAGGCCCGGCTGGCGGCGGCGGAGGCCGAAACCGCCCGGGTCGAAACCCTGCTGGCGGCCCAGCCCGGCCTGACCCTGGTGCTTGAGCCGTCGGGCCGGGTCCTGGCGGCCTATGGCGCGCCGCCGGTCTCGTTGCCGGTCGACCCCCTGTTCGAGAGCGGCCTCGTCGCGGCGGTGCATGCGCCGGACCGGCCCCGGCTTCTGGACGCCATCGAACGGGCCATGCGGGGCCAGGACGGCGCGGCCCTGTTCGCGCCCCGAACGGCGCTGGATCGGCGGGTCCAGCTGATCGTGCGGCGGCTGGACGATCCGGGCGGCCCCCGCCTGATCGCCCAGGTCTTCGACGCCACCGCCCAGTACGCCCGCGAGCTGGGTCTTGAGATCGCCCGCACCGAGGCCGAGTCGCGCGAGGCCGGCAAGACCCGCTTCCTGGCCAATATGAGCCACGAACTGCGCACCCCCCTGAACGCCGTGCTGGGGTTCTCC
The DNA here is from genome assembly GCF_002483305.1 of Brevundimonas sp. UBA7664. GTDB lineage: Bacteria > Pseudomonadota > Alphaproteobacteria > Caulobacterales > Caulobacteraceae > Brevundimonas. The sequence continues at coordinate 1,958 of NZ_DLHQ01000034.1, forward strand.
GACATCATGCGCCAGCGCATCTTCGGCCCCCTGCCCGACCGCTACGGCGAATACGCCGAGAACATCCATCAGGCCGGCGGCCACCTGCTGGACCTGATCAATGACGTGCTGGACGTCACCAAGATCGAGGCCGAACGCTACGCCCTGACGCTGGAGCGGTTCGACGCCCGCGAGGTGGTCTCGGCGGCCATGGCCCTGGTCCGCGTCAATGCCGACGACAAGGGCGTCAGCCTGTCCAGCGTCCTGCCCGGCGATCCGGTCGAGGTCTCGGCCGACAAGCGCGCGCTGAAGCAGATCGCCCTGAACCTGCTGTCCAATGCGGTGAAATTCACCCCGCGGGGCGGCGCGATCACCGTCACGGTCGAGGCCATCGGACCCTATCTTGAGGTCGTCGTCGCCGACACCGGCGTCGGCATCGCCCCCGAAGACGTGCGCCGCCTCGGCCGGCCGTTCGAACAGGCCGGAGAGATGGAGCAGCGCCGTCAGGGCACCGGCCTGGGCCTGTCGCTGGTCCGCGCCTTCGCCGAACTGCACGGCGGCCGGATGAGCATCGACTCGACCCTCGGCGAGGGCACGGCGGTGACGGTGCGGTTGCCCGTGGCGCTGGTCGCGCGCGCGCCGGCGCCCGAGGGCGGCGCCGAGATCATCCAGATGCCGCTGAAGAGCGGCGGCTAGAGCATTCCCATCGCCAGGAAGGCCCGCCCGGCGGCGAAATCCCCCGCCTCGAATTTCGCCGTCGCGACGCTGCCGTCGCGGAAGTGGAATTCGATGGCGAAGGTCTCGCGCGGGTCCAGCCGCTCCAGGGCGGCGGCGGCCGAGGCGGGAAAGCGCCAGGCCTCGCCGGCGCGGCGGCCCTCGGCCAGCAGGGTCGGATCCGCCGGCGCGACGCTTGTGGCCCAGACGCTGGCGCGGGCCGAGGCGGGCGCAAGCCCGTCACCGGCCAGCCACGGGCGCGGAACACGCGCCGGATCACGCAGCACGATGCGCGCGGCATTGGGACGCGAGCGACCCACGAAACTGACCACCGCGGTCAGGCCGTGCGCATCGCCCTTGCCCGCATAGCCGAACGCCACGGGCGAGGCGCCGACGACCGACATCTGTTGCAGCCGCCAGTTGGCGTCGGTCGAGCTGACGCGATTGGCGGTCCACGGCCGGCGCGTGCCGGGGAAGACCATGCGCGGCGTGCGCAGCCAACCGGAAAAGGCGCCATCGACCCGGTCGCGCACGGTGGCCAGTTCCGGGTCATTGCACGCGACGGCGCCGGCGCGCGAACGGGCGCGGGCGGCGACGGCGGCGAGATCGGCCGCGCCCAGGCGGTGCAGGCCCAGGCCGC
>NZ_DLHQ01000061.1 GCF_002483305.1 Brevundimonas sp. UBA7664
GACGAGGCCTGTCGGCGGCAAGCCCGGCGCGGGCCATGGCCAGCTGGTTGCGCGCCCGCCGCCGACAGGCCTCGTCATCGTCGGCGCCGCACTGCCTGGCCTCCCAGCGCGCGGGGTCGGCGAGCGCCCAGGCGGGGACCCCGTTCTCCGCCGCCGCTTCCGCGGCTGCGCTCCGGCTATAGCCGCCCTCTCCGATGGTCGCCTGTCCCGAAGCGGAGCGGTTCACGGCGGCCCAGGGGTTGGCCTCGTCGTCATCCCCTGGCGGCGGCTCTGTCGGGGTGACGAAGGCGATGCGGCCTTCGGGCGTCGGGCATCCGGGGGAATGGACGGGCCGTCCGCCGAAGGTGCAGCGCGGGTCGGGATCGGCCGGCGTCGCCGCACCCGCCTGTGACGCCGCCTCCGCGACGGGGGCCGTCCGGATCGGGCCGTCCTGCAACAGGGCGATGAGCAGCAGGGCGAGGATCATTGCGGCCGCAACAGGTCTTCAAGCGCGCTCGCGGCGGCGCCCGACCGGTCGTCGCCGCAAATGATCATGCTGGACGAGGAGGACCCGTCCTCGTTCGTCTGGCTGTCCTGCCGCGTGGTGCAGCGCCCGCCGAAGGCCGAGCCCTGGCTCGCCGACGCCGGATCATCCGCGGCCGAGGCGACCATCGTCGCCGGGGGCCTCGGCTGGAAGCCGGGCAGGCGGGCTTGCAGCGCGGTCCCGATGCGGTGTTCGCACGCCTCCAGTGTTTCGCTGGAGCGCCGCACCAGTGGACTGCAATGCGACAGCACAAAGCCATAGGGGTCGCGCAGGGCGGAATCCGGGATCACGATCTCCGGATTGCCGGCCGGCGCCGCCAGCTGGATCGCCATCGCCAGTATCGTCAGCAGCATCCTCGACCCTCCCGCCGGTACGAGACGCACGGGCGAGCCGGCCTGTCACCTGTCCAGACCTGACGACGTTATGTGAGGGTTTTCAATCCCTGCCGCCCAGCCGAATCCGCAGGCCTTCGTCCTCGTCCTGGCGGCCGCTGGCGGGCCGGCATTCCTCGGTCCAGGCCACCCCGCCGCTGGGCTGAGCCCGCGGCCGGGTCTCGCAGGCCCGTTCCTCCAGCGCCGCCGTCGGACGGTCGGGCCGGGACGGCGCGCCGCATTGCAGGGCGTAGCGATCGCCGGCGGCTTCCTGTCGACACTGTTCCGGCGCTCCAGCCGGGGCGAGGCCGGCGGGCAGGGCCTCGCCCAGATTGGCCGCAAGGGCGGTCCGCACCCGGGCCTGACAGGCCTCCATCGACTCGGTCGCCTTGCGGACCAGCGGGCTGCATTCGGCCCGCTCATAGCCCCAGGGGTCGGCGCGCGCCGAGTCGGGAATGGGAGGAGCCTCGGCGACCGCGGCCACGGGCTCCGGCGCCGCGGGCGTCTGCCACACCACCTGTCCCGTCGCCGCGGGGGCGGCCTGTTGCAGCATGACGGCGAAGACGACGGCGAGCATGGGGGCACTCCTCGGACGACCCGTGAACCCTAACCTATTTGGCCAGCGCCCGCATCGCCTTCTCCAGCCCTTCCAGCGTCAGCGGATACATCCGTTCGTCGACCAGTTCCCGCACCATCCCGACCGAGGCCGAATAGCTCCAGTAGCGTTCGGGCGACGGGTTCAGCCAGGCCACCTTGTCCCACTGCTGCGTGGCCCGCTTCATCCAGACGGCGCCGGCCTCCTCGTTCCAGTGCTCGACCGAACCGCCGGGCATGGTCACTTCATAGGGGCTCATGGTGGCGTCGCCGACGAAGATGGCGCGCCAGTCGCCGGGGTATTTGTTCAGCACCTCCCAGGTCGGGATCTTCTCGCTGTGCCGACGCCGGTTGTCCTTCCACACGCCCTCGTAGAGGCAGTTGTGGAAGTAGAAGAATTCGAGGTGTTTGAACTCGGTCTTCGCGGCCGAGAACAGCTCCTCGCACATCTTCACATGGGCATCCATCGAGCCGCCGATGTCGAGGAACAGCAGCACCTTGATCGTGTTGCGCCGCTCGGCGCGCATGTGGATGTCCAGCCAGCCCTGACGCGCCGTCCCGTCGATGGTCGCGTCCATGTCCAGCTCGTCCGGCGCGCCCTGCCGGGCGAACCGGCGCAGACGGCGCAAGGCGACCTTGATGTTGCGCGTGCCCAGTTCGACCTGGTCGTCGAGGTTCCGGTACTCGCGCTTCTCCCAGACCTTGACCGCCCGGCCGTGCTTGCCGGGCCCGCCGATGCGCACGCCCTCGGGATTGTAGCCGCCGTGCCCGAACGGGCTGGTGCCCCCGGTGCCGACCCATTTGTTTCCGCCCTCGTGCCGGCCCTGCTGTTCCTCGAGCCGCTGCTTCAGCGTCTCCATCAGCTTGTCGAACCCGCCCAGCGCCTCAATCTGCGCCTTCTCCTCGTCGGTCAGATATTTCTCGTTGAGCAGCTTCAGCCAGTCGGCGGGCACGTCCAGCGCCGGCTCCTCGCCCGCGCCCACGGTCTCGATCCCGGCGAACACCTTGCCGAACACCTGGTCGAACCGGTCGTAGTGCTTCTCGTCCTTGACCAGCACCGCGCGCGACAGGTGGTAGAAGTCATCGACCTTCCGCCCGGCCACGTCCTTGTCCATGGCCTCCATCAGATGGAGCCATTCCTTCATCGACACGGGCACGCGCGCGTCGCGAAGAGCGGTGAAGAAGGGGAGGAGCATGGGGTCAGGCTAACAGGGCTTGTGCGGCGACCCAATCGGTCTTCGCGAGACGACGTCAGCGTCCGTGTGCGTCGGTCTGGATATTGGCCATGATGACGCCCGCGTATACGCTGACCAGCATTGCGTCTTCGAAACGGCCAGTCGCGCGAACCTTGTATCCCCATTGCCCGACGTGGTGGACGAGGGCCATGGTCAGCATTGGACCATCAGGCATCGTGACTTTGAAGGCAGCATACTTCGGCGCGGGCCAGTCGCCGATGCTGGTAGTCGCCAGGGCGCCATCGAACGGAATGGCGTCGGGCCAACGATTTCGGATCGCGCTCACTGCATCGTTGATGACCGCATCTTCGCTGGGTAAGGGCCGGTATCGCGTGGCGTAAGTGGTGGCGTCGATCAGCAGGGACTCCTCGCGCGAAGCACAACCGACGTCGTCGCCGCGCGGCACGCCGTCGTTCTGGTCGGGGAAGATCAGAATCCGGTCATTCGCGCTGTCGCTGAACCGGCAGCGCATCCCGCTGGCGAGGTGTTCAACTGTTGGAAGGCGCCCCGTGGTTTTGTTGGCGAAGATCCCTTCAGCCCCGGCGTTACGGATCAGCTCATCGGCCCTGGCGCGGGCATCAGCAATTTCAGCCGGAGTAGGGGGAACGGCCTCCTGCACGTCCTGCGCCCAGACCACGGGGGCCGCCAACAACGCGGCGATAAAAGACAGACGACCGATCATTGTGCATCCCGTGAACTCTTTCGGGATCAAGCCACGGTTGCGTCTCGCAGTCTATCCGCGAATTCCTCGGGCGGATCACCCCCGCCGCAGGATGAACTCGTCATCCATCCACGCCCCGACCGGATACTGGTACTCGCCGGCTACCTCGAACCCCCAGGCCGCATACAGCTTCTGCGCCTTCAGGTTTCCGCTCCAGACGCCGATCCACAGCGGCCCTTCGGTATGGCTTTCCATCCACTCAAGCGCGATCGCCAGCAGCTTCGTCCCCAGCCCCAGTCCCTGCGCCGCCTTCGACACATACAGCCGCCGCAGCTCCGCATGGCTGGCTCGGGCTTCCGGGTGGGGCAGGGTGTTCGGCCCCGTGTTGGCGAAGGCCAGCAGGTCTCCGTCGCGCTCGGCCACCCACCAGGCCGCGCCCGGCTCCTTCAGCTTCGCGCGGATGGCGTCCGGACTGAAGCTGGCGTCGAGGAACGCCGCCAGATCATCGGCCGGATAGGGAATGGCGAACCCGTCCACGAAGGTGTCGATAAAGGTCTGCCGCCCCAGAACGCCCAGGGCGGCGGCGTCGGCTTCCACGGCGGGTCGGATCACGGGCTCGGTCATGACCGGCGATTAGGACCTCGATCGGCACGCGACAAGCCCGCCGGCCGCTTCTATTCTCCGCCCGATGAGCGTCGCCCTCTTCACCCATCCCGACATGCTGGACCACCGCCCGGGCCCGGGGCATCCCGAACGGCCGGAGCGGCTGCAGGCCGTGCTCGACGCCCTGGACGCCGCCGCCCTCGGCCTTGATCGCCGGGCCGCGACCGAGGCGCGGATCGCCGACCTCGAACGCCTGCACCCGGTCGACCATGTCGCCCGCATCCTGACCGCCTCGCCCGCCTCCGGCCTCAACGCGCTGGACGCCGACACCGTCCTGTCGCCGGGCAGCGTCCGCGCCGCCCGCCTCGCCGCCGGGGCCGTCATCGACGCGGTCCGCGCCGTGGCCCGGGGCGAGACGGCCCGCGCCTTCGCCGCCGTCCGCCCGCCGGGCCACCACGCCGAGCCGGACCAGAGCATGGGCTTCTGCCTGTTCTCCAATGTCGCCGTCGCCGCCCGCGTGGCCCAGGCCGAGGGCATAGCCCGCGTCGCCGTCATCGATTTCGACGTCCACCACGGCAACGGCACCCAGGCGGCGTTCGAGGCGGACAGCAGCCTGTTCCTCGGCTCGATCCATCAGAGCCCGCTCTATCCCGGCACCGGCGCCGCGTCCGAGACCGGCGTCGGCAATATCGTCAACGTCCCGGTGCCGCCGCACGCCGCCCGCGAGGCCTGGCGCGCCACCTTCTCGGGCGGCCTCATGCCGGCGCTGGAGGCCTTCGCCCCTGACCTGATCCTGATCTCCGCCGGTTTCGACGCCCACCGCCGCGATCCGCTCGCCCACCAGTCGCTGGAGGCCGAGGATTTCGCCTGGGCCACCCGCGCCGTGCTCGAGATCGCGCGATCGTGCTGTGGCGGCAAGGTTGTGTCCTCGCTCGAGGGCGGTTACGACCTAGAAGGGCTGGGCCGTTCCGCGGTCGCCCACGTTCAGGCCTTGGGGGAGGAATAAGGACGGTTCGCCAATCGCTTGCCGCCGCATATCATGCCCGCCCCCGCCAGAGACTCACTGATGGCCGAAGCCCCTGCGCCGTCGAAGGCAGAGCCCGCGCCGCCCCGCGCCGCGCTGGTCTCGGTGCGTCCGGGCGCCATCGTCCTGGCCCGGCACGGCGAACCGGCCCTGTCGCGCAAATGCTTTCTGACCTCCGACCAGTACCGCGACTGGTGGGCGAAATACGAGATCGGCGGCCTGCGCGCCGGCCAGACCCCGCCGCCCGAACTGCTGGCCACGGCCGAGGGCGCGGGCGCCATCTACGCCTCGACCCGCCCCCGCGCCCAGGAAACCGCCGCCGCCATCGCCGCCGGCCGCGAGGTGATGTCGGACGCCCTGTTCATCGAGGCCCCCCTGCCGCCGCCGCACTTCCCTTCGTGGTTCAAGCTGCCGCCCAAATACTGGGGTGTCGTCGCCCGCATCTGGTGGCACGCCTTCAATCATCACGAGGGCCAGGAAACCCGCCGCCAGGCCGAATGCCGCGCCGAAAAGGCCGCACAGGCCCTGATCGCCCGCGCCGAAAGCGGCCAGGACGTGCTGGTCCTCGCCCACGGCTATTTCAACCACATGGTCGGCCGCCGCCTGCGCGCCGACGGCTGGGACCTGGTCCACAACCAGGGCTTCAAATACTGGTCCCAGCGCCGCTACGAGAAGCGCTGACGCGCGGGAGAGGACCATGATCCGACGCGCCCTGCTCGCCCTCTGCCTCGCCGCCGCCGCCCTGTCGGCCCCCGCCTTCGCCCAGGATGCAGCGCCGGCTCCGGCCGCGGTCCGCGTCCTGCTTGAGACCTCCGCCGGGAATATTCTCGTCGAGACCGACCCCCGCGCCCCGATCACCGCCGCCAACTTCTTGCGATATGTCGACGAGGGCCGGTTCGACGGCACGGACTTCTACCGCGGCATGGAGCTGGGCGGCGAGACCGGCGTGGTCCAGGGCGGGACCAGCAATGCGCCGGACCGCATCCTGCCGCCCATCGCCCATGAGCCGACCAGCCAGACCGGCCTGCGCCACGTCGACGGCGCCCTGTCCATGGCGCGGTTCGACCCCGGCACCGCCGACGGCGACTTCTTCATCATCGTCGGCAACCTGCCCGGCTTCGACGCCCGGGCCGCCCCGCCCGATCCCGGCTTCGCCGTCTTCGGCCGGGTGGTCGAAGGCATGGACATCGTCCGCGCCATCCTCGCCGCCCCCAAATCCCCGACCGAGGGCGAAGGCTTCATGCGCGGCCAGATGCTCGACCCCCGCGTCCGCATCGTCTCCGCCCGCCGCGCGCCCGCCCCCTGAGCGGACGCACTTGCTCCCGCCAGAGCAGTGAACCTCCCAGCTCTGAAGCTCCGCCGGCCCCGCCAAATGACCCGCCGACCCCGGTCTCCGCTTGAGACCCGCCGCCACCCCCTCTAGGGTCGCCCGCCATGACCGACGCCGCCCCCATTCCCGCCGACCTCAGCTTCGAGGACGCCCTCCAGCGTCTTGAGGCCATCGTCTCCAAACTCGAGTCCGGCCAGGCCCCGCTGGAGGAGTCGATCGCCCTCTATGAGGAGGGCGCGCGGCTCAAGGCCCATTGCGAGAACCGGCTCAAGGCCGCCCAGCTCCGCGTCGAGAAGATCGTGGTCGGCGCCGACGGCCAGGCGAAGGGCGTCGAACCGGCCGAGTTCAGCTGATGCCGGCCCCCGCCGGCCAGATCGCCTTCGATGACTTCATGAAGGTCGATGTCCGCGTGGGCGAAGTCCTCGCCGTCGATCCCTTCCCCGAGGCCCGCAAGCCGGCGTGGAAACTGACCATCGACTTCGGCCCCGACATCGGGGTGAAGAAGTCCTCGGCCCAGATCACCGTCCACTACACCCGCGACCAGCTGCTGGGCCGCAAGGTCGCCGCCGTGGTCAATTTCCCGCCGCGCCAGATCGGCCCCTTCATGTCCGAGGTCCTGACCCTCGGCTTCCCCGACGCCGCCGGCGAGGTGGTCCTGATCGGCGTCGACCGCGACGTGCCCCTGGGCGGGAGGCTGTTCTGACCCCCGCCTTCGCCGCCAACTCGCCGGAACAGGGCGTCATCGACCGGGTGGCCGAGATCGCCGATCTGGTCACCGTCGCCCTCGACGAGCTGCTGCCGCGCGCGGACGGACCCGAATCACGCCTGACCGAGGCCATGCGCTACGCGGCGCTGGGCCCCGGCAAGCGGCTGCGGCCCTTCTTCGCCCTGGAGGCGGCCAATCTGTTCGACATCGAGGAACGGCCGGTGCTGCGCGCCGCCTGCGCCCTCGAATGCGTCCACGCCTACAGCCTCGTCCATGACGACCTGCCATGCATGGACGACGACGACGTCCGCCGCGGCCGGCCCACGGTGCACAGGGCCTATGACGAGGCCACCGCCGTCCTCGCCGGCGACGCCCTGCAGACCGCCGCCTTCGACATCCTGCTGCATGAGGACACCCACGACGATCCCGCCGTCCGCTGCGAGCTGGCGGCCCGGCTGTCGCTGGCCTCGGGCGCGCGCGGCATGGCCGGCGGCCAGATGATCGACCTGCTCGGCGTCCGCGACGACCTCGGCGGCGTCGCCCGCATGCAGCGGCTCAAGACCGGCGCCCTGTTCACCTACGCCTTCGAGATCCCCCTGATCATCGCCGGCGCCCGCGAGATCCACCGGCAGGCCCTGACCAGCTTCGCCCACGACATCGGCCTGGCCTACCAGATCGTCGACGACCTGCTCGACGTCGAGGGCGACGAGGACCTCCTCGGCAAGGCGGCCAACAAGGACGCGGCCCGCGGCAAGACCAATTTCGTCACCCTTCTGGGCGTCGACGCGGCGCGGCACAGGGTCGCGCATCTGGCCGATCAGGCCCGCGCCCACCTCGATATCTTCGGCCCCGACGCCGATATCCTCAAGGCCAGTGTGGATTACGTCCTGCACCGGCGTTCCTGAGCCGGCGCCGGGTCCTGCACCGGTCCCGTATCGAAAAATCAGATCCCGTCGATCCGCACCGCAGCGAAATGCGCTACAGCGTGTTGGAAGACCAAAGGCTTAGGTACGAACCGCCCGCATGCCCGACACCCCGCTCCTTGATCAGGTCCACCTGCCCGCCGACACGCGGGACTTCGACATTCCGCAGCTGCGCCAGCTGGCGGACGAGCTGCGCACCGAGACCATCGACGCCGTCTCCGTCACCGGCGGCCACCTCGGGGCCGGCCTCGGCGTGGTCGAGCTGACCGTGGCCCTGCACCACGTGTTCGAGACGCCGAAGGACATCCTGATCTGGGACGTCGGCCACCAGTGCTATCCGCACAAGATCCTGACCGGCCGGCGCGACCGCATCCGCACCCTGCGCATGCCCGGCGGCCTCTCGGGCTTCACCAAGCGCAGCGAGAGCGAATACGACCCGTTCGGCGCCGCCCACGCCTCGACCTCGATCAGCGCCGCCCTCGGCTTCTGCGCCGCCCGCGACCAGAAGGGCGAATCGAACAAGGTCGTGGCTGTCATCGGCGACGGCTCCATGTCCGCCGGCATGGCCTATGAGGCCATGAACAACGCCGCCGAGACCACCAAACAGCTGGTCGTCATCCTCAACGACAACGACATGTCGATCGCCCCGCCCGTCGGCGGCATGAGCGCCTATCTGGCCAAACAGGTCTCGGGCGGCGCCTATCGCAATTTCCGCCGCTTCGGAAAGTCGGTCGCCGAACACCTGCCGCGCCCGTTCCGCAACGCCGCCCGCAAGGCCGAGGAATACGCCCGCGGCATGATCGTCGGCGGCACCTTCTTTGAGGAACTGGGCTTCTACTACATCGGCCCGGTCGACGGGCACGACATGGACAACCTCGTCCCCATCCTGAAGAACGCCGCCGCCATCACCGACCGTCCGGTGATCGTCCATGTCGTCACCCAGAAGGGCAAGGGCTACGCCCCCGCCGAGTCCAGCGCCGACAAGCTGCACGCGGTGGTCAAGTTCGACGTGGTCTCGGGCCAGCAGTCCAAATCCGTCTCCAACGCCCCCAGTTACACCAAGGTGTTCGGGACCGAGCTCATCAAGCGGGCCAAACTCGACCCCACGATCGTCGCCATCACCGCCGCCATGCCGTCGGGCACCGGGCTGGACCTGTTCGGCCAGGCCTTCCCCGAACGCACCTATGACGTCGGCATCGCCGAACAGCACGCCGTCACCTTCGCCGCCGGCCTCGCCGCCGACGGGATGAAGCCGGTCTGCGCCATCTATTCGACCTTCCTCCAGCGCGGCTACGACCAGGTCGTCCACGACGTGGCCATCCAGTCCCTGCCGGTCCGGTTCGCCATGGACCGCGCCGGTCTGGTCGGCGCCGACGGCTGCACCCATGCCGGATCGTTCGACATCGGCTTCATGGGCGCGCTTCCCGGCATGGTGCTGATGGCCGCCGCCGACGAGGCCGACCTTGCCGCCATGATCGCCACCAGTCTCGAGATCGACGACCGCCCCTCCGCCTTCCGCTATCCCCGCGGCGACGGCGTCGGCGTGGAAATCCCGGAACTCGCCGCCCCGCTCGAGATCGGCAGGGGCCGCATCGTCCGCGAAGGCACGAGCGTCGCCATCCTGTCGCTGGGCACCCGCCTGCAGGAATCGCTCAAGGCCGCCGACGCTCTCGCCGCCCGCGGCGTCTCGGCCACGGTCGCCGACGCCCGCTTCGCCAAGCCGCTCGACGCTGACATGATCCTGCGCCTCGCCCGCGAGCACGAATGCCTGATCACGGTGGAGGAGGGGGCCATGGGCGGCTTCGGCGCCTTCGTGCTCCAGCTCCTGTCCGACAAGGGCGCGCTCGACGCCGGCCTGAAGATCCGCACCCTGTGCCTGCCCGACGTCTTCCAGGACCAGGACAATCCCGCCGCCATGTACGCCACCGCCGGCCTCAACGCCGAGCACATCGCCGCCGCCGCCCTGCAGGCGCTGGGCGTCGAGGCGACGCGCGCGGTCAGGGCCTAAAGAGCGCGCTCTCCCTCCCCCGAAGTGGGGAGGGACGGCGAGGCGCAGCCGAGCCCGGGTGGGGAACGCCAGTCCAGCACTGATGGCGCCCGCCTTCACCCTTCCCCACCCGGTCGCTGCGCGACCGCCCTCCCCACTTCGGGGGAGGGAGAACGCAACCTCGCCCCCCGCTACCCGTTCCGTCGCGGGGCTTTGAGGGTTGAGTGATATGAAAACCGTTGTCCTTTCCGCTATCGCGGCCGCGTGTCTCGTGGGCGCATCGCCCGCCCTCGCGCAGGACGCCGAGGCCCCGTCGTCCGGCCCGATCGCGGTCATCCGCGCGACCGACACCGCCCTGACCTGCGCCGCCGTGGCCGACGAGGCGGCCCGGCTCAGCCAGGCCATGGGCGGCGAGCCCGACGGCGGTCTGTTCAGCCGGCTCGGCGGCGTCGCCCGCGCCGGCGCCTCCATGGTGATTCCCGGCGCCGGCCTGGCGATCGCGGGCGCCGACGCCCTGACCGCGCCGGAACGCGAACGCCAGGAAGCCGAGGCCGCCGCCGTCCGGCACCGCTGGTACTATCTGAACGGCCTCTACGCCGGTCAGGGCTGCCAGGCCGCCGCCGACGCCCTGGGTCCCACCCCTGCCACGCCCGCCGACGCCGCGCCGATCGAGCCGGCGTCCTGAGCCAAAGCCTTTGAAGATCCTTCCCCCATTTCGGGGGAAGGTGGCAGGCGAAGCCCGATGGACGGGGGCTGGTCAGGCTGGATCCGTCTCCCGCCAATCGCGGCGCGGACAGAGCCCCCATCCAAGCCGCTCCGCGGCCCACCTTCCCCCGAAATGGGGGAAGGGAATGCTAGGCATTCACGGATTGCCAGCACATCCCGCACCGCCAAGTCTCTGATTCCGCCTATCTTCCCAAAAAAGCAGCGTCCCTATCCCGCCGTAGCTGGACCCCGTCCTAGACTCCCCCCGTCCCGTCGCAGGGAGGCTCGCTCGGCCGGCGAACCGAAGCGGCGGCGGGAGCGGAGGGAGCGGGCCGCGACGGAACAATCCGGACGCGGCGGCCCGAGGGCTGCAACGCCCGCAGGCCAAGGGACGGGGAACAACCCCCGTCCGGTCCAG
>NZ_DLHQ01000060.1 GCF_002483305.1 Brevundimonas sp. UBA7664
CCGCCGCCGCCGCCGCGGGCGCCGCCGGGGGCGTCCTCATCGCCGGGCTCGGCGGCCGCCTGATGGCCGGCAGCCTCTACCTGTTGTCCACCGGCTTCCCGGCCTCGCGCCTCAGCCTGGCCCCGATCGGCCGCTGGTTCGGCGAGAGCGGCTTCGGACCGGTCAGCCAGCTGGTCACCGCCGGCCTCGAGGGCGCCCTGTTCAGCGCCTGCGTCATGGCCGCCATCGTCTTCGTGCGCCGAAACCCGCGGCGGCCGTGGGTCGCGACGGACGGCGACCCGTAGGACGACGAAAGCCGGCTCCGCTCGCGCGAAACCGGCTCCCGTCATCCCTTGACGCACACCACCTGACGCAGGGTGTGCACGACCTCGATCAGGTCGGTCTGGGCCGCGATGACCGCGTCGATGTCCTTGTAGGCCATCGGCGTTTCGTCGATCACCTCGGCGTCCTTGCGGCACTCGACGCCCTCGGTGGCGCGGATGTGGTCCTCCACCGTGAAGCGCCGCTTGGCCTCGGTCCGGCTCATCGCCCGACCGGCGCCGTGCGAGCAGGTGCAGAACGAGTCCGCATTGCCCTTGCCGCGCACGATGAAGGATTTCGCCCCCATCGAGCCGGGGATGATGCCCAGCTCATCCAGCCTGGCCGACACCGCGCCCTTCCGGGTCAGGAACACGTCCTTGCCGAAATGGCGCTCCTTCGAGACGTAGTTGTGGTGGCAGTTCACCGCCTCCTGCGTCGTCTCCAGATCCGGCCAGACCGCGCGGAGCACGTTCAGGACGCTGTCCATCATCACCTCGCGGTTGGCGCGCGCGTATTTCTGCGCCCACGACACCGCCCGGACATAGTGGATGAAGCCGTCCGTCCCCTCGGGGAAATAGGCCAGGTCCTGGTCCGGCAGGTTGATGTGCCAGCGCCGCATCTCGTGCTTGGCCCGTTCGATGAAATAGGTCCCGAACCGGTTGCCCACGCCCCGCGAGCCGGAGTGCAGCATCACCCACACGTCCCCCGCCTCATCGAGGCAAAGCTCGATGAAGTGGTTGCCCGTGCCCAGCGTGCCCAGGTGGCCGAAGCCACGCGGGTGCGCCGCCTTGGGGTGGGCCTCGACCACGGCATCGTAGCCGGCCTTCAGCTCGCCCCAGCGGGTGACCGCGGAGGCGGGCGGCTCGCCGGCCCAGGCGCCCTTGTCGTTGCGTCCGCCGTTGTCGGTCCGGCCGTGCGGAACGGCCGCCTCGATGGCGGAGCGGATGCCCGACAGGTCGTCCGGCAAGTGTTCGGCGCGGATCGAGGTCCGCACCGCCATCATGCCGCAGCCGATGTCCACGCCCACGGCGGCCGGGATGATGGCCCCCACAGTCGGGATCACCGACCCCACGGTCGCGCCCATGCCCCAGTGCACGTCGGGCATGACCGCGACGTGTTTGTGGATGAACGGCAGCGAGGCCACGTTCTTCAGCTGCTTCAGCGCCGCATCCTCGATGGGCACCCCCCGGGTCCATGCCTTGATCGGCACATGATCCGGGTTTTCGATCACGTCATAGCCACGCATGGCCGACGTCTCCTTCTCTGTCTGATCCTCCCGGACCGACCGTCAGGCGTCTTGCGGATACAAGAGACCCCTCCGGCCGGTGGCGGGAGGGGTTGCTGGAAAACCGAAGTCGATATGACCGGCTGTTCTCCTACGTCCTCTCCACGCGCGCGCCCTTGCCCTCGACCGGCTGGCGGTCGAGCTGCATGGGCAGGCTGGCGTTGGAGCGATAGGCGAACATGGGTCGTCTCGTTTTCGGGAGGGCGCTGATATGCGAAGTTGATCGACCGCGCCAGCCCTAATCCGTTCCGCCTCGTTTGCGGATCAATCCAGCAGCCCTGTCTCCCGCGCCGAGCGCTCGAGGTCTTCCCGGAATATCGGATCGGCGATGGCGATCAGGGCGCGGGCGCGTTCGGCGTCGCTCTTGCCCTTGAGCTCGGCCCGGCCATGCTCGGTGACGATGATGTGGACGTCGTTGCGCGGGACGGTGACCGGCCCGTCGAGGCGCGGAACGATGCGCGATACCGTCCCCTTCGCCGCCGTGGAGTGGCAGGCGATGATCGACCGCCCTCCGGCCGAGGCATAGGCCCCGCGCACGAAGTCCAGCTGTCCGCCCGAAGCCGTGAACTGGCGGCCGTTCAGATGCTCCGAACAGCAGGCCCCGGTCAGGTCGACCTGCAGTGTGGCGTTCACCGAGATCATCCGGTCATTGCGGGCGATGACGGCCGGGTCGTTCACATGGTCGACCGGATACGCCTCCATGTCGCGGTTGCCGTCGAGGAAGTCATAGGTCGCCCGCGTCCCCATACAGAAGGAGAAGATCCCCTTCCCGGAGTAGAGCGTCTTGCGGCTGTTGGTGATGACGCCCTGCTGCATCAGCTCGACCAGGCCCGGCGTGAGCATCTCGGTGTGCAGGCCCAGGTCGCGGCGGTCGCGCAGGGCCGCGCAGACCGCGTTCGGCAGGGCGCCGATGCCCATCTGCAGGGTCGAGCCGTCCTCGATCATGTCCGCGATCAACCCGCCGATGGCGAGGTCGTTGGGCGTGGGCGCAGCCACCGGAAGTTCGAGCAGCGGGGTCTGGTTCTCGACCACCGCCGTCACCCGCGACACATGGACGGTGCAGTCGCCGAACACCCGCGGCATCGCCGGGTTCACCTCGAGGATGATCCGCCCGGCGTGCTCGCTGACGGGCTTGTTGTAGTCGGTGTTGATCCCGAAGCTGAAGAAGCCGTCCTCGTCCATCGGCGAGACGGTGCAGATCAGGGTGTCGACCCCGGCTTCCCGCATCAGGCGCGGAACCTGCTGGAATCCTGTGGAGATGAATGTCACCGGATTGGGCCGCCCGGCCGCCCGCGCCCGCGCCTCCAGCCCGCGCTCGATCGCGCTGTGGAACAGGCTCATGGGCCGAATGCAACCCATCAGATCGTCCCCGAACACCGTCTCCCCGGCGATCCCGGTCGAGAGCAGATAGTAGAGGCGGACCTCGTCCACCCGTCCGGCCCGCGCCCGGTCCGCCAGTGCGGCGAGGATGGCCGGCGGCTGCGAGAACCCGAGGCCCATGGCCACCCGCGCGCCCGTCGGGATCAGGGCGGCGGCCTCGGCCGCCGACATCAGGCGCTGGGCGTAGAGGGTCTTCGACATGGCGGTTTCCATCAGCGAACCTGACCCTAACCGATCGCCAGGTCCGACAACCGGACTTTGATCAAATCAGTGGGCGCGCAGGGGCCAGCCGCCGGCCCGACTGAGCGCACTCGGCGCCGGGCGTCCGATCTTCGCCCCGATCCAGCGGGCGGTTTCGATCAGGGCGTCGAGGTCATAGCCAGTGCTGAACCCGGCCCGCTCGAGCATGTAAACCAGGTCCTCAGTCGCGATATTCCCCGTCGCGCCCGGCGCGAACGGGCAGCCGCCGATGCCGCCGACCGAGGCGTCCAGCACATCCACGCCCGCCTCGACCCCCGCATAGGCGTTGGCCAGGCCGGTGTTGCGCGTGTCATGGAAATGCAGCCGCAGGACCGCGCCGGGCGCGGCCTTGCGAGCGGCTTCGACCTTCCGCGTCACCGCCCACGGATCTCCGGCCCCGATGGTGTCGGCGAGGGCGATCTCGGCCACGCCCAGTTCGGCGACGCGGCCCACAAGGTCAGCGACCTGGTCGGCCGACACCTCGCCGTCGAACGGACAGCCCCAGACGCAGGAGAGGGTCGCCGACAGCGACGGCCCCGCGCCCGGTCCGCCTTCGGAATTGGCCCGCCCGGTCATGATGTCCGACAGCATCGACACCTGCTGGTCGACCCCCATGCCCTGGTTCTTCAGCCCGAAGCCGTCGGTGGCGGACATGGCCACATTGACCTCGTCCACCGCCGTGCCGAGGGCGCGGTCATAGCCCTTGCCGTTCAGCACCAGGCCGATGCGGCTGCGGCCCGCCTCATGCGGCAGAGCCGCAATGACCTCTTCGGCCCCGGCCATCTGGGGCACGTATTTCGGATGGACGAAGCTGACCGCCTCGATCCGGCGCGCGCCGGCGGCCTCGAGCCGGCGGACCAGCTCGGCGCGGACGGCCGGTTCCAGCACGGCCTTCTCGTTCTGCAGACCGTCGCGGGGACCGACCTCGACGAGGGTGATCGGGCGGCTCAAGGGCGGATTTCCGGGGCGGGGCCGCCGGGCGGCGCATAGACCGTCAGGCTGACGTCGTCGCCCTTGGAATAGTTGTGGCCGTTGACCACGCCCACGGCGCGGCCGGTGACGCCCAGTTGCGCGGCGGCCGCGCGGAAGGCGTCGGCGTCGCGCGCCTCGACGATGGCCGGCCGGCCCTCGGCCAGGGCCCGGGCGGCGCCGGCGGCGTTGGTCTGTTCGGTGTCGCGGCCGGTCAGGAAGACGAAACTCGGTTCATGGAAGCCGGTGATGGCGACCGGCCCGGTCCGGCCCTGGCGCGAGTGCAGGTCCGCCGCCAGCAGCACCTTCTCCAGCTGGGGCGCGACGGACAGGGGGCGGAGCTGCCGCAGCGTCCCGGCCAGGGCGCCGTGGGCGACGACGCCCAGGACGATCGAGGCGATCACGGCGGTCATCGCCGCCCGGTGCAGCATCAGGAAGGCCCCGATCAGGGCGGCCAGGATGGCGAAGACGATCGTCATCGTCGCCCAGGTCTGGGCGGTCGAGCGGCCGTATTCGGTCAGCAGCCAGACCGAGCCGACCGAGAGCAGCGCCCCGACCGCCACCGTCATCCCGGCCCCGACGTAACGCGAGGTCTTGCCGATCGGGCGGGTCAGGGCGGCGGCGGCGAGCAGGGCCAGGGCCCCGAAGGTCGGCAGGGTGTAGTGGGGCAGCTTGGTCGGGGTCAGTTCGAAGATCAGCCAGGCCGGAACCAGCCAGCAGATCAGGAAGCGGATCGCCGGCTCGGCCCGCCGGCTCCAGCCGGTCGAGAGGGCGGCGGGCAGCAGCAGGGCGGCCGGGAAGAACAGGATGGGCGCGATCAGCAGATAGAAGCCCGGCGCGACCCCGTGGCCCTCATCCCCGCCCGCGATCTTGGGCGCGAGATCGCCGCCGATGGCCTCCGTCCAGAAGCCGCCGTCGGTGGCGATGGTGATGGCGATGGCCCACGGCCCCACGATCAGCGCCACCAGCGGCAGGCCCCAGCCCCAGCCGAGCCGTTTGAGCCAGCTGACGTCGCGGTCCCAGACCGACAGGGCGATCATGGCCGGGGCCACGACGATCAGGCCGATCGGGCCCTTGATCAGGATCGACAGCCCCAGACCCAGCCAGAACATCAGCTTGTGCGGCCGGATCGGCGCTTCGCCCGCCCGCGCCGCCAGATAGATCCTCGCCAGCCCGACCATGGCCAGGGTCACCGCGCCGCACAGCATGGCGTCGGTCTTGGCGATCCCGGCCTCGGTCGACAGGACGAAGCTCGCCCCGAGCATGGCGCCGGCCAGGAAGCCGGCTCTCTGGCCGAACATGGCAGCCCCGGCCCAGGCGCAGGCGGCGGCGGCCAGCATGGCCCCGAGGATGGACGGGATGCGGTAGGGCGCGATGTCGCGATTCTCGACACTCGATGTCACCGCGACCGCCACGGCCTGCATCCAGTAGATGCCGACCGGCTTCTTCCAGCGCGGCTCGTCCTGGAAGCGGATGTCGACGAGGTCCCCCGTCTCCAGCATCTGCGACGTCGCCTGGGCGTACCGGCTCTCGTCCCGGTCCAGCGGCGGAAGCAGCATCAGGCCCGGGAGACCGGCCAGCAGGGCGACCAGGGCGGCCAGCAGGGGTCCGCGCCAGCCGGCGATGTATCGGTCGAGATCGGAAGGCGTCATGTTCATCTTCCTAACACGGCAGTTCGCGGCGCGTCATGGGTTTGCACATGGTCGGCCTGCGGCGGCTCGCGCCCCGGGCGCGGCGCCATCTCCCGCCCGGCCACGAAACCCGCTAGACAGCCGGGATGAACCAAACCATCCCCGACATTTCCGTCGTCGTCCCGGTCCATGACGAAGAGGGCGCGGCCGGCCCGCTGGCGCGCGAGATCGCCGCGGCGTTCGCGGGGCGATCCTATGAGATGGTGTTTGTCGACGACGCCTCGCGGGACGGCACGCTCGCCGAACTCCGCGGCCTGATGGCCGAACTGCCGATGTTGAGAGTGCTCAGCCACGGCGAAAACGCCGGCCAGAGCCGCGCGGTGCGGACCGGCGTGCTGGCGGCGCGCGGGGCGATCGTGGTCACCCTCGACGGCGACGGCCAGAACCCGCCCGCGGACGGCCCCAAACTGGCCGATCTGCTGGCCAGGTCGCCCTCGTCGGTGGCCCTGGTCGGGGGACGGCGGGCGAGGCGGCAGGATTCCGAGGCCAAGCGGCAGGCGTCGGTGTGGGCCAACCGCATCCGCCGCAAGCTGCTGGGCGACGACGCCGACGACACCGGCTGCGGCCTGAAGGCGTTCCGGCGCGACGTCTTCCTGAGGCTGCCGTATTTCGATCACCTGCACCGCTACCTGCCGGCCCTGATGATCCGCGAGGGCTATCAGAACCTCTATCTCGACGTCGATCATCGTCATCGCGAGACCGGGCGGTCGAAATACACCAACTGGGGACGGCTGATGGCGTCTCTGTCGGATCTCCTGGGCGTGATGTGGCTCAAGTCGCGGTCCCGCAAGCCGGGCGCGATCAGCGAATTCTGACTTTCCCCTGACGCGCGAGCGGGCGTAGCCGTATGGAGCGAACCGGGGTAAGCATCGTTAACAAGCGCGGCCGTAAGCGCGCCGCCAGACGATGGAGCCCGCCATGCTGATCGCCATCCCCCTGCTGTTCATCCCCGTGGTGATCTACGCCATCGTCATCGGGTTCGGGGTCCTCGGGTCCGGCGGACTTGCGGCGGCCCAACAGGCGTTGAGTGAACCCCTGTTCTCGATCCCGATGGTGTCCGGCAGCGCCTGGAACGTCGGTACAGGCGACCTGATCCTGTTCCTGTCGCTGATCCTGCTGTTCTTCGAACTTCTGAAATCGACGTCCAGCCAGAAGGTGGCGATCGTCAATCACGCCCTGTCGATGATCCTGTTCGTCTTCTGCCTGGTCGCCTTCCTGCTGTTCAAGGGGTTCGCGACCTCGACCTTCTTCCTGATCCTGACCATGGTCATGCTGGATGTGCTGGCCGGGTTCATCGTCACCATCATCTCGGCCCGCAAGGACCTCGACTTCGCCAGCGGCGCCTGATCGGGGCTAACGCGGCAGCCGCCAGCGCTTCCTTCCCCCATTTCGCGGGTGTTTGGCCGCTCGTATACGAGCGGCCTGCGTGGGCCACGAAGCGGGTCGGATGGGGGCTCTGTCCGCGCCCTGATGGCGAGGGGTGAGCGCGCCGCAACCCGCCCCCACCCGTCAGGTTGCGCCTGCCGGCTTCCCCCGAAATGGGGGAAGGGGGTGCTGGAGATTCCCCGATTGCCAGCATATCCCGCCTCATCAACCCCCTGACTCTGCTCGCTTTTCAAAAATTACAGCGTCCGT
>NZ_DLHQ01000025.1 GCF_002483305.1 Brevundimonas sp. UBA7664
CCCCCCCCCCCCCCCCCCCCCGACCCTCATGCGGTATGGTTACCGAATCAGGGCGCGGGAGCTGACACGACACCATGGCCGAGGCCGACATCGCCTATGTCGCGACCGCGGGCGCCGCGGGGCTGGCCCTGGCCCTCAGCGCCTGGGCGGCGCGGCTGCGCGGGCGGCTGGCGGCGCGCAACCGGGTGGCCGAAGCGGAACTGGCGGCCGCTCTGGTCGACCTGGCCGACCGTGACGGGGCGTTGGCGGCGTTCGAGGATGTGCGACTGGCCCTGACGCCGGACGGCCAGACCCGGCGGCTGGGATCGCCGCAGGCCTGGGCCGCCTTGACGCGTGAACTGGCCAACGAAGACGACCATGAACGCGATCCGGGGCTGGTGGTGCTGGACGCCGTGCGGCGGGCGGCGGGGCCCCAGCTGGACGCCCTGATCGATCAGGGCGAGGCCTTTGACGCCGTTCTCGAAGGCTCAGGCGGAGCCTGGTCGGTCGAGGGCCGGTCGTCCGCGGGCGCGGCCTGGCTCAGGCTGTCGCGGCTGGGGCTGGTCGGGACGGCGACCGAGAGCGGTCTGGGCCTGCTGGCCGATTCCTATCCGGCGCCCACCTGGATCACCGATGCGGCCGGGCGGCTGGCCTGGGCCAACAAGGCCTGGCTGACCGAGATGAAGGCCGAGAGCGTCGAGGCGGCGCGCGAGAAGGGGCTGAGCTTCGACCGCGGGGCCGACGCCATCGTCGCCGAGGCGGGCCGGACGCATCAGCATCAGGACGGCTTCCGCTGGACCACCGGCGGCGGACGGCGGCGGGCCTGGCGGATCGTGGCCGAGCCGGTGCAGGGCGGGGCGGGCGCCGTGCTGGCCTTCGCCCTGGACATGACCGAGGCGGAGGAGACGCGCGACACCCTGCGTCGCCACGTCGAGGCCCATGACGAGACGCTGAACCACCTCGCCGACGCCGTGGCCATCTTCGGCCCGTCCAAGCGGCTGGCCTTCCACAACACGGCCTTCCAGACCCTGTTCAACATCGATCCGGCCTGGCTGGACGAACGGCCGACCCATGCCGAGCTGCTCGACCGGCTGCGCCAGCGCCGCCTCCTGCCCGAGGTCATCGACTACGCCGGGTGGAAAGCCCATGAGCTGGACTTCTACGGCGCCTCCGAGGCCGCGCCGGACGACAGCTGGTCCCTGCCCGACGGGCGGACGCTGCGGGTGGTGCGCCAGCCGCACCCGCTGGGCGGGGTGCTGCTGCTGTTCTCGGACATCACCGACGAGCTGAAGCTGCGCAGCCGGTTCAACGCCCAGATCCAGGTGCAGACCGCGACGCTGGACAAGCTGAACGACGCCGTCGCCGTGTTCGGCTCGGACGGGCGTCTGCGCCTGCACAATGAGGCCTTCGACGCCTTCTGGGGCGTGACCGGCGAGGCGCTGGACGCGGCCGCGGACTTCGACGCCGTCGCCGCCCTGTGCCAGTCGACCATGCCCGATCCGGCCCTGTGGCTGGGGCTGAAGGCGCGGGTCGCCGATCCCGATCCCGAAAGCCGGGTGCCGATCGCCGGCGAGGGCAAGACCACCGACGGCCGCATCGCCTCGTGGCTGACGCGGCCCCTGCCCGACGGCGCCACCCTGGTCGCGTTCGCCGACATCACCGCCCGGCGCGGGCTGGAACAGGCCCTCGCCGCCAAGGCCCAGGCGCTGGAGGAATCGACGGCGCTGAAGCGCGAGTTCGTGGGCAGCGTCTCCTATGAACTGCGCACGCCCCTGACCACCATCGTCGGCTATTCCGAACTGCTGGAGATGCAGGCCGATCTGCCCGAGCGCAGCCGCCAGCACGCCGGGGCCATCCGCATCGCCGCCAGCCAGCTGGCCAGTTCGATCGACGATGTGCTGGACATGGCCCAGATCGATGCGGGCGAGATGGAGCTTCAGCTCGGCGACGTGCGCGTGCGCGACCTGCTGGACACGGCCGCGGAGCGGGTCCGGGCCCGGATCGAGGCGCGCGGGGCCCGCCTGACGGTCGACTGCCCCAACGGCCTGCGTCCCATCCGCGCCGACGCCCAGCGGGTCGGTCAGGCGCTGGACCATCTGCTGGACCACGCCGCCCGGGCGGTGTCGGAAGGCGGCGCCGTGACCCTGTCGGCCGAGGCCACGACCTCGGAAGTCCGCATCCGCGTCGAGGACACCGGGCGCGGCATTCCCTATCACCTGCAGGCCCACGTCTTCGACCGCTTCGTCCGGCGCGAGCGCGGCGGGCCCGGCGTCGGCCTGGCCCTGGTCAAGGCCCTGGTCGAGCTGCACGGCGGCTGGGCCGAGGTCGAGAGCGAGCCCGGAAAGGGCGCCGCCTTCATCCTGCATCTGCCGCTGGAAGCCGCGGGCGTGGCGGCGGCGCCGGAACTTCGGCTGGGGTGACACCATGAGCGACTGGAACCGTCGGGGGCTGCTGGCCCTGGGAGGCGCGACGATCGTCGCGGGCGGCGCGCGCGCCCAGGACTCCGCCGTCGGCCTGGCGCCCGAGCTTGGGGATCGTCTCGGGCAGATGATGCGCGACGCCAAGGTTCCCGCCGCCGGCGTCGCCGTGGTCCACGAGGGTGCGGTGGTTGCGGCCCAGGGGCTGGGCCTGGCCTCCCTGCCGTTCCAGGTTCCGGCCGACGAACGGACGCTGTTTCATCTCGGCTCTGTCTCCAAGCAACTGACGGCCTCGCTGGTGCTGGAGCTGGTCGAGGCCGGAGCCATCGCCCTGGATGATCCGGTCGGGCGACACGCGCGCGGCCTTCCGGAAGCCTTCGCCAGCGCTCCGATCCGCACCCTGCTCAGTCACACCAGCGGCATACCGGACTACGAAGGCCTTGAGGGGTTCGAGGCCGACCGGGCGATCGACCGGGAGACGTTCCTTGCGGGCGCCGCCGCGCTGCCGCTCAATTTCAGGCCGGGCGAGGCGTGGGCCTACTCCAACACCGGCTATGTGCTGCTGGGCTATCTTCTGGCCGATGTGACGGGCCAGTCCTATCGGGACCGGATGAGCGAACGGCTGCTGGGACGCGTCGGCCTTCGGGACGCGAGGGTCGATGAGGCCCGCGCCATCATCCCCGGCCGCGCCGAACCCTATGTGCTGGAAGACGGGGTCGCGCAGCACGCGGTCGGCATGGATTCCGATTTTTCCGGTTGGCCAGACGGCGGCGTGCTGATGTCCGCGCGGGACGCCGCGCGGTGGGAGCAGGCGCTCCAGGGCGCCGCGGTTCCATCGCGCTTCACGGTGGAGGCCCTGACGACGCCGGCGCTGATGGCCAGCGGGCGCAGCGCGGCCTATGGCGCGGGCTGGTTCACCGACCGATTGAACGGTCACGCCGTCCAGTATCATTCGGGCAGCGTGCCAGGCTTTCTGACCTATGCGTGGCGGGCCCCGCGCACGCGGACCGCGGTGACGGTCATGGTCAATATCGAAAGCGGCCCGGCCGCGGCGTTCATGCGTGAGGCCTGCCTGATGCTGGCCGAGAGCGTGGCGCCGGGCTCGACCCCGCTGTCGTTGGCCCCCGCGGAGGATGACGCGCCCGAGGTGACGGCCGCGGCCCTGACGATGCTCGCGCGGGCGGACCGGGCTCTGGATCCAGCGCAGTTCACCCCGGAAATCTCAGCCCTGATCGGCGGGCAGGCGGGCGGTTCGGTGCTGCCGCCCAATCTGGGGTCCGATCTCGCCGGCGTCGGCTGGGCCCTGGTCGAACGCCACGAGGAGCCGGGCGGGCAGGTCCGGCGGTACAGGCTGACCCGCGGCGGCCGGATGCGTCACATCAGCATCGCCTATGCCCCCGACGGCCGCATCTATCGGGTGCGGACCCTCTAGCGGCGGTCGTGACCGCGCCCGCCGCTTCGTATAGAGCGGCGGAGCACACAGGATTCCGCCATGTCCAAACGCCTCAAGACCGCGCTGATCTACGACTTCGACGGCACGCTCGCGCGCGGCAATATGCAGGAGGTGACCTTCATTCCGTCGATCGGGATGGGGATCGGCGACTTCTGGGGGGAGGCGGACAAGCTGACCCGCGAGGCCGATGCCGACAACATCCTGATGTACATGCAGCTGATGCTGAAACAGGCGCGCGACAACAATGCGCCGATCACGCGCAAGCTGCTGGCCGAGCATGGCGAGGATGTGAAGCTGTTCGACGGCCTGAAGTCCGACCTGACCGGCAAGGGCTGGTTCGACCGCATCAATGCGATGGGCGAGAAATACGGGCTCGAGATCGAGCACTACATCATCTCGGCGGGCCTGGAGGAGATGATCGAGGGCTGCCCGATCCGGCCGGAGTTCCGGCACGTCTTCGCGTCCAAATTCGTCTATGACGACCACGGCGTGGCGATCTGGCCGGCGGTCGGGGTCAACTACACGACCAAGACCCAGTATTTGTTCCGGATCAACAAGGGCGTGCTGAACCACTGGGAGCACGAGAAGATCAACCGCTTCATGGCCGACGACGACCGGCCGGTGCCGTTCGAGCGGATGATCTTCCTCGGCGACGGCGACACCGACGTGCCGACCATGAAGATGATGCACACCAAGGGCGGCTATTCGATCGCCGTCTATGACCCGCGCAACTCGGACCGCGACCAGCAGAAGATCTATGGCCTGATCTCGGAGGACCGGGTCAATTTCGTCGCCGCCGCCGACTATCGCGAGGGCTCGGCGCTGGACCTGATCGTCAAGGGTCTGATCGGCCGGATCGCCATCACCGCGGGGACGGTTCCGGACGTTCTTTGAGCGGCTGCATCCAAAGAGGGCGGGGGCGGCGACTACCCTGTGAGAGGCGGATGAACCGCTTGGGAGATCCCATCTTGTATCGACTTGTCCGCCTGGCGCTCGCCGCCGCCGCTCTGTTCCTGTTCGCCAGCCCGGTGGCGGCGCAGGCTGTGTCCGAACGGCCGATCCCGGGCTTCCCGCACGCCAAGGTCTATACACTGAGCGGCGACGAGGCGCGGCCGGTGGTGGTCATCCTTCACGGCGCGGACGGCGGTACGGAGGCGGGCGACCGTTTCGGACCGATCCTGGCGCGGATGGGATACGCCGCCGTCGGCCTGCCCTACTATTCCCCGGATTGGGGCGACTACGGCCCGCCCAAGGCCCTTCCCGAGCTTCCGGGCAGCTTCATCGACATCCGCGTCGACCAGATCGACGAGCTTCGCGAGGCGCTGCGCGGCATGTCGGGCGTCGACGTCGAACGCTTCGGCCTGTTCGGCGCGTCCAAGGGCGCCGAGTTCGCCCTGATCGCGGCCAGCCGGTACGACTGGATCGACAGCGTGGTGGCCTATGCGCCGACGGACGTGGTCTGGGAGGGCTGGGGGCTGGAGATGGTCGAGGCCGAGGGCACCCGGTCGTCCTTCTCGTTCGGGGGCGAGCCGCTGCCCTTCATGCCCTATCGCGGCTTCGTCGAAGGCCTGCTCGCGGGCCCCGCGGCGGACCTGAGGGCCATTCACGAGAATGGGCGCGCCGACCATCCAGAGCGCGAGGCCGCCGCGCGCATCCCGGTCGAGCGCTATCCGGGCGCGCTGATGGTGATCGCCGGTGGGCGGGACGCGCAATGGAACTCGGCCGGCGCCGCGACGGCGATCCAGCGGTCGCGGACGGAGGTCGGCCTTGAAACCGGGGCCCTGATCTATCTGGAAGCCGGACACGATCTGGTCGGCGACGGGGGGCCGCGCGACGCCGCGCGAAGCGGGGGGACGCCGGAAGCCAACGCCGCCGCGCGTCAGGACGCCTGGCCCAGGGTGGTCGACTTCCTCGCCCGGACACTGACGCCCGGCGCCTAAGCCGCTAGATCGCGTTCAGCGGCAGCTTCAGGAACCGCTTGCCCGAGGGTTCGGGCGGCGGCAGGGCGCCGGCGCGGATGTTGATCTGCAAGGACGGCAGGATCAGCGCGGGGACCTTGAGGGTCGCGTCCCGGGCCTCGCGCAGGGCCACGAACGCGTCTTCCGAACGGCCGCCCCCGATGTGGATGTTGTCTGCGGCCTCGGCGGCCACCGTGGTCTCCCAGCGATAGTCCGCGCGACCCTCGGGCAGATAGTCGTGGCCGACGAACAATCGCGTCCCGGGCGGCAGGGCGAGGATGCGCTGGATCGAGCGGTAGAGGGTCCGGGCGTCGCCGCCGGGAAAGTCGCACCGCGCCGTGCCGTAGTCGGGCATGAACAGGGTGTCGCCGACGAAGGCGGCGTCGCCGATGACATAGCTGACGCAGGCCGGCGTGTGGCCGGGCGTATGGATGACCTCGACCGGCAGGGACCCCAGGGTGAAGCGCGCGCCGTCGGCATAGAGGCTGTCGAACACCACGCCGTCGGCGGTGACGTCATGGGCTTCGAACAGGACGCCGAAGACCTTCTGCACCTCGGTGATGCGGCTGCCGATGCCGATGGGGGCGCCGGTGCGGCGGCGAATTTCGTCAGCGCCGGTCAGGTGGTCGGCGTGGGCGTGGGTCTCCAGAACCCGTTCCAGCGTCAGTCCGCGCTCCGCGATCCGCGCCAGGACCTGCTCCAGCGAGCCGGTCGAGGTGCGGCCGCTGGCGGCGTCGAAATCGAGCACCGGGTCGATGACCGCCGCCGCGCCGGTCGCGGGGTCAGCGACCAGATAGGTGACGGTATGGGTCGCGGCGTCGAAGAAGCCCTCGACGGTCGGGACGGGGGCGGGGTCGGCGATCATCGGACGCTCCTTGGCTGGGCCTCAATATATTAGTACTTGCTAAATTAGCAATATCTTATATATACCGCGTCATGAACCCCTCCTCCACCCTGTCCCCTGACCGGTTTCAAGGCAACGCCGGCGAGGCGGCCCGGCTTCTGAAGGCGCTCTCGAACGAGAAGCGGCTGATGATCCTGTGCCAGCTCGGCGACGGCGAACGCGCGGTGGGCGAGCTGCTGCCGCTGGTGGGCCTGTCCCAGTCCGCCCTCTCGCAGCACCTCGCGGTGCTGCGCGACGAAGGTCTGGTCACCGGCCGGCGCGAGGGCGTGTCCATTCTCTACCGCGTCTCCGATCCGGCGGCCCGGATGATCATCGCCGTCCTCGCCGACATCTATTGCCCCCCTGTTCAAGGAAACTGATCCATGGCCGTGCTCACCCCCCTCTCCGCCGCCGAGGTCGCGGCCCGCATCAAGTCCGGCAAGGCCGTTCTGGTCGACATTCGCGAGCCCGGCGAAGTCGCGCAGGAACGGATCGCCGGCAGCGTCATCAAACCCCTGTCCGCCTTCGACGCCGCTGACCTGGATCACGGGCCGGACCAGAGCGTGATCTACATGTGCCGCTCGGGCGCCCGGACCGGCATGAACTGCGTCCGGCTGGCCGCCCAGGTTCCGGGTGAAGCCTTCGTGCTGGAGGGCGGACTGAACGCCTGGAAGGCCGAGGGCCTGCCCACCGTCAGCGGCTCCGGCAAGTCCGCATAGCGGCATGGACCCGACCGTCGCCCAGCTGCTGCTGGCCGTCCTGAGCGGCGGCATCGTCGCCCTGCTGCTGACCGTGTTCGGCGGCGGGGGCTCGGTGCTGGCCGTGCCGCTGCTGCTGTATGTGGTCGCGGTGCAGGACCCGCATGTGGCCATCGGCGCCTCGGCCGCCGGGGTGGCGCTGAACGCCCTGACGGCCCTGGCCGGCCAGGCGCGGGCGGGGCGGGTGCGCTGGCCCTGCGCCCTGCTGTTCGCCGCCACCGGCTCGGCCGGGGCCTTCGCCGGGTCGTCAGTCGCCAAGGTGATCGACGGCCACGCCCTGCTGATCTTCTTCGCCCTCGCCATGGGACTGGTCGCCCTGGCCATGCTGAGGCCGAACGCGCCGGTCGGGGCCGAGGACGTGCGGCTGACGCGGGCCATGGCGCCGCGCATCGCCGCCTCGGGCGCCGGCGTGGGCGTGGCCGCGGGCTTCTTCGGGATCGGCGGCGGCTTCCTGATCGTGCCCGGACTGATGGGCGCCGCGGGCATGACGCTCGCTCTGGCCCAGGCCTCGTCCCTGGTCAGCGTCGCGGCCTTCGGGGCGACGACCGCGGCCAACTACGCCCTGTCGGGCCTGATCGACTGGCCCATCGTCGCGGCCATGGCGGCCGGCGGAACGGCGGGAACCCTCGCCGGCCTTCCCATCGCCAGACGGCTGGGCGCCAACGCCGTCCTCGGTCGCCGTCTGTTCGCGGGCCTGATCCTGGTCGTCGCCGTCTATGTGGCGATCAAGGCCGTGACGGCGCTCTAGCGACCCCCCGCCCGCAGCCACGCCGCACGGGCATCGGAGAGGCGAGAGGGGATCAGACCGCGCAGCGAAGCCTGGCCGATGCGTTTCAGACCGGCCTCAAGACCCTTCTGCCAGGCCACCTGCGCCTCGATGGCGACGCCCTGGGCAATGTCGATCACCATCACCACCTTCGGCAGGACCAGATTCCGGTCCAGCCGGATACGACCGCCCTGGGCCGAGTGATCGATCAGCTGGCAGGGCAGCTCAAGCCCCGGCGAAACCACCACCGCGCGCGTGTTGGCGGGCGAGCGCGGCTCGAAACGGCGATCCTGCGGGGCGGTCATGCGTGCATAGAACCCGGCAGACGGTTTCGATCCAGTTGCACCACGACATCGGCCCTCACGCCGCCGTCCAGCATTTGACGTGTGATCCGCTCGAAATACTGGATGAAGCCGGCCAGCCGTGCGCGTTCGGCGGCGGGCAGGTCGGCAGGAGCGACGCCCAGCAGATCAGCCTCCTGCTGGCAGCGCCAGTCCAGCACAACATCGAAGGACGGCGCCTTGAGGAA
The DNA here is from genome assembly GCF_002483305.1 of Brevundimonas sp. UBA7664. Lineage (GTDB taxonomy): Bacteria > Pseudomonadota > Alphaproteobacteria > Caulobacterales > Caulobacteraceae > Brevundimonas. The sequence goes on from NZ_DLHQ01000025.1 coordinate 8,744, forward strand.
GAGGACGGCGTCGAACCGGGCGATGAAGTGGGCATAGGCCCCGCCGATGAAGCCGTTCACGGCGCGCCGCCAGCCGATGTCGGGGTCGTGGTCCGCTTCCAGCGCATTGACCGGCTCGGCCAGTTCCGCCGCATCCTGCGGCAGGGCGCCGAGGCACCAGGCGTCGATCAGAATGGCCGAGGGCCGACCCGCAAAGACACGCCAGTTCGCGACGGGCCGCCGGTCGTCGCCACGCTTGTCGAAATCGGGGATGCGGGTCTCGTCATCCGGTCCGGCGGAGGACAGGGCGTCGATCAACTGTTGCAGCAGGCCGAGATCGTGCGTCCCGGGCGGGCCTCGGGTGACGAACAGCGGATGGACCTCCCGCGCCAGGGCCTCGCGTTCGGCCCGGGTCAGATAGACGTCGTCGATCGAGATCTGGACCGCCCCGAACCGGTCGGCGGCGGCGCGGGCGAGGGTGGTCTTGCCGGACCCCTGCGCCCCGACCAGGGCGATCAGCGGCGGACGGTCTTTCGGTCCGTCGGCGATCAGCCGGCCGACGAGATCGACCAGTTCAGGGTTCGCCCGGCCCACGGCCGCGGTTCAGTGCTGGTTTTCGGGGAGACGGACGATCAGGCCGTCGAGATCGTCGGTGACCCGGATCTGGCAGGACAGGCGGCTGTTCGGCTGGACGTTCTCGGCGAAGTCCAGCATCGACTCCTCCATGGCCGAGGCGCGGCCGGTCTCGGCGGCGAAGGCCTCGTCGACATAGACATGGCAGGTGGCGCAGGCGCAGGCCCCGCCGCAGTCGGCGTCGATGCCGGGGACGTTGTTGCGGATCGCCCCCTCCATGACGGACAGGCCGGTCTTGATCTCCACGACATGCTCGCGGCCGTCGTGTTCGATGTAGGTGATCTTCGCCAAGTCAGGCGGCCTCGGTCTTCTTGCGGGACGGGGCCACCATCAGCTTCTTGGTTTTCGCGATCGCCTCCGCCGGGTTCAGCCCCTTGGGGCAGACCTGGGCGCAGTTCATGATGGTGTGGCAGCGGTAGAGTTTGAACGGGTCCTCGAGGTCGTCGAGCCGCTTGTCCGTGGCGTCGTCGCGGCTGTCGGCGATCCAGCGGTAGGACTGCAGCAGGGCCGCCGGGCCGAGGTATTCGGTCTGGTTCCACCAGTAGCTGGGGCAGGACGTCGAACAGCAGGCGCACAGGATGCACTCGTACAGACCGTCCAGCTTGGCGCGGTCCTCGGGCAGCTGGATGCGCTCCTTCTCCGGGTCCGGCTCGTCGGACTGGAGGTAGGGCTGGATCGAGTCGTACTGGGCGTAGAACAGGGTCAGGTCCGTCACCAGATCCTTGACCACCGACTGGTGCGGCAGGGGGGCGATGGAGATGGTCGAGGAGGCGCACTCCTCCCAGCCCTTGGTGCAGGCCAGGGTGTTGCGGCCGTCGATGTTCATCGAGCAGGAGCCGCAGATGCCCTCGCGGCACGAGCGCCGGAAGGTCAGGGTCGGGTCGATCTCGTTCTTGATGTGGATCAGGGCGTCCAGCAGCATCGGGCCGTGGTCGTCGGCCGAGATCTCGAACGTGTCCCAGCGCGGGTCGGCGTCGACCTCGGGGTCGTAGCGATAGACCTTGTAGGTCTTGACGTTCTTCGCGCCGGCCGGGGCCTTGTGGACCTTGCCGCGCGTGGGCTTGGAGCCCTTGGGGAGAGTCAGCTGGACCATTAGTACACCCGCGCCTTGGGCTCGATGTAATCGATGTCCGTGGACATCGTGTAGTTATGCACCGGGCGATAGTCGATCTTCACCGGCTCGTTCGGCACCTTCCACGACAGGGTGTGCTTCATCCAGTTCGCGTCGTCGCGGTCGGGATAGTCCTCGCGGGCGTGGGCGCCGCGCGATTCCGTGCGGTTCAGGGCGCTCTCGATCGTGACCAGGGCCTGATCGATCAGGTTGTCGTATTCGAGGGTCTCGACCAGATCGGTGTTCCAGATCAGGCCGCGGTCGGTGGTCTTGATGTCGGCGCCGGCGGCGTGGATGGCGCGCAGCTTGGCCACCCCCTCCTCCAGCGTCTTGCCGGTGCGGAAGACGGCGGCGTCGGACTGCATGGCGCGCTGCATGTCGATGCGCAGCTTCGACGTCGGGGTCGAACCGTTCGCATGGCGGAAGCGGTCGAACCGGGACAGGTGGCCGTCGGTGGTCGAGGCGGGGGCGTCCGGCACCTTCGAGGTCTTGTCGACCACCTCGCCGCAGCGCAGGCCGGCGGCGCGGCCGAACACGACCAGATCGGTCAGGCTGTTGGAGCCCAGGCGGTTGGCCCCGTGCACCGAGACGCAGGCCGCCTCGCCCACGGCCATCAGGCCGGGGACCACGGTGTCGGCATTGTCGCCGACCTTGGTCAGGACCTCGCCGTGATAGTTGGTGGGGATGCCGCCCATGTTGTAGTGGACGGTCGGCAGGACCGGGATGGGCTGTTTCGTCACATCGACGCCGGCGAAGATCTTGGCGCTCTCGGAGATGCCCGGCAGGCGTTCGTGCAGCACGGCCGGATCGAGGTGGTCGAGGTGCAGGTGGATGTGGTCCTTGTTCGGGCCCACGCCGCGGCCTTCGCGGATCTCGATGGTCATGGAGCGGCTGACCATGTCGCGCGGGGCCAGATCCTTCACGGTCGGCGCATAGCGCTCCATGAAGCGCTCGCCCTCGGAGTTGGTCAGATAGCCGCCCTCGCCGCGGGCGCCCTCGGTGATCAGGCAGCCGGCGCCGTAGATGCCGGTCGGGTGGAACTGGACGAACTCCATGTCCTGCAGCGGCAGGCCGGCGCGCAGCACCATGGCGTTGCCGTCGCCGGTGCAGGTGTGGGCGCTGGTGGCCGAGAAATAGGCGCGGCCGTAACCGCCCGTGGCGAGGATCACCAGCTTGGCGCGGAAGCGGTGCATGGTCCCGTCGTCGAGCTTTAGCGCCGTCACGCCGGTGCAGGCGCCGTCCTGCATGATCAGGTCGAGGGCGAAATATTCGACGAAGAACTCGACCTCGCGGCGGACCGACTGGCCGTACAGGGTGTGCAGGATGGCGTGGCCGGTGCGGTCGGCGGCGGCGCAGGTGCGCTGCACCGGGCCTTCGCCGAAGTTCCGCGTCATGCCGCCGAAGGCGCGCTGGTAGATCTTGCCCTCGTCGGTGCGCGAGAAGGGCACGCCCCAGTGCTCGAGCTCATAGACGGCCTTGGGCGCGTTGCGGACCAGGTATTCGATGGCGTCCTGGTCGCCCAGCCAGTCCGACCCCTTGACGGTGTCGTACATGTGCCACTGCCACGAATCCTCGCCCATGTTGCCGAGCGAGGCGGAGATGCCGCCCTGGGCCGCGACCGTGTGCGAGCGGGTCGGGAAGACCTTGGTGACGCAGGCGACCTTCAGCCCCTGCTGGGCCGCGCCGAGGGCGGCGCGAAGGCCCGAGCCGCCCGCGCCGACGACGACGACGTCATAGGCGTGATCGACGAATTCATAAGCAGCCATCAGCCGTCAGATCCCGAAGCCGGCGGGCAGGGGCGCGGAGCCCAGGGCCAGCCTTACGATGAAGAATACGCCCGCCGCCGCGATCAGGACGCAGAGCAGGCCGATCAGGCCCAGGATCGCCGTGCGCGACCCGGGCTTGTGGATATAGTCATCGACGATGACCTTCAGCCCCATCTGCATGTGCCAGACGCTGACCAGCAGGGTGATCGCCAGCAGGACCGCGTTCACCGGCGAGCGGAACCAGGCGAGCGCCCCGTCAAAGCCGCCGCCCGACAGGACGAAACCGCTCCACAGACCCCAGAGGGTCAAGGGCACGAGGATCAGGGACGAGGCGCGCTCGGCGGTCCATTCCCCGGCGCCGTGGCGGTCGGAGACCTTGACGCCCTTGACGAAGATCTTGGTGTCGCGGCTCACAGCGCGATCCTTCCCGAGGCGAAGAGGAGGGCCCAGAAGGCGACGGCGATCAGGACGCCGCCGATGATCGAAGCCCAGGACAGGGCGTCGGCGGTCTTCGGCGACAGTCCGACGGCCGCATCCCAGATCAGATGGCGGACGCCGCCGGCCAGGTGGAGGCAAAGGGCCACAGTCAGGCCGAACCAGACGAACAGGCCCAGCGGCGAACCCATCCAGTCGGTGAAGGTCGCATAGGCGTCCGGCCCGAAGGCGAGGGCCAGCAGCCAGAGGAACACCAGTCCTGCCCCGACCGACAGGGCGCCGCCTGTCATGCGGTTCAGGATCGAGGCGAACATGGTGACATGCCAGCGCCAGACCTGAAGATGCGGCGAAAGCGGGCGGACGCGGCCGTTGGGCTGAACCACGAAACGGCCGGTTTGATCGTCGGTCGGATCGTTGGAAGCGTCGCCCGGAAGGGGGGAGGTCGACATATTGCGAATGGTTCTCAGAAACCTGAGCGAATTCAGCCGCTCGAAACCGGTGGACCGGGTTTAGTCAGCGTGACGGCAGGGGTCAACGAAGCGTGAGCAGGTGCGGCATCGGCGATCACGAATTCGCGGGTCGGGTGCGCCCGCTTTGCCAACTTGCCCGGTTCACGGCAGTCTTCGGCCCATGTCGGGGTTCATCGTCGTCGCCTTCGCGAGCCTGTTGATGCAGCAGGCCGCGCCGCATCCCTCCACGCAGGCGCCCTATCGGGCCCCGGCGATCCGGCCGTTCGAGCCCGCCCCGGACTCTGCCCGTGAGCAGGCCCAGGGCGATGCCGAGGGGGACCTGTACCGGCGCCCGCTGGAAGCTCCGGTGGTGGTCGAGGCCTATGTCCGCTCCTATGAGTTCACGCCGAGCGACATCGAGACCGTCTATGAGCAGGGCGTGGCCTCGGCCGAGATCCGGGCCGATCAGAGCGCCGGTCCGCTGGACGGCGGGTGGCGGATGGTCGATGCGGCGGGACGGCCGCTCTATGATCTGGTCCTGAGCGATCCGGGCGTCGGGCCGGTCGAGGGCGGCTGGCGCAACCGGTCCGGCTGGGGTCCGGCGACATCGGACGGCGTGGTCCTGACGCTGGACGGCGCGGGCGCCCTGACCCTGGAGCGGACCGCGAACGGCTGGCGCGGGACGTTGACCGTCGACGGCCAGACCCGGCCCGCGGCCCTCATCCGCCCGGACTGAGACGCATCCGGGATATCGCGGCCTGAAGGCCGTTGGCGCCGTAGGGCACGGCCGCGCCGCGCCCCCAGACCGGATCGGGCCACAGGTCGTCGTCATGGCGGCGGCCGACCACATGGACATGCAGCTGGGCGGTGACATTGCCGAGGGCGGCGACGTTCAGCTTCTGCACCGGGCGGCCCGCCGCCTGGCCGAGGAACCGCACATTTTCGCCGGCGCGCACGACCTCGTCGAGCAGCACCGCGCGCTCGGCCGGGGTCAGGTCCTCGATCTCATGCAGGCCGGCGCGGCGCGGAATCAGGATCAGCCACGGAAAGCGCGCGTCGTCCTGGAGCCGGACCTGGCACAGAGGCCAGTCGCAGACGACGACGGAGCCGATGTCGAAGGCGGGATCAGCTTTGAACGCAGCGGTCATGACCCTCGGTCGCGCGGCGGCGGCGCCGGGTCAAGCGGGACCGTCAATTCAGCGCATAGACCACGCAGGCCCGGTCGGTCAGTTCGCGCAGCGGCGGCTGCAGCGCCAGCCGGGCGGCCTCGATCTGGGCTTCTGTCGGACCGGCCGCGCCCGGCGGAGCCGGCGGCGGGGCCGCGTGAATCCGGTTGCCCGTGATCATCATACCACTCGGCGCGCCATTCACCGTCGTGGCCTGTTCCGCGCCGGACGTATAGGACGGCCAGCCGGCCAGGACGTCGGTCTCGCAGGCGCGGCCGGTGGGATCAATGACCCGCACGGCGCCCAGGGCCGCGCCGGCGTTCGTGGCCGCCTCGCGCGCCCGCCGCGCCGCGTCCTTGACCGCCTCGGCCTGCAGCCAGGTGTTGGTCGCGTTTTCGGGCTCGAGATTGAAGCCGACCTGGCTGGTCGAGGTCGGCTCCGAGGCGATCACCGTGGCGTAGACCCGCTCCAGCACCGCCATGTCGCGGACGGTGACGCTGATCGAGGCGTCGGCCTGGTAGCGGGCGATGCGGTCGGCGCGGACATTGTCGCGCAACACGCCGTTCTCGTCGCGATACTGATCATAGATCGGGCGGGTGGTGATGGAGGTCTCGACCCGAACTGTGTCCAAGCCATAGGCGGCCAGCGCCTGGCTGAGGGCGCGGATCTGGTCGGCGGCCTTGCGCGAGGCGTCGGCGGCGCTGCGGTCGATCGACTGGAAGGTGGCGCCGAAGGCGGCGCGGTTGGCCGGGATTTCGGTGCGCACATAACCCACCGAGGCGATGACCGGATCGCGCATCCACCACGGCGCCGGCACATAGCGCTCGCCGAGGGTGGCCGGGGGCGTCTGGGCCGAGGCGACGGCGGGAACAACCGCGGCCGGGAGCGCCGTGGCGATCAGCAGGGTGAGGGTCAGACGGCGCATGGCGATATCTCCGGTTGCGGCTCGACCCTGCCCTCCCCCGACTGGCGCGTAAAGGCGCGGAGGGATTTCATCAGGCCTGCGCCGGCCTATGGAGGCTATAGATAAAATCTATCGAGGTTTCCGGCTTCCACTCATTGACTTTGTGCACCGCACACGCCATTTCGCAGTTGCGGCGCCCTCCCCGGCGCAAACCCTTTCAGACACCTCAGGAGCACCTGCCATGCTGGGCGTTGGACAAACACTGCCGGACTTCAAGATCATCGGCGTCAAGCCGGGCTTCAACAGCCACGAGGAAAACGGCGTCTCGGCCTTCGAGCCGATCACCAAGGACAGCTTCGAGGGCAAGTGGAAGGTGATCTTCTTCTACCCCAAGGACTTCACCTTCGTCTGCCCGACCGAGATCGCCGAGTTCGCCTCGCTGGCGCGCGACTTCGACGACCGCGACACCGTGGTGATGGGCGGCTCGACCGACAATGAGTTCGTGAAACTGGCCTGGCGCCGCGACCACGCCGACCTGTCGAAACTGCCGATCTGGCAGTTCGCCGACAACGGCGGCAAATTCGCCCGCGACCTGGGCGTTCTCGATGAGGCCGAGGGCGTCGCCCTGCGCGCCACCTTCGTGGTCGATCCGCACAATGTCGTGCAGCATGTCTATGTCACCAATCTGAATGTGGGCCGCGCCCCCGCCGACACCCTGCGTGTCGTCGACGCCCTGCAGACCGACGAGCTGTGCGCCTGCAACCGCCCGGTGGGCGGCGAGACGCTGGCCGCGTAAGTACTGACCAGCGTTGAACTGGACAGGCGGCGGCGAAAGCCGCCGCCTGTTTCGTATCTACCTTGTTGCGCTAACGCTCGCCGCGCCGCGGCTCGCTGCTTGAGCGCATTCTGTTCTGGAGTTTCCCATGTCGATCGACGCCCTGCGCGACCTCATCCCCGCCTATGCGAAGGACATCTCACTGAACCTCGGTTCGCTGGCCTCGGAGACGGTGCTCAACGACCAGCAGAAATGGGGGACCTTCCTCGCCTCGGCCCACGCCATCGGCGTCGCACCGGTGGTCCGGGCGATCGAGGCCCAGGCCGCGACGGTGCTGTCGCCGGAAGCGATGAATGCGGCCAAGTCGGCCGCCGCCATCATGGGCATGAACAACATCTACTACCGCTCGCTGCACCTGATGAAGAACAGCGAGTACACGACCATCCCCGCCCGGCTGCGCATGAACGTCCTGGCCAACCCGGGCGTCGACAAGATGGATTTCGAGCTGTGGTCGACGGCGGTCTCGGCCATCAATGGCTGCGGCTCCTGTCTGGACGCCCACGAGGGCGCCTTGCGCAAGCACGGCGTGCCGGCGACCCAAGTCCAGGCCGCCCTGCGCATCGGCGCCGTGGTTAACGCCGCCAGCCGGATCGTGGCGTCGGAAGCCGCGCTGGCCGACTAGGAGGCCGGTGAGGCCCAATCGGTGTCACGCAGGCCGCCGGCGTAGGTCCGGCTGACCGGCGCCGTCGCGCCGTCGGCCAGGATCAGCTCGCCTCGCCCGTCCTTCCAACGGGCCGACTCGACCGCGGCGCGCGCCACCCACCACGACCGATGCACCCGGAAGCCATCCGCGTCCTTCAGCGCGGTCAGGGCGTCCGACAGCCGCATCAGCACGAGGGCCGAGCCCGCCTCGGTGCGAATGCGCAGATAGTGGTCTTCCGCCTGGACGGCCAAGAGCCGCGCCCGCGCCAGGCGGGGCGGCAGCCTCGCGCGGATGACAGGCGGCGCCACGCCTTCCCGCGCCGTGGGCCTCTGGGTCGGAGCGAGGAAGCGCCGGACGGCGACGGCCAGCACGATCACCGCCACATTGACGGTCGTCACGTCCAGCAAGAGAGGCACGATGTCCTCGGCCGATGCACGTGAGCCGAACACCACAACCTCAATCAGGGAAACCCAGACTGCGATCGGAGGCGTCATCGTCGCCAGTTGCGCGGCCGCGAACAACACCGGCCGGTCCCCCAGCCGGCGAGCGAGGAAAAGCTCAATCAGGGCGGCGATCACCCAGCCGCCGACCAGGGCCATCTGCCAGTAGAGGTAGCGGAGAGTCACGGGCAGCTGGCCCGTGTCGAACGCCTCGATCGCCGCCAGAAACAGGCCGAACAGCGCGAGGGCGACAAACTCCGCCGGCCCCGCCCGCCCGATCAGCGGCCGCCGCATCGCCTCGATTACCCCCACGCCGTCCCGCCCCGTCCCGTTCACGAAAGGACCGGCTCCGTTCGCGAAGGGCAGGCTGACACGCCCCCGCGCTCCGGTTCAAGCCGCAGCAGTCAACAGAAGGAGCGACGACGTGAGACGAGCGGTGGCGATTGCGATTTTCGGCATGGTGACCTTGCTGGCCCTATGCGTGGCGCTGGTCAGCGCGCGCTATCTATTGCCGGAACCGGCCTCTCCGGCGCCGCTCATGATCCTCCATCTGGAGCGCTGGCCCTGGATGGTGATCGGCCATGTTGGCGGCGGAGTGACAGCGCTGGCGTTGGGCACGTTCCAGCTGGTCACACGCAAGGGGCCGCGCCGGGTTTGGCACAGGTTCGCCGGGCGGGTTTATGTCCTGGCCTGCCTGTCCAGCGCCGTCACCGGCTTCGGACTGGCCCTGTACAGCACGGCCGGTCCGATCGCCTCGGCGGGCTTCGGCGGACTGGCCGTCGCCTGGTTCTTCACCACGGCCGTGGGCTGGCGCAAGGCCCTTCAAGGCGAGTTCGCCAGACACCGGCGGTGGATGATCCGAAGCCTGTCCCTGACCTATGCGGCGGTGACCCTGCGGATCCTGCTCCCGCTTTCGCCCCTGAGCGGTCTGGACTTTGACGACGCCTATCGCGCCGTCGCCTTCCTGTGCTGGGTCCCGAATATGTTGCTGGCCGAACTGTGGCTGCGGATCTGGGGGTGGAACGCCGCGCCGCCGCCGCGCCCGGCCCGGCTCGCCGGCTGAAGCCGGAAGCGGGTCAGGCCGGGGCGAAGGTCAGGGGCGCGCCCCAGAACTGGCTGACCAGATCCGACTGCGGCCCGGGCTTGCCGCTGGTCAGGAAGTCGCGCCGGCCGGAACCGCCCAGCGCATACTCGGGATGCCGCGCGAAATACCGGTCCAGAGCGTCCGCCACGGCCGTCGGCTGATGGATCAGCGGCGTGCCGGGCGGCAGGGCCGCGGCGAAGATGTCCGCGACGATTTCATAGTGGGTGCAGCCGAGGATGGCCTGGTCCGGATGGCGGCCGATGCGGCGACGCAGGGCGTCGACATGGTCGTTGACCACAACCCTGAGCTCCTCGGCGGGCGCGCCCAGCTCGATCAGGCCGGCGAGGCCGGGGCAGGGTTCGGAAAAGACCGCCAGATCCTCGCGCCGCTTGTCGATCTCGATCTCATAGACCCGGCTCATGGCCGTGGCGGCGGTGCAGAAGACGCCGGTGATGTCGATGGCCTCGATCTTGTCGTCCAGCGGCGTCCGCTCATAGGCCCAGGGCAGACCGGTCGCGGCCTCGATGGTGGGGACGATGATGCCGAGGACATTGATCGGCCGGCCATGGCGCGCGCGGGCCTCGGGCACCCAGGACTGCTGCAGCCGCCGCAGGGCGATGGCCGAGGCGGTGTTGCAAGCCAGGACGATGACATTGGCCCCGGCCTCGAACAGCCGCTCGCAGCCCGCGCAGGTCAGGTCGACGATCTCCTCGCCGCCGCGCCCGCCGTAGGGGGCGTTGGCCTGGTCGGCCAGATAGACGAAATCCCGGTCGGGAAACCGCCGCGTCAGTTCGCGGTGGACCGTCAGGCCGCCCACGCCGGAGTCGAATACGCCAATCGCCATGGCGCGGGCTTTAGACGCCGGGCCGGGTCCCGTCCACCGACGAAGATTACGACCCGTTCATGTGACAGTCAGGGCGCGAGGGGCCAAGGTTCGCCCGAACCCACCCACGGACGGAGTCCCTCTCATGCACAGACGCCAGCTTCTCGTCGCCGGAGGCAGTTTGCTCGCCCTGTCGGCCTGCGCCTCGAACGGGATGTCGATGGGCGGCGGAACCCCGGCCGCGACCCTGGCGGCGGATGCGGCCACGGCCCGGGCCCTGTTGCCGGTGCAGACGCCGCGGGCGGAGCTGCTGCAGGTCTGGACCGGTCCGTACGAAGGCGTGCCGCCGTGGGATCGCGTCACCCCGGCCAAATTGAAAGAGGCGCTACTGGAAGGCATCGAGCTGCGCCGCGCGGAATACGCCGCGATTGCGAACAATCCCGAGCCACCCACCTTCGCCAACACCCTGGTGGCGCAACAGATGGCGGGCCAGCCGCTGCAACGAGCCAGCGCCCTGTATGGCGTGATGACCAGTAATATCGGCTCGCCCGACTATCAGGCGGTCGACCGCGAGGTTTCGCCGCTGCTGTCGGCGGCGGGCGACGAGATCACCTTCAACGAACGCCTGTTCGCCCGGGTCAAGGCCGTCGCAGACGGCGCTGCCGCCGCGGGCCTGACGGCCGAACAGACCCGCCTGGCCGAACGGTCGCGCGACGCCTTCATCCGCAACGGCGCGGCGCTGAACGCGACGCAGAAGGCCGAACTGGGCCGGATCAACACGGCGCTGTCGAACGCCTTCACGCGCTTCGGCCAGAAGGTGGTCGCCGACGAGAACGCCTGGACGGTGATTTCCAGCGAGGCCGGGGTCGCCGGCCTGCCGGCCTCGAACAAGGCCGCCGCCGCGGGTGCGGCGCGCTCGCGCAACGTCGAGGGATGGGCCATCGTCAACACCCGCTCCAGCGTCGACCCCTTCCTGAGCTTCGCCGACGACCGGGCCCTGCGCGAGCAGGTCTGGCGCAAATTCGTCAACCGCGGCGACAACGGCGACGCCAACGACACCAATGCCACCATCGCCGAGATCGTCGCCTTGCGGGCCGAGCGGGCGCGGTTGCTGGGCTTCGCCAACCACGCCGAATGGCGGATGCAGGACACCATGGCCAAGACCCCGGCCGCGGCCATGGATCTGATGAACCGGGTCTGGGCCCCGGCCAGGGCCCGGGTGGTCGAAGAGGTGGCCGACATGCGCGCCATCGCCGGTCACGAGATCGAGCCGTGGGACTATCTCTATTATGCGGAGAAGGTCCGGAAGCAGAAATACGACCTCGATCAGAATGAGCTGAAACCGTATTTCGAGCTCAGCAACGTCAAGCGCGGCGCCTTCCACATGGCGGGCCGGCTCTATGGCTTCGAGTTCACCCCGCTGGCGCGCGGGACCGTCCCGGTCTTCCATCCGGACGTCGAGGTGTTCGCGGTCTCCAACAAGGCCGACGGCAGCCCGGTCGGCCTGTTCTACTCCGACGACTTCTCACGCGCCGGCAAGCGCTCGGGCGCCTGGGCCACCAGCTACCGCAGCTATTCGACCTATGACGGCGTCAAGAACGTGCTGTCGTCGAACAACAACAACTTCACCAAGGCCGAGGGCGGGGAGCCGATCCTGATCTCGCTCGACGACGCCCAGACCCTGTTCCACGAGTTCGGCCACGCCCTGCATTCGCTGTCGGCGGCCTATACCTATCCGTCGCTGGGCGGGACGCCGCGGGACTATGTCGAGTACCCGTCGCAGGTGCATGAGCACTGGGTGCTGAGCCGGCCGATCCTCGACGGCTTCATGAAGCATGTGGAGACCGGCCAGCCGATGCCGCAGTCGCTGGTCGACAAGATCGAGGCGTCGAACACCTTCAACCAGGGCTATGACACCGTCAGCTATCTGTCCTCGGCCCTGGTCGACATGGACCTGCACACCCGGGCGACGCCGCCGACCGACATCGACGCCTTCGAGCGCGAGAGCCTGGCGCGCTACGGCATGCCGAAGGAGATCGTGATGCGGCACCGCCTGCCGCAGTTCAATCACCTGTTCACCTCGGATTCCTATTCGGCCGGGTACTACAGCTACCTCTGGTCCGAGGTCATGGACGCCGACACCTGGGCCTATTTCGAGGAGTCGGGCGACGTCTTCAATCCGGACATTGCGGCCCGCTACAAGGCCATCATCCTGGCCGAGGGCAACACCACCGACCGGGCCGAAGCCTACCGCCGCTTCCGCGGCCGCGACCCGGACGTGACGGCGCTGCTCAAGGTGCGGGGTTTCCCGGTCTCCTAGGGCCCGATAGCTTTCCCCGGCGCTGGTTCAGCGTCGGGGAGAAGGACGTGCGGTTGCTCGTCGAGGACGGCTGGTTCTTCATGAAGGACACAAAGGACACGAAGGACACGACGGGAGCGGTGTCGCGGCGCGACCGCGCCATTCCTTTCATCGACAACAAGGCGCTTCGCGCGGAAGGCGGGGCTCCGGCCTCTTCGTGCTCTTTGCGGATTCCTTTGTGTCCTTCGTGATGAACCAGCTCTCGAGGTCCCAGCCTTGCCTCCGCCCGTCTTTTCCGCCATAAGCCGCCGCTTCCGACGCAAGTGAACCTCGCGTCTCCACCTGCACGACCCCGGTTTCGACCGGACGAGGCAGGCGAGAACCCTCCGCCGACGTGATCGTCGCCGGAGGCCATTTCGCTATGGAGACCGTCTCACCCGTCGCAACGAGGTTGTGAATGTTCGAGGCTCTGAACGAGCGGCTGACAGGCGTCTTCGACCGGATCACCGGGCGCGGCGCCCTGTCCGAAAAGGACGTCTCCGAGGCGATGCGCGAAGTCCGCGTGGCGCTGCTCGAGGCCGACGTCGCCCTGCCCGTCGTCAAGGACTTCATCGCCTTCGCCACCGAGCGTGCCACGGGCGAGGACGTCATCCGCTCGGTCAAGCCGGCCGATCAGGTGGTCAAGATCGTCTATGACGGTCTGGTCGAGATGCTCGGCGGCGATGAGCCGACCCCGATCAATCTGAACGCCACCCCGCCCGCCGTCATCCTGATGGCCGGCCTGCAGGGCTCGGGCAAGACGACGACCTCGGCCAAGCTGGCCCTGCGTCTCACGAAATTCGATCGCAAGAAGGTCATGATGGCCTCGCTGGACACGCGTCGTCCGGCGGCCATGGAGCAGCTGCAGACCCTCGGCAAACAGATCGAGGTCGCGGTCCTGCCGATCGTGGCCGGCGAGTCGCCGATCCAGATCACCAAACGCGCGCTGCAGTCGGCGAAACTCCAGGGCTTCGACGTCCTGATCCTCGACACCGCCGGCCGGATCACGCTGGACGAGGCCCTGATGGCCGAGGTGGCCGAGGTCGCCGCCGTCTCCAAGCCCGTCGAGACCCTGCTGGTCGCCGACAGCCTGACCGGTCAGGACGCCGTCCGCACCGCCAAGGCCTTCCACGACCGCCTGCCGCTGACCGGCCTCGTTCTGACCCGCGCCGACGGCGACGGGCGCGGCGGGGCCATGCTGTCGATGCGCGCCGTCACCGGCCTGCCGATCAAATACATCGGCGCGGGCGAGAAGGTCGACGCGCTGGAAGTGTTCGACGCCCGCCGCGTCGCCGGCCGCATCCTGGGTCAGGGGGACATCGTCGCCCTGGTCGAGAAGGCGTCGCAGGAGCTGGACCAGTCCAAGGCCGAGGCCATGGCCCGCAAACTGGCCAAGGGACAGTTCGACCTCAACGACCTCGCCGGCCAGCTGCAGCAGATGAAGCGGATGGGCGGTCTGCAGGGCATCATGGGCATGCTGCCCGGCGTGGCCAAGATGAAGAACCAGATGGCCGAGAGCGGCGTCGACGATCGGATGATCGCCCGCCAGGAAGCCATCATCTCCTCGATGACCAAGGCCGAGCGCAAGAAGCCCGACCTGCTCAACGCCAGCCGCAAGAAGCGCGTCGCCAAAGGCGCCGGCGTCGAGGTCCAGGACATCAACCGCCTGCTTAAACAGCACCGCCAGATGGCCGACATGGTCAAGTCCATGTCGCGCGGCGGCGGCAAGGGCATGAAGCAGATGGCCGCCATGATGGGCGGCCTCGGCGGCGGCATGGGCGGCGGCCCCGACATGGCCCGCCTCAAGGCGATGGGGGGCGGCCGCATGCCCGAACCCAGCGCCGACGAATTGAAAGCCCTTCAGGACCGCATGGCGGGTCTGGGCGGCGGACAACTCCCTGGGGGCCTTCCGGGCCTGCCGGGCTTTCCTCCCAAGAAATAATCCGACCTAAAGAAAGAGACTGAAAATGCTGAAGATTCGTCTGGCCCGCGGCGGCGCCAAGAAGCGCCCCTACTATTACATCGTCGTTGCCGACAGCCACTCCCCGCGCGATGGCAAATTCATCGAGCGCGTCGGCAGCTACAACCCGATGCTGCCGCGCGACGGCGAGCAGAAGCGCGTCACCCTGAAGACCGACCGGATCGCCGAATGGCTCGGCAAGGGCGCCCAGCCCACCGACCGCGTCGCCCGCTTCCTGAGCCAGGACGAAGCCCTGGCCGGCAAGGTCAAGTGGACCCAGTCGAACAACCCGAAGAAGGCCGAGCCGGGCAAGAAGGCCCAGGAGCGCGCCGCCGAGCGCGCCCAGCGCGAAGCCGACCGCGCCGAGGCCGAAGCCGCCGCCAAGATCGAGGCCGCTGAAGCCGCCGTCCGCGCCAAGGAAGAAGCGGCCGCCGCCGCTGAAGCCGCCAAGAACGCGCCGCCGGCTCCCGAGCCCGAAGCCGCCGCTGAAGAAGCCCCCGCCGCTGAAGCTGAAGCCGTGACGGAAGAGGCTCCGGCCGAAGCCGCCGCCGAAGAAGCCCCGGCCGCCGAAGCGACCGAAGAAGAAAAGACCGAGGCCTAAGGGCTTCGGGGCCCGCTCCGGCGGGACGCAGACGATCGGAAAGCAGCGTCCGGACCACCGGGCGCTGCTTTTCATTTATAGGGGTGCGCTACCGCGCTTCGCGCTACTGGAGCGCAGGATCCTGGAACGAGGCGGCGATGACGACCGACAGCAAACTCATCCTCGTCGGCCAGGTCGCCGGCGGGTTCGGGGTCAAGGGCGAGGTGCGGGTGACCGCATGGACGGCCGAACCGAAGACCCTGCTGACCTACGGCGTCCTGCTGCGCGCCGACGGCTCGACCGGCCTGACCCTGACCTCCGGCCGGGCGGAGAAGTCCGCCGTCGTCGGCCGGGCCAAGGAGATCGCCACCAAGGAAGAGGCTGACGCCCTGCGCGGGCTGAAGCTGTACATCCCGCGCGACAAGCTGCCGGAACCCGAGGAGGACGAATTCTACCTCACCGATCTGGTCGGGCTGGAAGCCCGCGATCCCGACGGCCTCATCCTCGGGACGGTGAAGTCCGTGCAGAATTTCGGCGCCGACGACATGCTGGAGATCGCCCCCGCGACCGGCGGCCCGACCTGGTATCTGCCGTTCACGAAGGACGCCGTGCCCGACCTGCACATCGCCGACGGCTGGCTGCTGGCGGTGAAACCGACCGAGATCGGCGAGCGCGAGCCGGACTGAGCCTCAGTCGGTCGTGTCGTCGACCGGGGCGTCCGGCCCGTTCTTCTTGATCGACTCGATGGCGCTCTTCGCCGAGGCCTTGGACGCATAGCCCTCGGTCGAGAACATCACTTCCGAATTGTATTTGAAGCGGACGCGGAACTCGCCCGCCTTGTCCTTGTAGATTTCGAACTTGTGGGCCACGCGACCTCTCCTGTCAGGGGAACGGCCAAGCTGGCACAGCCGTACCGGCGGTCAACCACGGAAACGTCCCTTTTCCGGGAAAGACGGGGGTTCGCCGGGCGCCGGAGGCCCTCAGGCTTCCTCGTCGGCCGCCATGCCCATCATGTGGAAGCCGGCGTCGACGTGGATGACCTCGCCCGTGGTCGAGAAGCCGAGGTCCGAGCACAGCCACAGGGCGGCGCCGGCGACGCCCTCCATCGAGGTGTCCTCCTTCATCGCCGACATGGCCCGGCCCTGGCTGATCATGCCGCGGCCGCCCGAGATGCCGGCCAGCGACAGGGTGCGCATGGCCCCGGCCGAGATGGCGTTGCAGCGGATGCCCCTGGGGCCCAGGTCGCGGGCGATGTAGCGGGTCGCCGCCTCCAGCGCCGCCTTGGCCACGCCCATGGTGTTGTAGTTCGGGATGGCCCGCTCCGAGCCGAGATAGGTCATGGTCACCAGCGAGCCGCCATTGGGCATCAGTTTCGACGCCCGTTTGGCCACGTCGACGAAGCTGAAGGCCGAGATGTTCATGGCCAGCAGGAAGCTGTCGCGGCTGGTGTTGTCGACGAAGCTGCCCTTGAGCTCGTCCTTGTTGGCGAAGGCCACGGAGTGGACCACGAAATCGATCGTGCCGAAGGCCTTTTCCAGCTCGGCGAAGGCCTGGTCCATCGAGGCGTCGTCGGTGACGTCGGCCTGGATCAGCAGCTTGGCGCCGACGCTCTCGGCCAGCGGACGCACGCGGCGCTCCAGGCCCTCGCCGAGATAGGTGAAGGCCAGTTCGGCGCCCTGGGCCGCCAGCTGGGAAGCGATCCCCCAGGCGATGGAGTTCGAGTTGGCGACTCCCATGATCAGGCCCTTCTTGCCCTTCATGAGTTCACCGGTGGGCATGTTCCAGCCGCTCTCGCTCGCCATCTTCTGTCTCCGTGCTTTGAACGCCGAGGGTTAGCAGCGCCCGGCTTTGGGGGGAAGCGTCAGCCGGCCTCCGCCTCGCGCCGGCGGGCCAGCCGCTGAAGCAGGGGCGCGGCGGTGACGCCGTGGACGAGGATCGACACCAGGATGATGAAGCCGACGATGGCCCAGAGCCGCTCGCTGTCGCCGAAATCGCCGTGGTTGAGGCCGTAGGCGACATAATAGACCGAGCCGACGCCGCGGATGCCGAGGAAGGAAAGCAACAGCCGCTCCCGCATCGGCTGGCCCGATCCGGTCATGGCGATCATCCCGGCGACCGGTCGCACCAAAAACACCACCGCCAGGCCGATCAGGGCGTCGATCCAGGTCAGGCTGGCCAGCAGACCGTTGGCCAGGGCGCCGCCGAACAGGACCAGCAGCAGCATCATCAGCAGGCGTTCGATCTGGTCGGAGAAGTCGTGCATCTCCTGATGGATCTCGTGATCGCGCTCGGCGGCGCGGATCGTCAGGGCGCAGACGAAGACGGCGAGAAAGCCATAGCCATGCGCAAGCTCGGCGGCCGCATAGGCGACCAGGGTGGCGGCGAGGGCGACCAGACCGTCGCCGAACCGGGTCCCGCCGCCGCGGAAGATCAGTCTGGCAAAGCCAAAACCGCACAGGACGCCGACCCCGACGCCTGCCAGCAGCTTCCAGCCGACCTTGATGGTGAACCAGTCCGTCAGGCCCCCGGCTGCGGCGAGTCCGCCTGCCGCGGCCAGTATGGCCAGATGGACGAACGGGAAGGCGAGGGCGTCGTTGAGCCCGGCTTCGGAGGTCAGGCCGAAGCGCACCTCGTCCTCGTCGCCTGACTTGGGCGGGCCGACCTGGACATCGGCGGCGAGCACAGGGTCCGTGGGCGCCATGGCGGCTCCCAGCAGCATCGACATGGCCAGGCTGAAGCCGAGGCCGGCGATGCCCAGCCAGGCCACGGCGAAAATGGTCAGGGGCATGGCTATGGCCAGCAGACGCCAGGTCGAGGCCCACCGCCGCCAGCCCAATGGCCGGTCGAGCTTCAGCCCCGCGCCCATCAGGCTGATGATGACCACCAGTTCGGTCAGCCGTTCGGTCGCCGTGTCCCAGGTCCGCGGGTCCGGATTGAACGACAGCAGGCCGGTGCTGAACACCAGCACGCCGACGGCGACGCACAGGATGGCGAGGGTCAGCGGCAGGCGCTTCAGCCCCACCGGCGCCCAGGCGACCAGCAGGACCACGGCGCCGAGGCCGAGCAGGAACAGGATGTAGGGGTCGAGGGTCAGAGGCGCTCCATCCGGTTGGGCAGGACCATCCTAGCGCGCCGGGAGCCGGTTGGCTCCCGGGCTCAGACCTTCGACAGGATCAGCGTCCCGTTGGTGCCGCCGAAGCCGAAGCTGTTGGACATGACGTGCTTCAGCTCGCCGTCGTGGCGCTCGCGCAGGATCGGCATGCCCTCGAACTCGGGGTCGAGGGTTTCGATGTGGGCGCTTTCGGCGGCGAAGCCGTGCTTCATCATCAGCAGGCAGTAGATCGCCTCCTGCGCCCCGGCCGCGCCGAGCGAATGGCCGGTCAGCGACTTGGTCGAGGAAATCATCGGCATGGCATCGCCGAAGACGTTGCGGACCGCCCCCATTTCCTTGGAATCGCCCACCGGCGTCGAGGTGCCGTGCGGGTTGAGGTAGTCGATCTTCGGGTTGCCGGCCATTTCGAGCGCGATCTTCATGCAGCGCTCGGCGCCCTCGCCGGAGGGGGCGACCATGTCATAGCCGTCGGAATTGGCGCCGTAGCCGGTGACCTCGGCATAGATGGTCGCGCCGCGCGCCACGGCCCGCTCATACTCTTCCAGCACCACGATGCCGGCGCCGCCGGCGATGACGAAGCCGTCGCGGTCCTTGTCATAGGCCCGGCTGGCGACCGAGGGGGTTTCGTTGAAGTTGGACGACATGGCGCCCATGGCGTCGAACATGTTGGACATGGACCAGTCGATGTCCTCGACGCCGCCGGCGAAGACCACGTCCTGCTTGCCCCAGGCGATCTGTTCGGCGGCCGCGCCGATGCAGTGGGCGCTGGTCGCGCAGGCCGAGGAGATCGAATAGTTGATCCCCTTGAGCTGGAACCAAGTGGCCAGCACGGCGGAGGGGCCCGAGGCCATGGCCTTGGGCACGGCGAACGGGCCGATGCGCTTGGGCGAGCCCTTTTCGATCGTGGTGGCCGCGGCCTGGAGGATGATCTGGGTCGAGGGGCCGCCCTCGCCGACGATCAGGCCGATACGCTCGGACTGGATCTCCTCGGCGGTCATGCCGGAATCCTTCAGCGCCTCCTCGAAGGCGATGTGGCCCCAGGCCGTGCCGTTGGCGAGGAAGCGGGCGGCGCGGCGGTCCACGTGCGGCGCCCAGTCCTCGGCCGTCACACCCAGCGCCGGCGGGGCCCAGACCTGCGAGCGGAAGCCGTGTTGGATGTGATCCGGCGCGGCGACGACGCCCGAACGGGCCTCGCGCAGCGAGACCGAAACCTCATCCTGGCCGGTGCCGATGGAGGAGACGATGCCCAGACCGGTGACGACGACACGCCGCATGATGGTTTCCTTCTTGATGCCGAGTTCGCCGCGTTGACCGCGGTCTGTAACGAGGGTGATCAGCCGCCGACGGGTTCGGTCGCGCCGAACAGACCGACGCGCATGTCGGTCGCCGTATAGATGGGGACGCCGTCGGCTTCGAGAACCCCGTCGGCGATGCCCATGACCAGGCGACGGTTGATGACGCGTTTCAGGTCGATCTTGTAGACCACCTTCTTGATGTCGGGCGTCACCTGGCCGGTGAATTTGACCTCGCCGACGCCGAGCGCCCGGCCCTTGCCGGGGCCGCCGATCCAGCCGAGGTAGAAGCCGACCAGCTGCCACATGGCGTCGAGGCCGAGGCAGCCGGGCATCACCGGGTCGCCGATGAAGTGGCACTGGAAGAACCAGAGGTCCGGATGGATATCCAGCTCGGCCTCGATATAGCCCTTGCCGTGGGCGCCGCCGTCCGCGTTGATGGTGACGATCCGGTCGAGCATCAGCATGGGCGGAGCCGGCAGGCGGGCATTGCCGTTGCCGAACAGCTCGCCCCGGCCCGAGGCGAGCAGGGCCTCGTAGTCGAACGACGACGGATATTGCGACTGGCTCAAGGGAACTCTCCAGCGGGTGTTGCGGCCGGGTTACACGACGGGAACCGACGGCTCAACTTTTTAGCGGTGGGACCGGCCAGCGGGGATCAGCGTCCGCGGCCCGCCGGGCGGGCGGCGCTGCACAGGGCCCGATCCTGGCCGCCGAAGACTTCGCTCTGGCGCACGAAGCCCCGCATCCGGCGCACCCGCACCTCGCACCAGCCGTCCTCGCAGTCTTCCATGGCCACCACCGAATGCGGCGTCAGCCGGGCCCGCAGGGCGGCGCTGGCTGACGGGCCGGAGCGGATCGGAATCTCGGCGTCCGAGGCGTTGAAGGCGCTGCGACGGCTGGACACGACGCTGCGGTGGACCCAGGCGACGCCGCCCTCGGGATCGCAGATCTTGCGCCATTCCGTGGTCTCGGCGACCACCTGCACCGGCAGGCCGGAGACGCGGTACTCCCACAGGATACGGTAGTCGAGGCCGGGGCCGGACCGGGCCCGGACCTCATCGGACTTGAGCGACAGCCAGCGCGGCACGGGCTGGCCGCTGGGCGTGGGCCGGCCGTCGGGCATGACCTGGCCGGCGCCGCCGAGGACCCCGGCGCCGAAAACCGCCGCGATGACAGCCAGCCTTTGGAGGCGGGAGCGAGCTTTGCTAGACACCGTCTGCATCCGTGTAATCCAAGGCTTCGAATGTCAGCGCCCCGGCTTAAGGTCGTATTAACCAGACGACTGCCGGACGCGGTCGAGACGCGCATGCGCGAGCTGTTCGACGCCGAGCTGAACCTGACCGATGCGCCGATGGATCGCGCCGCGCTGGAGGCGGCGGTGCGGCGCGCCGACGTGCTGGTGCCGACCATCACCGACGCCATCGACGCCGCCCTGATCGCCGCGGCCGGCGACCAGTTGAAGATGATCGCCAATTTCGGCGCCGGGGTGGACCACATCGACGTCGACGCCGCCGTGGGCCGGGGTCTGATCGTCACCAATACGCCCGGCGTCCTCACCGAGGACACGGCCGACCTCGCCATGGGCCTGATCCTTGCTGTCAGCCGCCGCATCGTCGAGGGCGCCCAGGTCGTGGCCGAGGGCCGGTTCGAGGGCTGGACCCCGACCTGGATGACCGGACGCAAGCTGTGGGGCAAGCGCCTGGGCATCGTCGGCATGGGCCGGATCGGCCAGGCGCTGGCCCGGCGCGCGAAGGCGTTCGGGATGCAGGTCCACTATCACAACCGCAAACCCGTGCCGGCCATGATCGCCGAGGAGCTGGGGGCGACATACTGGGACGACCTCGACCAGATGCTGGCGCGGATGGACCTGATCTCGCTGAACTGTCCGGCGACGAAGGAGACCCACCACCTGCTGTCGGCGGAGCGGCTGGCCCGGCTTCAGCCCCACGCCATCCTGATCAACACCGCCCGCGGCGAACTGATCGACGAGGCGGCCCTGTCAGACGCCGTGGCGCGGCGTGCGATCGCCGGCGTGGGGCTGGACGTCTATGAGCACGAGCCCGCCATCCATCCCGGCCTGCTGGGCCATGCCCACGTCGTCCTGCTGCCCCATCTGGGCTCGGCGACGCTGGAGGCGCGGCAGGACATGGGCGACCGGGTCATCGTCAATATCCAGACCTACAGCAACGGCCACCGACCGCCGGACCGGGTCATCCCGGCGATGCTGTGAAAATGGCGGGGTTGACGAAGGCGAACCCGGACGCGGACAATGCAATCTCAGGGGGAGTATTTCCATGAAAACGATAGTGCGGGCGACCGGGGTGGCGATCGCCGCCCTTCTGATCGGGCTGGGGACCGCCGTCGCGGCCCAGACGCCGACCGCGGCCCAGTTCGCCGAAGGCTCCCTTGTCGGTCAGGCGCGGCTTTCGCCGACAGGACGGTATATGGCCTTCGTCGTCCGGCGTGGCGACACCTCGGGCCTTCAGGTCCGGGATCTCGAAACGGGTGAGACGAAGGCGCTTGTCGCCAGCACGGCCGGCGAGGAGTTCGGCGGCACCTATATCGATTGGGTGGTGTGGAAGACGGAAGACCGCCTGATCGTCGGCCTGTCGAATCTGGAAGTCGGCCGGACGGGCGGCCGCGGCACCGGCGACATCCATACAGTGCGCTACGGACGCACGATCCACTCACTGGCCCGGGACGGCGAGTCCCAGATCAATCTCGAGGCGCCCCGTGCGCGGCGCGGCGATCCCGGCGAATTCCTTGCCCTTCTGCCCGCCGATCCCGAAAACATCCTGATGACGTTCCAGGATTCGAACGGCGGTCTCGATGTGGCCCGCGTGAACGTCCTGACCGGCGACTCAGAGATCATCGTCGACGGCGACCGCCGCATCCAGAGCTACACCACTGACCGGACCGGCAAGGTGGTCGCGCGGACGGCCATGCGCGGGGTCATGGGCAATGTCGTGGTCATGGAGGCCCTCGGCGAGGATGGCCGGTGGACCGAGATGTTCCGCCTGCGCAAGGACCAGATCCGGGAAATGCCGGACTATGCCTTCATGGGACCGACCGAGCGGCCCAACGAGGCCTATGTCGGCGTGTCCTCGGATGTGCTGGGCGGCGACCTCACGACGGGCGTGCACGTCTATGACTTCTCCACCCGGACTCTTGGACCGGTGCTTTGGCGCAACGACCGCTATGACGTCTCGGCGATCGTGGTGGAAGCGGCCACCTCGCGTCTGCTCGGCGGCTGCTATGTCGAGGACGTGTTCCGCTGCGACTATGTCGACCCCGAACGCAACGCCACGATGCAGGACATCCGGGCCGCGATCGGGCCCCAGTACAATATCTCCGTCGTCTCCCAGGCGCGCGAGGGAACGCGCTGGCTGATCGAGGCCTCGGGCGCGGGCGACCCGGGCCGGTATTTCCTGTTCGACACCGCCGAGCACAGCCTGACCCCCTTCACCCGCCGCTTCCGCCTCTCGACCGAGGCGCTGGCGCAGACCGAACGGGTGGAATGGCAGGCGGAAGACGGCCAGGCCCTGTTCGGCTACCTGACCCGGCCCGCCGGGTCCCAGGGCGCCGCCGCGCCGCTGATCGTCATGCCGCACGGCGGTCCCGAGACGCGGGATTCCCTGACCTGGGACACCTGGGTCCAGTTCCTCGCCAGCCGGGGCTATCAGGTGTTCCAGCCCAATTTCCGCGGCTCGTCCGGCCTCGGCCACGCCTTCGCGAAAGCCGGCTACGGGCAGTGGGGCCTGCGCATGCAGGACGACGTCACTTCCGGCGTCAACCACCTCGTCTCGGGCGGCCTGGTCAATCCCGAGCGGGTCTGCATCGTCGGCGCCAGCTATGGCGGTTACGCCGCCCTTCAGTCGGGCGCGACCCAGCCGGACCTCTACCGTTGTGTGATCGCCATTTCCGGCGTCAGCGACCTGATGGCCATGATGCGATGGGTCCGGGAGGAGTACGGAGCGGATTCCGACACCTATGAGTACTGGCTCGAATCGATCGGCAACCCGGGCGCCGATCGCGAACGCCTCGAAGCGGCGTCGCCGATCCGGCATGTCGCCGACTGGCGCCCGCCGACCCTGCTCATTCACGGCGACAGGGACCGGGTCGTGCCGAGCGAACATTCCGAACGCATGGACCGGGCCCTGAGAGGCGCCGGCAAGAACGTCCGGTACATCGAACTCGAGAACCAGGGCCACAGCGGCTGGACCTCCACGATCGAGGTCCAGGTGATGGAAGAGATGGAGCGCTTCCTGGCCGAGCACCTGCCGGTCACGGAAACCCCGGCGCCCTAGGGCGGACCGGGCTCAGCCGCAGACGGGGCAGGCTGGATCGGCCGCGACGGCGATGGTCCGGGCGGTCCCGGCCAGGCCGTCGTAGATCAGCAGCCGGCCCGCCAGCGGCGCGCCGGCCCCGACGATCAGCTTGATCGCTTCCAGCGCCGCCATCGCCCCGACCACGCCCGCAAGGGCCCCGATGACGCCGACCCGGGCGCAGGTGTCGGCGTCGGGCGGAGCGTCCGGCACCAGACAGCGGTAGCAGGGCCGGCCGGTGAAGACGCCCACCTGCCCGCTCCAGCGGCCCAGCGCCCCGGACACCAGCGGCGCGCCCGCCGCGACGCAGGCCGCGTTGACGGCGAACCGGCTGGCGAAATCGTCCGTGCCGTCGATCACCACGTCGCAGCCGGCGAGCAGGCGTGAGACGTTCGCCGCTCCAAGACGCTCCGCGACCGCCTCGACGGCGACATGGGGATTGAGCGCCGTCAGGGTCGCGGCCCCGGCCTCGACCTTCGGGCGGCCCACGTCGGCGCCGCTGAAGGCGATCTGGCGCTGCAGATTGGACAGGGCGACGCTGTCGTCGTCGATCAGGCGCAGCGTCCCGACACCGGCCGCGGCCAGATACAGGGCCGCCGGGGCCCCAACCCCGCCCAGGCCGACCAGACCCACGCGCGCGGCCCTGAGCCGTTGCTGTCCGGGTCCGCCGACCTCGGCCAGCACCAGATGGCGGGCGTAGCGCTCGATTTCATCGTCGGAAAAGGTCACCGCCCCAGTTAAGGCGTGTGCGCCGCAACGTCCACGCCGTCAGGCGGCCTTGCGGAGGTCCAGCAGGGCCTCGGCCTCGTTGGCGGTCATGCGCGAGATGCACGGCAGGCCGATCCGCTGCAGCAGGCTGGCGGGATCACCGCACAGGCACATCGGCTCTTCCAGACGGCGTTGGGGAATGGGCATGTCGGACAGCACCCGCAGGCCGGTGTGGCGCGGATCGGCGATGATACGGCGCATCAGCCGGTCCAGATCGGCGCGTTCGCCCTCCAGGGCCTGGAGAATATGGCCCTGATGGAACATCAGGCAGCCGGACACGCGGTCGCGCCGGTTGTTGCGGTCCGAGACGCCGAGAATATGGGCGATCGACAGGGTGGAAACGCCGGTCGCGCCAACGGCTTCGCTGGCGTATATAACGCGATGAAGCACGACGCTTCCCTCATATATCGAATTGTGGGGTACAGTTCACCTATGTAACGCGTTACATTGGTCCAAATATGGCTAACAGCGGCCGTTGTAATTCTGTTGCTTTCCGCTTGCCGCGCCGCATTTCGGTCGCCATCTGAAACGGATGATGAACGCGAACCCCAACTTCCCGGACTGGCACGGCACCACCATTCTGGCGGTGCGCAAGAACGGCCGGACCGTCATCGCCGGCGACGGCCAGGTCTCCATGGGGCCGACCATCGTCAAGGGCGCCGCGCGCAAGGTGCGGGTGCTGGCGGGCGGCAAGGTGCTGGCCGGCTTCGCCGGGGCGACCGCCGACGCCTTCACCCTGATCGAGCGGCTCGAGGCCAAGCTGGAGCAGTATCCCGACCAGTTGGCCCGGGCCTGCGTCGACCTGGCCAAGGACTGGCGCACCGACCGCTACCTGCGCCGGCTCGAAGCCATGCTGCTGGTCGCGGACAAGAGCTCGATCTTCACCGTCACCGGCGTCGGCGACGTGCTGGAGCCGGAACACGGGGTGGCCGCGGTCGGCTCGGGCGGCAATTTCGCCCTCTCGGCGGCGCGCGCCCTGATCGAGCATACCGACATGGACGCCGAGACCATCGCCCGCCGCGCCATGGAGATCGCGGCGGAGATCTGTGTCTATACGAACGGCAACCTGACGGTTGAGACGCTGGACTAAAAACCTCCGCCGCCGGTCGGTTCATCACGAAGAACACCAAGGATGCACGAAGGGCACGAAGAGACCGAGCCGCTGCCGGCGGCCACCGAGCGGGTCGGCAGCGCCGTCCTGAACGCGGCTTTCGCGGTGCACATGGCGCTGGGTCCGGGACTGCTGGAGTCCGTCTACGAAGCCTGTCTTGCTGAAGAGCTTCAGCAGGCCGGACTGTCGGTCGAGCGTCAGGCCGGCGTACCGGTCACTTACGGCGAAGTTCGAATGGATGTCGGCTATCGGCTCGATCTTCTGGTCGAGCGGGCTGTGGTGGTGGAGATCAAATCGATCGACGCCCTTGCGTCGATCCATACGGCCCAGGTCCTGACCTATCTGCGCTTCTCCGGCGTGCGCTTGGGTTACCTGATCAACTTCAACACCGTCATGCTCAAAAACGGCCTGCGGCGCCTCGTGCGCTGACCCCTTCGTGTCCTTTGTGACCTTCTTCGTGTCCTTCGTGATGAACCAGCCCTCCCCAAGGCCAGGGCGCCGCCCCATCTGCATCCCATGACCGACCTCTCCCCCCGCGAAATCGTCTCCGAACTCGACCGCTTCATCGTCGGCCAGGACGACGCCAAGCGCGCCGTGGCCGTGGCCCTGCGCAATCGCTGGCGGCGCAAGCGCGTGCCCGATGACCTGCGCGACGAGGTCACGCCCAAGAACATCCTGATGATCGGNNCCGGCGTGGGCAAGACCGAGATCGCCCGGCGGCTGGCCAAACTGGCCGGCGCGCCCTTCCTCAAGATCGAGGCGACCAAATTCACCGAGGTCGGCTATGTCGGCCGCGACGTCGATTTCATCATGCGCGACCTGGTCGAGGCGGCGCTGGTCATGGTCCGCGACAAGCGCCGGATCGGAGTCAAGGCCAAGGCCGAGGCGGCGGCCGAGGAGCGGATCCTCGACGCCCTGGTCGGGCCGGGCTCCCAGCCGGCCACGCGCGACAGCTTCCGCAAGAAGCTGCGGGCCGGCGAGCTGGACGACAAGGAGATCGAGCTCCAGCTGGCCGACACGGCCTCGCCCATGCAGGGGCTGGACCTGCCGGGCGGGGGCAATGTCGGCATGATCAATCTGTCCGAGATGCTCGGCAAGCTGGGCGGCGGGCGGACGAAGACGGCCAAGCTGGCGGTGCGCGACGCCGTGGCCCCCCTCATCAACGAGGAGAGCGACAAGCTGCTGGATCAGGAAAGCCTGACCACCGAGGCCCTGCTGCTCGCAGAGAACGAGGGCATCGTCTTCATCGACGAGATCGACAAGGTCGCGGGCCGCTCGGATCGCACCGGCGGCGATGTCAGCCGCGAGGGCGTGCAGCGCGACCTGCTGCCCCTGATCGAGGGCACGACGGTCTCGACCAAGTACGGGCCGGTGAAGTCGGACCATGTGCTGTTCATCGCCTCCGGGGCCTTCCATGTGGCCAAGCCGTCGGACCTGCTGCCCGAACTGCAGGGCCGACTGCCGATCCGGGTCGAGCTGAAGGCCCTGACGCGCGATGATTTCGTGCGCATCCTGACCGAGCCCGAGGCCAATCTGATCCGCCAGAACCAGGCCCTGCTGGCCACCGAGGACGTGACCCTGACCTTCACCCCCGACGCGGTCGAGGCCCTCGCCGACGCCGCCGTGGCCGCCAACAGCGCGGTCGAGAACATCGGCGCGCGCCGGCTGGTGACGGTGCTGGAGCGGGTGCTGGAGGAGACCAGTTTCAAGGCCTCGGACCTGTCCGGCCAGACCGTCGCCTTCGACGGCGAGCGGGTGCGCGACCTGGTCGCCGAACTGGCCCGCGACGCGGATTTGAGCCGGTTTATCCTCTAGAGTGGCAACCCTGCGGGCGGTTCAGCCGTATCTTGGTCGACGCCGAGCCGAAGGACGCCCCATGACCCTGATCCGAGCCGCCCTGATCGCCGCCGCCGCGACGGCGGTCGCCGCCCCCGCCGCCGCCCAGTCACGCAATGTGGCGCTGGACCAGTTCGACGGCCGCTGGTTCGAGATCGCGCGCAGTCCCAATGACGCCCAGAAGGACTGCCGCCGGGCCCAGATCGACTTCAATCCGCAGAACCGGCCGCACCGCTATTCCATCGTCGTCACCTGCACCCGACGCGCCGACGGCGGAGTCGAGACCCTGCGCGCCAATGCCCGGGTGACCGACACCGAGACCAACGCCCGCTTCCGTTTCACCCTGACGGGCCTGCTGGGCGTGGGCGGCCTGGCGGGGCAGAACTACTGGGTCTGGGACCATGCGCCCGACTACAGCTGGGCCATCATGGCCCTGCCGAACAAATCCGACTGGTGGGTCTGGCACCGCAGCCAGAGCCCGTCGGAAGCGGAGCGAGCCCGGCTGGTCGCCCGCGCCCGCGCCCTCGGCATGGACACCGGCTCCGTGGTGCATACCGGGCGGTAGGCGCCGAGCTGACGACCGACCCGCTGTTCCGGCTTGAAATCGGAACATATGCCGAACATAAAGACGGCATGGCCGCCGCCCTGCTCCAGATCGACCTTGTCTTCAGCCGGCCGCAGACGACGCTGGCGGTGACGCGCGGCGCGGGGCGGCTGATGGTCGACCTCGGCTACGCCCCCCTGCTGGAAGTCTGCCTGCCCAACGGTCGCCGCGCCGACGTCATGGCCCTGGGGCCGCGCGGCGACATCGTCATCTGCGAGGTCAAGTCGGGGGTCGAGGACTATCGCGTCGACCGCAAATGGGGCGAGTACGGGCCGTTCTGCGACGCCTTCTATTTCGCCGTGGCGCCCGAGTTTCCCCACGACATCCTGCCGGATGAGCCCGGCCTGATCGTCGCCGACGGCTTCGGCGGGGCGGTGGTGCGCGACGCGCCCCTGACGCCCCTGGCGCCGGCGCGGCGCAAGGCGCTGACCGTGGCCTTCGCCCGGCTGGGGGCGATGCGCACCCTGCGGGATCAGGCGGCGGGCTGAGCCGTTTCGACCACCGGCCCGCTTTCGCCGGTCGACATGATGGCGGCGGATGAGGCGGCGCAGCCGGTCAGCTCGCGTTCGCCGACCTTGACCATGGCGGTCAGCGGATAGGTCCGGTCGCTCATGCCGTCGGAGCATTCGGTGGCGACCAGGGTGACGCGGAGGGCGGTCCCGTCCGCCGTCTCGGCCTCCCAGGTCGCCGTCGTGCCCTGGACGAGCGGGCCGGGCTGGGGTGCGCGCAGTTCGGGCGATTCGGGGGTCGTATAGACCATCTCGGTCCCGGTCAGTTCGACGCCCCAGAACGGCTCGGTGCCGAGGGCCCGGACCGGCCGGGCCAGGTCGACCCCCGCGAGCACCGGCGCGGGCTCGGGCGCGGGCGGCGGCGACGCCGGTTCATCGGCCGGCGAACAGGCGGCGAGGGCGAGGACGGCGAGGGCGGCGAATACAGGGCGCATGGGGGACTCCGGGGTTGGCGGCAGAAAGCGCGGCCAGCGCCCGCGGGTCAAGTCCGGACCAGAAGCCGGCGGTCAGGGCTGGCCGGTGGCGTCCGGCGCCGAGGCCATGAGCATGCCGTCGGACGGCAACGCCGGGGCTTTGTAGATGAAGCCGTAGGTCGGATAGACCGAGGTGCCGAGATCATTGATCGGATTGTACCAGACCTTGACCGCGGTCCAGTCGCCGTCGTGCGAGACGTCGACGACCGTGACGTTTTCCTCGACCCGGCCGCGGCTGCCGCCCCAGTTGGCGTGGGTCACGCGGATGACCCGGTCGGTCAGGATTTCCGAAACGACGGCGACATGGCCGCGGGTCATCCGGCCGCTGGGCTGGAAGGCGAGGACCGAGCCGGTTTCCGGACGTTCGCCCGTGCGGAACCTGCCCTGGGCCTGACGCCACCAGGTCAGGGCGTCGCCGAAGATGTTGATGCCCGAGAACATGCGGGCGAAGGTCACGCACTGCCAGTAGGGCTCATCGGCCTTCGCGGCGGGGGCATAACCCAGCGCGGAAAATCCGAGGGTCGCCGCAACCGCGGCGGCTGTGAGCCGTTTCATCATGCTGGCGTGGGTCCCGACCTGTTTCAGTGCGCTAGCCTTAGACGATAGTTTCCGAGGGTTGAAGCACCCTTTCGGGCGAGTCCGTGCGCGCTTTCGCCGCGCCGGCCCGCGCCGCGCGCCGGTCGGCAATCCCCCTCAGCGCCTTGCGGGCCGGGCGTTCAACGAGGTGATAGGTCAGCATGGCCGCGACCGGAATCGCCGCCACCAGCGCCAGCCACACGATGATGTGAAACCGCTTGTCGTCGGCGCCGGTCAGGCGGGCGGCGACATTGGTCAACAGCAGCAGCACCGGCGCGCAGACCATATAGATCGAATAGCTGATCTCGCCGAGATAGACGCCCGCCTTCGATCCGAGGACGCCCGCGCGGGCGTTGTCCAGCGCGCCGAGACCCAGGATCAGCCCGCCGGCGGCCAGCACCGTGATGGCGTCCCACAGTCCCAGCGAGGCGCTGACCATCATGACGGCGCCGCTGACCAGGGCGACCGGCCCCGCGAACGGGATCGGGCCGCGGCGATGGATGAGGTAGAGGGCGCAGCCGAGGGCGAAACACGGAACGATCCGCAGCGCGCCCCAGCGGAAGGTGGCCTCGGTCAGCGAATAGCCGGCCAGCGGCTGGAAGGCGGCGTAGAGGCCCAGGGCGAAGGCCGCAGCCAGCGCCGTCGCCAGCACCGGCCGGTTTCTCAGCCGCCAGGCGACGAAGGCGAAGGCGGGAAAGCTCAGATAGGCGAACCATTCCGCCGAGATCGACCATGAGGGATGATTGAAGGCCGAGCTGGTCGCCAGTCCCCAGGCGTGGGTGAGGGTCAGATGCGCCGGCAGGGACCGCCAGTCGGTCAGACTGCCGTCGATGCTCAGGCCGGCGACACCCGCGACGACCCCGAGGCCGATCATGCCGAACAGGGTGACCAGATGCAGCGGATAGACCCGCGCGATCCGGGCCCAGAGGAAGCCGCCGTAGCGGAACCGCTTCTCGCCGGCCGCCTCGAGATAGACGTGGCTGAGGATGAAGCCCGACAGGATGAAGAAGGTCTCGACGCCGAGATACCCCTTGGTCACCGCCACCGGGACGAAAGCGACATCCAGGTGCGGCCAGGCCGTGTAGAGCACCACCCACAGGGCGGCGAGGAAGCGCAGGGTGGTGAGCGCGCGCAGATCGGGCGGGGTCGGAACAGGCGTCATGGCCCGCAGGTTAGCCGCCCAGGGTACAGGAACCGTTAAACGGCGTCCGGTTCACCTTCAGGCAGCGCATTCCGCCGGTTTCGCCTCGCCCGGCGCATACATTTCGCAGGACCGGTCGATCTCGCCCTGGATCATCTCGCACGGGTTGGCGACGTTGCAGGGCGGGCGGGTGGCGGGGCTGACGGCGATACAGCGGTCGACCAACCGCTGCGCCGCCGCGGCGCCGACGTCGTTCAGGCATGAGACCGGAGCGCCGGCCGGCGTCATCGCCACGGCGGGATCGACCTCTTCCTGGGGCGGGGCGTCGGCGGGCATTTCCGGGGCCGGGGCCGGGGCCTCGGCGGCGGGAGCCTCCGCCGGCGTCGCGGCCGGTCTATCGCAGCCGGCGACCAGGGCGGTCACGGCCATGAGGGCGATTACGGTCCGGCGCATGGCGCGCTCCAGTCAGCCACGAAGGAACGGCAGGATAGGCACGGTTCGCTCCGCCGCGAAAGCGCCCGCGCGCGGCTCAACGCCCCAGCGCGGCCCGCTGCAGGGCGAACAGCTCAGTGCAGCCGCCCTCGGCCAGCTGAAACAGCCGGTCGAATTCGGCGCGCGAGAAGCCGCGCTTCTCGCCCGTGGCCTGGATCTCGACGATCGCGCCGGCCCCGGTCAGGACGAAGTTGGAATCCGCCTCGGCGGTGGAATCCTCCTCATAGTCGAGGTCCAGCACCGGCTGGTCGTTGCAGACGCCGCAGGACACGGCCGCGACCTGGTCGAGGATGGGATCGGTCTTCAGCACGCCCTCGGCCCGCAGATAGTCGAACGCCGAGGCCATGGCGACCCAGGCCCCGGTAATGGCCGCGGTGCGCGTCCCGCCGTCGGCCTGGATGACATCGCAGTCCAGCGACACCTGGCGTTCGCCCAGGGCCTTGAGGTCGACCACCGCGCGCAGCGAGCGGCCGATCAGCCGCTGGATTTCCTGGGTCCGGCCGCTCTGCTTGCCGGCGGCGGCCTCGCGCCGGCCGCGGGTGTGGGTGGCGCGGGGCAGCATGCCATACTCGGCCGTGACCCAGCCCTGGCCGGTGTTGCGCATCCAGCCCGGCACCTTTTCCTCCACCGAAGCCGTCACCAGCACCTTGGTATGGCCGAAGGTGACCAGGCAGGAGCCTTCGGCGTAGCGGTTGACGCCGGTCTCCAGCGTCACGATGCGGAGCTGGTCGGGGGTGCGGTCGGACGGGCGGGCGGTGGTCATTGATGGATTTCCTTGGACGGGGCGGCGGCGCTGCTTATCCTGAAACCGTGAGCCTGTATGCCCCCAACCCCTCGCCGTTCGGCGGCAGCCCGGCCGGTCTGGCCGCGCTGGATGAGCGTGCGCGCGACATCTTCCGCCGCATCGTCGAGAGTTATCTGCAGACCGGCGACCCGGTCGGCTCGCGGACCCTGTCACAGTCGGGGATCGCCCTGTCTCCGGCCTCGATCCGCAACACCATGCAGGACCTGGCCCTGGCCGGCCTGCTGGGGTCGCCCCACACCTCGGCGGGGCGGATACCGACCCATGCGGGTCTGCGCCTGTTCGTCGACGGCCTGCTGGAGATCGGCGATATCGGCGCCGAGGAGCGGCGCGAGATCGACGGCCGGCTGGCCGGACGCGGGCGCAGTTTCGACGAGGCGCTGAACGAGGCCTCCAGTCTGTTGTCCGGGCTGGCGGGGGGCGCCAGCATCGTCGCCAGCCCGGTGCGCGAGGCCGGGGTCAAACACGTCGAATTCGTCGCCCTCGGCCACGATCAGGCGCTGGCGGTGCTGGTCGGCGACGACGGCTCGGTCGAGAACCGGCTGATGCCGCTCAAGGCCGGGGTCACCCCCTCGACCCTGACCGAGGCCTCCAACTTCCTCAACGCCCGGCTCAAGGGCCGGCCCCTGCATGAGGCGCGCACCGAGATGCGCACCGAACTGGACGCCGCCCGGCGCGAGCTGGACGCCGCCGCCGCCCGTCTGGTCGAGGACGGCATGGCCGCCTGGTCGGGCGGGGCCGAGCGCGAACGGTCGCTGATCGTGCGCGGCCGCGCCAATCTGCTGCACGACCGCGAGACCGCCGAGGATCTGGAAAAGGTCCGCATCCTGTTCGACGACCTGGAGCAGAAGGAACAGCTGATCGGCCTGCTGGACGGGGTGTCGACGGCCCAGGGCGTACGCATCTTCATCGGCGCTGAAACACGGTTGTTTTCGCTTTCGGGTTCCGCCGTGATCGCGGCGCCCTATATGACGGGCCGCCAGCGGGTTCTGGGCGCCATCGGCGTGATCGGACCCGCGCGACTGAACTATGCCCGCATCATACCGTTGGTGGACTATACCGCCCGGGTGCTGGGGCGAATGCTGGACGGACAAGAGACTTGAGCGACACACACGACGACCTCCCCACCTCCGAAGAGCTGGCGGCTGACATCGCAGAGGCCGAGGCGAACGCCGAAGCCGGGCTGGACGACGGCCTTGGCCCCATCGACGCCCTGATCGCCGAGCGCGACCAGTGGAAGGACCGCGCCCTGCGCGCCGTCGCCGAGGCCGAGAACACCAAGAAGCGGGCCGAAACCCAGTCCAACGACGCCCGCGCCTACGCCATCCAGCGTTTCGCCCGCGATCTGCTGGGCGTGGCCGACAATCTGGAGCGCGCCCTGATGGCCGCCCCGAAGGACGCCGACGCCGGCGAGGCCGGTCTGGTCACCGGACTGGAGCTGACCCAGAAGTCGCTGCTCCAGGCCTTCGAGAGCAACAACCTCAAACGCGTCGCCCCCGAGCCGGGCGAGGCCTTCGACCCGCACCTGCATCAGGCGATGATGGAACAGCCGTCCGACAGCGTTCAGGGCGGACAGGTGATCCAGACCCTCCAGGCCGGCTACGCCCTGTTCGGCCGCACCGTGCGCCCGGCCATGGTGGTGGTCGCCGCCAAGGGCTCCGGCGCGGCGGCCGGCAATGCGGCCTATGCGGCAGCGGGCGCGACCGGCGGGAATTTCGACCAGAAGGCCTGATCCTCCCCCTTGGGGGAGGGGGACCATGCTTCGCATGGTGGAGGGTGTCGGCTCCGCGCTCGCTTTTGGCGCCCCTCCACCGCCCTGCGGGCGGTCCCCCTCCCCTGAAGGGGAGGAACCGCTACTTCAACCGGCTCTCAAAGAAGGCCAGCAGCCGGCTCCAGCCGTCGGCGGCATCCGCCGCGCGGTAGCTGTCGCGATAGTCGGCGTGGAAGGCGTGGGGGGCGTCCGGATAGACTTGGATGCCGCTGGCCGTCTGGCCGGCGCGCTGCAGGGCGGCGCGCATGGCCTCGACGCTGGGCAGGGGGATGCCGCGGTCCTGACCGCCGTAGAGGCCCAGGACGGGGCATTTCAGGTCATCGGCCAGATCGACGGGCCACGGCTGGCCCGAGGCCGTCTGTTCCGCCGTCGCTGTCGCCGGCGGCGCGAGACGTCCGTACCAGGCCACCCCGGCGTCCAGCACCGCGAAGCGGGCGCAGGCCTGCCACACCACCTTGCCGCCCCAGCAGAAACCGGTGATCCCGACCTTGTCGGAATTGGCCCACAGCTGCTGGCTGACCCAGTCCAGCGTGGCCGAGACGTCGCCCATGACCTGCTCATGGTTCGCCGCGCCGACGATCTCCTGCACGCGGGCCATGTCCGACAGGGGCGCCGGATCCTCGACCCGGTTGAAGAAGGCCGGGGCGACCGCGGCATATCCCGCCTTGGCCAACCGCCGGCAGACGTCGCGGATATATTCGTGGACGCCGAAAATCTCCGAAGCGACGACCACCACCGGCCAGGGGCCGTCGCCGGCAGGGCGGGCGACGAAGATCGGCAGGGCGAAGCCGTCCGGGGCCGGAGCAGTGACGTTTTCCTGCATCAGGCCCTCACCGTCCGTGGTGATAGGGGCAGCCTGCCGGGCGAGGGCCGCGGGCGCGTAGCCGGCGAAGGCCAGACCGCCGACTACGCCGGTCGCCAGGGCGCGGCGGCTGAAGCGGAAGTCGTCGGGTTCGGGGCCCTCCGGGCGGATCAGGTTCGGCATCAATCGGCTCCGGTCTGGCGAAGCGGGGAGACTGGCCGCGCGCCTGTCCGCCGTCCATTCACGATTGCCGTGAAGCTATCGCGCCCGGCGAAGCGTCAGATTGATCCGTCCGCCGCCCGGAACCAGGGTCGAGGAGCCGGCGATCACCCGGTCGATCCCGTGCCGCGCCAGCCGGGCCGGCCCGGTCAGGGCGCAGACATCGCCCGAGGCCAGCCGCACGGTCCGGGTCGGTCCGCCGCCGGCCGCGCCGATCCGGAACACCGCCGTGTCGCCGAGCGAGACGGACAGCACGGGCGCGCCGTGGTCCTGTTCGTCGAGGTCCTGATGCAGTCCCATCTTCGCCCCGCCCCGGTACAGGTTGACCAGACAGGCATCCGGCGGCTCGGGCCAGCCGGTCAGGTCGCGCCAGAGATCGGTCAGCCGCGCCGGCATCGACGGCCACGGCGCGCCTGTGACCGGATGGGTCGCCTGATAGCGGTAACCCGCCCGGTCCGAGACCCAGCCCAGAGGCCCGAGACAGGTCATCTCGACCGAGAACGGCCGCCCGCCCGGCGTCACGGGCCGGTAAAAGGGCGCCTGTTCGACCGCGGCCAGCACCCCGGCCAGCAGATCCGCCTGTCCGGACGCGGAAAGGGCTTCCGGCCAGAACCGGAAGCCCTCCATGCCTGTATCGATCTCGCGCGCTGAACCCATGGCCCAAGGTAGGGCGTCCTCCGCGTCGCTCAAGCAGCGAGCGACCGCAGAGCCTGTCCTCGGGCCGATCGGAGATCGGACCCGGGGGCGAGCGTCAGCGCCCCGAAATCAGCGCGTGTAGTAGTAGTCGGCGATCTGGCAGACGTTGACGTTGAAGCGCGTCAGCACCTGGCCGTTGGTGAACTCGGCCTTGAAGTCATACAGGCAGGCGCCCGAACCGTCGTCGATGTTCATCATCATGCTGCTGCCGGCGGCCAGGGTGCCGCGGCCGAGCATGTCTTCCTCCCAGCTGGTGACGCGGGAGTCCGAGGCATAGAAGCGCAGCATGGTCCAGCCGGTGTTATTGTGGATGCGCACCCGGCGGTTCATCCCGTCGCGGGACTGGACCGGCGCCGAAACGGCGGCCTTGTCAGCGGCCACGACCGGTTCGGCGGCAGCGGCGGAAGCGGATGCTGTGCCCAGGGCCGCCACGATCAGCGCGGCGCGGGCGAAGTTCTTGAAGGTATTCACGTCAGTCTCTCCCCAGCAGCCGGACCCTCATCGGTACGGCGATGACACCGTTATGCCATTTTTCGGCGCGCCTCGCATCTGACGGACCCTGACGGTTGAATCGTCCGGCTCGAGTCTTTGGGGCTTGCAGGCCGGGGGGTGTTTCCCATATCGGCCTCAACCGTCGTAAATCCCCGCAGTTCGTGGGGCTTTGCGTCCGGAACCGTAGCAACCGACCAAAGACCCTGACACCGGGGGCGTTCACGCGCGGCGCTTCGCTTTAAAAGG
Organism: Brevundimonas sp. UBA7664; assembly: GCF_002483305.1. Classification (GTDB taxonomy): domain Bacteria; phylum Pseudomonadota; class Alphaproteobacteria; order Caulobacterales; family Caulobacteraceae; genus Brevundimonas. Next base: position 45,160 of record NZ_DLHQ01000025.1, read on the forward strand.
CCGCCGCATCGCCCGCCGAAATGGAGTGAAAGACCACCAATGGCCAAGATCATCGGCATCGACCTGGGCACCACCAACTCGTGCGTGGCCGTCATGGACGGCAAGACCCCCAAGGTCATCGAGAACGCCGAGGGCAATCGCACCACGCCCTCCGTCATCGCCATCCAGGACGGCGGCGAGACCCTTGTGGGTCAGCCCGCGCGCCGTCAGGCCGTGACCAACCCGACCAACACCTTCTTCGCCATCAAGCGCCTGATCGGCCGCTCGTTCGACGACCCCGTGGTCGCCAAGGACAAGAAGATGGTGCCCTATGAGATCGTCAAGGGACCGACCGGCGACGCCTGGGTGCGCGCCAACGGCAAGGACTATTCGCCCCAGCAGATCTCGGCCTTCACCCTCGGCAAGATGAAGGAGGCCGCGGAGGCCTATCTCGGCGAGACCGTGACCCAGGCGGTCATCACCGTCCCGGCCTATTTCAACGACGCCCAGCGTCAGGCGACCAAGGACGCCGGCAAGATCGCCGGCCTCGAGGTCCTGCGCATCATCAACGAGCCGACCGCGGCCGCCCTCGCCTATGGCCTGGACAAGAACGACGGCCAGAAGATCGCCGTCTATGACCTCGGCGGCGGCACCTTCGACGTCTCGATCCTCGAGATCGGCGACGGCGTCTTCGAGGTGAAATCGACCAACGGCGACACCTTCCTCGGCGGCGAGGACTTCGACCTGCGCCTGGTCGATTATCTGGCCGACGAGTTCAAGAAGGAGCAGGGCGTCGACCTGCGCTCCGACAAACTGGCCCTGCAGCGCCTCAAGGAAGAGGCCGAAAAGGCCAAGAAGGAGCTCAGCTCCACGACCCAGTACGAGGTCAATCTGCCGTTCATCACCATGAACGCCTCGGGCCCGCTGCACCTGAACATCAAGCTGTCGCGCGCCAAGCTGGAGGCTCTCGTCGAGGACCTGGTCCAGCGCACCATCGAGCCGTGCAAGAAGGCCCTGGCCGACGCCGGCATGAAGGCCGGCGACATCGACGAAGTCGTGCTGGTCGGCGGCATGACCCGCATGCCGATGGTCCAGGAAGCCGTGAAGAAATTCTTCGGCAAGGAGCCGCACAAGGGCGTCAACCCCGATGAGGTCGTCGCGCTGGGCGCGGCCGTTCAGGCCGGCGTGCTGCAGGGCGACGTCAAGGACGTGCTGCTGCTGGACGTGACCCCGCTGACCCTGGGCATCGAGACCCTGGGCGGCGTCTTCACCCCGCTGATCGAGCGCAACACCACCATCCCGACCAAGAAGAGCCAGGTCTTCTCGACCGCCGACGACAACCAGTCGGCCGTGACCATCCGGGTCTTCCAGGGCGAGCGGCCGATGGCGGCCGACAACAAGGTGCTGGGACAGTTCGACCTGATGGGCATTCCGCCCTCGCCGCGCGGCATGCCGCAGATCGAGGTGGCCTTCGACATCGACGCCAACGGCATCGTCCATGTGACCGCCAAGGACAAGGCGACCAACAAGGAACAGTCGATCCGCATCCAGGCCAACGGCGGCCTCTCGGACGCCGACATCGACAAGATGGTCAAGGAAGCCGAGGCCAACGCCGCCTCCGACAAGGCCCGCAAGGAGATGGTCGAGGCGGTCAACGCCGCCGACAGCCTGATCCATTCGACCGAAAAGGCCATGGCCGAACACGGCGACAAGCTCGGCGCTGACGAGAAGGCCGCTGTCGAAACCGCCCTGGCCGAGCTGAAGACGGCCAAGGACGGCACGGACCCGGAAGACATCCGGACCAAGACCAACACCCTGGTCCAGGCCTCGATGAAGCTGGGCGAGGCCATGTACGCCTCGCAACAGGGCGCCGGTGACGGCGATGCGGCCGATGCCCCCGCCGACGACGGCGTGGTCGACGCCGAGTTCGAGGAAGTCGCCCCCGACGCCGGCGACGACGAGAAGAAGAGCGCCTAGGCCACCGGCCTGTGGTGACCACGGCCCCGTCTGTCTGCGACAGGCGGGGCCGTTTCACGAAACTTGCATCATTTTCCCGGGCGCCCATGTCAGCCCGGTCAGCCGTTCGGTCGCCACCCGCCAGGAGGCGCGAACCGTCGGCAAGGGTAAGAGGACGAACGCCGCATGGCGACGCGTGACTATTACGAGGTTCTCGAGGTCGAACGGACCATCGACGCCGCCGGGCTGAAGGCGGCCTACCGCAAGCTGGCGATGAAGCACCACCCCGACAAGAACGGCGGGTGCGACGACTCCATGGCGCGCTTCAAGGAAATTTCCGAAGCCTATTCCGTGCTGTCGGACGACCAGAAACGCGCCGCCTACGACCGCTTCGGCCACGCCGGCGTCAACGGCGGCGGCGGTTTCGGCGGTCAGGGCCAAGGCTTTACCGACGTCAACGACATCTTCTCCCAGGTCTTTGGCGAAGCCTTCGGCGACGTCTTCGGCGGTCGCGGCGGCGGCGGCGCCCGCCAGCATGGCCCGCGCCGCGGCTCGGACCTGCGCTACGACCTCGAGATCACCCTCGAGCAGGCCTACAAGGGCGCGGACGTCGAGATCGCCGTGCCCACCACCGCCGCCTGCGAGACCTGCGAAGGCTCCGGCGCGAAGAAGGGCGCCAAGGCGACGACCTGTTCGACCTGCCAGGGCCAGGGCCGCGTGCGGTCCGCCAACGGCTTCTTCCAGGTCGAGCGGACCTGCCCCCATTGCGGCGGCGCCGGTTCGCGACTGGCGGCGGCGGACGCCTGCACCACCTGCGCCGGCCACGGCCAGGTGCGCCGGAACCGCAAGCTCCAGCTCAAGGTTCCGGCCGGGGTCGACGACGGCTCGCGCATCCGCCTGTCGGGCGAGGGCGACGCCGGCACGCGCGGCGGCCCGCGCGGCGACCTCTATGTCTTCCTGTCCGTCACGCCGCACGAACTGTTCGAGCGCGACAATCTCGATCTTCTGGTCACCGTCCCCGTGCCCATGACCACGGCGGCCCTCGGCGGCGAGATCGACGCCCCCTGCCTGACCTCCGAAGCCTGCGACGGCCGTTGCCGCGCGCCCGTGACCGTCCCCGCCGGCGCCCAGACCGGCAAGACGGTGCGCATCAAGGGCAAGGGCATGCCGCATCTGAACGGCAAGAACCGCGGCGACCTGGTGGTCGAGCTGTTCGTCGAGACGCCCACCGAGCTGACCGCGCACCAGAAGGCGCTGCTGCAGGAACTGGCCGCCTCGCTGGGCGAGAGCCAGACGCCGCGCAATTCGTCCTTCGCCGGCAAGGCCAAACGCTTCTGGGCCGACATCCTCGGGTCAGAAGCGCCGCAGTAGGCAGACGGGCTGAGGATGACGCCGCCCGCGAATGCCGCCACTATGGTCCGCGAACTGACAGGGGTCTGAGTTGAGCGTCATATTCCATGCCGGCATCTCCGGCGCGCGCGGCCGGATGGGCCGGGCCGTCTCGACGGTGCTGGACGCCCGCGAGGACGTCGTCGTCGCCGCCCGCTTCGACCGCGGCGAGACCCCCGACCTGTCGCTGTGCGACGTCATCATCGACTTTTCGACGCCCGACGCCTCGGTCGAACTGGCCCAGGCCTGCGCCGAACGCGGCGGACCGGCCCTTGTCATAGGCTCGACCGGCCTCACCCCCGAACAGGAAACCGACATCCACAAGGCGTCGGAGAAGATCGCCATCGTCCGCAGCGGCAACTTCTCGCTCGGCGTCAACATATTGATCGGACTGGTCGAACACGCCGCCCAGCGCCTCGACGCCGCCGACTGGGACATCGAGGTGCTGGAGACCCATCACCGCCGCAAGGCCGACGCGCCGTCGGGCACGGCCCTGATGCTGGGCGAAGCCGCCGCCAACGGCCGCGACGTCGATCTGGCCGACGTCCGCTCCGCGCCGTACGACGGCATCACCGGGGAGCGGGAGGCGGGCAAGATCGGCTTCGCCTCCCTGCGCGCCGGCGGCGTCATCGGCGAGCACACCGTGCTGTTCGCGTCCGAGGACGAAACCCTGACGCTCAGCCATTCAGCCATCGACCGGTCCCTGTTCGCCAGGGGCGCCGTCGCCGCCGCCGCCTGGGTCCGCAGCCGCAAGCCCGGTCTCTACGACATGCAGGACGTGCTGGGGTTCCGGCAGGCGTAATCCTTGGCAGGCTCGCGCCTGCCGGGGCGCTACGTTCGCGACGCGGTCGCTCACGACTTGAGCGCTGACTCAAATTTTCCGACTACCTGCGCGAAGCGCCAGGCTGCGTCGGGTCGACAGGGCGGAGCCCTGTGACCGCAGCCCAGCATCAATGCGCGTGGCGGTGACGGCTGTGTCCGCGACCGACGAACAGCGACTTGATGAAGAACATCACGGCGATGACCACGGCGAAGCCGAGGAACAGCGCCAGCACCGTCATCCAGAAGCTCAGCGTCAGCAGCGGCGGCATCACGAAGGCGCCGCCGTCGAGCAGCGGGCGCAGCAGGCCGACCAGGATGAAGATGAAGGCGGCCCCCAGCGAGGTGGCCCAGAGCCGGCTCCACGCCGGCATCATGAAGGTCGCGATCACGGCGATGACCAGGCCGGTGACCTGATTGATGGTGTCGAACCCGCCCTGGGCGAGGCCGAATATACCGGTCAGAAAAGCACCGATCGAATCGAACAGGGACTCCATTACGCCAACCTCCTGGATGCGGTCGAAGCTTGACCGGAAGCAGGGTTAACGCAGCTCGCGCCGAATGGCTCCGCTTAGCGTCCGGTCGAGCCGAACCCGCCCGCGCCGCGCGCCGTTTCGTCCAGCGCCGCGACCTCGACCATGGCCGCCTGCTCGTGCCTTGCGATCACCATCTGGGCGATGCGTTCGCCCCGGCGAATGACGAACGCCTCCTGTCCATGGTTGATCAGGATGACCCCGACCTCGCCGCGATAGTCGCTGTCGATGGTGCCGGGCGAATTCAGACAGGTCAGGCCGTGCTTGAGCGCGAGACCTGACCGCGGACGCACCTGCGCCTCGTAACCGGGCTCCAGCGCGATCTTCAGCCCCGTGGGAACAAGCGCCCGCGCCCCCGGCGCCAGCGTCACCGGGGCGTCCTCGGCCACCGCCGCGCGCAGGTCCATGCCGGCCGAGCCGCCGGTCTCATAGGCCGGCAGGGGCAGGTCCCCGGCGTGGGGCAGGCGTTCGACGCGGACGGTGGTCATGCGGACTGGCTCTCAGGCTTTGAAATGGTCGGCGATGCGGGCGGCCAGCTTGCGCGCCACCTCGGCCTTGGACTGGCGCGGCCAGGTCTCGGCCGAGCCGTCGCGGGTGAACAGGGTGACGGTATTGCCGTCGGCCCCGAAGACGTCGTCGGAGACATCGTTGCCGACGATCCAGTCGCAGCCCTTGCGCGACAGCTTCGAGCGGGCGTTGGCCTCAAGGTCCGTGGTCTCGGCGGCGAAGCCGACCACCAGTTTCGGCCGCTTCTTTCCGGGCGCGGAAACGCCGGCGAGGATGTCCGGATTTTCGATCAGGGACAGGGAGGGCGGGCCGCCCGGGGCCTTCTTGATCTTGCCCGAGGCCACGCCGTCGACGCGCCAGTCGGCCACGGCCGCGCTCATCACCGCGATGTCGGCCGGCAAGGCCGCCGCCACCGCCACCTGCATTTCGCGGGCTGTTTCGACCTGGACCCGCTCGACCCCGACCGGAGCGGCCAGCGCCACGGGCCCCGACACCAGCGTCACCTGCGCGCCCAGCCGGGCCAGGGCCTCGGCGATGGCATAGCCCTGTTTGCCGCTGGAGCGGTTGGTCAGGCCGCGCACCGGATCGATCGGCTCGAATGTGGGACCGGCGGTGACCACCGCCCTGCGCCCCGCTAGCGGCCGCCCGTCCGGCCCGGCCAGCAGGCCCTCGATCGCCGACAGGATCGCCGCCGGTTCGGCCATCCGGCCGGGGCCGAACTCGCCGCAGGCCATTTCGCCCTCGTCCGGCCCGATCACCGCCACGCCGTGGAATCCGTCGAACCCCTTCAGCCGCGCCATGTTCGCCTGCACCGCCGGATGCTGCCACATCCGCACATTCATCGCCGGGGCCAGCAGCACCCGCTTGTCGGTCGCCAGAAGCGTGGTCGAGGCCAGGTCGTCGGCCAGACCGTTGGCCGCCTTGGCGATCAGACCCGCCGTCGCCGGCGCCACGACCACCAGATCGGCCCAGCGCGACAGCTCGATATGGCCCATGGCCGTCTCGTCCTCGGGCATGAACAGGGCTTGGCGCACGGGATGGCCGGTCAGGGCGGCGAGCGACATCGGCGTCACGAACTCGGCCCCCGCCGCGGTCAGCACGCTCATGACCTCGGCCCCGGCCTTCCTGAGCAGCCGCACCAGTTCCAGCGCCTTGTAGGCGGCGATGCCGCCGCCGACGATCAGCAGGATCTTGCGTCCGGACAGCGAGGCTGGGGTCATGCCGCTGATCTAGCGATGCGACCGGGCGGCGTCGAGAGGAACCCGCCGCGACTGGAACATTGCATGAACATATGACCTGTGGTTATCTTGTGCCTGGCGGATTTCAACCATGGGAGGGATTCATGATCGCCAACAAGCGTTTAGGGTGGCTGGCCGGGGCGGCGCTGGCCTTGGCTGCGTGCGGCAACGGCGGCTCGGCTGTCGAAACGCGCGACCGCGCGGCGGAGGGTGGGGAGGCGACACTGACCGCCGCCCCGGGCGCCCCGGGCCCGACGGCGGCGGCCGGCACGAACCGGGAAGACGTCCGGCCCGCGATCACCGCCAATCGGCGCGAAACCGTGGACGCCAAGATCACAAGGCTGTTCGAGCGCAACGGCGCGGATTTCGGCGCCGCGACGCCGCAGGACTATCTGGCGAAGATCCAGGCCTTCACGGCCCGTCCGCCCGCCGGGACGGACCGGGTCGAACGCCCCAATGGCGATGTGCTGCTGTACCAGGCCTCAACCAACACCTTCGCCGTGGTGTCGCGCGACGGGGCGCCCAGAACGATGTTCAAGCCGCGCGACGGGGCCGCCTACTGGGCCGAACAGAAGACCGCCGCGCCGGACTTCGGGCGGCGTCGGACGGCGTCGGAGGAATAGGGAAACCGGGAGCGGGCGAGGCGATCAGTCCTCGTCCGACTCCTTGCGTTCGGCCATGTCGCGGATCAGCTCGAGGGCCAGCTTCTGCTGGCGGCTGGAAAGCTGGGGAGCCAGCCGACCGATCTCGATGGTGTAGCGGGTGGCCGGAAAATCATGCTCGAAGCCGGCGCCGCCCTCGGCCATTCCGGCGATCTGGGCGCCCGTCAGGCCCTCGAAGAAATAGCCTATGTCGACCTTGAAGAAGCGGGCGATGTCCCACAGCTTGGACGCCGAAATCCGGTTCGCGCCCTTCTCGTATTTCTGGATCTGCTGGAACGTCAGGCCGAGGGCCCGGCCGAGATCGCTCTGGTTATAACCGAGCGCCAGGCGTTTCTCGCAAACGCGCCGGCCAACGTGCCGGTCCACCGGATGAGGACCGTCCTCGCCCTTGCCTCTCGCCATCGTCCGTTCGTCCCTCGGTTACATACCGCTAAGCCTGAATGCGCTTGGGATTCGCCGCTGTCATCAAAAAATGCAAAAACGGCGGCGCCCCGCCCAGCAGGGGTTGCGTAACCGGTTCTAACCCTCTCGCATGGCGCGAATCGGGCTGTTCCGGGCCTGAATTCACACGCTCGGGCGCAAGCGCCGGAGCCGATGCCAGGGCGCCCCGGTCGCGAGTCCGGCCAGCACCACCAGCCAGAACAGCAGGTCGCCGACCCGCCCGTACAGGGTCACTTCGGTGGGCCGGGGCAGGCGGGCGTCGATCACCCCGCTCTCGCCCGGTTCCAGCCGCTGGTCCCCGATCACACGGCCCCAGGGATCGATCATGGCCGACACCCCCGTCGGCGTGGAGCGCACGATCGGCAGACCCGTCTCGATGGCGCGATAGGAGGCCAGGTTCAGATGCTGGAGCGGACCGGAGCTGCGGCCGAACCAGGCGTCATTGGAGATGTTGACGATCCAGGCCGGCCGGCCGGCGGCGCCGGGCGTGAAGCTTGGATACAGACTCTCGTAGCAGATCAACGGCTGGGCGCGCGGCGCGCCGGGAATGTCGATGGGCGCAGGACGGGGGCCGGCGCTGAAATCCGTCGGCATATGCGTCAGGCTGCGCACGCCCAGGGCCCCCAGCAGGTCGCCCGCCGGCAGATATTCGCCGAACGGCACCAGCCGGTATTTGTCATAGACGGCGGTGATGGCGAGCCCGTCGCCGCCCTGATCGGTCAGCACGAACAGGCTGTTGAAATAGCGCGCGCCCTCCGGCGCCGAGGGGTCGGGCAGGCCGCGCCCCAGTCCCATGATCAGGCTCTGGCCCGGCTGCACCGCGCGGGCGATGGCCGCGGCCTCCGGCGAGCCGGGGGCGAAGACCTGATTGGCCGAGGCCGGCAGCGCGCCCTCCGGCCAGATGATCAGGTCCGGCGTGACCGCACCGGGCCGGGCGGTCAGATTGACGTAGCGGTCGACGATGCCGCGATAGGCCTCGGGCGTCCATTTGGACTCCTGGTCCACATCCGCCTGGACGATGCGCACCACGGTGTCGGTCAGCTCGAGCCGCGCCTGCGACAGGCGCACGGCGCCGCCGATCACCAATCCCGCGATGACCAGTGCGCCCAGCACGGCCGCCCCGACCCGGGCCTTGCGCGGTCCGGCGTTCAGCAGGGGGCCGAAGGCGGCCGCCGCCGCCACGGTGATAAAGCTGAGCCCATAGACTCCGCCGATCGCCGCGAACTGGGACGCTGCCGACCCGGCCTTCCAGCTGGCCCCGGCCGGGTTCCACGGGAAGCCGGTCAGGACATGGCCGCGCAGCCATTCCAGCAGACAGAACAGGGCGGCGAAGAACAGGACCCGCTTGACCCCGCCGGGCAGGAACCGGCGGTACAGGGCCGTCGCCGTCCCCCAGAACAGGCCAAGGCCGATGGGCAGCAAGGAGGCCGCGAACGGCGCCATCCAGGCCTGGGCGGGATTGACCAGAAACGCCTCGGCCACCCACCAGCAGCTTATGAAGAAGTAGGCGAAGCCGGCCAGCCAGCCCATCCAGAAGGCGCCGCGCACCGAGGTCGATCGCTCGGCGAGGAACATCAGCAGGGCGTAGCCGAGCAGGCCGGGGAGGAAGCCGAACGGAGGGTGGGCAACGGCCGCGCCCGCCCCGGCGGCCAGGGCCAGACCAATGCGGCCGAGGCGCAGGATCAGCCGCGCGCCCCGTCCGTCATTGGGGCCGTCGTCGTCAAGCGTCGCCGTGAGCAGGTTCATTCGGCCTGTATGGGTCGGCGACGCCCAGGCTGGCAAGCAGGCTTCGCTCCTCGGCCTCCATCGCCTCGGCCTCGGCCTCGTCGACATGGTCGCGGCCCAGCAGGTGCAGCACGCCGTGGACGGTCAGATGGGTCAGATGGTCGGACAGGGTCTTGCCCTGCGCCGCCGCCTCGGCCGCGCAGACGCCGAAGGCCAGCATCAGGTCGCCGAGATGCGGCGCGGCGCTTTCGGCGGCCGGGAAGGACAGGACATTGGTCGGCCCCTGCCGGTCGCGGAACCGCTGATTAAGCTCGCCGACCGCCGCGTCGTCGGTGAGCAATATGACCAGATCGCCCTCGATCGCCCCCAGCGCCGCCGCCGCCGCCCGTTCGACCACCGCCACGGCGTCCGGCAGGGCCGCCGTCCAGGCCGCGTCCTCGACCTCGACCTCGATCATGCGTCGGGATCCTCAAGATCGGCGGCCGGGCGGCGGCTGGCGGAATCGGCGTCATAGGCGCGCACGATCCGCTCGACCATGGCGTGGCGGACCACGTCCTGGGCCTCGAACCGCTGCACCCCCACCCCCTTCACATCCTCGAGGATGCGCAGGGCGTGTTTCAGGCCGGAGTCGCGCGGATTGAGCAGGTCGACCTGCGACGGGTCGCCCGTCACCACCATCCGCGCGCCCTCCCCCAGACGGGTCAGAACCATCTTCATCTGCAGCCGCGAGGTGTTCTGGGCCTCGTCGACGATGATGAAGGCGTGGGCCAGGGTGCGGCCGCGCATGAAGGCGATGGGCGCCGCCTCGATCTCGCCTTTGTCGCGCCGGCGGCGCACGTCGTCGGGACCGAGGATATCGTTCAGCGCCTCCCAGATCGGCGCCAGATAGGGATCGACCTTCTCGTTCAGATCGCCCGGCAGGAAGCCCAGCTTCTCGCCCGCCTCGACCGCCGGGCGGGTGATGACCAGACGGTCGACCTGTCCCCGCCGCAGCAGGGAGGCGCCGTAGGCCGCCGCCAGGAAGGTCTTGCCCGTGCCCGCCGGGCCGACGCCGAAGGTCAGCTCGCAGCGGCTGAGCAGCGACAGATAGTTGGCCTGGGCCGCCGTCTTGGGCGCGATCGCGCCGCGCCGTCCGACCGGCAGGGCGATGGCGTCGGGGGCCACGCTCCCCTGCCCCGCCCGCGGCTGGGCCACGGCGGCGCCCAGGGCGGTGCGGACATCGGCCTCGGTGATTTCGGCGCCGGTTTCGGCGCGGGTGATCAGGGTCTCAATGACCCGTTTGGCCTGGGCCCGGTCACGCGCCGAGCCGTTGATCGAGACACCCCCGCCGGGGGTCTCGACCAGCACCTTGAACCGGTCCTCGATCAGGGCGAGGTGGCGGCTGTTGGGACCGATGACGGCGCGCAGGGCGACGTCGCCGAGGGCCAGGAACTCACTCTCACGCGCCATGGATGCTCTCTTGCGCCCTACCGCTCGACGCGCGGCGTCTCGCTTCTTGAGGGCGGTCGGTTTCGGTCTGTCGGCCCTTCAGCGAATTCTGCTGGCCGTGTTCGATCTCGACCGGAACGATCCGGCCGATCAGATGATCCGCGTCGTCGACATGGACCGACTGCAGCCAGGGCGAACGGCCGATGGCCTGGGCGCCGTGACGGCCCTTCTTCTCGAGCAGGACGTCCATGGTTCGTCCGGTCATGGCGGCGTTGAATGCCGTCTGCTGCTCCCACAGAAGGGCCTGCAGCGCATGCAGCCGCTCCCGCGCCACAGCCTCGGGGACCTGCGCCCCCATGGTCGCCGCCGGCGTGCCGGGCCGGGGCGAATACATGAAGGAGAAGGCCGAGGCGTAGCCGACGCGCCGGACCAGATCCATCGTCTGTTCGAAGTCCGCGTCGGTCTCGCCGGGGAAGCCGACGATGAAATCCCCGGACAGGGCGATGTCGGGCCGCGCCGCGCGAACGCGGTCGATCAGGTCGAAATATTTCTGTCGCCCGTGCTTGCGGTTCATCGCCCGCAGGATGCTGTCCGATCCCGCCTGCACCGGCAGATGCAGCCAGGGCATCAGCGCCTCCAGCTCCCCATGGGCGGCGATCAGGTCGTCCGACATGTCGTTGGGGTGGCTGGTCGTATAGCGGATGCGGTCGATCCCCGGGATGTCGGCCAGGGCGTACGCCAGCCGCGCCAGGGTCGAGGGCGCGCCGTCGGCCCCCTCGCCGTCATAGGCGTTGACGTTCTGGCCCAGCAGGGTCACCTCGCGCACCCCCTGATCCGACAGCCGCCGCGCCTCGGCCAGAATGGCGGCGACCGGCCGCGACCACTCGGCCCCGCGCGTATAGGGCACGACGCAGAAGGTGCAGAATTTGTCGCATCCCTCCTGCACCGTCAGGAAGGCGGTCGGCCCATCGACGCCACGCGCCGCCGGCAAGGCGTCGAACTTGTCGACGGGGGCGAAATCCGCCCCGATCCGCTCGCCCCGCGCCCGCGCCGTGCGGGTCAGCAGTTCGGGCAACTGGTGATAGGCCTGCGGCCCGACGACCAGATCGACCGCCGGCTGCCGGCGCATGATCTCCTCGCCCTCGGCCTGGGCGACGCAACCGGCCACGGCGATAATCATCGGAGTCGTCGAATTCCTCGCCCGCGCGTCCTTCAATTCTCTCAGTTTGCCGAGCTCGGAATAGACCTTCTCGGCCGCCTTCTCGCGGATGTGGCAGGTGTTGAGGATGACGAAGTCGGCGCCCTCGGCCGTGTCGGTCGTGGCATAGCCCAGCGGGCGCAGCACATCGGCCATGCGCTCGCTGTCATAGACGTTCATCTGGCAGCCGTAGGTCTTGATGAACAGCCGCTTGGGCGCGGCCGGTCCGTCCTGCGGCGGGGCGAGGGTTTCGGTCATGGACGGCGTGTTTAGCGCGCCGGGTTACGGCAGGCTACCGGAACTCCAGCCCCGGGCCGCGTCGGATCGAGGAGGCGGAGCCTCCTGACCGCGGCCCGATCAAATATCGAGCTTGTCCGGATCGACCCGGTGGGCGTGGCGGGTGAAGATCAGGCCTTCCCGCTTGGACGGCTCCGCCCCCTCGATCGCCTTGCCGTAGAGCTCCAGCTTGTGGCCGATCAGTTCGAAGCCGAGGCGTTCGGCGATCTCGGTCTTCAGCCGCTCGATCTCGGCGTCGAAGAATTCGATGACCTCGCCCGTGCGGGTGTCAATCAGATGGTCGTGGTGGTCGTCGCCCGCCTCTTCATAGCGGCTGCGCCCATCGCCAAAGTCATGTTTTTCAACGACTCCGGCCTCCTCGAACAGGCGGACGGTGCGATAGACGGTGGCGATCGAGATGTGCGGATCGATGGCCGAGGCGCGGCGGTACAGTTCCTCGACGTCCGGATGGTCGTCCGCGCTGGACAGCACCCGGGCGATCACCCGCCGCTGCTCGGTCATGCGCATGCCGCGCTCAGCGCAGAGTTTTTCGATCCGGTCCATGGCGGGCAGGATAGGCGGGCCGCCCGCGCTAGGGAAGCGGGGCCGTCAAGTTTAGGGCCAGTATCAGCGCGTCCTGCCGGCCGCCGTCGGGGCGGGCGTAATAGCCGGGTCGCCGGCCGGCCTCGGCGAAGCCCGCGCGGGCGTAGAGGGCGCGGGCGGGGGCGTTGTCATCGGCCACTTCGAGGAACAGTTGGGTCGCGCCGCGCGCCGCCGCCGCCGCCGCGCCCTGCTTGACCAGCCCGGCGCCCAGACCCGACCGCCGCGCCGCTGGACGCACGGCCAGGGTCAGGATCTCGGCCTCGTCGGCGACGGCCCGCAGCAGGATGAAGCCGTCCCGCGCCTCGAGCACGAAGACGCCCGTCTGCGCCAGCAGGGCCTCGAACGCGGCGGCGTCCCAAGGCGCGGGAAAGGCAGCGGCGTGAATCTCCGCGAGGCGCGCCGCCGTCTCGGCGCTCCGGCTCATGGCGCCGGCGTCCGGGCCTGGCCCGGAAGCCGGGTGGGCGGTGTCGCATCGGGCGCGCGCAGATACAGGGGGGTCGGCCGGGCGAAGGCCGGATCGGCCGCCGCCGCCAGCCGGGCCAGGGCCCCAGGCTCCGGCCCGTCGAGGAGGCGGAGGATCATGTCGGGCGCGAGTCCGGTGAACAGCGCCGCGCCGGACCCGACCAGCACAGCACCGGACCCGAGGCGTTCAATCCGGCCAGCCGCCGCTTCGAGCGTCAGGGCCTCGGCGGGGCCTTCGGGGCCGCCGTCGCGCCAGAAGCGGGCATAGACCTGGCCGCGGCGGGCGTCGATCAGGGCCGCGACCGCCGGAGCCTCGCCCGCCGAGGCCGCGAGGGCGTCGAGCGCCGAAATCCCGACCACCGGCCGACCGAGCGCCGCCGCCAGCCCCTGGGCGAAGGCCAGGCCGACCCGCAGGCCGGTGAACGACCCCGGCCCGACCGTGACGCCGATCCGGTCCAGGTCCGCGAAGGCCACGCCCGCCTCCGCCGCCGCGTCCCGGGCGAAGCCGGCGATGCGTTCGGAATGGCCCTTGACCATCGGTTCCGACCGCAAGCCCAGTTGGCGTGCGTCAGCGCCGTCGACCGCGAACACGCCGGCGGTGCACAGGCCCAGGGCCGTATCGACGATCATCAACCTCATGACGTCGCGCCGGGGCTGCGAACCCTCAGTCGTCCCGCGCCAGCGCCCGTACGATGCGGGCCACCGCCCTGCGGATGTCGCGATCCTCGATCAAGGGAAAGCCCGCCGCGACGCTGCGTCCATCGGTGGTCGCGGTGATGAACCGCATCTGCTCCCACCCGTCGTCGCCCGTGCCGCGCGCTGTCTCGACCGGCGGGAAGAAGGTCTCCACCGAGGTTCCCAACACCGTGGCGGCGCGATGCAGCCGCGAAGCCGAAATGCGGTTCTGGCCGGTCTCGTATTTCTGCACCTGCTGGAAGCTGATCCCCAGTTGCTGGGCGAGGGCGCTTTGCGACAGGCCGAGGGCCGATCGCCTCAGCCCGATCCGCGCGCCGACATAGACGTCGACTTCGTCCCGTCCGCCGATTCTGGCCATGGCCGTCCGCTCCGTCCCTTGCGAGAACGAACTGTTTCATGGAAACGAAATCGTTGCAATAAATTCGTTTCATTCAGAGCTCCAGCCGGGCCACGACGGCGGACACGGCGCGGGTGTCCGAGCGCGCGATCCGCGCCCGCGCCATCAGACCGCCCGGGCCGCCGCGCACGGTCAGGGCGTCGGCGTCCGCGCCGTCATAGAGTCGGACCTGGATCTCGCCATTCGCCATCTCGATCACGCAACCCTGATCGCGCCGTGGCCAGCGGCCCGGCTCATACTCCACCACCACGCCCGAGGCGGCCCAGGGCGCGAGGTCGTCATTGGACAGTTGCAGCCGGCGGGTCCCTGTTTTCCCGGGAAGCGCGGGCGCATGAACGAAGGCGCGGCCTTCGCTGGCCATCCCGGGCGCGGCGGCACCCTGATGCAGCAACAGGTCCTCCGGCGTGGCGTCCAGCGCGGCGGTCAGCCGGCGCTGGACGTCGGGGCGGTACAGGCCCGAGCGTTTGCCGGTTTCATACAGACCCCACCCCTGGCTGGTCATGCCCGCCCTGCGGCCGGCCTCGGCCTGGCTCAGGGCGCGGCCCCGGCGCAGCGCCGCGAGGGCCTCGCCGAGACGTCGGGCGTCGCTGTCGCTCTGGAAACGGGGCATGGACGGATGATGGCGCAATCGGCCCCCGGACGCGAGGACAGATTCGTTTCAGTTTGTTTGGGCGCTACCGCTCGCCGCGCGGCGGCTCGCTGTTTGAGCGCTGGCTCTCGGCGCTCAAGCAGCAAGCGACCGCGTCGCGAGCGTTAGCGCGCCAACCCCTCAGATCACCTGTTCGACGCGGGTCACTTCCGGAATGTAGTGTTTCATCATCTGCTCGACCCCGGACTTCAGGGTGGCGGTCGACGAGGGGCAGCCGGCGCAGGCGCCGCGCATCCGCAGGGTGAGGACGCCCGTCTCCTCGTCGAAGGCGTCGAACAGGATGTCGCCTCCGTCCTGGGCCACGGCGGGGCGGACCCGGCTGTCGAGCAGTTGTTTGATCTCGGCCACGACCTCGGAGTCCTCGTCGCCTCCGGCGTCGTCGACCGTCGTCCCCTCGCGCATCAGCGGCGCGCCCGAGACGAAATGATCCATGATCGCCGCGAGGATGGGGGCCTTCATCGCGGTCCAGTCCGGGCCGTCGGGGCCACGGGTGACGGAGACGTAGTCATAGCCGAAGAAGACCCCGGTCACGCCGTCCAGCTGGAACAGGGCCTCGGCCAGGGGCGATGCGGCAGCCTCGTCCCGGTTCACGAAGTCCCGCGGATCGGAAGCGACATCCCGTCCGGGCAGGAATTTCAGCGCATTGGGATTGGGGGTGGCTTCGGTCTGGATGAACATGGCGCGTAAGTGCGCTCCGCGGGCGGCCGGTTCAAGAGCGACTCCCTGACGCGTGGTCTTCCGCTGCGCACCCTAACGCGCTCAAACAGCGAGCGACCGCGTCGCGAGCGATAGCGCCCCTCGCGTCAGGCCAGATCCTCGATGTCCTTCTCGGTCAGTTCGCCCGGGACGATCGTCACCGGCAGTTTGCGCCCGGTGAAGGCCGCGCCCTGTTTGACCACGGCCGAAACCAGCGGACCGGGCCCGCGCCCGCCGCCGCCCGCCGCGAGGACCAGAATCTTGATCTCGATATCCTCGCCGACGACCTTGCGGATGGCGTCCTGCGGCTCGCCGCGTTCGATCAACAGCACGGGCGTCTCGCCGGATCGTTCCGCCGCCTCCCCGGCCCATTTGTTCAGCGAGGCCTCGGCCTCAAGCCGGGTCTGGCGTTCGATCTCCTCGCGCACCCCGGCCCAGTGGGCGTCCGATGCCGCGGCCGGGATGACACGCAGCAGGGCGACCCGGCCGCCCGTCGAGCGGGCGCGACGCGACGCGTAGCGCAGCGCCGTCTCGAACTCCGGACTGTCGTCGACCACGACCAGAAATTTACGCGGCATCAGCCTCTCCCTTAGCCCCCGACGCTAGCAGAACGCGGGCGCGAGCGCGAAGCGCCAGGCCGCGCCGGGTCGAAAAGGCGAAGCCTTTTGACCGCGGCCCACCTGATTGCCCGCGTCGGGTCGGGAGGTCCCGCAGGGCCGACGACCGCGGCCCCACAAGAAGGCCCCATCAGCCTGCTGACGAGGCGATCTCACGGACGACGCTGTTGGCGATGGTCAGCTTGGCGAAGGTCCAGCCCGCACCCGAGGCCTCGATCTCGTCGACCGAGGCGCGCACACCTTCGACCGTGTCCTGGCGCGGACCGATCCAGCTGTCCACGGCGGCCTCGGCCGTCGCCTCGCTGACCCCGACCGAGACGTCCGCGGCCTTGGCCACGGCCCGCGTCAGGGTGGCCTGTTCGGCCATCAGGTCCTCGATCAGGCGGCGCACCGCCAGCCGGTCGAAATGATCGGCCGAGGGCACATTGCCCGCCCCCGCCCGCAGCCGGTCGAAATCGAAGGCCGCGCCGACCTGGTGGTACAGCATGGCCATGGCCGGTTCGGGCCAGCCCGCCTGCCGCGACAGATCGCCGATGTCGGCCGTGGCGACCAGCGGGCGCAGCATGGCGAAGTCACGCGCCATGGCCTCCGGCACGCCGAGAGCGGTGAAGCTCTGGACCCGGCCTTCCAGCCGGTCCTGTTCGAAGCGGGACAGCACCGTCCCGCCCGCCGCGCGCAGGGCGTCCGCCGCCGGCCGGTAGGCGGCCACCAGGGCGTCGACCGTGCAGCCCGGCCGCATGGCGCGGCGCGCCAGCCAGAAGGTCTGACGGCGCAGAACCGTGGCGATTTCCTGGTACAGCACCGTCTGGGCTTCCGCCGAAATCTTCAGGTCCAGGGCCGAGACCTGGTCCCAGGCCTGGTCGAGACGGAACACCTGCCGCGCTGTCTCGAACGCGATGACCAGGGCCGCCGTATCGCACCGCGCCGACAGGCGCAGACGCTCGGGGAAGGTCGGGCCGCACATGTTGACGATCTCGTTCGCCAATATGGTCGAGACGATCTCGCGGCGCAGGCGGTGACGCTGCATGTCCGCTTCGAACTTCGCCAGCGGGGCCGGGAAATAGCGCACCAGCGTCTGTTTGAAGAACGGGTCGTCCGGCGCCGTCGAGCCGACGATGTCGTCGAACAGCTCCAGCTTGGAATAGGCCGTCAGCACCGCCAGCTCCGGCCGGGTCAGGGCCTGGCCCGCCGCCTTGCGCTCGGCCAGTTTGCCGTCGTCGGGCAGGCCCTCGACCTTGCGGTCCAGCTTGCCCTTGGCCCCCAGCCACTGCATGAATCGCTGCTGGGCGTTGAGCGCGTCCGCGCCCTCCGCCTCCTGCAGCGACACCGCCAGCGTCTGGTCGTAGTTGTGCGCCAGCACCTTGAGCCCGACCTCATCGGTCATCGAGGCCAGCAGGGCGTTACGATCGCCGGCCTTCAGCGCGCCCGAGGCGATGGCGGCGCCGGTCAGGATCTTGATGTTGACCTCATGGTCGGAGCTGTCGACCCCCGCCGAGTTGTCGATGGCGTCGGTGTTGATCCGGCCGCCGGACTGGGCGAAGGCGATCCGACCCGCCTGCGTCAAGCCGAGGTTCGCGCCCTCGCCGATGACCTTGGCCCGGACCTCGCCGCCGTCGACGCGGATGGCGTCATTGGCCTTGTCGCCGACCTGGGCGTCGGTCTCGTTGGGCGCCTTCACATAGGTGCCGATACCGCCAAAATAGAGCAGTTCGGCCGGGGCCAGCAGGATGGCCTTCATCAGGGCGGCCGGGTCCAGCACGTCCTCCTGGATGTCCAGCGCCGCCTTGATCTCGGGGCTCAGCTCGATCGATTTGGCTGAGCGCGGGAAGACGCCGCCGCCCTGTGAAATCTTCGACTTGTCGTAGTCCTGCCAGGACGAGCGCGGCAGTTTGAACATCCGGTCGCGCTCGGCCCAGCTGGAGGCCGGGTCGGGGTTCGGGTCGATGAAGATGTCGCGGTGGTCGAAGGCGGCGACCAGTCTGATCGCCTTCGACAGCAGCATGCCGTTGCCGAACACGTCGCCCGACATGTCGCCGACGCCGACCACGGTGAAGGGCTCGGTCTGGATGTCCTTGCCCATCTCGCGGAAGTGACGCTTGACCGCCTCCCAGGCGCCGCGGGCGGTGATGCCCATGACCTTGTGGTCGTAGCCGACCGAGCCGCCGGAGGCGAAGGCGTCGTCCAGCCAGAAGCCGTAGTCGGCCGAAATGCCGTTGGCGATGTCGGAGAAGGTCGCCGTGCCCTTGTCGGCGGCCACGACCAGATAGGGATCGTCGCCTTCAAACCGGACCACGCCATTCGGATGGGTGACGGCGCCCGACCTGTCGATGTTGTCGGTGATGTCCAGCAGGCCGGAGAGGAAGGTCTTGTAGGCGCGGATGGCCTCGCCCTGCTGGGCGTCGCGGTCGCCCCCGGCGCGGACGATGGCCGCCAGATGTTTGGGGAAGAAGCCGCCCTTGGAGCCGACCGGCACGATGACGGCGTTCTTGACCTGCTGCGCCTTGACCAGACCCAGCACCTCGGTGCGGAAGTCGTCGCGGCGGTCGGACCAGCGCAGGCCGCCGCGGGCCACCGGTCCGAAGCGCAGGTGCACGCCCTCGATATGCGGCGCGCAGACGAAGATCTCTCGGAACGGCTTGGGCAGGGGCAGGTCGGCCAGTTCGCGCGAGGCGATCTTGATCGAGATATGCGGCTTGGGCGCCCCGTCGGCGCCGGTCTGATAGTAGTTGGTGCGCTTGATCGCCTGGACCAGCAGGACCATCCGCCGCAAGGCGCGGTCGTGGTCGAGGCTCTTCACCTCCTGGAGCAGGGCGTTGATCTGCTCGACCAGCGCGGCCAGGGCGGGCGCCCGGCTGGCGGCGTCGCCGCCCGCCGCCGGATCGAATTTCGCCGCGAACAGGGCCAGCAGGCCCCGCGCCACGGCCGGATAGTCGCGCAGCGCCTCTTCCTGCACAGCCTGGCTGGGATCGAGACCGGTCTGCTGGCGGTAGCGCGCCAGCGTCCGCACCAGCGCCGCCTCGCGCCAGTCGACGCCCAGTTCCAGCACCAGCCGGTTGAAGCCGTCGCTTTCGGTCCGCCCGGTCCAGACCGCCGAGAAGGCGGCCTCGAACGGCCCCTTCACATCGCTGAACTCCAGGCCACCGCCGCGCGGGTCCTCCAGCAGGAATTCATGCACATGGATCTCGGAGTCGCCCGCGGGACACAGAGCGTGGCCCCATTCCTCGAGCGTCTTGAGTCCCATGTCGGCCAGGATCGGGAGCACGTCCGACAGCGGCACGGCGCCGCCGCGGTGATAGAGTTTGAAGCGGAAATTCAGCGGGCCGTCGCCCGCGGCGCGGAAGGCGCGAACCGCCACCGGCTCGCCGCCGTCGTTGACCCCCGAGTCGTTCAGGACATCGACGGCCTGAAGGTCGCGCACGGCCTCCATCGCATCATAGCGATCCCGATAGCCGGCCCCGAAGGCCTGGGCCCAGCGCGCGCTCAACGGTCCGACGACGACATCGTCCACATCGGCCTCGCGCAGGGCGCTCTCGAAACGGTCGATCCAGCTGCGGCCGGCCTCGGCGATTTCCGCGTCGAGGGCCGCCTGATCCGGACACGGATGATCTCCCGGGGTGACGCCGATGATGTAGTGGATGCGCACCAGCGGCTGGTCCGACAGCTGCGGATACCAGGCCGACAGACGGCCGCCCCAGGCCCGGGCCAGGATCTTGCCGATCCGTTCACGGACCGAGGCGTCGAACCGCTCCCGGGGGATGAAGGCCAGAACCGAGACGAACCGGTCGAACGGATCCTTGCGGGTGAAGGTCTTGATGCGCGGCCGGTCGTGCAGGTGCAGGATGCCCAGCGCGATCTCGAGCAGCTCGTTCTCGCTGACCTGGAAGAGTTCGTCGCGCGGGTAGTTCTCGAGAATGTTCTTGAGGCGCTTCTCGCTGTGGCTGCCGGCCGTCTTGCCGGCGCGGGTCAGGGCGTTGGCGACCTTGCGGCGGACCAGCGGCACCTGGGTTGCCGTCTTGTCATAGGCCTCGGCGGTGAACAGGCCGACGAACCGGGTCTCGCCCGAGGGGCGACCGTCCGGTCCGAACCGCTTGACCCCGATATAGTCCATATAGGCGCGCCGGTGGACGCGGGAGCGGACATTGGCCTTGGCCACAGTGACCGGTTCGGACAGGTCCAGCTGCTTCTTCATCGACCGGGTCAGCACCGCCGGCTCATTGGCGCGGCGCAGGACGGTCCGTTCCGGATCCGCCAGCACGCCCAGGCCGACGCCCGACTGCGACAGGGGCGCCTCGGCCTCATAGCCGCCGTCCTTGCTTCGCGGATAGTCGTAGTCGCGGGCGCCGAGGAAGACGAAATGATCGGCCTGCAGCCACTGGAGAAAAGCCAGATTCTCGGCCAGGACTCCTGGATCCACGCCGCGCGGCGTCGCTTCCAGATGGGTGATCGAGCGCGCCATCAGGGCGTTCATGGCGGCGTGGTCGGCGACCGCGTCGCGCACATCGGCCATGGTCTGGGCCAGGCCCTCGCCGAGGGCGTCGCGACGTTCCTGGGGCACGGGGTCGATGACGACGACGATCAGCGAGACCCGCCGGCCTGCGATCTCAACGATCGGATGGTACATCGAACGGACGGTGACCCCGGCCTCGGCCAGTTCGCCCATGACGCTGTCGACGAGGAACGGCCGGTCGTCCTGGACGATGCCGATGCTGTCAAAGCCGGCGGGGCGGCCGTCGGCGCCGGTCAGCGGGCTGATGGTGATGCGGGCGGCCTCGCCGGGCTTGCGCTCGCCCGCCAGCTTCCAGACGGCGGCCAGCAGGGCGCCCAGGTCCGCGCCGCTCAGCTCGGGCGTCTCGTCGGCGGCGTAGTCGTCCCAGGCCTGGGCCAGGTAGGATCGGGCGTCGGGCCCGGGCGGTCCGCCGATGGCGGTCGCGAAGCTGGCTTCCAGCGCCTCCAGGGGGATCGCCTGAGGGTGCGAGGGTGCCGTTTCGCCGGACATGGACAGAACTCTTGAGGACGCGGCCTCGTCAACGGGCCGCCGGAGATGGGGTCAGACTAGGCCGCTTTGCCGCCCGGGCAAGCCGTCCGCGTCGAACGGCGCCTGACTAGGCCAGGCAGGCGGGCTCGGGAACCCCCAAAACGACAGCGCCGGCCCCGTTTCCGGAGCCGGCGCCGCGCCGGTCAGTTATCCGCGAAGCGGGGAGTTAGAACCGGACGTTCATGCCCAGCCGCAGGGCATGCAGCTCCATCGCGTCATTGCTGCGGGCCAGATCGGTGCCGGCGGTGTTCGGCGGCAGGATGAAGGGATTGGTCGGCCCCGCCGCCCCCGGACCAACACGGACGACGTAGTCGCCGGGCTCCAGGTCCGTGTACAGGTATTCGCCCGTCAGGCTCAGGTTCGGAGCCAGCCGCCATTCGACTCCGGCGCCCAGCTGGTAGCCGTCGGCCTCGTCGTCATTGACCGTTTCGGTGAAGCTGTTGAGGCCATTGGTGGTGCGGAACCTGTTGTCGATCTTGGCGCGGGCGACGCCTCCGGTGACGTAGTAGAGGGCCGGTCCGGCAGCGAAGCCGGCGCGCAGCCGCAGGGCCGCCATGGATTCGAGGTCGCGCGAGAACTGATAGGCCGCCGGCGTGGTGCTGAACGAAGTCACGGCGTCGTCGACGTCCGATACGCCATATTCGCCGACCGCGCCGACCACGAAGGAGCCGAACTGCATGTCGTAGCCGACGCGCACGGTGGCCTCGACACCGGTCGTGTCGGAATCACAGCCGGCCGCCGCGTTGTTGTTCAGGGCAGCGCCGTCGCAGGAACCGGGGCTGAAGGCGCTGTTGGTCGTGCCGTTCAGGACCACCGTGTCATCGAACTCACCGTCGAAATCGCGGTCGAACACCAGGCGTTCGTCGGAGTCCTCGCTGTTATCGATCACGCCGCCATAGACGCCGATGTAGGGGCCGCTCCAGTCGGGCGCGGATTGGGCGAGGGCGGGGGCGGCCACGCCGGCCAGCAGAAGCGTCAGGGACGCGGCGGAAATCGTCTTTATCATCAGGACTTACCTTTTGAGCTTTGCGCGGGACACCCGCGGTTCGCCCTTCCGCCGCCGCTAACGCGACCTGTCCGCCGCCTGTTCCCGCCGCCGGGCGCAAATCCATCCGCAGGGACCCCTCTGTGGCGCTGAAAGCGCAGACGCTGATTGCGGAAACGACAAGGCCGCCGAACTTGCGTTCGGCGGCCTGCTTCGGATCGGCGCCGGGGAGGGGGGAGGGTTGGCGCCGATCTGTTCCGCCGCGGCCTTTGGGGGGAGGGGAGGGGCCGCGGTGACAAGTGTGAAATAGGCGCCGCTTGTGGCCAATCAAGGGCGCCCGAACCGCCTCAAACGGCCTTTGACTGCGGCGGGTTGACGCGGCCCCGTCGGGGCCCGGGCGCCGCGGTTTCGTCATCGTCCGCATAGGGCTCTCCATCGCCCGACAGCAGGATGGCCATCCAGCGCGAGCCCTTGAACTCCGCCAGCACGGCCATGGCCATGACCGCCAGCGGCGTCGACAGGAACATGCCCACCACGCCCCACAGCTGGCCCCACAAGGCCAGCGACAACAGCACCACCACCGGATCGATGTTCTGGTTGTCGCCCTGCATGCGCGGCTGGATCATATTGCCGCTGATGAACAGGATGGTCTGCAGGCCGACCAGCAGGATCGCGGCGGGCCAGTAGCTCTCGAACTGGACCAGGGCGAACAGCGGCGGGGCCAGACCCGCCACGGCGCCGCCCAGGACCGGGATGAATCCGACCACGAAGATGACGAAGGTCCAGAACTCGGCGTTCTGGAGCCCCACGGCCCGCATCAGCAGCCAGGCGGCGGCGCAGATCATCGCGCCGGTGACCGTCTGGACCCAGAGATAACCCTCCACTCCGCCGCGCACGCGATCGAACACGCCCATCGCCTCGGACCGCGAGGCGCGGCCGGGGAACAGACCGACGATCTTGCGGCGGAACCCGGTCTGGGCCGCCAGCAGGAAGCCGAGATAGACCAGGACGAAGAAGGACCCCGACAGCACTCCCGACGCCTGACTCGCCGCCATCGTCAGATAGGCCCGGATGTCGAGCTGGGCGATCAGCTGGGTCGCGGTCGGCGCCGTCTCGACGCCGAACAGGCGCGAAACGTCGAACAGGATCTGGTCGATGCGCGGACCGATCCCGGTCGAAACCCCTGAAGCCTCGCTGAAGAAGTTGAGGGCTCCGTTGGTGATGATGGCGATCGAGGCGAAAAAGCCCATGATCACCACCAGCAGGGCGGCGACCCCGGCCCAGCGGCCGGGCACGGGCGTGCGGTTCTCGATCCCCCGTTTCACCCCGTCGATCATGATCATCAGAAAGATGGCCATGGCCAGCGGCGTCAGTATGCCCCTGAGCCAGTACAGCGCCGCGCCGCCTGCGACGACGGCGATCAGCACGAGGGCGTTGCGCGAGACGGTGGACGTCGGGACGGAGATGGGGGGTTTCATCGGCATATGGTCAAGGTCCAGGCGGTCGGCGTCAATCCGGCCTTGAACCGGGATCGCCGCCGGTAGAGCATGAGCGCCGCCCCCCGCCCGGAGTTCCCATGCCCGACGCCGCCCCCGGCCTGTTTCTTGGCCAGTCTGACAAGCCGGAACAGCTTCTGTTCCACCGCGCCAACCGCCACGGCGTCGTCGCCGGCGCCACCGGCACGGGCAAGACCGTCACCCTGCAGATCATGGCCCAGGGCTTTTCCGACGCCGGCGTCCCCGTCTTCTGCGCCGATGTGAAGGGCGATCTGTCCGGCATCTGCGTGCCGGGTTCGCCCAATGAGAAACTGCTGGCCCGCGCCGCCGGCATGGGGCTGACGCTGACGCCGCGCGCCGCCCCGACCGTGTTCTGGGACCTGTACGGCCTCAAGGGCCATCCGATCCGCACCACCGTCAGTGAGATCGGCCCGCTGTTGCTGGCCCGGATGCTGAACCTGAACGACGTCCAGGAAGGCGTGCTGTCGGTCCTCTTCCACGTCGCCGATACCGAAAAGCTCCTGCTGCTCGACCTCGACGACCTGCGCGCCATGCTCGCCTACGTCGGCGAGAATTCGGAGCGCATCGGCCGCGAGGTCGGCAATGTCGCCCCCGCCTCGATCGCCTCGATCCAGCGCGCCATCCTTCAGCTGGAGCAGCAGGGCGGCAAGGCCTTCTTCGGCGAGCCGGCCCTGCGACTGGAAGACATGATGCGCACCGGCCTTGACGGCCGCGGCCAGGTCAATGTGCTGGACGCGACGAAGCTGATGGCCAGCCCGCGCCTGTATGCCGCCTTCCTGCTGTGGCTGCTGTCCGAGTTGTTCGAACAGCTGCCCGAGGTCGGCGACCCCGAAAAGCCGCGCCTCGTCTTCTTCTTCGACGAGGCCCATCTGCTGTTCAACGACGCCCCGCCCGCCCTGCGCGAAAAGGTCGAACAGGTCGTTCGCCTGATCCGCTCGAAGGGCGTCGGCGTCTATTTCGTCACCCAGAACCCGGCCGACATTCCCGACAGCGTGCTGGCCCAGCTGGGCAACCGCATCCAGCACGCCCTGCGCGCCTACACCCCGGCCGAACAGCGCGGGCTGAAGGCGGCTTCGGACAGTTTCCGGGTCAATCCGGCCTTCGACACCGCCGAGGCCATACAGGGTCTGGGCGTTGGCGAGGCCCTGGTTTCGACCCTCGACGAAAAGGGCGCGCCCCATGTGGTCGCCCGCACCCTGATCCGCCCGCCGGACAGCCGGCTTGGCCCCGCCACCGACGCCGAACGCGCCGCCGTCATGGCCGCCAGCCCGGTGCGGGGGCTGTATGAGGCGGTGGTCGACCGCGACTCCGCCGAGGAAATCCTCGCCCTCCGCCGGGGCGCGGCGGATCAGGCCACGGCCGACGCCAAAATGGCCGAGGCCCGGGCGAAAGCCGACGCCGCGGCTGCGAAAGAGGCCGAAAAGGCCGCCGCCGCCCGCGAGAAGGTCGAGGCCCGCGAACAGGCCCGCTACGACCGCGAAGCCGCCCGCCCCCGCGCCCCGGCCCGCCGCTCGACCCGCGAGACGCCGATCGAGGCCGCGACCAAGTCCGTCCTGCGCACGGCGGGGAGCACGATCACGCGCGAACTGCTGCGCGGCCTGCTGGGCGGTTTGCGGCGGCGGTGACGGAGCGCGACCCGGACCTCGTTCTCGGCGGCTTTTGCCTGTGGGTGATAGGGAAACCCTATTCGGACGTGGAGGACGACTACGGTCAGGACCTCCTGAGTTTCGAGATCACAGTTGAAACGCTTTGGTCGACGGTTCGATGTGGCGGCACGCTATCGGCCGCCCGATTGGCAGGTTTCAGTCGGGACCTGGCATCCATCGTCGACACGCTGGACGGAGAGGCGGTTCTGGAGGCTTCCGAAGGAGGAACGGTAATGGTCCTGACTCTGACGATGAGGCCTCTCGGTCATGTCGACGCCGTGCTCGCCTTGCGGATTGGTTACGACGAAGAGGATCACCGGATCGCCTGGAGTCTTGACCAGACTTACCTTGCTCCCCTGGCCCGTCAGGTCCGGATGCTCGCCGCCGCCTACCCTTCACCCTACCCGGCCAGCATTCTGGAACGCGTGAAGGCTTTCGAACCACTGAGATCGGGGCTGGCGTCTCGACTTCTGAATGCAATCTTTGGCGCTCGGACCGGCCCGATCTAGCCCCGCGGAACCAGCCGCCACATCCTGAGCGGATGGCGCACCGCGCCCGCCTCCGCGCCGGCCGCGGGGCCTCGGCCCATGTAGAAGTCGGCGCGGACGGGCCCGCGGATGGCCGAGCCGGTGTCGAGCGCGACGACCAGACCCTGATAGCTGCCCCGCGCCCCGACCAGATTGCCGCCGTCGGCCGAGATCCACACCAGATCGCCATAGCGCCAGTGGGCCGGATCGACGGCGATGGACCGGCGGGCGGTCAGGGGAATGCCCGCCGCGCCGTTCGGGTCGCCGCCGTCGTCGGGGTCCAGGGCGAAGAAGATGTAGCGGGGGTTCAGGGCCATGACCGCCCTCGCCTCGGGCCCGCGATGGGCCGCCAGCCAGGCGCGGATGGCCTCGCCCGAGGTTCCGTTGGGCGGCAGCAGCCCCTGCTCCGCCATCGGCCGGGCGATGCCGACGAAGGGACGGCCGTTGTCGGCGGCATAGGCGGCGCGGGCCTTCGACCCGTCCTCGAAGGTCAGATAGCCTGAGCCCTGGATCTGCAGGAAGAACAGGTCCTCGGCCCGCATCCAGGCCAGGGCGTCGTCCGCCGGGGAGGCCTCGATATCCGCGCGCACCGCCGATACGTCGCCGCGGGCCCAGCCGGGCGGGCGGGCCCGGAGGGGCATGTCGAACTCGGCGTCGGGCGCGCGGCGGGCCTGATACTCCGGGGCGAAATAGGCCGTCATCAGGCCCGGTCCGCCGTCCGGCGTCACGGCCGCCACGACGGTGAAGCCGGTCTCGAGGAAGGCGCGGGCCGCCGAGGGCGTGACCGGCTTTGACGTCTGTTTGATGTGCATCGCCCGGTCGCACTGCGTCCGGGAGGCGGCGTCGCGGGCCACGGCGCAGCCGACCGCCCAGGCCTCGAAAGCAGCGAGGTGATCCTCATCGTTCCAGCCGGGCAGGGTCGCGGGACTGGCCCCGGCCGGGGCGGGACCGGGCGCGGGCGTCTCCGTCGGGGGGGGCGCAGGCGGCGGCCGGGTCGTCGCGGTGGCGCAGGCGGCCAGAACCATGGTCAGGGCGAGGCAGGCGGCCGTCTGCCAGCCGCGCGGGCCGCCCCGCATCAGGCGGCGGCGGCTTCGGTGCGAGCCAGCACCCAGTTGGGGTCGCTGGCGCCGAGGGTGCGTTCGAAGGTCCACAGCTCGGCCACGCGACGCTCCTCGACCTGTTCCTCGGCCGCCGGATCGCCCGGCTTCACCCGGTTGCGCAGCTCGGCCAGGAACCGGACCTTGGCGGTGGCGAGGTTCTCCTCGGCCGAGGCCTGTTCCAGATCGGCGCGGGCGGGATGAAGGAATTCCGCGATCTCGGTCTCGCCCCGGCTCTCGCGCGCGGCGATGCCGATCTCGAACGAGGCCATGACGGTCGGGGTCAGCAGGGGTTTCAGCGTCTCGCGGTCGCCGGCGGCATAGGCGCGGACGATGGTCTCATAGGCCTGGCGCGCGCCCTCGAGGAAGCGCACCGGGTCGAAGGCCGGATCGCGGGCCTTCAGGCCGGCGATCGAGGCCAGGGTGACGGCGTCCAGCACATTGGGCCGGCCGCCGGCCTGATCGGGCGCGGAGGCGTTCGGAGCAGCGGCTGGTTTGGACCGGGCGTCCTCCTCCGGCTGACGACCGACCTTCTTGCCCAGCACATTGTAGAGCTGGAACAGGATCACGGCGGCGATGACGGCGAAGATGATGATCTGGATCTGGACCGGCGGCACTGGCAATCCTTGACTGGCGTCCGGCGGAGGGTCCGGACGCGACGGGAGACGATTAGGGGCTGATATAGGGACGCGCAACCGGAACCGCCCATCCGGCCAGGTGCGACCTGTCGCCTCTCCAGCTTGCCAGGGCCTGAATCCTCCCGGGCGAGCATCGTTGCCGCATCCGGAGCCTCGTGCTAGTCGCCGCGCCTTCCCGGCGCCGTAATCGGACGCCGTCCACTCATTCAGACAGACCTGACCGATGACCGACGCCGCGCCTCCCTCCGACGCCAACACCGCCGCGCCCGCCGATAACGGCCCCCAGGGCCCGGCCGGCCCCGGCTTCCGCATCGTCGCCCAGTTCGTGAAGGACCTGTCCTTCGAGAACCCCAAGGCCCCCGACAGCCTGCGCGTCGACGGCAAGCCGGCCATCGACATGGGCGTCGAGATGAACGCCCAGGGCCGTCCCGACGGCCTGTTCGAGGTCGATCTGCGCCTGACCATCAAGGCCACCACCGACGCCATGACGGTGTTCAACGTCGAACTGCTGTACGGCGGCCTGTTCGCCCTGCAGGGCGTGGCCGAGCAGGACATCGAGCCGCTGCTGCTGATCGAATGCCCGCGCTACCTCTTCCCGTTCGCCCGCGAGATCATCGCCCGCGCCACCTCGGACGGCGGCTTCTACCCGCCCTTCATGCTCGACCCGATCGACTTCGCCGGCATCTACGTCGCCCGCCAGCAGTCGATCGCGCGGGGACCCGCGGAAACCGGCAAGGCCTGAGACCCGGCGGCGGTCCGCCGCCGCACCGGGACATTCGAAGGGCGTCCGTCAGGCGGCGGACGCCTTTTCGATGTCCAGACCATAGCCCTTCCACAGCGACCAGTCCTTGAGCGTCGCCCGCAGGAAGGCCTCGTGCGCCGCCTGTTCAGCCTCGCCGCCGCGGGTCAGCAGCGGACGCGGGCGCGGCGGATAGCCCGCCGCCGCATGGGCCGCCGCCGCCGCCGTCACCGTGCGTGAGGCCGACAGGTCCAGCCGACGCTCCTTGCCGCCCTTGAGCTCCAGATAGACCTCGGCCAGCAGACGGGCGTCGATCAGGGCGCCGTGCAGGGTGCGTTCGACCAGCGAGACCTTGAACCGCTTGCACAGGGCGTCGAGCGAATTGGCCATGCCCGGAAACCGGGCCTGGGCCAGTTTCAGCGTGTCGATCCAGCGGTCTTCGGGGAACAGGACCCGGCCGCAGCGGCCGAATTCGTGATCGATGAAATTGCGGTCGAACTGGGCGTTGTGGGCGATGATCGGGGCGTCGCCGATGAAGTCGCACAGGTCGATGACGATCTCGGCGAATTTCGGCGCGTCCTTCACCTTCTCGTCGGTGATGCCGTGCACCCGGATGGCGTCCGCCGGGATCAGCCGCTCGGGATGGATCAGCCGGTGGAAGGTCCGCCCCGTCGGCAGCAGATCCTCGATCTCGATACAGCCGACCTCGATCATCCGGTCGCCCGTGCGGGGGTCGAAGCCGGTGGTTTCGGTGTCGAGAACGATTTCGCGGGACATGACCCCTTATTGCGACCGTTCGCCCGCTTTCGGAAGACCATGCCGGGGCGGCGTCCACCCCTTGGCCAGAACCATCCCCACGATTTCGTCCACCCGGGCCCGCGCCGCCTCGAGGCCGACGCCCGTGTCGATCACGAAATCCGCCCGGTCGCGCTTCTCGGCGTCGGGCATCTGGCGCGCCAGAATGGCCTCGTACCGCTCGCGGGTCATCCCAGGCCGGGCCAGCACCCGCGCCGCCTGCACCGCCGCCGGGGCGGTCACGACCACCACGGCGTCCACCGCGGCGTCGCCCCCGGTCTCGAACAGCAGGGGGATGTCGAGCACCGCCAGCCTGACGCCCCGGGCTTGCGCCGCCGCCAAGTCCTCCAGCCGTCCCTTGAGCACCAGAGGATGGACGATCGCCTCCAGCCGCCGGAAGGCCTCTCCATCCCGGCCAAGGGTCTCGGCCAGCCGGGTCCGGTCGACCGCCCCGTCCACGACCACGCCGGGGAAGGCGTCTCCGACCGGGCCGACGGCCGCACCGCCCTTGGAATAGAGCCGGTGAACCGCATCGTCGGCGTTCCAGATCAGGGCGCCGGCGTCGGCGAACATGCCTGTCGTCGTCGACTTGCCCATGCCGATCGAGCCGGTCAGGCCGAGGACGATCATGACCCGCTCTCCAGCACACGGAGCGCGATCCCGCGGACGTCCACATCCGGCGGGTCGATTCCGAACAGGGCCCGGAAGGATGGCCGGGCCTGGCCGATCAGCATGGCCAGACCGTCCACCACCGTCAGGCCCCGCTCACGCCCCGCCGTCAGGAACGGCGTCATCAGGGGCCGATAGGTCATGTCCATCAGGACCGCGTCCGGGCGAAGCGCCGACATCCCGACGGCGGGGGGAACGCTGAGCGCATTGACGACCAGCACCGCCCCGGCGAGGGCGTCCGGTCCGACGACAGACCCGCCGACCTCCACCGCCAGCGCCTCGGCGCGCGCCGGCGTCCGGTTCAGAATTCCGACACGCGCCCCGGCCCCGGTCAGGGCCGCCACCGCCGCCCGCGCCGCGCCCCCGGCGCCCAGCACCACCACCGGGCGCCCCGGGAGCGCCAGATCAGGGGCTTGCTCCTCCAGCGCCGACATCAATCCAGACCCGTCCGTGCTGTCAGCGGCGATCTTCCCTTCCTCGAACACCAGCAGATTGGCCGATCCGCAGGCGGCGGCCGTGGCTCCAACCTCATCCGCGAGCGACAGGGCCAGCGCCTTGAAAGGCGCCGTGACGTTCAGGCCGCGCAGATCACCCCGTCGGCCGCGGTCGATCAGGGCCCTGAACTGGTCGTCGTCGGCCGGCCCGTAGCGGTCATAACGGGCGTCAAGACCGGCCGCTGTGATCCAGGCGGAATGGATCGGCGGGCTCAGCGAGTGGATCACGGGCTGGCCGACGACGCCGACAACCACGGTCATGATTTCAGCACCCCGGCCCGGCGCAGTTCGGCGAGCACCGGCCACAGCGGCAGGCCCAGGACGGTGAAATAGTCGCCCTCCACCGCCTCGAACAGCTGGGACCCCATGCCCTCCAGCCGGTAGGATCCGACGCAGGCCAGCACACCCTCGCCCTCGGCCGCCAGATAGGCGTCAAGGAAGGCGTCGGAGAACTCCCGCACCCGCATCGTCGCCGTATCCACCCCGGACCAGACAATCTGGCCATTGCGGGCCAGGGCCGCGCCGGAGTGCAGATGATGAGCCCGGCCGCGCATCGCCGCCAGCCTGACCCGCGCCGCATCGAGCGACGGGGCTTTCGAAACCAGGCCGCCGTCGAAGGCCAGGGTCTGGTCCGCCCCCAGCACCCAGGCGTCGGCGTCATGACGCGACACCGCCAGCGCCTTGATCCGCGCCAGTTCGACCGCCAGTCCCGCGGCGTCGGCCGGATCATGGGCGTTCTTGACCGCGTCCTCATCCACATCGGCGACCTGAACCGAAAAGAGCACGCCGACGTCGGCCAGCATGGCCCGGCGCGCCGCGCTCTTGGAGGCGAGGATCAGCCGTTCGGAGGGCGCTGTCACCAGGCCGCTCCCAGCTTCCGGGTGCGGCGCTCGTTGAGCAGGTTGATGATGGCCGCGGCCGTCTCCTCGACCGAACGCCGGGTGACGTCGATGACCGGCCAGCCGCGTCGTTCGAAGGCGCGCCGGGCCTTGACCGTTTCCTCGCGCACAGCCTCATGGTCGACATAGGAACTGGCCCGGTCGGCGTTCAGTCCCTCCAGCCGGTTCTTGCGGATCTGCACCAGCCGGTCCGGCGAGACGGTGAGGCCGACCACCAGCGGATTCTTCAGCCCGACGAGACGTTCGCCGTCCTCCTGTCCCGGCACCAGCGGCACATTGGCGGCGCGGATGCCGCGATGCGCCAGATAGATGCAGGTCGGGGTCTTGGAGGTGCGGCTGACCCCGCACAGCACCACATCCGCGCCTTCCAGCTGGACCGCCGTGCCTTGGCCGTCGTCATGGGCCATGGCGTAGTCGAGGGCGGCGATGCGGTTGAAATAGTCGGTGTCCAGTGCGTGCTGCGCCCCGACCCGGGTCGACAGGGCCGCACCGAGATAGCGAGACAGCGCGCCGACCAGCGGGTCCAGGGCGGCGATCTGGGGCATGTCCAGCTTGAGGCAACCCTGCTCGAGCTGTTCGCGCAGCTCGCGGTCCACCAGGGTGTGCAAGACCACGCCGGGCGAGGCCGCGACTTCTTCCAGCACCCGCTCCATCTGTTTTCCGGAGCGAACCAGGGCGTAGATGTGCTCGATCGGAATGACCCCGTCGAACCGGGCCACCACAGCCTTGGCCATGGCGTTCAGGGTCTCGCCGGTGGAATCCGAGACCAGATGGACGTGGAAATAGGTCGCCAGCCGCGACGGGCCCGAGGCGCGGCCCGGGCCGGACGAACCCGGGGTCATCGGCGGCTGTCCATGATTGCGAGACTCCTGTGGACGGGGCGGGGCGCCATCGGGGCGCCGGCGGCGGCGAAGGGGGCGCCTTTTCCTATAGCCGGGCCGGACGCGGGCCGCGAGCGGGGACAGAGGTGGACGGCGACCGACCCGCCGGCATCTTTCATCCCAAGGCCGACCTTCATGTCCCGTCCGGCTGTGGAGATCCTTAACGAGACGTTAACGGCGCCCAGGCCGGAGAGGGTCGCGCCGGCCGCGAAGCCCGCCGTTAAGGCCTCGTTAGGATTTATCCCCGCTTTCACCAGCCCGGTGGAGACCGCGCCCGCGCCTTGTGACGGTTTGCGGAAAACCCGTCCCTGACCGGATGGATCAGCTGACTTGTCCCCGCCATCCCCGGCCCTGCCTTCTACTTCCGAACCTTTCGATTCTTTTCTTGAGAAGAACAGGAAGGGTGCGACACGGGACGGGCTTGAGCGGGACCGGGCTGGCCGGTAGGACCAAGGTCAGATGACCGTTTCCCCCGACGCCCCCCTGTTGCTCAAGGTTCTTGCCGGTGAGGCGACGGACCGACCGCCGGTATGGTTCATGCGTCAGGCCGGTCGCTACCTGCCGGAGTACCGGGCGCTCAGGGCGACGACGCCGGACTTCATCTCGTTCTGCCTTGATCCCGAAAAGGCGGCCGAGGCGACCCTTCAGCCGATGCGGCGGTTCGGCTTTGACGCCGCCATCGTCTTCGCCGACATCCTGCTCATCCCCCGGGCCCTGGGCCAGGAGGTCTGGTTCGAGGCCGGCGAGGGACCGCGCCTCGGCGCCCTGCCGCCGGTCAAGGGCATGCACGATCTCACCGCCGGGGCCGGAGAGGCCCTGAAACAGGTCGGCCAGACCCTGTCGCTCGTGCGGGCGCAGCTGGAGCCCGAACGCGCCTTGATCGGCTTTGCGGGCGCGCCCTGGACTGTGGCGACCTATATGCTCGACGGGGAAGCCCGGACCATCGGCAAGGGCGAACGGGCGCAGGCTCGGACCTATGCCTATGCCGAACCGGACAAGGTCGCGGCCCTGCTGGACGTATTGGTCGAAGCCACGGCCCATTATCTGAAGATGCAGGCCGATGCCGGGGCCCAGGTGCTGAAGATCTTCGAGAGCTGGGCCGAGGGCCTGCCGGAGGATCTCTTCGAAAGCCTCGTCCTGCGGCCGCACCAGAAGGTGGTGCGTCGCATACGTGAGCTGGGCGTCACCGTCCCGCTGATCGGCTTCCCCCGTGGCTCGGCGGCGCTGGCGGAACGCTATGCCGCCGAGGTCGACGTCCAGGCCGTGGCGCTGGACACCGCCTGTCCGTTGGAGATCGGACGGCGCGTGCAGGCGATCAAGCCGATCCAGGGCGCGCTGGATCCCCTGCTGCTGCGCGCCGGCGGGCCGATGCTGGACCGCCGTGTCGACCAGCTGCTCGAGGCCTGGGGGCAGGGGCCGTGGATCTTCAACCTCGGCCACGGCATCCTGCCCGACGTGCCGATCGCCCATGTCGAACAGGTTCTGAAACGGATCGGCGCCCAATGAGCGGGACCCCGGGCGGCCGTCGCATCGCGGTGGTATTGTTCAATCTCGGCGGGCCGGACGACCAGGCCTCGGTCAAACCCTTCCTGTTCAACCTGTTCAGCGATCCGGCCATCATCGGCCTGCCCAATCCGTTTCGCGCGCTTCTGGCGCGGCTGATCTCCAGCCGTCGCGAAACCGGCGCCCAGGCCAACTACGCCCTGATGGGCGGCGGCTCGCCCCTGCTGCCGGAGACGCGCCGTCAGACGGAGGCCCTGACGCAGGTCCTCACCGGAGTTCTGCCGGGCGACGAGATCCGCTCCTTCATCGCCATGCGCTACTGGTCGCCCCTGACCGAACAAACCGCCGCCGAGGTCGCAGCCTTCGCGCCGGACGAGATTGTCCTGCTGCCACTTTATCCGCAGTTCTCGACGACAACGACCGAGTCCTCACTGAAGGCCTGGCGCGAGATCTATGCCGGGCCGGGCGTCAGCCGGACGGTCTGCTGCTACCCCGAGGCGTCGGGTTGGATCGAGGCCCAGGCCGAGGGCGTGCGCGCGAAGCTGGCGGAAGCCGGCGACCGGCCCGTCCGGGTGCTGTTCTCGGCCCACGGCATCCCCGAAAGCCTGATTTCGAAGAAGGGCGACCCCTATCAGGAGCAGATCGAATCGACCTGCGCCGCCATCGCCGCCCGGGCCGGGTTGGCCGAGGGCGCCTGGGCGATCTGCTACCAGAGCCGGGTCGGACCGATGAAATGGCTGGGACCTTCGACCCCGGACGCCATCGCCCAGGCCGGGCGTGACGGGGTCGGCGTCGTCGTGGCGCCGGTCGCTTTCGTCTCGGAGCATATCGAGACCCTGGTCGAGCTGGACATCGAATACGCCGAACTCGCCCACGAGCTGGGCGTGGCGCCCTATCTGCGCAGCCCCGCGGTCGGCGTGGCTGCCCCCTTCATCAGGACGCTCGCGGACGCCGTGGTCGAGGCCCTGTCGCGAACGGGCGCGGCGCCCTACGGTCCCGGTTGCCGGGCGGACTGGAAGGCCTGTCCCCGGACCTGCGAGCGGAGGGCGGCATGACATTCGAGATCGTGCGCGGCCTGCATATCCTGGCGGTGATCGCGTGGATGGCCGGCATGCTCTTCCTGCCGCGCCTCTATGCCTATGACGCCGAACAGGCGGACAAGGCCGAGCCCCTGCGGTCGGAGATGCGGGGCCTGCTGCGGATCTGGCAGCACCGGCTGCTGAAGATCATCATCAATCCGTCCATGATCGCAGCCTGGATTTTCGGCGTCTGGATGATCGTCATCCATATGTTCGAATACGGCGAGGGCTGGGGCTTCCTCGCCCAGCCGTGGATGGTCGCCAAACTGGCCGGAGTGTTCGCGCTTTCGGCCTGGCACGGCTTCCTCGCCGGCGAGCTCAAGCGGATCAAGGCAGGGACCTCGACCCGCTCCGGCAAATTCTGGCGCATGACCAACGAAGTCCCCTTCATCATCGCTGTGGTCATGGTCCTTTCCGTCACAACCCAATGGACCTTCGGCTGAGCCGCTCAGCTTGACCTGAGGCCCCCCGCGTGGTTTCGCTCAGGCGAACCGCCCTGCAGGAGTCTGGGGCGGTCCCACTCTCTGCGACGCCCGCCGATCTCGCCGGGACGACCCGTCGCCTTCCCACCCGGCCGCAAGGCCAGACATTGCTGGATTTTCCCGCCCGCGAGACGCCCTGTCTCGCGGCGATGCTTTTGATTGCACGCCATGACCGACGCCACCGACACGCCTGAAACCGAACTGACCGCAGAGGCCGAAGCGCCCGAGGCCGGCAATGAAGTCGCTGCCGCCGACCTGCCCATGGTCGACCAGGAGCATGGCGACGAGGATGACGACGGCGAGCCGATCGTGCCCAACGGCCGCATCACCCTGCAGGAACTGAACGAGAAGACGCCGGAAGATCTGGTCGCCTTCGCCGAAAGCCTCGAGATCGAGAACGCCGGCAACCTGCGCAAACAGGACCTGCTGTTCGCCATCCTCAAGACCCTGGCCGATGAGGAAGTCGAGATCATCGCCGACGGCGTGCTCGAAATCCTGCCCGACGGCTTCGGCTTCCTGCGCAGCCCGGACGTCAATTATCTTCCGGGCCCGGACGATGTTTACGTCTCGCCGTCGCAGATCCGCCGCTTCGGCCTGCGCTCGGGCGACACCATCCACGGCGCCGTCCGCGGCCCGCGCGAGGGCGAGCGCTATTTCGCCCTGCTCAAGGTCGACACGATCAATTTCGAGGACCCCGAGACGGTCAAGACCAAGGTCCTGTTCGACAACCTGACCCCGCTCTATCCCGAAGAGCGGCTGCACATGGAAATCCAGGACCCGACGCTGAAGGACCGCTCGGGCCGGGTCATCGACATCGTCGCCCCGCTCGGCAAGGGCCAGCGTTGTCTGATCGTCGCCCCGCCGCGCGTCGGCAAGACGGTCATGCTGCAGAACATCGCCAAGTCGATCGAGAAGAACCACCCTGAGGTCTTCCTCATCGTCCTGCTGATCGATGAGCGGCCGGAAGAAGTGACGGACATGCAGCGCACAGTGAAGGGCGAGGTCATCGCCTCGACCTTCGACGAGCCGGCCACCCGCCACGTCGCCGTCGCCGAAATGGTCATCGAAAAGGCCAAACGCCTGGTCGAGCACAAGAAGGACGTCGTCATCCTGCTCGACTCCATCACCCGCCTCGGCCGCGCCTACAACGCCACCGTCCCGTCGTCGGGCAAGGTCCTGACCGGCGGCGTCGACGCCAACGCCCTGCAGCGGCCGAAACGGTTCTTCGGCGCGGCGCGGAATGTGGAGCAGGGCGGGTCGCTGACCATCATCGCCACCGCCCTGATCGATACGGGCTCGCGGATGGACGAGGTGATCTTCGAAGAGTTCAAGGGCACGGGTAACTCGGAAATCGTCCTGGACCGCAAGGTCGCCGACAAGCGGATCTTCCCGGCCATCGACGTGCTCAAGTCGGGCACCCGCAAGGAAGAGCTCACCACGCCGAAGGACCAGCTGGCCAAGACCTATGTCCTGCGCCGCATCCTCAACCCGATGGGCCCGCAGGACGCGATCGAGTTCCTGATCGACAAGCTGCGTCAGTCGAAGAACAATGCGGACTTCTTCCAGTCGATGAACACCTGATGCGGCTTCGGCTGTTTCACGTGAAACACGGAGCGGCGGCATGAAGGTCAATGTCGAGGTCGAATGCACACCGGAGGAGGCGCGCGCCTTCCTCGGCCTGCCCAATGTCGAGCCGTTGAACGATCATCTCGTCGCCGAGATGAAGCGGCGCATGGACGAGAACATGTCCGCCATGCAGCCTGACGAACTGATGAAGACCTGGACCAGTTTCGGCATGCAGGCCCAGGACCAGTTCCGCAAACTGATGGAAGCGGCCGTCAAGCCGTGACGACCGTCTCCTCCCCACAACGTGGGGAGGGGGACCATCCGAAGGATGGTGGAGGGGTATATCCCCGGACACCGTCCGATGCGGCCAAACCCCTCCATCGCTTCGCGGTCCCCCTCCCCATTTCATGGGGAGGAGACACGGCATGAACACCATCTTCGCCCTTGCCACCCCGCCTGGACGGGGCGCTATCGCCATCCTGCGCCTGTCTGGCCCGGGGACAGACGCCGCTCTGGCCGCCCTCGGCGCCGGAGGGCTGAAGCCGCGATACGCCGCCCTGCGCGACCTCGTCCACGACGGTCGGCCGATCGACCAGGCCTTGGTCCTCCGTTTCCCGGCGCCGAATTCCTACACCGGCGAGGACTGCGCCGAACTGCACCTGCACGGCGGTCGCGCCGTGGTCGAGGCGGCGGCCGATGCCCTGGTCGCCCTCGGCCTGCGACCCGCTGATCCCGGCGAGTTCACCCGACGGGCCTTCGAGAACGGCCGCATGGACCTGGCCCAGGCCGAAGCCGTCGCTGATCTGATCGACGCCGAGACGGCGGCCCAAGCCGCTCAGGCGCTGGGTCAGCTCGACGGGGCGCTGAGCCAGACCTATGCCGGATTCCGCCGTGATCTGCTGACCGCCTTGGCGCTGATCGAGGCCGAGATCGACTTTCCGGACGAGGAAGTTCCCGACAATCTGGCGCGGACCGCCGGTCCTGTGCTCGACCGGCTCATCGCCGACCTGAAGGCCGCCCTCGCCGACGCCCGCCGTGGCGAGCGGGTGCGAGAGGGCTATCGGATCGTCCTGATCGGCGAGACCAACGCCGGCAAATCCTCCCTGTTCAACGCCCTCGTCGCGCGCGAGGCGGCCATCGTCACGCCGATCGCCGGGACCACGCGGGATGTGCTCGACGCCGACCTGATCATCGGCGGCTACGCCGTGACCCTGTCCGACACCGCCGGCCTCCGCGACAGCGCGGACCCGGTCGAGGCGGAGGGGGTGCGCCGCGCGAGGGCGCGGGCCGAAGCGGCGGACCTCCGTCTGTGGGTCCGCGGTCCCGACGACGAGGAAGGCGACGCCGCCGGTTTTGCGCGGGCCGGCGATCTCCTGGTCCTGACCAAGGCCGATCTGGGCCTCGCCCCGTCGGTGGCCGGGTATGAAACCCTTTCGATCAGCACCACGACCGGGCTGGGTCTGGCCGAGCTCCACGACTGGATCGCGGCGCGGCTGGCCCGAGACCTTTCCGGCGCCGATTTTCCGGCTGTCACGCGCGAGAGACATCGTCGTCGCTTGGTGGAAGCCCTGGCGGCCGCCGAGGCGGGCCGTGCCGCGCTCGAGGTCGCCCCCGAAATGGCGGGGGATGACCTGCGCCGTGCGGCCGATGCCCTGGCCCGCGTGACCGGCGCCATCGGCGTTGAGGACATTCTCGGCGAAGTGTTCTCGACCTTCTGCATCGGCAAGTGAGTCGTTTCACGTGAAACACCCTTGCGGCCAAGGTGGCGGTTGGGCCGGTTTTGCCCTATGTGCCCGCCCATGAAGGGTTTTGACGTCATTGTCATCGGCGGCGGTCACGCCGGCTGCGAGGCCGCGGCGGCATCCGCGCGCGCGGGTGCGCGCACCGTTCTTTTGACCCAGAAACTCGAGACCATCGGCGAGATGTCCTGCAACCCGGCCATCGGCGGACTCGGCAAGGGCCATCTGGTCCGGGAGATCGACGCCATGGACGGGCTGATGGCCCGGCTCGGTGACCAGGCCGGGATCCAGTTTCGCCTGCTCAACCGGTCGAAAGGCGCGGCGGTCCAGGGTCCGCGCAGCCAGATCGATCGGCGCCTCTACCGCGAAGCCATGCAGGCCGAGCTCGCGCAGACGCCCAACCTGACACTGATGGCCGGCACAGCCGAACGGCTGATGCTGGATGGCGATCGCGTCGCAGGCGTGGTCACGGGGGAGGGGACCGAGGTCCGCGCGGCCGCCGTCGTCCTGACCACGGGGACCTTTCTCAACGGCGTCATCCACAAGGGCGACCAGCGCATCCCTGCCGGCCGACACGGCGAGGCGCCATCGACGGGCCTCGCCGCCGACCTGTACGGCGCCGGCCTGCAGATGGGCCGGCTCAAGACCGGAACCCCCGCGCGGCTGGACGGCCGGACCATCGGCTGGGACCGGCTGGAGATGCAGCAGGCCGACGCCGAGCCGGTGCCGTTCAGCTTCCTGACCGACCGGATCGACGTGCCCCAGATCGCCTGTGGCGTCACCCATACGACCGAGGCCACCCACCGGATCATCGCCGACAACCTCGGCGACAGCGCCGTCTATGGCGGCCACCTGTCGGGCCGGGGTCCTCGCTACTGCCCCTCGATCGAGGACAAGGTGGTCCGGTTCGCCGACAAGACCTCGCACCAGATCTTCCTCGAGCCCGAGGGGCTGGACGACCCGACGGTTTACCCGAACGGGATTTCGACTTCGGTGTCAGATGCCACCCAGGCGGCCTTCCTGCGGACCATCCCGGGTCTGGAGGCGGTCGAGGTGTTCCGCTTCGGCTATGCGATCGAATACGACTACGTCGACCCGCGCGAACTGACCCCGGCGCTGGAGGTCAAGAAGCGTCCCGGCCTGTATCTGGCCGGCCAGATCAACGGGACCACGGGTTATGAGGAAGCCGGCGCCCAGGGCCTGCTTGCCGGGCTGAATGCCGCCCGCGCCGCCGCCGGGTCCGATCCGGTGATCCTCGGGCGGGATGAGGCCTATATCGGCGTCATGGTCGATGACCTGGTCACACGTGGGGTGACCGAGCCCTACCGGATGTTCACCAGCCGGGCCGAGTACCGGCTGACCCTCCGCGCCGACAATGCCGATCAACGGTTGACTCCCCTGGCGATCAACAGCGGACTCGTCTCGAGACAGCGCGCCGGGGCTTTCGCGGCCAAGGCCGCCCAGCTTGCGGAAGCGGCCGTTGTTTCACGTGAAACCGTGTTCACGCCGAAGGAGGCCGCGGCTCTCAGGATCCACGTCAACGCTGATGGTCAGCGCCGCTCCATTCGCGACCTTCTGGCCTTCCCCGGTGTGACTCTGGACACCTTCAAAGCGATCCGACCGGAGATCGCGGCCTGGTCCCCCCAGGTCCGACAACAGGTCGAGATCGACGCCGGCTATGCGGGCTACCTCGACCGTCAGGCCTCGGACGCCGCGGCCCTGCGCCATGAAGAGGCGCTGGCCCTGCCTGTTGACCTCGACTACGCCGCCATCGGCAGTCTCTCCAATGAGGTCCGTGAGAAGCTCACCCTCATCCAGCCCCGCACCCTGGGTCAGGCCGGTCGGATCGAGGGGATGACTCCCGGCGCCCTGACGGCGCTGCTGTCGCATGTGAAGAAGGCGAAGGTCGCGGCGTGAGAAGTTCGGCGATCTGTCTCCGCCCCCCTTTGGGGGAGGTGTCGCGCCGCGTCAGCGGCGTGACGGAGGGGGAGAGCCCTTTCCACCATGCTTCGCATGGTCCCCCTCCCCCAAGAGGGGGAGGAGACGCGGCATGACTCCCTCCGAATTCCAGGCCCTGCGCGCCGCCACCCCGGCGCAGATGGCCGATCTCGATACGCTGATCGAGCGGCTGACCGCAGCCAATGCGGTCATGAACCTGGTCGGACCGGACACGATTCCCGACGTCTGGAGCCGGCACATCTTCGACTCTGCCCAGTTGCTCGATCTCGCGCCGGAAGCTGCGACCTGGGCCGATCTCGGCGCCGGCGCGGGCTTCCCCGGACTGGTCCTCGCCATCCTGCTGAAGGACCGGTCTGACAGTCACGTCTGGCTGATCGACAGTCTCGGCAAACGCTGTCGCTTCCTGCAGGAGGTGGTCGACGCCCTGTCCCTGCGCGCGACGGTCGTCAACGGTCGGGCCGAGGAGCAACGGATCAAGGCCGATGTCGTCACCGCCCGCGCCCTCGCACCGATGGACCGGTTGCTGGGC
This sequence comes from Brevundimonas sp. UBA7664, assembly GCF_002483305.1. GTDB lineage: Bacteria > Pseudomonadota > Alphaproteobacteria > Caulobacterales > Caulobacteraceae > Brevundimonas. Next base: position 86,210 of record NZ_DLHQ01000025.1, read on the forward strand.
TATGCACAGCCTTATCTACAACGGGGCGCACAGGGGCTGTTTCTCAAGGGGGAAAAGGCGGAGGTTGAGTTGATCGAAGCCCGCAAGGTCTGGCAGTTCGACAGCGACCTCTCCGTTTCGCGCAGTGACCCGCGCGGCCGTATCGTTTCCGTCCGGAGCCTCCGACGTGTTCAAAGCCGGTAAGACCCGCGTCCTCGCGGTGTCCAATCAGAAGGGCGGGGTGGGCAAGACCACCACGGCCATCAACCTCGGCACGGCCCTCGCCGCGATCGGTGAAAAGGTCCTGATTGTCGACATGGACCCGCAGGGCAATGCCTCAACGGGTCTGGGTGTTCCACGTGAAACACGCCGGGTCACCATCTATGACGTCATCGTGGACGGGCGTTCGGTTGATGAGTCCGCCGTACCGACCACAGTTCCGGGTCTGGATATCGTTCCCGCCGACGCCGACATGTCGGGCGTGGAGATCGAGCTCAGCCAGGCCGATCGGCGCTCCTTCCGTCTGCGCGATGCGCTGCAGGGGCAGGGGGCAGAAGGTCAGACCCGGTATGACTATGTGCTGATCGACTGCCCACCCTCGCTCAACCTGTTGACGCTCAACGCCATGGCCGCCGCCGACGCCGTTCTGGTGCCGTTGCAGTGTGAGTTCTTCGCGCTTGAGGGCCTGACCCAGCTGATGAAGACGATCGAAATGGTGCGGCAGAGCCTGAACCCCACGCTGGAAATCCAGGGCCTGGTCCTGACCATGTACGACCGGCGCAGCACCCTGTCGGGGCAGGTCGCGGCCGATGTCCGGGCGCATTTCGGCGACAAGGTCTATGAGGCGGTGATCCCGCGGAACGTCCGCGTGGCCGAAGCGCCGTCGTTCGGCAAGCCGGCCCTGATCTACGACCTGAAATGCGCCGGCAGCCAGGCCTATCTGCGCCTCGCCCGCGAGGTCGTGGCCCGCGAAAAATCCCGCCGGCTCCAGGCCGCGTGAGAACGATTAGAAGAACGGAAACAATCAGTTGAGCGAACGTCAGCGCGGTCTCGGCCGGGGTCTCTCCGCCCTTCTCGGAGAACAGGTCGCCGAGAGCGCCCCGGTCGACGGCGCCGCTACGCCGGTCGGCGTTCAGATGGCGCCCATCGAGAGCCTCAAGCCCAATCCCGATCAGCCGCGCAAGATCTTCGACCGCGATGACCTGGAGGAATTGGCCGCGTCGATCCGCGACAAGGGCGTGCTTCAACCCATTCTGGTCCGGTCTCATCCGAAGGAGGATGGGGTTTGGCAGATCATCGCCGGCGAACGCCGCTGGCGTGCGGCGCAGATGGCCCGGCTCACCGAGGCCCCGATCATCGTCAAGGAGATGGATGACGTCGCGGTGTTCGAGGTCGCCATCATCGAGAACGTCCAGCGCGCCGACCTCAATCCGCTGGAGGAGGCCGACGCCTATCGCCTGCTGATGGACCGGTTCGGCCGCACCCAGGACGCCGTCGCCGGCGTGGTCGGCAAGAGCCGCAGCCATGTGGCCAACACCCTGCGTCTGCTGCAGCTGCCCGAGGCGGTGCTGGACCATGTCCGCACCGGCAAGCTGAGCGCCGGTCATGCGCGGGCCCTGATCACAGCGCCGGATCCCGTGACCCTGGCCGACCGGATCGTGGCCGAGGGGCTGAACGTCCGTCAGGCCGAAGCGCTGGCGCGTCGCGAGGCCGACGGCCCGAAGAGCCGCAAGCCGGGCGCTTCGCCGGCCGGCGGCGAGACCTCCGCGGATGTCGCCGCACTCGAGCAGGATCTGGCCGACGCTCTCGGCCTCAAGGTCGAACTGGCCGACCGCGGCGGCAAGGGGGAGCTGACCATCCGCTATGGCTCCCTTGAGCAGCTCGACGACTTGTGCCGCCGATTGATGCGCGGCTGAGGCCGGTTTGTGCTAGGCTGAGGACATGACCGACAAGCCTTCCAACCCGACCGCCGAAGCCATGAAGCGCGCCCTCGCCGCCAAGAAGGCCGGCGGCGGTCCATCGCATGGGGGCCTGCAGGGCTCCGCCCGGGCCGAGGAGAAGGCGCAGCAGGCGCGCAGCGCCGCGCTTGCCAAGCCCGCCTTCCGCAAGGCGTCGAAGCGGGGCTAGAGCCCCAGCCGCCGGGCCCGCGCGGAAATCTCCAGCAGCAGCCGCTCCGCGATCAGCTGGTCCGGCGACCCCGTCGTCTTGGTCGCCACATCAGCCGTATTGACGCTGTCGAGCACGCGGTCGAGGTCTTCCAGCCGCCAGCTGCGCGCCTGGCGCAGCATTTCGGCCTCCTGTTTCCAGAACACGCCGGCCGCCTTGGCCGCCTCCTTGGCTCCAGCGCCGTTGGACTGCAGCACATTGATCCGGCGCAGCTTGCCGAGATGGATCGAGGCTTGTCTCACCGCCATGACAGGCGATTCCCCTTCGGCGAGGGCGCGCCTCAGGCCTGACTGAGCCGGTGCGGGCCGACCGCCGAAGGCCTGGAGCGCCGCGTCCTGCAGGGAGGCGTCAGCTTCGACCCCCAGATGCCGCTCCAGCTCTTCCACATCGATGGTCTTGCCGGAGCCCGGGCCGATGTAGAGAGCCAGACGCTCGATCTCCTGACGCATCAGGCCGCGTTCGCGCGGCAGGCGGCTGACGAACCGGTCGAGGGCGTCGCCGGTCAGGCCGACCTTGTCCGCCGCCAGGGCCTCGCGGGTCATGCGGGCGACGTCGCCGGTCTCGTCTTCATAGCAGGCGATGCCGACGGCGCCCGGCGACGCCTCGGCCGCCTTGCGCAGGGCTGAGTCACGTCCGAGCGCGCCGGCCTCGATCACCAGCATGGCGTCGGGATTGTAGCCGCCCTCGGCGTGGACCTTGAGCGCGGCGGCCAGCAGCTTGTCGATCGCGGCCTTCTCCGATCCCAGCCGGACCCGGACCAGCCTGCGGCCGCCGATCATCGACAGCGCGGTCAGGGCCTCTTCCAGCCGGGCCTCGTCGCCGTCGATGTCGCTGTCGGTCAGGACGGTGACGTTGAAGGGATCGTTGAGATCGGGCGTGATCGCCTTGCACAGGATCTCGGCGCGTTCGCCGACGCCCGACCGGTCCTTGCCATGGATGACGGCGGCGCGGACGCCCCGGTCCGGCGATTTCAGGAAGCGGTCGACCTCGGGGCGTTTCGCCAGGATCATCGGGCGGGAATCATGGCTGGTTTGACAGGGCCCGCATCACGTCGAGCCGGATCAGGCGCGCCAGTTCGGCCGCGGCGCGCTCCTCGCCGTCCTGCTGGGCGGCGATGGCGGCGAAGGGCTGGTCGGCCGCGGCATAGGTGGTGGTCACGGTCTCGACGCCCGAGACGGCGGGTCCGCCGTTCGCCGGAGTCAGGACCCAGGCGCCGCGCAAGGTCAGCTCATAGCGGGTGGCGGTGTCGTCGATGCGCCGGCCGAGCGGACGGCGCGATTGGTCGAGGGTGGTCTGCAGCCGCCACAGCGGCGTCTCGGCGCCGTTGCGGCCGAGGGCGTCCTCGAGCTGTTCACGGACCCGGTAGCCGAGACGGTCGTCCTGGGTGGTGACGGAGATGCGAGACAGCGAGGAACCTGTCCCGGCGTCGCCGTACAGAGGCGTAAAGCCGCAACCGGCCAGTCCCACAATCGCGACAGCCGCCAGGGCAAGGCGGCGCATCAGCCGACCACCAGATTGACGATGCGATCCTTGACCACCACGATCTTCCTCACCGTCTGACCCTCCAGCCGCGCCTGCACGTCGGCGTCCGCCATGACGATGGCCTCGACCTCGGCCGGCTCCAGCCCACGGGCGACGCGGATTTCGCCGCGGCGCTTGCCGTTGACCTGGATGGGCAGGATCACCTCGTCGTCGGCCGCCAGCGCCGGGTCGAATTCCGGCCAGGGCGCGTCCAGCACCATCCCCTCTTCGCCGAGCCGCGTCCAGCACTCCTCGGCCAGGTGGGGGGTGAAGGGGGCGACCAGCCGGACCAGGGCCGACAGGGCCTGACGCCGCGCCGCGCCGCCCGCCGCGCCGTGATCGCGCACGGTGGCGACGAAGGCATAGAGTTTGGCGATGGCCGAGTTGAAGCGGAAACCGCTGACGCCCTCGGACACGGCCTTGATCGCCTTGTGGGTCTCGCGGATCAGGGCGGCGTCAGACTCATGGGCGGGGGCGTCGGGATCGAAGCCGTCGACCTCGGTCCAGACGCGCTGCACGAAGCGGGCCGCACCCTCGACGCCGCCGGGCGTCCATTGCACGTCACGTTCGGGCGGGCTGTCGGACAGGACGAACAGTCGGCCGGCGTCCACGCCATAGGTGTCGACGATCTCCTGCGGGGCGACGACGTTCTTCTTCGACTTGGACATCTTCTCGATGTCGCCGATCGTCAGGGCTTCACCGGTCGAGAGCTGGCGGGCCGAGCGATGGCCGGCGTCATTGGTGAGATCGACATCCGTCGGCTCGACCCAGGCGCCGTCGGCGCGGCGGTAGGTCTCGTGGACCACCATCCCCTGGGTGAACAGGCCGGCGAAGGGTTCGCGCACCGACATCAGGCCGGCGTCGGAGAGGGCGCGGCTGATGAAGCGGGCGTAGAGCAGGTGCAGCACCGCGTGCTCGACCCCGCCGATATACTGGTCGACCGGCAGCCATTTGTCGGCGGCGGCGCGGGAGATCGGCTCGGCCGCGGTCGGATCGGTGAAGCGGGCGAAATACCAGCTGGAGTCGACGAATGTGTCGAGTGTGTCGGTCTCACGCACCGCCTTGCCGCCGCAGGACGGGCAGGCGACGTGCTTCCAGGTCGGGTGGCGATCGAGCGGGTTGCCGGGCGTGTCGAAGGTCACGTCCTTGGGCAGCTCGACTGGCAGCTGGTCGGCCGGAACGCCGACCGGACCGCACTTTTCACAATGGATCACGGGGATGGGACATCCCCAGTAGCGCTGACGGCTGACACCCCAGTCGCGCAGGCGGTAGAGGGTCGCGCCCTCGCCCTGACCGGCCGCTTCGAGCCGGGCGATGGCAGCGGCCTTGGCGGCCTCGACCTCGAGCCCGTCCATGAAATCGGAGTTGAACAGCCGACCGGGGCCAACGTAAGCTTCTGTTTCGACACCGAAATCAGCAGAGGCGTCATCCGGTCTCACGACCGGGACGACGGGCAAGCCGTATTTGCGGGCGAAGTCGAGGTCTCGCTGATCGTGGGCCGGGCAACCGAAGATGGCTCCGGACCCGTAGGTCGACAGAACGAAATTGGCTGCCCAGACCGGCACGGTACGGTCGGGGTCGAACGGGTGGCGGACGCGGACGCCGAGATCGACACCCAGTTTCTCTGCCTTCTCGATATCGGCTTCGCTGGTCCCCGACCGGGCGCAGGCCGCCACGAATTCCGCCACGTCGGGCCGGTGCGCGGCGATGGCCTTGGTCAGCGGATGGTCCGGCGCGAGCGCCAGGAAGCTGGCCCCGAACAGGGTGTCGGGCCGGGTGGTGTAGATCTCTACGGGGTCGCGCGCGTGGTTGGGCTCGCCCGGCGCGGACGCCGGCAGGACGGCGGGAGCATCGGCGATATCCCACCAGAGGGTGGCGCCGCGGCTCTTGCCGATCCAGTTCTCCTGCATCAGCCGGACCTTGTCGGGCCAGCGGCCTTCCAGTTCCTTCAGGCCCTCGATCAGATCGTCGGCGTAGTCGGTGATGCGCAGGAACCACTGGTTCAGCTTGCGCTTCTCGACCACGGCGCCGGAGCGCCAGCCGCGGCCGTCGACCACCTGCTCATTGGCGAGAACCGTATTGTCGACCGGATCCCAGTTGACCACCGAGTCCTTGCGATAGACCAGACCGCGCTTGAGCAGCTCGAGGAACCAGGCCTGTTGCTTGCCGTAATAGGCCGGGTCGCAGGTGGCGAACTCGCGGCTCCAGTCCAGCGACAGACCCAGCAGCTTCAGCTGGTCGCGCATGGCGGCGATATTGGACCAGGTCCAGTCGCCGGGATGGATGCCGCGCTCGATCGCCGCGTTTTCGGCCGGAAGTCCGAAGGCGTCCCAGCCCATCGGGTGCAGGACATCGAAGCCCTGCGCCCGCTTAGACCGCGCCACCACGTCGCCCATGACGTAGTTGCGGGCGTGGCCCATGTGGATGGCCCCCGACGGATAGGGGAACATCTCCAGCACATAGTATTTCGGCCGCCCGGTGCCCTCGGTGGGCATGCGGAAGGCATCGGCGGCCGCCCAGCGGGCCTGCTGGCGGGGTTCGGCGGTCTTGGGTTCGTAGCGAACCGGGGTCTTGGCCACGGGAGTCTTTCAGGCTGCTCCTTCAGGAACAGGCCCGACGGAGGCTAGTCGATGGGGAGGGCCGTCAGCCGGCGTTGGAAAGGTTGAGCTGACGCGCCTTGGTCAGGATGGCGTTTTCCAGATCGGTCTCGGTCTGGGCCGCGACCCGGGCGCCGGTCCAGCAGCCGGCGGTGTCGACTTCCGCGTCGGCGTCAGCCGGATTGGGCGTGCAGCCGGGGCGCAGGACCTGTTTGGTGATGCTGACGTTCAGAGCGTCGGCGCGAAGACGACGGTCGAGGATGAAGACGGTCGCCTTGAAACGCTCGTTGGGCGTCTGCGGGTCGATGTACCAGCCGTAGTTGATGACGCCGCCCCAGGGATCGGCGTTGGCCAGCGGCATGAAGCTCAGCGTGTCCAGCGTGGCGCGCCAGAGATAGGCGTTGACGCCGATGCCCGTCTGGGCCGATGCCGCCGCCTGCGAGCCTCCGCCCATGCCGGGAAGACCGCCGCATCCGCCCAGCATCAGACCCGAGGCGATCAGGGCGACCGCTGCGCCGCGAACCAGCACCATCGAGACATCTCCATTCGATCATGACGTGCAGCGGACCGGTTCCAACGCACGCGCTGGCCCTCCCGAACACGGGCAAGCCGAAGCGTCGCTCTATAACACGGCGAAAAGGGGCTATGACAAGGCGAAGACGCATTCGACGCGGAGGCCCGCGGCGATCGGGGGGCGGATCGGGCCGCGGGGGCGGATTCGCGTGACGCTCGCGCCACAGGAGTCTTCCAGAGTCGCAGGGAACCGGGTCCCGGCGGCGCCGTTCCGTTGACCAGGCTGACCAGCGGTGTCTATCTGCTGGGGATCACGACGTTCCCTGTTGTGATGTGAAGGGCAGGATATGCGCCGCATGACGCGCAAGACGAGCGCCTTGATCGTTGGAATGGCCGCGGGGCTCTCGCTCCTGGCCGTGGCCGACATCGCCTCGGCCCAGGCCACTGGCGCGTCCGCGCGCGCTCGCACGCCCGCCGTGTCCCTGAACGATGCCCAGGCTGCGCGCGCCGCGGCGGCTCAACCCGGAGCCTCGCGTCTGCGGTTCACCGAACGGGGGCGTTGGGGTCTGGATCTCAACCTGAGCCAGCCGGTGGGCCGCGACAGCACCCTCGGCGACGTTGAGGCCGGAGCCTATTACCGCGTCAACCCCCGCCTGCGCGTCGGCGCCACCGCCGGTCTGGCCGAGCCCGAGACCGATCCGGCCCGCGCGCCGCAGACTGACCGCCGCGCCGCACCGCGCTTCCGGCTGGAATCGATCTTCCGGTTCTAGAGCCTGATCAGGCCGGCCCGAAGGCCGCCTGGATCGCCGAAACCCCCGCCAGTCCGCACGCGCCTGAGCCGATCAGGGTGCGCGCATTGCCGCTTCCGATCCCGCCGAGGGCGTAGACCGGGCAGGGCGCGGCGCGGACCAGCTCGCTGAAGCCTACGACTCCCAAGTGTGCGCGGCCCGCTGAGGGCCCCCGGGTCGGAAAGACCGGCGACACGACCAGCGCATCCAGGCCTGATGCGCCCAATGCCGCCCTTGAATGCGCCGCGCCGGTAATGCGCCAATCGGGCCGGGCCGCCGCGAGCGCGGTCGCCTGGTCCAGCGCCCGCTCTGGCAGGTGGACGCCGTCGGCGCCGACCGCCTCGGCCAGGGCGGCGTCCAGCCCGATCAGCAGCAGAACGCCGCGGCCCCGCGTGGCCTCACGCAGGCGCAGCGCGGTCTCATGCGCATCCACCCGGCCGAAAGACCGGAACACCACGCCCGCGCCGGCCGGCAGGCGCGCCGCCGTCTCCCAGGGCCGAGGCGTCTGGTCCGGGTCGGTGAAGAACAGCAGCGGCGGAAGGTCCCGCGGCGCCCGATCGCCATCGCGGCTGACTTTGCCGGCGTCCCGTGCGAGGACGCAGGCGGCATCCCACAGGATTTTGGCGTCCGCCCGGTTCATGATCTCCTCTTCCCCCGAACCCGACCTGCCGTCCAGCGCTGTCGCGGCGCGGCTCCAGATCGTCCGCCGCCGGATCGCGGAAGCCTGCCGCGCCTCCGGCCGCGCCCCCGACGAGGTGACTCTCACGGCGGTGTCCAAGACCCAGCCGCCCGAGGCGATCGATGCCGCCCTCGCGGCTGGCCAACGCGTCTTCGGCGAGAACCGCGTGCAGGAGGCGCAGTCCCGTTGGGGCGGGCGCCGGGGGGACCTGGCCGGGCTCGAGCTGCGCCTGATCGGGCCCCTGCAGACCAACAAGGCCGCCGACGCGGTCGCCCTGTTCGATGTCATTGAGACCCTGGACCGGGTGAAACTGGCGGACGCCCTTGCGGCTGCCGGCGCGCGCGTCGGAAAGACTGTGCGCGTCCTGGTCCAGGTCAACACCGGCGCCGAGCCGCAGAAGGCCGGCGTCCTGCCCGGAGACGTCGGCGACCTGATCGCCCGCGCCCGCGCCGCGAGCCTGATCGTCGAGGGCCTGATGTGCATTCCACCCGCCGACGAGGCGCCGGGACCGCATTTCGCCCTGCTGCGAAAGATCGCGCGCCGCCACGGCCTGGGGACCCTGTCGATGGGGATGAGCGGCGACTATGAGACCGCGATCCGCTTCGGCGCGACCCATGTCCGGGTCGGATCGTCGCTGTTCGGGGAACGAAAGGGCCCCGAAACCCCCTCTATTGACTGAAAACCGCTCCGCTTGGGGTCCAACCCTTGGCGGATCGGGCGACGCTCGCCATTCTGGTACCCATGCCCACGCCCAAGACCATCCTGATCATCGACGACGACGACGACCTGCGCGAGGCCCTGGCCGAACAGCTGGCCTTGCACGAGGCCTTCCGGCCGGTCCAGGCCGCAACGGCGGCTGAAGGCGTCCGCATGGGCCGGGAAGTTCGGGCTGATCTGATCCTGCTCGACGTCGACCTGCCTGACATGGACGGCCGCGAGGCCTGTCGCCTGCTGCGCAAGGACGGGGTTTCGACCCCCATCATCATGCTGACCGGCCAGTCCTCGGACTCCGACACCGTGCTGGGGCTGGAGTCGGGGGCCAATGACTATGTCACCAAACCCTTCCGCTTCGCCGTCCTGCTGGCCCGCATCCGCGCCCATCTGCGCAGCCACGAACAGTCCGAGGACGCCGTCTTCCGCATCGGCCCCTATGAGTTCCGTCCGGCCGCCAAGGTCCTGATCGACGACAAGGCGAAGAAGGTCCGCCTGACCGAGAAGGAAACCAACATCCTGAAATACCTCTACCGCGCCGGGGCCAAGGCCGTGTCGCGCGAGGAGTTGCTGACGGAGGTCTGGGGCTACAACGCCGGGGTCACCACCCATACCCTGGAAACCCACATCTACCGTCTGCGCCAGAAGATCGAGCCCGAGCCGGGGCAGGCGCGTCTGCTGCTGACCGACGCCGGCGGCTACCGGCTGCAGCCCTAGCCGGGCCGCCATTCGCTGAGAATGGCGCCGGTCGCGCCGTCCTCGAAGGCGACGCGATCCACCGTCGCGCCGACGGCGCAGGCCGGCGGGCGTTCCGGCGTGACGACCCGGCAACGGATGACGCGTCCGTCCGCCCACCCGGCCAGCCGGCCTTCCAGAACCAGCCGGTAGCCCAGCGCCGGCCTCGCGACCGGGGCCTCGCCCTGGGTTCGCACCACGTGGGTGAAGGTCTGGTCGCCGGACCGCCCGACCCGCGAGGCGCCCGACGGCCGGACCATGACCAGGGCGGCGACCCGGGCGGGCCGTGGCGCTTCAGGCGCCTCAGCCTCCTGAACGCTCCAGGCCGGGCAGGCTTCGGACCGCATCCACGGCTGATTGATCCAGACGCCGGACAGGGTGTCGAAGCCGTCGGGCGCGGGGCCTGACACGTCGCCGGCCGACCAGTCGGCGGGGGACAGCGTCAGGCGGATCGTCCGGCCGTCATCCGGGGCGGACCAGCGGGGTGTTCCGTCGCGGTCGGCCGACTCGCCCGGCGTGGGGGCTTGCGGGCCGAAACAGCCGAAAGCCAGCCTCAGGGAGAAGGTGCGGCCCACCAGGGGATCGGGCCCGGGCCGCGCGACGCCCGCCGCAGCGTCCGAGGCGGCGGCGTCGATGGCGGCGAGAATGGAGCCCCGGTCCAGCGTGGGCGAGGGCGGCGCGGGCGCGGCCGGGACTTCGGGCGCTGCGGCCGGTTCCGCCGGCCGGTCACAGCCGGCGACCAGAACGCCCGCCGAAAACAGGATCGCCGCCGTCCTCAGGGGAGCATTGATCTCGAAAGCCATGGAACAACCCTAGCACATCGTCCGCTTGGACATGGGGAGCCCCGATGCGGGACCCCTTTCAGGAAGCTGCCGGGGCCAGCGCCGTTCCATGACCTTCGATCAAATCGCGGCCCTGGCGGTCCTGACGGCGGTGGTCGGCGTGCTGATACACGGCCGGGTGCGGGCAGACGTCGTCGCCCTGACCGGAGCGGCGGTGCTGCTGCTCCTGGGTGTTGTGCGGCCGGTGGAGGTGCAGAGCGCCTTCGCCAGTCCCGCCGTCATCGCCCTGGCCGGCCTGTTTGTCATCGCCTATGCGATCGAACTGTCCGGCCTGCTGGGATTGATGATCCGCAAGGCGACGGCGCTGGCGGCGCGGGTCGGCGCCATCGGGGTTTGGGCCGTGATCGGCATGTGCGGGGTTCTGGGCGGTTTTCTCAACAATACGCCGGTGGTGGTGCTGGCCGCCCCCGTCATCCGCGACGTCGCCCAGTCGCTGAAGCTGTCGCCCAAACGCTTCCTGATGCCGCTCAGCCACGTCTCGGTGCTGGGGGGGTTGATGACCCTGATCGGCACCTCGACCAATCTGCTGGTCAACGACATGGCCCGCAACGCCGGACAGCCCGTCTTCAGCCTCTTTGAGATCACGCCCGTCGGCCTGACCATCGCCCTCGCCGGCGGGTTCTGGCTGTATTTCGTCGGCGCGCGACAGCTGGGGCGCAGCGTGGCTGCCGACGAGGCGGAACAGGCGCGGCTGGCCGAGATGGAGGAGGCGCGGCGCAAGGCGGCGACCGAGGCGGCGGCCCGCAAGCGCCGCATCCTCCCTTTCAACCTGCCGCGACTGGGCGAGGCCCGCACCCACGCCGACGGCTCCGGCGACGCCCATCTCGGCGATGTGGCCCTGTTCGGCGCGGCGGATCGCCCGTTCCATCTCCGTCGGGCCCTGATCGCGCTCGGGGTATTTGTCGCGGTGGTCGCCTCCGCCGGCCTCGGCCTGGCCCCGATCGCCGCCTCGGCCTTCGCCGGCGCCGTCGCCCTGATCCTTCTGCGCGTAATCACGGCGGAGGAAGCCTATGCCGGGCTGCGGCCGGAGATCCTGCTTCTGATCGCCGGGATGGTCGTCATCGGCATCGCCATCGAGGTCACCGGCCTGGCGGCGGCCGGGGCGGGCATGCTGATCGGCGTAATCCGGCCGTTCGGACCGCTGGTCGCCCTGATCATCCTCTACGGCGTGACCCTGTTCGCGACGGAGCTGCTGTCCAACGCCACGGTGGCGGTGCTGATCACCCCGATCGCCGTCGCCCTCGCCGAGAGCCTGGGGGTGGATCCGCGTCCGTTTCTGGTCTGTGTGATGATGGCGGCCTCGGCCGCCTTCGCAACGCCCTTCGGCTATCAGACCAATGTGCTGGTCTTCCAGATGGGCAATTACAGCTACATGGATTTCGTGCGGGTGGGCGTGCCGCTGAACCTGATCACCTGGGTGGCGGCGATGATCGCCATCCCGATCTTTTTCCCCTTCTGACGCATCAGACGGCGAGGTCCATCGTCACCGGGGCGTGGTCGCTGGGCTGGGTCCATTCGCGGACCGTGTCGTGGATGCGGGCGCTGCCCGGCGTCACCGCCGGAGTCAGGCCCGGCGAGGTCCACAGATGGTCCAGCCGCAGGCCCCGGTTGGACTTGCGGAAGTCGGCGGCGCGATAGCTCCACCAGCTGGCCAGCTTCTGCGGTTCCGGGATCTGGTCGCGGACCACGTCGGCGAAACCGCCCGCCGCCTGCAGCCGGCGCAGGGTCTCGACCTCCAGCGGGGTGTGGCTGACGATCTTCGACATATAGCGGTGGTTCCAGACGTCGTTCTCGCCCGGGGCGATGTTGAAATCCCCGGCCAGGACCAGCGGCCGTTGCCGGTCGCGCCCGGCCATTTCAGCGGTCAGGCGTTCGTAGAAATCCATCTTGTGATCGAATTTCGGGTTCAGCGCCCGGTCGGCGACGTCGCCGCCGGCCGGAATATAGAAATTCTGCACCTCGACGCCGTCGACCATGACCCCGACGCAGCGGGCGTGCCCTTCGCGGCAGACGTCGAGGACGGGCGCTTGCGTGATCGGCTTGCGGCTGGCGATCGCCACCCCGTGCCAGCCCTTCTGCCCGCCGATCTTCAGATGGGGCAGGCCCATCGCTTCAAAGGCGGCGCGGGGGAACTGGTCCTCAAGGCATTTGATTTCCTGCAGGCACAGGACGTCGGTCCCGCTTTCGGAGACGAACCGCGCGACTTGGTCGATGCGCAGGCGGACGGAGTTGATATTCCAGGTGGCGATACGAAGCATGTGAGGGCTGTAGCAGCCGTCGCGGGCCGTGCACAAAAAAGCGCCCGGCCGTGGGACCGGGCGCTGGAAGGTTCGTCTCTCGCCGCCGGGAAGGGGATGAAATCCGTAGCGGGTCAGATCGGCTCTCCCGCCGACCTGTGACGAAAGTGCCACGGTCGGCGAAAAATGTCAAACCCGCGTTCGCGCGGCAGGCGAAATCAGCTCCGGCCCGGCCGGCGGGTCGGATCACGCAGCTGGAACAGGCTGGCGCTGAGGTTGGGCGCCGGCGTGAGCGAGGTCAGCTGGGTCCGGGTGCTGCCGCCCTGGGCGTCGCGAATGGTCCATTCGTGCAGACGGACGGGATTGCCGGCGAAGGACAGGATGACCGAGCCCTCATTGGGCCGGCGGGCGTCGCGGGCGATGATGGCGAAGGCGCCGGAGGCCATGCGGGTGACCCGGTCGATCCGCACCCCCTGATCGAAACGGACGTTGCGGGCGAGGAAGGTCGACAGCGGCGTCGCGCCGAGGGGCACCTGACGGAAGACGTTCAGGCGGGGGTCGTAGCGTTTGACGTTCGAGCCGTCCGACACGACCAGCAGCCCGGCCGGATTGGTGTATTCGAACCGCATCTTGCCGGGGCGCTGCAGGTAGAACCGACCCTCCCGGCGCTGGGCGCCCGAGGTTTCGACGAAATTGCCCTGGGCCGATGTCAGCCCCTGCAGATAGGTCTGGGCCTGGGCCAGGACGGCGCGATCCTCGGCCGACAGGGCGCCCTGTGCGGCGGCGGGCATGGCGGCGACGGCCGCGATGGCGGCGGTTCCGAAAGCGAACGCTCGGCGTGAAACAGTCATCTGGGTCTTCTCCCGTTCGGGATGGTTGTGGATCATGCCGTGATGCGGAACGGGAAAGGCGCGGGCATGGCCCGAGCCTGACCATATTCCGGCGCTGCGATGAAGCCCTGTTCAGCTTCAGGCGACGACGACAGGCCCTCAACGCGGCGGCTGCGCCTCGCGTTGCCTGCTACATCGGCGGCGGCCCGGCGAGGATATCCCGTTTGCCGGCGTGGTTGGCGGGACTGACGACGCCCTCCTGCTCCATCCGCTCGATCAGGGAGGCGGCGCGGTTGTAGCCGATCTGCAGGCGGCGCTGGATGTAGCTGGTCGAGGCCTTGCGGTCGCGGGTGACCACGGCCACGGCGCGATCATAGAGGTCGTCGCCCGAGCCGCCGCCGCCCTCATCGTCGAAGGCCGCGTCGCCGTCGCCGTCCGGATCGTCGGTGATCAGGTCCAGATAGTCGGGCTCGCCCTGGCTGCGCAGGTGTTTGCAGACCTCGTCGACCTCCTGGTCGGTCACGAACGGGCCGTGCAGGCGGGTGATGCGTCCGCCGCCGGCCATGTAGAGCATGTCTCCCTGGCCCAGCAGCTGCTCGCCGCCCTGCTCGCCGAGGATGGTGCGGCTGTCGATCTTGGAGGTGACCTGGAAGCTGATCCGGGTCGGGAAATTGGCCTTGATGGTTCCGGTGATGACGTCGACCGAGGGGCGCTGGGTGGCCATGATCAGGTGGATGCCGGCGGCGCGGGCCATCTGGGCCAGTCGCTGCACCGCGCCTTCGACGTCCTTGCCGGCGACCAGCATCAGGTCGGCCATCTCGTCCATGACGACGACGAGGAAGGGCAGGGGTTCGGGGCGGATCTTCTCGGACTCATAGACCGGGCGGCCCTGTTCGTCGAAGCCGGTCTGGACGGTGCGTTCGAAATGCTCGCCCTTGGCCACGGCCTCGCGGGCGCGCTCGTTGTAGGAGGCGATGTTGCGCACGCCGAGCTTGGACATCCGCCGGTAGCGGTCCTCCATCTCGCGCACGGTCCATTTCAGCGCGACGACGGCCTTCTTCGGATCGGTGACGACCGGGGCCAGCAGATGCGGGATGCCGTCATAGACGCTGAGCTCCAGCATCTTGGGATCGATCATGATGAAGCGGCACTCGGCCGGGCTGTGCCGGTAGAGAATCGAGAGGATCATGGCATTGACCCCGACCGACTTGCCCGAGCCGGTGGTGCCGGCGATGAGCAGGTGGGGCATGCGCGCCAGATCGGCGACATAGGGCTCGCCGCCGATGGTCTCGCCCAGCGCCAGCGGCAGCAGGTGGGCCGGCTTGTCGTATTCGGTCGAGGCCAGCAGGTCGCGCAGATAGACGGTCTCGCGCTTGGCGTTGGGCAGTTCGATGCCGATGGCGTTGCGGCCCGGCACGACCGAAATCCGGCAGGCGCGGGCCGACATGGACCGGGCGATGTCGTCCGACAGGGCCACGACGCGGCCGTGTTTCACGCCCGGCGCGGGGACCAGTTCGTACAGGGTGACGACGGGGCCGGGGCGGATCTGGTCGATGACGCCGCGCACGCCGAATTCTTGCAGCACGCCCTCCAGCATCTTGGCGTTCTGCTTCAGGGCGTCTTCGTCCACCGAGGTGACGCGCTTGGCCGGCTTGGTCAGCATCGACAGCGGCGGCAGGTCGAAGCCGGTCGAGGGGCGGACGAAGTCGAAGGCGGCCTGGCTGTCGTCGGCCTCGCGGCGCGGCTTCGGCGCCTTGGCGGCGGCGACTTTCGGCTCGGGCGCGCCGCGCGCCGGGGCGGGGGCTTCCCAGGGCGGGGGCGCGTCGTACCCGTTCGGTTCGTCCTCTGGTTCGGGCGCCGGGCGGGTGCGCGGCGGCGACTTGACCGCGGCGCGGCGCGATTTCGGAGCCGCCGGCGCGGGGCCGCGGGCGCCCCGGGCCCAGGCCAGCCCCTCCCCGAGGTCGGCGAATCTCAGGCCGACGGCGTAGCCGATGCCCCACAGGGCCAGCGGCAGGAACAGCAGGCCGGCGATGACGGGGGCGCCGGGCAGGCGCAGGCCGTCGCAGATGAGGCGGATCAGGCCGACGATCGCGTCCCCCCAAAGGCCGCCCAGACCCGCCGCCAGCGGCCAGGCGGCCGGCGCGGCCAGGGCCGACAGGGCGGTCGAGAGGGCCAGAACGCCGCCGGTGGCCGACAGGGCCTTCAGCGCCGTGGGCTTGAGCCGTTGCTGAATGGCGTCGCCGATGGCGGCGGCCAGTCCGAAGGCGATCAGGAGTATGGCGGCGGGCCAGGCCGCCAGCCCCAGCGATTGCATGAATATGTCGGCGAACAGGGCGCCGTTCAGTCCCAGCCAGTTCGTCGGCTCCGCGCCGGAGGCCACATTGAGGCTGGGATCGGCCGGATTCCACGAGATCAGCGCCACCAGCAGCAGGGCCGCCAGCAGGGCCTGGAGCACGCCGCGGAATTTCACCGAGATCGGCGCGCCCCAGATGATGCGGGCGCTGACCCAGGCGCGCTGGCCGATGGCGAGGGCGGCGGACATACGGGTGGGAACTCCGGTCGAAGGTACAGACCCGCTGTTGTCGCGCGCGGAGGGTTAAGGGGCTGTTTACCAGCGGACCGCGCCGCGACCTTCCGGCGCTGGACGGGCGCGCGGCGAAGCGCGACAACCGCCCCATGACCCAGCCTGACCGTTACGACGTCATCATCGCCGGCGCCGGCCTGGCCGGGGCGACCTTCGCCCTGGCGGCGGCGCAGGGCGGGCTGAAGGTCGTTGTGATCGATCCCCAGCCGTTCGACGCCCAGCTGGCGCCGAGTTTCGACGGGCGCTCGACCGCGATCGCCTTCGCCACCTTCCGGATGCTGGACGCGCTCGGCGTCGGGGCGGCCCTGCGGCCCCATGCCTGCCGGATGGACCGGATTCTGGTCACCGACGGACGCCGGCCGGGGGCGGCCTCGCGGTCAGCCTCCTCCGCCTTCCTTCGGTTCGACGCCGACGAGATCGGCGACCGCACCGATGGCGAACCGCTGGGCTATATGGTCGAGAACCGGCGCATCCGTGCAGCCTTGGCCGAAGCCGTGACGGCGGCCGGGATCGAGGTACGGGCGCCCGCCTCTGTCGTCGGGGTCGAGGCCGGACCGGCGATGTCGCGGGTGACCCTCGCCGACGGATCGGTGATCGAGGCGCCGCTGACCGTCGGCGCCGAGGGTCGGACCTCGCCGGTCCGCAAGGCCGCGGGGATCGAGACGGTCGGCTGGGGCTATGGGCAGAGCGGGGTGGTCGCGACCGTGTCTCTCGGGCGGGACCACGGCAATGTCGCTCATGAGCATTTCCTGCCGTCCGGCCCCTTCGCCATCCTGCCGTTGACGGAACGCCGGGCCAGCCTGGTCTGGACGGAATCGACGCGGCGGGGCGAGGCCCTGAGGGCAGCCTCGAACGGAGCCTTCCAGTCCCACCTGATGCGGCGGTTCGGCGACTTTCTCGAAGACGTCACGGTGGTGGGACCGCGTTTCGTCTATCCCTTGTCGCTGCAACTGGCGGAGCAACTGACCGCCCCGCGCACCGCCCTGATCGGCGACGCCGCCCATGCCGTGCATCCGGTCGCCGGCCAGGGCTTGAACATGGGGCTGAAGGACGCCGCCGCCCTTGCCGAAGTGCTGGTCGAGGCGGTGCGGCTGGGCGAGGACGTGGGGTCGGAGACGGTGCTCGACCGCTACGCCCGCTGGCGCCGGTTCGACAATGCGGCGCTGGCGGCCGGGTTCGACGGCTTCGTGCGGTTGTTCTCGAACGATATCGCGCCTGTGCGTCTGGCCCGGACTATCGGCATCGCCGCCGTCAACCGCATCGCCCCCCTGCGCCGGACCTTCATGCATGAGGCCGGCGGCGCGACGGGGGACCTGCCGCGGTTGCTCAGGGGTGAAGCGGTTTGATCGGTATCGCTCGCCGCGCGGCGGCTTGCTGCTTGAGCGAGGCTAGTCCAGCGCCCGCGCCTCTTCCGGCAGCATGATCGGCACGCCGTCGCGGATCGGGAAGGCCAGTTTCGCCCCCTTGGACACCAGCTCCTGACGCTCACGGTCATAGGTCAGCTTGCCGCGCGTGACGGGGCAGACCAGCACCTCCAGCAGGCGCGGATCTACGGACGGCGGGGTGTGGAAGGCGTCGCTCATGATCGCACCTATTGCATGGACGGGGCCTCGCCGTCCCCGTCGCTGGCCGCATCGATCGTCAGCAGGGCGGTGAGGACGGCGGAGCGGTCGGTCAGGCTGGCGGCTTCGAGCAGGGCCTGTTTCTCAGGCGGATCGAACGGCAGGGCCATGGACAGGCTGTTGACGAGGGCTTCGGGCGGCGCGGTTTCGGCCGTGTCCCAGTCGATATCGAGGCCGCGCGTCTCCAGATAGGCGCGCAGGGCGTCCAGCAGGCCGTCGCGGTCGAGGCCGATGTCATCCACGGGCGGCGGGCTCAGATCGGTCTCGAACGGACCGAAGTCGGCGCGGATCTGACGATAGGGGGTCTGGGTCGGGATTTCGCTGGCCAGCCGGAAGCGGGCGCAGCCGGTCAGGGTGATCAGGTAGCGGCCGTCCGACGTCTCGGCGAAACTGGTGATCCGGCCGGCGCAACCGATCGGTGACAGGCCTTGCGGTCCCAGCTGCGGCTGGACCATGCCGATGATCCGGTCGCCTGCCATGGCGTCGTCGATCATGTTGAGATAGCGCGGCTCGAAGATGTTCAGCGGCAGCTGGCCGCGCGGCAGCAGTATGACGCCGGGCAGGGGAAAGACCGGGATCACCTGTGGCAGGTCGGCGGCCTTCACATACCCCTGGGCCACGATCCGTCTCCTATGCAAACAGGATGGAAGACAGGCGACGACGCCCGTCCCTCGCCACATCGGACGCCGCGCCCGCGGCCTCGAACACCACCAGCAGCTGTTTGCGCGCGGCCTGGTCGTTCCATTCGCGGTCGGCGGCGACGATGGTCAGCAGGCTGTCGACCGCGCCCTTCAGATCCCCCGAGGCCGCCTGGGCCAGCGACAGGTCATAGCGGGCCTGGTGATCGGCCGGGTCGGCGGCGACCCTGGCCTCCAGCTCTCCGCCCGCGTCGGCGGGCGCGGACGCGAGCAGGGCCAGCTGGGCCCGGACCGACTGCACTGTCGCGTCCTTCGAGTCCTGCGGGGCCATGGCGATGGTCTGGCGGGCCTGATCGATGTCGCCGTCGGCCAGATAGACCCGCGCCATTCCGGCGATGGCCCGCTCGTGGGCCGGCTCCAGCGTCATCACCTGGGCGAAGGCCTGGGCGGCGCCGCCGAGATCGTTGAGCGACAGTGATTCCTCGCCCAGCGACATCAGCTGTTCGATGTCGGAATTGGCGCTCGTCCCGCCGGTCAGCTTGTCGATGAAAGCCTTGAGCTGGCTGTCGGGCACCGCGCCCTGGAAGCCATCGACCGGCTGGCCGTTGACGAAGGCATAGACGGTGGGGATCGACTGGACCCGCAGCTGGCCCGCATAGGCCGGGTTCTTGTCGACGTCGATCTTGACCAGTTTCACCGCCCCGCCGGCGGCGCGGACGGCCTTTTCGATCATCGGCGTCAGCGTCCGGCACGGCCCGCACCAGGTGGCCCAGAAGTCGACCAGCACCGGCTGCGACTTCGAGGCCTCGATGACATCGGTCATGAAGCCGGCGTCGGAGCCGTCCTTGATCAGGTCTTCGGGCAGGGCGGTCGGGTCGGCGAAGCTCATCAATCGATCCTGTATCGGAAAAGGCGGAACGCGGCAGGCTTCAGATGGTCGCGGGCGCGGCCCGTCTCAAGGGGCTCAGCTCGGATCGGTTCCAGCGCCCGCCGGGCTCAGCTTCCAGCGAATCTTGGTCTCGGAGTCGGTGCGGGCCGAGCCGCGCACGACGATCTGCAGCGAACGGCGGGTCAGGCCCTCATCGATATGGACCGACGGCTCGATCGCCACATCCGGCCCGTCGGTGCGGAACCACCAGCCCCGGCCGGAATGGCCGCGCAGCAGGATGGACCGCCGATCCCGCGCCAGCGAGGCCTGGACGCCGGGCTCCAGCTGGAAGCGCACGGCATAGGGGGCGGCGATGGCGCGCACGACGTCTTTCTGGTTCGGGGCCGGATGCAGCCGTTCCTCGGCGCGCAGCTCGTCCAGCTTCTGGTCGAGATACAGGCGGCGCTGGTGCAGCAGGCCGTAGTCATGGACCCAGCCGTCGTGTTCGACCTCCAGCCAGACCGCGCCCTCGCCGTCGCGCTGCTGGACATCGACGTGCAGCGGCCGGCCGATCAGCCGGTGCCCCATCAGCTCGGCCTTCCAGCCGCCGAGTGGCTGGCCGGTCGAGCCTTCGCCGAGAATCAGCGTCGAATGGCCGGGCGAGAGGCGCAGGCCCTGGCGGTCGGCGGCGCGGGGCGTCCAGCCGCAGCCGGTGACCAGCCGATCCTTGCCGCAGACGATCTCCAGCGCCATCGGCTGGGCGCAGGCCGCGACCGACCAGGCCCCGCGTCCCGGTCCCGAGACATCAGCGGCGATGGTCAGGAGCGGGCTGCGGATGCGGGCGATGCCGCCGACGATCCGGGTCGGAAGCTCCGCCGCCGGGGCGTCGTCATGGGCGCGGGCGGCCGCGATCCGGGCCTGGGTCGACGGTCCGCCGCCCTGCATGGTGACCAGCCGGCCGTCGGGCAGGGTCAGCAGGCGCAGCGCGACAGTCAGGCGCTGGATGGCGTCCCGGACCGCTTCCGGACTCGCCTCGGACAGCTGTGACAGGGCGTCATCGAGGGTCAGCAGGTCGAGCAGAAGCTCAAGCCCCGCCTCCGGACTGCGCGAGGCATGGCCGCCGTCGACGCCCACGGTGCGGGCCAGGACGCCGGGCAGGCGGTTCAGCGCGGCGCGGCGCAGGGAGGCTCCCGCGGCGCCGGCCAGGACGCAGCCCGCCACCGCCGCGGCGATCAGCCGCTGGGCGCTGCCGGCCAGACCGCCGGGCGGGCGCAGCAGCTGACGTCCCTGCCGGCCGAGGACATCGGCGAGTTTCAGCCGTTCGGCCTCGGTGGCGACCTGCCCCATCCGGCGGGCCGCGCAGGCAAGATTGAAGGTACGCCGCGCCAGAACCTCGGGACCCCAGGCGAACGGCGACCACCGCGCGAAGGCGGCGTACCAGGCGAGGGTCAGCCGCACGGCCTCCCGCGCGCCGCGCTCGCCCTGCATCATCAGCGAGGGCAGCCAGACGAAGGCGTGCAGTTCGGTGGCGAAGGCCCGGCTCGGGCTGGGCCGGTTCCATGGATCCTCCGGGGCCGGGGCTTCCAGGCTGGCCCCGGCCAGGATGAACCGGCCGTCGACCGCGAGCTTGCCGGGTGCCGGATCGGCGGGCCGGAAATCGCGCGGCGTGGCCGCGAACCCTTGGGCCGGGCGGCCCTTGAGCGTCAGGCTGTAGCCGGGCAGGCCGTACAGTTCGATCCATAGCTGGCGGGTCAGAAACCGCCCGACGATTGCGGGCCAGAGGCCAGCTCCGGCGCCGGAGCCGGCCGTGCGCACCGGCGTACGCATCGGGGCGCCGCGCAGGCCGGGAATCTCTCCGGGCGGCGGACTGTCGGCCTCGGCGCGGGAAAAGGGACCCAGCGGACTCACGCGGACTTCAGCGCCTGGATATTGGCGGCATAGGCGGACGGCCCGCCCCGGAACACGGCCGTGCCGGCGACCAGGGCATCGGCGCCGGCGGCGACGCAGGCTCCGGCGTTGGCGGCGGTGACCCCGCCGTCGACCTGCAGATGCGCCGCCGATCCGGCGCCGTCGAGCAGGGCGCGGGTCCGCTCGATCTTGCGCAGGGTCCCCTCGATGAACGACTGGCCGCCGAAACCGGGGTTGACTGACATCAGCAGCACAAGATCGACCAGGTCGATGACGTCTTCCAGCACGCCGAGGGGGGTGCCCGGGTTCAGGACCACCCCGGCCTTCGCGCCGAGCTGGCGGATGCGGCCCAAGGTGCGGTGCAGGTGCGGCCCGCTCTCGGGATGGACGGTCAGGATGTCGGCCCCGGCCTCGCGATAGGCTTCCAGCCACGGGTCGACCGGCGCGACCATCAGGTGCACGTCGAACGGCAGGGCGGTGTGGGGACGGAGCGCCTTCACCACCTCGGGGCCGATGGTGATGTTGGGCACGAAATGGCCGTCCATCACATCGACGTGGATCCAGTCGGCGCCGGCGGCGTCGAGGGCGCGAACCTCCTCGCCGAGGCGGGCGAAGTCGCTGGCGAGGATGGAGGGGCAGATCAGGGGCGCGGCCATGTCAGCGGGGATAAGGCGGGTCGAGGGCGGGAGCAAGGCGCGCGCCGGGTTTCCCGGCCGTGTCGTGCTACACGGTTGGTTCATCGCCCAATGGAGGACAGTCATGAGCGAACACCTCGCCACCATCGAATGGAGCCGCGGCGACCAGCCGTTCCTGGACAAGCGCTATGCCCGCGCCCACGACTGGCGCTTTGACGGCGGGGCGGAGGTCCGCGGGTCCTCGGCGCCGTCCGACCTCGTGCCGGCGCCGCTGTCGGATCCGGCCGCGGTCGATCCGGAGGAGGCGCTGGTGGCGGCCCTGTCGAGCTGCCACATGCTGTTTTTCCTCGCCTTCGCGGCCAAGGGCGGCTTCACGGTCGATCGCTATCGCGATGAGGCGGTCGGCGTATTGGGGCGGGACGAGCGGGGCAAGACCTCGATCACCTCCGTGGCGCTGAGGCCCGCCGTCGCATTCTCCGGCGAGAACCGACCGGACGCCGCCACCATCGACGCCCTGCATCACCGCGCCCACGAGGCGTGCTACATCGCCAATTCGATCCGGGCGGATGTGACGATCGAGGCGCGCTAACCCGCCGGGGCCACGGCGACGTCGTTCAGC
Source organism: Brevundimonas sp. UBA7664 (assembly GCF_002483305.1). Lineage (GTDB taxonomy): Bacteria > Pseudomonadota > Alphaproteobacteria > Caulobacterales > Caulobacteraceae > Brevundimonas. The sequence continues at coordinate 108,682 of NZ_DLHQ01000025.1, forward strand.
AGGGCCACGAAACGCCGCTCGGCCTCGACCGCCAGTTCCGGATGGTAGCGCATCGGCGGCGCGGTCATCGGCTCATCGAAACTGTGGGTGCCGTCGGCGATCCAGGTCTCCACATCGGCCCCGCAATTGCGGACCATGTCGTGAACCCGCTCGGCGTTGCGCACCGTGGTCAGGTGGTCGGTGCGCGAGATCACCGCCACGGTCTTCGGGCAATGCCGCCAGGGCCGCATCCGGTTGAAGGCGCCGATGCCGACATAGGGGTAGGCCAGCCAGGTCCCGATCACCCCGTCCAGCGGGACGGCGCCGGGGTCGGCGACGCCCAGCTGGCCCGCGGCCCGATCCGAGCTCATCGCCTCCATGATGCCCCAGCCGCCGTGGCTCCAGCCGGCCAGCACGATCTTCGAGGCATCGACGTCGGGCCTTTGCGACACGCCATGCAAGGCAGCCAGCACGTCTCCCGCCCTCTGCGAGCCGTGCAGCAGGACGCCGGTGCAGACCATGGCCATGGCGAACTGGCGGCTCCAGCCGCGCGGTCCGTAGGAATCGACGATGAAGGCGCGCCAACCGGCCGCCTTCGCCGCCGCGGCATATTTCGGCAGATGGCCGCGCAGGCCGCCGCAGCCGTGGAACAGGATCACCGCCGGGCGCGGGCGGTCATCGTCGGGGCCGGCGACGGTGATGTGCGGCGCCAGAAGGGTCCAGCGGGCGGCAAGGGTGTCCATCAGGCAAGCCTAGCGGTTCAGACGGCGGGGTGAAATGTCGCGGCGCGGGGTGACGATTTTAGCCCGTCCAGACCGCCGCTCAGCGACCATTTTGGCCAGCCTGATCAGAGACAAGCGCGACAATCCGATGGGATATGCAGGACAACTCTGGCCGAAATAGCCGGGAGAACAGAGACATTGCGTCGAGACAACAGGGACACCGACGACAATCAGTGCCGGAAAACCCGCACGCCCGTAAAGGCCATGGCCACCCCGGCCTCGTCCGCCGCCGCGATCACCGCGTCGTCGCGGATCGAGCCGCCCGGCTGGATCACCGCCGTGGCGCCGGCGGCGACCGCTTCCAGCAGGCCGTCGGGGAAGGGGAAGAAGGCTTCGGAGGCGCAGGCGGACCCCTGGGCCAGCGAATGGGCCAGACCCTTGGCCTCGCCGGCCTCCCTCGCCCGGATGGCGGCGATGCGGGCGCTGTCGCGGCGGTTCATCTGGCCGGCGCCGATGCCGGCGGTCTGTCCGTCCCTGGCGTAGACGATGGCGTTCGATTTCACGTGCTTGGCCACGGTGAAGGCGAACAGCATGTCCTCGATCTCCTGCGGCGTCGGCTGGCGGCGGGTGACGATCTTGAGGTCGGAGGCGGCGATGCGGCTGCGGTCGCGCGACTGGACCAGGAAGCCGCCGGCCACCGAGCGGAACACTTCGCCGGCCGCCAGCGGATCGGGCAGGCCGTCGGTCAGCAGCAGGCGCAGGTTCTTCTTGGCGGCGAAGACGGCCTGCGCCTCCTCGTCGGCGCCGGGGGCGATGACGACCTCGGTGAAGATGTCGGTGATCAGCCGGGCGTCGGCGCCGGTCAGGGTCCGGTTGACGGCGATGACGCCGCCGAAGGCCGAGACGGCGTCGCACTCCAGCGCCCGGGCGTAGGCGGTCGCCAGATCGGTCCCGACGGCGACGCCGCAGGGGTTGGCGTGTTTGACGATGACGCAGGCGGGGCCGTCGAACTCGGCGACCAGCTCATAGGCGGCGTCGGCGTCGGCGATGTTGTTGTAGCCCAGCTCCTTGCCCTGCAGCTGGCGGGCATGGGCGACGCCGGGGCGCGTGTCGCCGGTGCGGTAGAAGGCGCCCGTCTGGTGCGGGTTTTCGCCATAGCGCAGGGTCTGGGCCAGCGAACCGGCGATCGACTTGCGCGCCGGGGCGGCGTCGCCCACCTGACCGGCGAACCAGCCGGCGACGGCGGCGTCATAGGCGGCGGTGCGGGCGAAGGCGCGGGCGGCGAGCCGCTTGCGCAGGGCCAGGGTGGTCGCACCGTCGGCCTTGAGGGCCTCCAGCAGCTCGGCGACCGAGGCCGGATCGACGCAGACGGCGACATAGCCGTGGTTCTTCGAGCCCGAGCGGATCATGGCCGGGCCGCCGATGTCGATGTTCTCGACCACGGCGTCAAAACCGGCGCCCGAGGCGACGGTGGATTCAAACGGATAGAGGTCGACCCAGACGATATCGATCGGGCCGATGTTATGGGTCGCCATGGCCTCGGCATGGTCGGCGGCGTCGCGCACGCCCAGCAGGCCGCCGTGCACCACCGGGTGCAGGGTCTTGACCCGGCCGTCCATCATTTCCGGGAAGCCGGTCAGGTCGGCCACGTCCTTCACCGGCAGGCCGAAGCCGGCGATGGCGGCGCGGGTGCCGCCGGTCGAGACCAGTTCGACGCCGAGGCCGTGCAGGGTGCGGGCGGCGTCCTCCAGCCCGGTCTTGTCGGACAGCGAGATCAGCGCGCGCTTCGGCGCCACGCGGTCCGGCGCGGGAGGAAAGTCGGGAGCGGCGGGCATGGCGGCGTCCGTATGCTGGCGTGGGGGTCGGGGAGACGCGCCGGGCTCTAGCACCGGAAGCGGCGGGATAGAACCGTCGGGGGCGGGTCGAGCCGGGAAAATCGACGACAGCGGACCAAGGTGACCGGATCAGCGGCGGAACGGCACCTGCTCAGCGCGCGTCGGTCGCCATGGCCCCGGGCCGCAACTGCATCAGCGCCGCGTGCTGCGCGTCGATCATGATCGGATTGGGATCATGGCCGGTTCGGGCGAGCGGCACATAGGTCTTTTCCGGCGCCGAGAGGTCTTCGAAATAGGCCCGCGACAGCTCCGGCGGGGTAACGCGATCCGCCTCGCCCTGCAGCAGGTAGACCGGCATGGCGAACGCGGTCCCCAGCTTCCGAAGATCGATCCCGGAGGCGATGCCGTTGTTGGCCGGTCCCACGAACTGGAAAAACGAATAGTCCTCGCCCGCCTCATAATCGGCGGCATAGGCCGGAGTGTCGTAGCCCGGGCCAAAGGTGAACCAGCCTTCGGGAGCCGGTTCGCTCACCAGGGCCTCATATTTGCGCGTGATGCGACGCAGGATTCCAAAGGCACGGGGATTGGTCCAGGGCGGGCGGCCGAGGGCCTCAAGGCGGGCCAGGGCCTCGTTGTCACCGGCTGCCGCGGCCAGGGACGTCGTGCGGTCGTAGCTGATCCTCAGGCTGTCCTGATAGTTCACCATCTGCCCGGTGCCGACATAGGCATGGAACAGGTCGGGGGCCGCCATCGCCATGTGTGTCGCGAGGACCGATCCCCAGGACCCGCCCATCAGGATCACCTTGCGCTTGCCAAACCGTTCAAGGGCATAACGCGCCACCTCGACGCCATCCGCCGACAGGCCTTCCATGGTCAGGGCTTCGTCCTCGGCCGGCGGGCTGGCTCCATAGGTCTTGCCCGAACCGCGCTGGTCCCATTGAACGATGGTGAAATCCGTCTCCCAGCCACCGAACACATTGCGGGCGAAAGGCGTGTTGGGGTTGCCCGGCCCGCCATGCACGATGAGCAGCACGGGGTTGCTGCAGTCCGCCCCGTCGACGACCACCCACTGCTCTATGCCGCCGATGGTGACCAGGCCGGCCTCGTGCACCGCCTGGCCCGGAGTGTGGCACCGCTGGTCCGGTTCAGCCGCACTGGCCGCGTCGACGGCGGCGCTCCACAGCAGGAGAACCGCCGCCATCAAACCTAGAATCTTCATGCTGGTGCCGGGTGTTCCCGTCTACCTCGGGATCGGGGCGACAACACCCTTTTAGGAACCGATGTATGCCGAGGCAATCAGCGAGATCTTGTCGCGGGTCCGGCAAGGCCGCGGGCGTCAGATGGTTAGTTGGCCGAAATCCACCACCACCGGCTCCCGCCCGATCAACCCCAGAAAGCGTCGGAAGTCCGCCTGCGCCAACCCGGTCGTCGCCGTATTGGTCAGGGGATGGAAATTGACGATGTCAGCGTCCCACAGCGCCTTGTCGATTACGAAAGTCACACGCTGCTCGGGGTCGTTGATCAGGCCGAGTCCCGTGACCGAGCCGCCGCGCACGCCCAGCGTCTCGTACAGCAGCGCTTCATTGCCGAACGACAGCCGGTCCGAACCGATCGCTTTCGGCGCCCGTTTCAGGTCCACCACCGTGTCCTGCCGCGCCGAGACCAGCCACAGCCGGCCTTTCTTGTCCTTGAGGAACAGGTTCTTGGTGTGGGCGCCGGGCAGGGCGGCCTTGAGCTCCAGCCCCTCCTCGACCCGGAAGACGGCGGGGTGGTCGTGCGTCGTCTGGTCGATGCCGTTGTCGGCCATCCACCCCAGAAGACGGTCGCGGTCGAAGGCGGGTTCAGGCGTCGGCTTGTCTTCGGTCATGGGGGCCCGCTAGGGATGCAGAGACGTCCCTCGATACCGCCCGGAGGCCCGCCTTGGAACTGGAATGCTATCCGATGACGGCGACCCCGCCCGACCTCGTGCCGGGACGGCAGTCGCGCAACTGGATGGACGCTTTCGCCAGCCGCCACCCCTATCGCTGCCTGCCGCTGAATATGGCCAACACCACGGGCTGGGAGATCCTGTGCCCGCTGACCTTCACCGCCGAATGGAACGGCGGGCCCAGCCAGGCCGACATCGTCATCACCCCCGAGCGGCACAACGCCAATCTGACCCATGTCGTGACCTCGCATTTCTCGCGCGGGGTCCTGACCATGCATCCGCAGTATCTGTTCCGCACACCGCCGGGCTGGGGCCTGCTGGCGGGCGGCTCGCCCAATCACATGAAGGACGGCATCCAGCCGCTGGTCGGGTTGATCGAGACCGACTGGCTGCCCTTCCCCTTCACCATGAACTGGCTCTTTACCCGTCCCGGCCGGGTCAAGTTCGAGAAGGGCGAGCCCTTCTGCTTCATCACACCGATCGAGCACCGCAAGGTCGAGACCATGCAGCCGGTGATCCGCACCCTGGAATCCAATCCGGTCATGCACGGCCAGTTCGAGGCCTGGAACCGGGCGCGGACCGACTTCAACAAACGGCTGGCCTCGGGCGATCCCGATGCGGCCAAGGAGGCGTGGCAGCGCTATTATTTCAAGGGCGAGGTGCCCGAGGACCTGGGCGTGGCGCCGGAGACGCATGTGAACAAGCGGCGGCTGAAGAGCCCGAGGATCGGATAGGCAGGTCCTAGGTTCTAGGGGCGAGGGAAGAGGAGATGTCGATCCGACGCCCCTGGCCCCTGGAACCTAATCCCTAGTTACATCGCCCGCGTCACGCGCGGCCCGAGATTCTGGATCACCTCGCGGGCGTCGAAGGCGTTGGGATCATCGGCCGGCTTGGCGCCGCGGCCCATGACCACCTCGGCCGAGGCTTCGTAGCGATCGATCTCGCGGACGTCGAAGTCGCGGCGGCCCCAGAAGGGATCCCCCCACGGGCTCCAGTATCCGCGCCGATAGTAGCGCCACGACGGACCCCAGAACGGGCTGTAGCGATCGTCGAAGAGGCTCGGCGTCCTCTGCAGGCGAACATCGCGGTCGGTGGCGCGATTGACCGTGGCGAACCAGTCGTAGCCGTTCTCGGCCGTGATCTCGGCGGCGCGCAACAGCAGGGCCATCTCGACCTGGTCGCGCGAGGTGACGGAGTTGCCCGAGAAGCTGACGCGGTAGCGATCCGCATCCACCCGCTGTTCGGCATAGCCGTAACGGCTGTCGACACCGGCGGGGCCATAGGGGGTGGCCGTGGCGCAGGCGGACAGGGCGAGGGCCGCCGTCGCCGCCAGAAGCGCAGGCTTGAGGAAACGAAGTCGCATGGGAACTCTCCTTGACCCGACAGTGCGCGCCCTGTCGGCTGAACGGGACATGAACGGGCGGGTTCCCGACTCCGGCAACCCTCTATAAACGCGAGACAATAAGTACGGACGCCGCCAGCAGAAGGACGCCGGTCATGATGGCGAAACCCTTGCGGAAGCGGGGCTCCCTCATGCGCCGGGCGAGGGCCGCGCCGCCCAGACCGTAGGCGGACATCGAAAGCACGTCCATGCCGATGGTGGCCGCGGCGAACAGGGCCAGCTGCGGCGCCGCCGGCCGGGTCACGTCCATGAACGGCGGCAGGACGGCGGTGAAGAACAGCACCGCCTTGGGGTTGGCGATCTGGACCATGAAGCCGTCCACGAGGGCGCTGCGGCCCATCCGGACGGTCGGTGCATCGGGGTCGGCCGCGGTCCGGAAGGCGCCGCGCAGGGCGTTGATCCCCAGCCAGGCCACATACAGGGCGCCGCCGATCGAGATCAGGCGGAACACCTCGGGGAAGGCGATCACAAGGGCGCCGAGACCCAGGGCCGCGGCCCCGAACCAGACCAGGGTCGCGGCGTTCATCCCGACCACCCCGGCCATGGCCCCGGCCTTGCCGCGCTGGACGCCATTGGCGACCGAAAAGACGTTGGCCGGCCCCGGCGTGATCGCCATGACCGCCATGACGCCGAGGAAGGTCAGGTACAGGTGCGGATCGACGGGAAGGCTGGCCATGGCCGTCCTGTCGGGCGGGCGACGGCGGCGGTCAAGCCTGAGGCGCGCTCAGGCGACGACAACCGGTCAGTCTTCGTCGGGCGTTTCGACCGTGTTGGCGGCCGCGACGGCTTCCGCCGCGGTTTCGTTGGCCTCCTGGACGGCGGCCTCGACCTCGCCCTCGATCTCGTCCAGCGAATCCATGGCCTCGCCGACGGCGTATTCGGCCATCAGTCCGTAGGTGGCCATATGCTCCGGGTCGTTGGACGCCCAGGCGCCGTTGGCGGCGATGCCCCGGGCGGCGTTCAGGGCGCCGGAGGCTTCAACGCCGGCCAGGGCCTCGGCGACGAGGGCGTCGACGTCGATCCCGGCCAGGGCCTCGCTGGCGATGGCCGCCGCATGCTCGGAGACGACGGCGGTGAAGGCGGTCACGTCGGGCTGATACTCGGTCCAGAGGGCGGCGATGCGAACCTCGCGCTGCGCCTCGGTCAGGCTCTGGTCCTCGGCGATGACCTCGGCGCGTTCGCCGAAGGCTTCCATCCGGGCCTCGAAGGCTTCGGCGGCGGCCTCGATCGCGGCCTCGGACGGGCCGGGAGGCGTCTGGGCCGCGGCCGCGGTCGCCAGCGGCAGAATCGCGAGGGCGGCGGCGAGCGATAGGGCCTTGATCATCGTGGAGCTCCCTGGAAGGTCGCCGCCAAGGTCCGCCGAACAGCGTCCGCTCTCAAGTGAAATCGCGGTAAGGCGCCGATCGCTCGCCATTCACCCTTGCAAATCAAACTCTTATTGAGACGGTTCGACGGCTTCGGCGGCGGCCTCGGCTGCCGCGGCCTCAAGCACCCGGGCCTTGATGGTGGCCGGCACGGCGCTGATCTGGCCGCGGATCACCGGACCCATCTGGGTCATCTGCGCCTGGGCTTCCGGAGGCATCGAGGGGATCTGGGCGGCGAGGAAGGCGTCCAGTTCTTCGGCGAAGGCGTCCGCCTGGGGCTGATAGCGGGCGACGATGGCGTCGAGGTCCGCCTCCGCCTTCGCCCGGTCGCCGTCGGCGTTGGAGACGGCGGTGTCCATTTCCTCGAACATGGCCTCCATGACGGCTCCGAAGGCCTCGCCCTTGGCCTCGAACGCCGCCTCCGCTTCCGCGATGGCGGCTTCGGCTTCGGCGCTGAGCTCCGCCGGCGCGGCCGGCGGGGGGGTGGGAGCCTCCTGGGCCGCGGCGGGCAGGGCGAGGGCCAGAAGGGCGGCGGCGGCGAGGGCGGTGCGAGCAGACATGTCGGGGTCCTGATGCGAGCGCGGGAGCCCATGCTCCCATGGCCAAGGTGGCGCCGATCCGGTTCCGGCGCGAGCGGATTTGTGGGGCGGCTCAGCCCCGGTCGCGCGCGTCCCGCTTGCCCAGCACGCGCAGGCGCAGGGCGTTCAGCTTGATGAAGCCGGCGGCGTCCTTCTGGTCATAGGCCACGGCCCCGTCCTCGAAGGTGACCAGCTCCTGGTCGTACAGGCTCTCGGGGCTCTCGCGGCCGATGACGGTGGCGTTGCCCTTGTAGAGCTTGATCCGGACCGTGCCCGAGACCTTCAGCTGGCTGTGGTCGATGGCCGCCTGCAGCATCTCGCGCTCGGGCGAGAACCAGAAGCCGTTGTAGACCAGATGGGCGTATTTGACCGCCAGCTCGTCCTTCAGATGCATGGCCCCGCCGTCGAGGGTGATCGACTCGATGCCGCGGTGGGCGGCCAGCAGGATGGTCCCGCCGGGGGTCTCATAGACGCCGCGCGACTTCATGCCGACGAAGCGGTTCTCGACCAGGTCGAGACGGCCGATGCCGTTGTCGTGGCCGTACTGGTTCAGGGCGGTCAGCAGGGTGGCCGGCGACATCGCCTCGCCGTTGATCGAGACGGGGTCGCCCTTCTCGAAGCCGAGGGTGATGACGGTGGCGACGTCCGGCGCGTCTTCCGGCGACAGGGTGCGCTGGTGGACGAATTCGGGGGCCTCGACCGAGGGGTCCTCCAGCACCTTGCCCTCGCTGGACGAGTGCAGAAGGTTGGCGTCGACGCTGAACGGGGCCTCGCCGCGCTTGTCCTTGGCGATCGGGATCTGATGCTTCTCGGCGAAGTCGAGCAGGTGTTCGCGCGACTTGAACTCCCATTCGCGCCACGGCGCGATGACGCGGATGTCGGGCTCCAGCGCATAGTAGCCGAGCTCGAAGCGGACCTGGTCGTTGCCCTTGCCGGTGGCGCCGTGACAGACGGCGTCCGCGCCGACCATGCGGGCGATCTCGATCTGGCGCTTGGCGATCAGCGGCCGCGCGATCGAGGTGCCGAGCAGATACTGGCCCTCGTACAGGGCGTTGGCCCGGAACATCGGGAAGACGTAGTCGCGCACGAATTCCTCGCGCAGGTCGTCGATGAAGATGTTCTCGGGCTTGATGCCCATCTTCAGCGCCTTCTCGCGCGCCGGCGCCAGTTCCTCGCCCTGGCCCAGATCGGCGGTGAAGGTCACGACCTCCGCGCCGTATTCGGTCTGCAGCCATTTCAGGATGATCGAGGTGTCGAGGCCGCCGGAATAGGCGAGGACGACTTTCCTGGGCGCGGACTGGGTCATGGGGAATCCTTCGTGGAACGCGGGGAGGCGTTCGGCGGCGTTGCGCGCGCTTAAAGGACCAGACGCCCGGCGATGCAAGGGCGGGAATGGGGCAGGATCAGCCCCAGGGACCGCGCGGCTGCGTCGGCGTGGTCGGGACGCTGGTGCCTGCCGGTCCCGACGCACCCTCGGCGAAGGCGGCCCGGCGCGGGGCCAGCCCCATCTTCGTCCCCAGCGCCATCAGCGCCTTGACCCGATTGCCCGTCGCCGGATGGGTCGAGAACAGGTTGTCGGCCCCACGTCCGGCCAGCGGGTTGATGATGAACAACTGGCCCGAAGCCGGATTGCGCTCGGCGGTCGTGTTGACGATCTGGCGGGCGTGGCCCTCGATCTTCTGCAGGGCGGCGGCGAGGGCGTGCGGATCGTCGGCGATCTCGGCCCCGACGCGGTCGGCCTCGTACTCGCGCGACCGGCTGATGGCCATCTGAACAAGGCCCGCGGCCATGGGCGCAAGGATCATCAGGGCCAGGGTCCCGATGATGCCGCCGGGCCGCTCGCGGTCGTCGCCGCCGCCGAAGAACAGGGCGAAATTGGCCAGGGCGGCGATGGCCCCGGCGACGGTCGCGGTCACCGTCATGGTCAGGGTGTCGCGGTTCTTCACATGGGCCAGCTCATGCGCCATCACCCCGCGGATTTCGTCGCGGGTCAGCATGTCCAGCAGGCCGGTGGTGGCGCAGACGGCGGCGTTGGCCGGGTTGCGGCCGGTGGCGAAGGCGTTGGGCTGGTCGTTGGGGATGATGGCGATGACCGGCCGGGGCAGGCCGGCGTCGCGGGCCATCTGCACGACATCGGCGACATAGGTGCGGACCACGGCGTTGGGATGCTGTTCGTCGACCGGCTGGGCCCGGTACATCTTCAACACGATCTTGTCGGCGTTCCAGTAGCTGAACAGGTTCATGCCGCCGGCGAGGACCAGGGCGATCAGCATGCCGGTCGGCCCGCCGATCAGATAACCGAGACCGACGAACAGGGCCGTCAGGGCCGCCAGCAGGGTGAAGGTCTTGAGGTGGTTCATGGTCCGGAAAATCGATCGAGGCTGGCGCCGGGCGGGCTGACACCTCATGTGTGCGGATCAACGCCCAGGCTCAAGGCGAGGCCGCTGTGACCGATCATCCCACCCCCGAAGACGCCGCGCCGCCCGCGCTCAACGCGGACGTGCCCCACGCCGCCTCCGACCGGCCCCTGACAGAGGCCGCGCGGCGGGCCTTGCTCGAGGCGGCCGAACGCCGCGCGGCGGCGGGCGAGACCGGCCTGCCGCCCGAGCACGGCGGCCCCAACGGCCCCGAGCCAACCCGCTATGGCGACTGGGAGAAGAAGGGTCTGGCGGTCGATTTCTGACGCAGCCGAACAAAGGCGGCCGAACGGCGTTAACCGTCTCGTTCAGGAGACGCTTCCGATGATCCGCATCCTCGCCGCCGCCGCGGCCCTCGCCGCCCTGTCGCTCGCCGGCGCCGCCTCGGCGCAGACGTACGGCCAGCCCGTCTATCTCGACAGCTACGGGCGCCCGGTCGGCGGCTCGCCGTTGTCGGAGGTCGAGACCCGGTCCTATGTCGAAACCGGGCGCTGGGCCGGCGGCTATTCGGACCAACCCCATGTCTATGTGCCCGGCCCCGGATACGGCCAGGCCTATGGCGCGGCCCATGCCTACGGTCGCCATGATTCCGGCCGCTACAGCCATGGCTATGGCTCTCGCTCCGGTCACGGTTACGACCGTGGCTACGGTCGGTACGGTCGCCCGTCGCAGGGCGGCTATCGCGACGAGTGGGGCTATAACGACGACCGCCCGCCGTCAGCGCGGGGGTGGTCGGAAGACCGGCGTTCCTACCGCGATGATCGCGATTGCGGCTGCGGCGACGTCTATCTCTACGACCGCTAAGCCGACGGTTTTCCGGCAACACGGTTAAATTGGACGCCCTGAGGGGAATGCGCGCGGTCGTCTTTCGCGCCCTCGGTGCAAGCCGCTTCCATTTGTTTCCAAAGGCTTAAAACAGCTCCGAATTGGAGTCTGTAACATGCGTATCCTTAACGCTGCGGTCGGCGCCGTCCTTCTGATCCTGGTCGCCAGCCCCGCCTTCGCGGGCGATCCGCGCGGCGGCGGACGGCCCGGCGGCGGCCAGCATGGCGGGGGAGCCTGCGGCAGCGGTTGCGGCGGCGGCGGCGGCCATCCGACCCCTCCGCCACCGCCCCCTTCCCACGGCTGTGGCGGCGGCGGCTGCGGCGGCGGTTACGGCGGCAACATCAATGTGAACGTCAACGCCAACGCCAATGCGAACGCATACGCGGGCGCTTCGGCCACCTCGCATTTCAACGCCCGCGCCTATGATGTCGGCGGCATCCGCGGGCGCGGTTATGGCGGCGGCACGGTCTATGTCGGCGGCGGCTATGGCGGGGACGGCGGCGGCTACTACGGCGGCGGCGCGGTCTACAACGAAGAGATCTACACAGGCCGCACCTGCGCCAGCGCCCCGTTCGGCTATGTCGTCGGCGGCTTCGGCCGCGAGGGCCGGCGTCCTCCCGCCTGCGTCGGCGGCGGCGCGACGTGCCGCGGCGACGACCGCGGCGGCCGCTACGGCTACAGCGAGCGTCGCGGCTGCGACGGCGGCCGGCGCGAGGACGCGTACGAGGGCTATGCGCAGTCCGGCGGATCCTACGAGAGCTATGAATCCTACGAGGAATACGAAGGGTATTCCGGCGGCTATCGCGAGGAGGAGTACGGCTACGAGGACCGCGGCGGCTCCTATAACCGGGACTGCGGCTGCCGCCGCGACGACCACGCCGGCGCCCCCTATCCGCCGCCCTATCTGCCCGAGCCCCCGCGCCACTACGAGCCCTCGCCGCGCCCGCACCATCCGGAGCGGCCCCGTTCGTCCCGTCCGCCGCGCCAGCACTATAGCCAGGAGCCGGGGGAGCGCGGCTAATAGCTAGGCGGCGAAAGCAGCGCCCGCTCCGAGACAAGATCATACTCGTACGAGCGTCGTTGATCGGGCGTGGCGAACGAGTTGGTACGGAAGATGATTTTCACGACGCCAATGCTTGGCTCGTAGTGAAACACAGTGCCGTTGCTCTGTGGCTCGATCCGAACAACCCAAGGGCCGCTCTCGTCGCAGCCCCCGGAAAGCAGCGTGAAATTGGTGCCCTGGGTATACCACCGGGATGCGCACTTCCGGACCGGAACGTTGAGCCCTGCGTGGTCGTTCATACTGACACAGTAGTACTCAGGGGTCGTGCAGTCAGAGAATGACCCTGCCCGACCGTCAGGCCGTAGCGTCTGGTTAGGCAGCGGCCCCCTAAAAGATGTGTAATAGATGCCGGACTCGAAATCATAAAGTATCTCGTATCCATCGTAGTTTCGGTAAACCGCATATCTGGCCCCGACCTTGTAGTCATCTTGAGGGCCAACACCCGCGCCGCCAGCAAGGAGACCTGAAACAAGCAGGGCAAAGAAGTTCAACTCAACCTCCCAAGGGCACTGCCCTTCAGTCTACCATGAACCCTGCCATGGCCTCTACCATGGCCGCCGCCGCCGCCGCCGGATCGTCGGCCCCGACCACCGGCCGGGCCACGACCAGATGGGTGGCGCCGGCTTCCAGCGCGGCGCGCGGGGTGGCGATGCGCTGCTGGTCGCCCTTGTCAGCGCCCTCGGGGCGGACGCCGGGGGTGACGATCAGGAAGTCGGGTCGTCCGGCCTCAACGGCGATTTCGCGCACCCGCGCCGCCTCGAGCGGGCTTGAGACCACGCCGTCGACGCCGCAGTCCAGCGCCTGGCGCACGCGCCGCTCGACCAGATCGCCGGTGGAGAAGCCGTAGCCGATGTCGGTCAGGTCGACGTCCGACAGGCTGGTCATGACGGTGACCGCCAGCAGCTTCGTCCCGGCCCCCGCCGCGTCACGCCCCCGGACCGCGCCGCGCATCACCTGTGGCTCGGCGTGGACGGTCAGCAGGTCGCAGCCGCCCTCGGCCACGGCGCGGGCGGCGCCTTCGACCTGGGCCCCGATGTCGTGCAGCTTCCAGTCCTGAAAAACCACCATTCCGGCGGCGCGCAGCTCATGGGCGAAGGTCACGCCGCCGGGCCGGGCCAGCAGGGTCAGGCCGATCTTGTAGGCGCTGACCGTCGCGCCGAGCCGATCGACCATGGCCCGGGCGGCGTCCAGCGAGGGCAGGTCGAGACCGACGATCAGGCGCGGGTCGGACTGCACGGAGGTCATGGCGTCTCTCCCTGGATGCGGCTAAGGGCTGGACGCGCGGGCGCGCCTCAGCCTTGATGGCCGCCGGACGATGAATTGCGGGGCGAGGTCAGCACATGGACGCGGTCGATCTGGGCGTCAACCTGTTCGTGGCCCTGTTCGCGCTGATGGACCCGATCGGCAATCTGCCGATCTTCGCCGCCGCCACGGCGGGGGCCTCGCTGCGCCAGCGCATCTCCGTCTCGGCCCTGATCTGCCTCTTCGCCGTGGTCTTCCTGGCCTTCTTCCTGTTCACCGGCCTGGGCCTGCTGCAGTTCTTCGGCATCTCGATGGCCGCCTTCCGTATCGCCGGCGGCATCCTGCTGCTGCTGCTCGGGCTCGACATGGTGCGCGAGGACTTCCTCAAGATGTTCGCCGACGCCGACGCCTCGAGCGACGCCCTCGACGTGCGCGGCTACGCCCGGCGGCGCTTCAAGCGGCTGATCGTGCCCTTCGCCATCCCGCTGGTGATCGGCCCCGGGGCGATCTCGACCGTCATCATCGTCGCCGGCGAAGGCGAGCAGATCGGCCCGGGCGGGACCATGGCCGCCCTCGCGGCCATCGGCGCCGTCGGCTTCGTCAGCTTCGTCTGCTTCGCCCTGACCGGCCCGCTCAGCCGCTTGCTCGGCGACGTCGGCATGGCGGTCATCGTCCGGGTGCTGGGCCTGATCCTGTGCGCCCTGGCCATCCAGTTCATGCTTTCGGGCCTGTCCGAGGCCATCCCCGGCATGTTCAGCTCGATCGCCACGACGCCGTATCCGGACGGTGGGCACTGAGCATGCGGAACATCCTCGTCGTCGATGGCGCGCTGAACGCTACTTTCAGTGTGTTTCAGGCGACCGAGGCCGAGTTCGATAAAATCTTTCCGGCCCCGGGACAGGACATAGCCTTCATTGAGGAGGTGATCGCGGCCCTTGGGGAGCTCCTCACGGCTAAAATGATCGCCCCAATATGGGAACGACCGATCTTGAGGCGGGACGTCAACGGGCTGCATGGCCTTCTGATCTATGAGGGCATGGAGCGGATGCCGTTCTATCCGGCGAGTCGGCGGGAGACGGACTGGGACGACGCAGCCTTGAGTCCGGCCCAGCGCGCCTTGTTCGCGCTAAATCGGAACAGCTAAATCCGCTTCAGCCGCTTCGCATGCCCGCCGACCATCCGCAGCGCGACGCGGTCCGGCAGATGTTTGGCCAGCCCCGCCAGCAGATTGTTCATCGCGCCCGGCGTGACCTTCGGCCGGTTGGCCTCGCAGGCTTCGTAGCCCACCCGCGCCACATGGTCGGCCGTCTGCCACATCCAGGCCGGATAGGCCGATGACACCTCCGCCCGCGTGCCGTTGACGTCGTGGAACTCGGTCAATGTGTAGCCGGGGCACAGGGCGGTGACGTGGACGCCGGTCCCGCGCAGCTCCAGATGCAGGCCCTGCGACGCCTTGATCAGGAAGCTCTTGATCGGCCCGTACAGGGTGTCGCCGCCGGTGGCGGGCATCTGGCCGGCGAGGGAGGCGACATTGAGGATGCGGCCGAAGCCGCGCTCGACCATGTCCGGGACGAACAGACGGGCCAGTTCGACCGGCGCGGCCAGCATGACCTGGATCATCGCCTTGTGCGCGGCCGGGTCGGTGTGGAGAAAGCCGTCGGTGCGGCTGAAGCCGGCGTTGTTGATCAGGCCGTCCACCATCAGACCGCGCGCCGAGACCGCATTGAACAGTCGGCGGGGGGCGGCGGGGTCGGCGAGGTCCTCGGTCAGGACGGTGGACGTCGCGCCCGTGAGGGCCAGTTCATCGGCCAAGGCCCGCAGGGGCGCCTCCCGCCGCGCCGTCAGGATCAGGTCCCAGCCCTTTTCCGCATAGACCCGGGCCAGGGCCGCGCCGATCCCGGCCGAGGCGCCGGTGATCAGCATCACAGGCCGCGGCCGCGACGGCAGGCTCATCTCAGGCGGCGACCGGGCAGGAGGCGTGGGGCGCGAAGGCCGCCAGCGAGGCGGGCTCGTGGTCCAGCAGGTCGGCGATGGTGATCTTCGACAGGGCCGCGCCCGCGGCCTGGTCGGCGGCGGTCAGGGCCTTGGCCACCTGACGGGGGATGTGTTCGCTGACCGGACAGCCCTTGGCCCCGGCGGGCGGCGAGCCGAGATGGGCGCAGCCGTTGACGGCGCGCAGCACGGTCTCCAGCGAAATATCCTTCGGTTCATGCAACAGCCAGGCCCCGCCCGAGGCGCCGGGCCGGGTGGCGATCAGCCCGGCCCTGGCCAGCATCGCCGTCACCCGCCGCACGACGACGGGATTGGTCGGGATCGAGGCGGCCAGAATCGCGCTCGGCACGGCCTGGGCCGGCGAGATCGCGCCCTTGTGGGCCAGATAGGCCAGGGCGTGGGCGGCGACGGGAAAGCGTTGGCTGTCGGACATGGTGTGTGATCAAGATAGGACGCCCGGCGGCCTTTCACAAACAGCCGCATGGGCGGGGCGGAGATCCGGCAACCTTCGCACATGCAGCACGATTGAACGATCCTGCGAAAGGGCCTAAAGGCTCGCCGCTCTTTTGATGGGAACCGCGGCGTGCGGGGTCCCGGAGGAACTTCATGGCCGGGGCCCCTCCCCAAGGTGAAGACGGCCCGAGCGCCGCACCCCCCCAGACGCCACAGGACAAATCCGTCTCCCCGGCCCACCCGCACCCCGCGGCGGCCGGCGAGGGCGGTCACGTCAAGGCGGGCAAATGGGGCCTGATCATCGGCGCCATCGGCGTGGTGTTCGGCGACATCGGCACCAGCCCGCTCTACGCCATGCGCGAGGCGCTGCACCACTCGAAGAGCGGCGGGACCGCCGAACTGGCCGTGCTGGGCGTCGTCTCGCTGGTGTTCTGGGCCCTGATCCTGGTCGTGACGCTGAAATACGTCGTCTTCCTGATGAAGGCCGACAACAAGGGCGAGGGCGGCACCCTGGCCCTGATGGCCCTGGCCCAGCGCGCCATGGGCCGGCGCTCCGGCCTGGTCTTCCTGCTCGGCGTCTGCGGCGCGGCCCTGTTCTACGGCGACGGGGTCATCACCCCGGCCATTTCAGTGGTCTCGGCCGTCGAGGGCCTGCGCGACGCGCCCGGCATGGGCGACGCCCTCGTGCCGTTCGTCCTGCCGATCGCCGCCGGCATCCTCATCGCCCTGTTCATGATCCAGTCGCGCGGCACGGCCAGCGTGGCCCGGTTCTTCGGCCCCCTGACGGCGGTCTGGTTCCTGATCCTCGCCGGTCTGGGGCTCTGGCACATCTTCGACGACGTCTCGATCCTGCGCGCCCTGTCGCCGCACTACGGCGTCCTGTTCCTGCTGGACAACGGCTTCATCGGCTTCGTCATCCTCGGCAGCGTCTTCCTCGCCGTCACCGGGGCCGAGGCCCTCTATGCGGACATGGGCCATTTCGGCAAGGCGCCGATCCGCCAGGGCTGGCTGGTCTTCGTCCTGCCCTGCCTGACGCTGAACTATCTGGGCCAGGGCGCCCTGGTACTGGCCAACCCGCTCGCCGCCGAGAACCCGTTCTGGATGATGGTCCCCGAGGCCGCCTACTGGCCGGTCCTGATCATGGCCACCATGGCCACCGTCATCGCCAGCCAGGCGGTGATCACCGGCGCCTTCTCGGTCACCCAGCAGGCAGTGCAACTGGGCCTGCTGCCGCGCATCAAGATCATGCAGACCAGCGAGAGCCAGGCGGGGCAGATCTATGTGCCGGCCGTCAATCTGTTGCTCATGGTCGGCGTCCTGGCCCTGCTCGTCACCTTCCAGACCTCGACCGCCCTCGCCGCCGCCTATGGCATCGCCGTGACCGGCTCGATGTTCGTCGACACCCTGCTGGCCTGGTTCATCGTCCGGCGGCTGTGGAAATGGAGCCTGCCGCTCAGCCTGGCGGCCATCGTTCCCTTCATCGCCATCGACCTGGTCTTCCTGACCTCGAACCTGCTGAAAATCCCGCAAGGCGCGTGGTTCCCGCTGGTGCTGGGCGGCCTCCTGGTCCTGCTGATGTGGACCTGGGTGCGCGGGACGCAGCTGCTGACCACCAAGACCCGCAAGGACAGCCTGCCGCTGGCCGATCTGATCGAGATGCTGCGGGCCCGCCCGCCGCACCGGGCGCCGGGCACGGCCATCTTCCTGACCTCCGACGCCGACATCGCCCCTGTGGCCCTGATGCACAATCTCAAGCACAACAAGGTGCTGCACGAGAAGAACGTGATCCTGACCGTGCGCACCACGGACCGGCCGCGCGTCTCGGAAGCCGACCGGATCGTGCTCGAGCCGATCAGCGACGACTTCAAGAAGCTGACCATCAGCTACGGCTTCATGGAACAGCCCAATGTGCCCAAGGCGCTGGGCCTGTGCCGCAAGCAGGGGCTGAAGTTCGACATCATGTCGACCAGCTTCTTCCTCGGTCGGCGCTCGGTCATTCCCTCGGCCAACAAGGGCATGCCGTTGTGGCAGGATCGTCTGTATATCTTCCTGATGCGAAACGCCGCCAACCCGACCGACTTCTTCCACATCCCCCCGGGGCGGGTGGTTGAGCTGGGCACCCAGGTGTCAGTGTGAGCCGTGAACCCGCCGGCGGCCGCAGCTCGGCCGCGCGGGGCCGCCGGATCGCGGACAAGGCGCGTGCCGGGACCCGTCCGCCGAAGCCCCGGGTTCAGGTCGCGGACCCTCGTGACGACGGCCCCGACATCGGCGTCGAGGCCCGTCTGGCCGCCGGCGTCCTGCTGAACGCGGCGCTGGAAGGCCGCGGCGGGCTGGATACGGCCCTGTCGTTCCGCGAGGTCGCCGACCTGCCGGGTCCCGACCGCGCCTTCGCCCGCGCCGTGGCCATGGCCGCGCTGCGCCGCCTCGGCGAGATCGACCAGATCCTCGACCGCAAGCTGCAGAAGGCCCCGCCGCTGGCGGTGCGCACCATCCTGCGCGTGGCCCTGGCCCAGACGCTGGTGCTGGAAACCCCGGCCTTCGCGGCCGTGTCGACGGCGGTGAAACTGGCCGAGCGCGAGACCAAGACGCGGCCCTACAAGAATCTGGTCAACGCCGTGCTGCGCGGCATTGAGCGCGAAGGGCCGGGTCTGACGACGGCGGAGTCCAACCTGCCCGAATGGCTGGCCGCCCGCTGGCGCGCGACCTATGGCGAGGCGACCCTGACGGGTCTGGCGCTCGCCGCCCGCGAGGAGCCGGCGACGGACCTCAGCCTGAAGCCGGACGTCGACGCCGCCGCCGTGGCCGAGGCGCTGGACGGCGAAGTGATGGCGGGAAATACCGTCCGCACCGGCCGTCGCGGCGACCTGGCCGGCTGGCCCGGCTTCGATGACGGGATCTGGTGGGTCCAGGACGCCGCCGCCGCCGTGCCTGTCCGTCTGCTGGCGCCGAAGGCCGGCGAATCCATCGTTGATTTCTGCGCCGCCCCCGGCGGCAAGACGCTGCAGATCGCCGCCTCGGGCGCCTCGGTCGTGGCGCTGGACCGGTCTGCCCCGCGGCTCCGGCGACTGACGGAGAATCTGGCCCGCACCGGCCTGTCCGCCGAGGTCGTGGCCGTGCCCGCCGAGGACTGGGACGATCCCCGGAGCTTCGACGCCGTCCTGCTGGACGCGCCCTGCACCGCCACCGGCACCTTCCGCCGCAATCCCGAAGTCCTGCGCGCCACCAAGCCCGCCGACGTCGCCAAACTGGCCGATGTGCAGCACCGGCTGCTCGACGCCGCCGCCGAACGGGTCAAGCCGGGCGGCCGGCTGGTCTATTGCGTCTGTTCGCTCGAACGCGAGGAGGGCGAGACCCAGATCATCGCCTTCCTGCGCCGCAACCCGGCCTTCCGGACGGCCGTCGCCGATCCCGCCGCCGTCGGCGCGCCGTCGGAGGCGCTGACGCCGGAGGGCTGGCTGCGCATCCTGCCGTCGATGTGGGCGGAAAAGGGCGGGCTGGACGGCTTCTTCATCGCCCGGCTGGACCGGATCGCCTAACGCGTCGGCGAAGGAGGCGACGGCGGGGCGGGTGAAGCCGGCATGGCCTGGATGGTGACCGCGCCGGCCTGTTCGAAGGTGATGGTGACCGAGGTCAGCACCGGAGCGGGCACGCCGGAGGCGAGATCGGTCAGCTTGGCCAGCACCCCCGTCCGGCCGGGACGGATCGTCAGATCGCCGTCCGGCGCGCGTTCACCGCGACCGTTGACGACCGGATAGACGCCGACGTCGCCGACCGTCCCGGAGGGCGTGGTCACGGACAGAATCCTGTCCGTTCCGGCGCCGGCGTTGTCGACCAGGACCGTCACCTGGCCGCCGAGGCCGCCGTTCGCGCTCCAGGCCATCATGCCGCCTTGCGATACGGTCAGGTCTCCGCTCCGGGCGGACGTCGGTGTTTCGGTCGCTGCATCCTGCGCAAGAGGCGCGGCGACGAGTGCCCAGATCAGTTCCAGCATCACGCCCTCCAGAAGCCCACGATCTTCTTCACCTCATCCACCACCGGATCGGCGATGGCGGCGGCGCGTTCGGCGCCGTCCTTGAGCACCCGGTCGATCTCGGCGGTGTCGTCCATCAGCCGGCGCATCTCCGCCGTCACCGGGGCCAAGGAGGCGACGGCGAGGTCGGCCAGCGCCGGCTTGAAGGCGCCGAAACCCTGTCCCGCGAACTGGGCCAGAACGGCCTCGCGGCTGATGTCGGCCAGCGCGGCATAGATGGTGACCAGGTTCTTCGCCTCGGCGCGACCCTCGAGGCCTTCCAGCGTCTCGGGCAGGGCGTCGGGATCGGTGCGGGCCTTGCGGATCTTGGCGACGATGGTGTCGGCGTCGTCGGTCAGATTGATGCGCGACTGGTCCGACGGATCGGACTTGCTCATCTTGGCCGCGCCGTCGCGCAGGCTCATCACCCGGGGCGCCGGCCCCTGGGTCAGGGGTTCGGGCAGGGGGAAGAAGCCGGGCGCGTTGAAGTCATTGTTGAATTTGGCGGCGATGTCGCGGGTCAGTTCGAGGTGCTGCTTCTGGTCCTCGCCGGTCGGCACCTCGGTGGCCTTGTAGAGCAGGATGTCGGCGGCCTGCAGCACCGGATAGGTGTAGAGGCCGACCGAGGAGCGCTCCTTGTGCTTGCCCGACTTCTCCTTGAACTGGGTCATCCGGTCGAGCCAGCCGAGGCGGGCGACGCAGTTGAGGATCCAGGCCAGTTCGGAGTGGGCCCGCACCGCCGACTGGGGCCAGATGATCGAGCGCGCCGGATCGAGGCCCGAGGCCAGATAGGCGGCGGCGATCTCGCGCGTCTGGGCGGTCAGCAGGGCCGGGTCCTGCCAGACGGTGATGGCGTGCAGGTCGGCCACGAACAGGAAACAGGGCGCGCCCGTGTCCTGCAGCTGGGTGAACCGCTTCAGGGCGCCGAGGTAGTTGCCCAGATGCAGGGCGCCCGAGGCCTGGATGCCCGACAGGACACGGCGGGGGCCCTGGTAGGCGAGGGGAGCGGCGGGGGAGGCGTCGTCGGTCATCAATCCAGTCCGGTCGGCGCGACTGCGCCCGGTTCACGCTTCAGCGTCGCCTTGAGTTCGGCCACGCTGACGGCGCGGAAAAGCACGATGCAGACGCCATAGACAAGGGCGCCGGCGCCGCAGACGACGAGGACCGCGATTTCCTTGGCCAGCAGGACACGGCTCAGGGTCTCGTACCCGAGGCCCGCGACCACCAGCAGACCGGCCATCACGGCGCTGGCGGCCAGCACGCGGAACAGGCGGGACAGGAAGGCCGGCGACGGCCGCCAGACATGCTCACGCATCAGCGTCCCGGCCAGCAGGGCGACATTGATCCAGGCCGAAAGGCTGGTGGCGATGGCCAGGCCGAGCACGCCGTCCACACCGAGGCGCGACAGCCAGAAGAACAGGGCCGAGCCGACGATGACGGTGACGATCACGGCGGCGACGGCGTAGATCATCGGCCGCCGGGTGTCCTCGCGGGCGAAGAAGGGCGGGGTCAGGACCTTGGCCAGAACAAAGGCGGGCACGCCCCAGGCGAACTGGCGCAGCACGTCCGCGGTGCGGGCGGCGTCCTCGCTGGTGAAGGCGCCGCGCGTCACCGTCGCGTCGATCACGAAGAAGGGAATGACGAACAGGGCCACGGCGGCCGGCAGGGTGAAGGCCATGGCCAGGGTGATGCCGTCGTCGAGCGTCTTTCGCCCGCCCTCGTGATCACCGGTGACGAAGGCCCGGGTCAGGCGCGGCACCAGGGCCAAGCCGATGGCGACGCCGATCAGACCGAGCGGCAGCTGGTACAGGCGGTCGGCGTTGTACAGCACCGACCGGGCGCCCTCGTCGGACCCGGCCAGCATCTGGCTGACCACCGAATTGACCTGCATCGCCCCGCCCGCCATGGCGCCGGGCACGGCGAGCGCCAGGGCCCGTTTCACATTGGGCGTCAGGCGCGGCCAGGACAGGCGGATGGTGATCCCCAGCCGCTGCACGCCCCACCACAGCAGGCCGGCCTGGATGAAGCCGGACAGGGTCACGGCGGCGGTGACCCACAGCAGGACGTCCGGCTGGCTGGCGGGGATGACATAGGCCGCCAGCAGCGGCGCGAGGGTGCACAGGTTCAGGAACACCGGCACGCCTGCCGACAGGGCGAACCGGCCCCCGGTGTTGAGCACGCCGGACAGGAGGGAGGCGACGGTCATACAGGCGAGATAGGGCATGGCCAGCTGGGTCGCGGTCACCGCCACCGACATGATCCCGGCCTGATCGCGATAGGCCGACAGCAGCCACGGCATGATCCACGGCATCAGCACCTGCAGCAGGATGCAGAAGCCCGCGACGACGGCGAGCATGAAGGACATCGCTTCGGACGCCGTGACCGCCGCGGCCTCTTCCCCCTCACGCGCCCTGACCCCGCCATAGACGGGCACGAAGGCCTGGGCGAAGGCGCCCTCGGCGAACAGGCGGCGGAACATGTTGGGCAGCATCAACGCCGTGGTGAAGGCGTCCATCATCGGCCCCTGGCCGAAGCGGGCGGCCAGGGCCATGTCGCGGGCGAAGCCGAGGATGCGGCTTCCCAGCGTCAGGGTCGCTTGCACCAGGGTGTTGCGGGCCAGGCTCATGCAGTGCTCGGAAAAGGCGTTCGATCAGCGCTTAGCGTGGTTCAGGCGCGCGCGATACGGGCTCCTGCGCGGCGCGGCGGCGGCCGATCTCGGAGACGTCGCGCAGG
This sequence comes from Brevundimonas sp. UBA7664, assembly GCF_002483305.1. Lineage (GTDB taxonomy): Bacteria > Pseudomonadota > Alphaproteobacteria > Caulobacterales > Caulobacteraceae > Brevundimonas. Next base: position 131,223 of record NZ_DLHQ01000025.1, read on the forward strand.
CTGGCCCGGACCGGGGCGGAGACGCGATGGCCGGCGCGTTCGGTGAAGTCGAGCACCGTCTCCAGATCGGCGCGCAAGGCCTCGAGCTTCGGGCCCGGCTTCGGCTTACGGCCAGTCGCGTCCGTGACATAGAAGCTGTCGACCGCCCGCTCGCCGAAGCCGGCGATATGGGCCGAGCGGATCGACAGCCCGTGGATGGCGAAGGCCCGCGCCAGATCGGCCAGCAGGCCGGGACGGTCGGCCCCCGACACCTCGACGACGGCGGCGGTCGGACTTTCATCGAGATCGACCATGGCGGTGGGCCGGACGTCGAAGGCGGCGCGGCGCGGATTGGGCGGCGACGGCGGCGCGGGGACGACGGGTACGCCGCCGCGCGCCGCGGCTTCCAGCGCCCGGATCAGGCGGGTCAGGCGGCGCGGTTCGGCCTGACCGTAGGGCGCCCCGCCGCCGTCCTGGATCTCGAACACGTCCAGCGCCGTGCCGTCGCCGGCGGTGGCCACGCGCGCGCCGACCACATCGGCCCCGGCGGCGGCGAGGGCGTCGGCCAGGTCGACGAACAGGCCCGACCGGTCGCGGGCCGCGACGGCGACGCGGGTCGCGGCGCGCTCGTCCTGCTCGCTCTCCTCGACGGTCACAGCCTCGGCGGCGGCCCCCTCGGCGCGGGCGCGGGCGACCAGGTCGGGATAGTCGCCCAGCGGGTCGGCATGGGCGACGTCCTCGCCGCGGAACACCCCTTCGGTGCGCTGGTAGAGGTCGCGGATGAGCCCGCCCTTCCACGCGTTCCAGACGCCCGGCCCGACGGCGCGGATGTCGGCCACGGTCAGGATCAGCAGGGTGCGCAACCGTTCGGGGTCGCCGACCAGTCTGGTGAAGGCGCGCACCGTCGCCGGGTCCGAGACGTCGCGCTTCTGGGCGTAGTCGCTGAGCGCCAGGTGATGGCGCACCAGCCAGACCACGAACTCGGTCCGGCGCGGGTCGAGGCCGAGCCGGTCACAGGCGCGGCGCGCGGCGATGGCCCCGTCCTCCAGCTGGCCCCGGTCGCCGCCCTTGCCGACATCGTGCAGGAGCATGGCCAGCATCAGGGCCTCGAAATCGTCGATGCGGTGGACGATCTCGGTCGAGGAGGGATGGTCGGCTTTCAGCTTGCCGCGCCAGATGTCGTTGATGATGCCGATGGCCTGGAGCGTGTGCTCGTCGACCGTATAGGCATGGTACATGTTGAACTGGGTCTGGCCGACGATCCGTCCCCATTCGGGCAGGAACCGGCCCAGCAGTCCGGTCTCGTTCATCAGTGTCAGGACGCGGTAGGGCCGCTGGCCGTGCGCCAGGATGTCGAGGAAGGCGCGCGTCGCCTCGGGGTCGCGGCGCAGGGACGGGGTCACCAGCGACAGCGACCGGCTGACGGCGGAGAAGGCGTCCGGGTGCAGGTCGAGGTCGTGCTCGTCCGCCGTGCGGAACAGCATCAGCAGCTTTTCGGGCGCGGCGGCGAAGACCTCGGGGCCGGTGACCGAAAGCCGGCCCGCGTCCTTGATGAAGCCCTCGACGCCCAGCCGGCGTTTGCGGCCCGGAATCAGGCGGGACAGGCTCATCGTCGGCTTCTGCTGGCGCGCCTCCAGCTTGGCCGACATGGCGCGGGTCAGGGCGCCCACGTCGCGGGCGACGAGGAAATAGCGGCGCATGAACCGCTCGACCGCCGGCTCGTCGCCGCGCCCGCGCCAGCCCATGCGCTTGGCGACCTCGGGCTGGAAGTCGAAGGTCAGCTTCTCCTCGGCCCGGCCCGCGATCAGGTGCAGATGGGCCCGGGTGCGCCACAGGAAGTCGAAGGCTTCCTCGAAGGTCCGGCGCTCGCGCGCCGTCAGCAGGTCGTCGAGCACCCGCGCGCCGAGCGGGCTTTCCGGCGCCAGCGAGCGGGCGATCCAGAACAGGGTGTTGAGGTCGCGCAGGCCGCCCTTGCCGTCCTTCACATTGGGCTCGACGCGATAGCGGACGGCGCCGGATTTCTGGTGACGCAGATCCCGTTCCTCGAGCTTGGCGGCGATGAAGGGACGCGGATCGGATCGGGTGACCAGGGCGCGGAAGCGGGCGATGAAGTCTTCGGCCAGCGTCTGGTCGCCGGCCAGGGGCCGCGCCTCCAGCAGGGTGGTGCGGATCGTCATGTCGGACTTCGCCAGGGCGAGGCATTCGTCGACCGAGCGCGCCGACTGGCCGACCTTCACCCCCAGGTCCCACAGGACGTAGAGCATGAACTCGATCACCTGTTCGGTCCGCGGAATCGGCTTCCACGGACGCAGGAACAGCAGGTCGAGGTCCGAATGCGGCGCCAGCACGCCCCGGCCGTAGCCGCCGACCGCGATCAGGCTCAGCCGTTCGGCCTCGCTCGGATTGTGGGCGGGGTAGACGACCTCGGTGGTGAAGCGCCACAGGCGGATCAGCAACTCGTCGGCCGCGGCGGAATAGAGGCGCGCCACCTCGACCCCGCCGAGCTTGTGATCCAGCCGCTGCGCCGCGCGCGCCCGGGCGGCGGCCCAGGTCTCGCGAAGGATCGCCGTGGCCGCGGCGCGCGGATCGGCCGCCGTCGCGGCGGCGACCCAGGGATCGCCGTCGGGACCGCGTCCGTCTTGAGGCTCGGCCGGGCGGCGGTTGCGGGGGCTCATCGCCTGCGTATAGACCGCGCCGCGACCGTGCGCGACAGTGGGGCCCGATGGAGACCCCCGCATGATGAGGACCCTGGCGCTGACCGTCGCCGCCCTGCTCCTGGCGGGGGCGTCCGCCGCGCCGCCGCCGGCCGGTCGCCAGGTCTTCCTCCCCGCGCCCGACGCCGCCCTGCCGGCCCGGATCGTGGACGAGGTCAATGCGGCGCGGACCGATCCCGCAGGCTACGCCCGCAAGGCGCGGACGCTCCGGAACCTGTTTGTCGGCGACCGGTTCGAACGGCCCGGCGAGACGGTTGTGGTCACCCGGGAAGGCGCGGCCGCGGTCGATGAGGCGATCGCCTTTCTGGAACAGCAGGCCCCGCTGCCGGCCTTGCGGGCCAGTCCCCTGATCGACCGGGCCACGGCCGATCACGCCGCCGACCAGTCCCGCACCGGCGCGACGGGCCATATCGGGAGCGACGGGTCGGGACCGGCCGACCGCATGCGCCGCTACGCCCGATGGACGGCGACGGGCGAGGTCATCGCCTATGGATCGGACCGCGCCGAAGACGTCGTCCTGCAGCTTATCATCGACGACGGCGTCCCCGGCCGGGGGCATCGCCGCATCCTGTTCAACCCGGCCTACACCCTGATCGGGACCGCCTGCGCGCCGCATCCGGTGTGGCGGACGGTCTGTGTCCTGGACTTCGCCCGTGCCCGCTGATCAACCCTTGATCGCCTTGAGCCGGTAGAGCGCCTCCAGCGCCTCGCGCGGCGACAGGCTGTCGGGCTCAATGGCCGAAAGCGCCTCCTTCAGGGCCGAGGGCGGCGGCGGCGCGACCGGCTCGGCCATGGCGAACAGCGGCAGGTCGTCGAGGCTGATCGCGGCCGACTTCTCGCCCTCCAGCCGGTCCAGCACTTCGCGGGCTCTCGCCACCACGGCGGCGGGGACGCCGGCCAATTTGGCCACCTGGACGCCATAGCTGCGGTCGGCGGCGCCGGGCCGGGCTTCGTGCAGGAAGACGAGGTCGCCGTTCCACTCCCGCGCCGCCATCGACAGGTTGCAGACGTGGGCCAGCCGCGTCTCAAGCCCGGCCAGCTCATGATAATGGGTGGCGAACAGGGTGCGGGCGCGGTTGTGGTCGTGCAGGGCCTCGGCCACGGCCCAGGCGATGGCGAGGCCGTCATAGGTGGCGGTGCCGCGCCCGATCTCGTCCAGCACCACGAAACTGCGGTCCGTGGCCTGGGTCAGGATGGCGGCGGTCTCGACCATTTCGGTCATGAAGGTCGATCGGCCGCGGGCGAGGTCGTCGCCGGCGCCGACGCGGCTGAACAGCCGGTCGACCACGCCGAGGCGCATGGCCCGGGCGGGCACGAAGGCCCCGGCCTGGGCCAGCACGACCAGCAGGGCGTTCTGGCGCAGGAAGGTCGACTTGCCGGCCATGTTCGGGCCGGTGACGATCGACAGCCGGGCGCAGGCCGCGCCCGATCCGTCCAGCCGGCAGTCGTTGGGCGTATAGGGATCGCCCTGCGCCTTCACCGCCGCCTCGACCACGGGGTGGCGGCCGGCCGTGACCTCGAAACAGGCGGTGTCGTCGACGGCGGGGCGGACGGCCCCGACCTCCTCGGCCCATTCGGCGAGGGCGGAATGGGCGTCCAGTTCCGCGAGGGCCTCGGCCACGGCCTGCAGCGGCCGGGCCAACGACTGGACCGTCGCGCGCCAGGCCTCGAAGGTTTCGCCCTCGATGGCGAGGGCGCGATGGCCGGCCTGGCTGATCTTCGCGTCCAGTTCGGACAGTTCGACGGTGGTGAAGCGGACCTGGTTGGCCAGGGTCTGGCGGTGGATGAACGGGCTGTCGCCGGAGGGCCGAAGCAGGGGCTCGGCGGCCTTGGCCGAGGTCTCGAGGAAATAGCCGAGCACGGCGTTGTGGCGGACCTTGAACGGCACGCCCGCCTCGGCGACGGCGCGGGCCTCGAGATCGGCGACCACGCGGCGGCTGTCGTCGCGCAGGCGGCGGGCCTCTTCCAGTTCGGGCCGGTAGCCGGCGGAAACGAAGCCGCCGTCGCGGGCCAGATGCGGCGGCTCGGCGACCAGACCCCCGGCCAGATCGACCAGCAGGCGGCCCAGATCGGGCGACAGGGTCAGTTGGTCAAGCGCCGCGACGATCCGCGCCGGCGGGCCGGTCAGGGGATCGCCGGCGGGCGGGAACAGGCCGGCGATGCCCTCCGCGACCGACAGGCCGGTGCGGATGGCGGCCAGATCGCGCGGCCCGCCGCGGCCCAGAACCAGCCGCGACACGGCGCGGGCGACGTCCGATGAGGCCCTCAGACCGTCGCGCAGGTCGCGGCGCAGGTCGCGTCGCTCGAGCAGCCATTCGACCGCATCGAGTCCATGATTGATGGCGGCGGGATCGCGCAACGGCCGGGCGATCCGTTCGGCGAGGGCCCGGGCGCCGCCCGAGGTGACGGTGCGATCGATGCAGGCCAGCAGCGACCCCTCGCGTTCCCCGCGCTGGGTGCGGTCGATCTCGAGGCTCAGCCGGGTCGCCGGGTCGATGGCGAGGAAGCCGCTGTCGCCCGAGCGGCGCGGCGGCGACAGGGCAGGGATCTTCCCGGCCTGGGTGGTCTCCAGCCAGGCGGCGATCAGCCCCAGGGCCGAGACCTCGGCCTCCTCGAACGCGCCGAAGCCGTCCAGCGAGGCGACGCCGTACAGCCGCTCGACCCGGCTCCGGGCGCCGACCGGCTCAGCCAGCGCCTGCGGCAGGGCCTGGACCACGCCGCCGCAGCCCTCCAGCGCGGACTTCGTGCTCTCGTCCGAGAACAGCCGGTCCGGGACCAGCACTTCCGAGGGACGGAAGGAGGCGAGGGTGGCGCCGAGGTCCTCCAGCGAACAGGCGACCGCGTCCACCGACCCCGCCGACAGTTCGACCACGGCCACGGCGGCCCGGCCCTTGCGCACCGAGACGGCGGCCAGCCGGTTGGCGCCGCGTGCGTCCAGCAGACTGTCCTCGGTCAGGGTGCCGGGGGTGACGACGCGGACGATGTCGCGATGGACGATGGCCTTGGACCCGCGTTTTCGGGCCTCGGCGGGCGCTTCCATCTGTTCGCAGATGGCGGCCTTGAACCCCTGCCGGATCAACCGCGCCAGATAGCCGTCCAGCGCATGCACCGGCACCCCGGCCATGGGGATGTCCTGACCCTGGTGCTTGCCGCGTTTGGTCAGGGTGATGCCGAGGGCCGCCGAGGCGATCTCGGCGTCCTTGAAGAACAGCTCGTAGAAATCGCCCATGCGGAAGAAGACGATGGCGTCCGGCTGGCTGGCCTTGGCCGCCAGAAACTGCGCCATGACCGGCGTCACGCCCTCGCTGGACGGGACGGCGTCGGCTGTCGGGGGATGGACGAGGGGAGCATTCATGGAAGCGGCGCAGGGTGAAGGATTGCGGTCCGCGCCTCAAGCGCCTTGCGTCTCCGGCGCGCGCTGTGGGAGATGGAGTTGGGGGAGGGGCTCTACCATGGCGAGAAGATCGTATTCGTCCAAACGGACGGACCGGCTCTGGGGGGCGATCAGGATCTGGGCTGTCCTGTTCATCTTCAGCTCTGCCGCCGCGATGGCGGCGTTTGGATACAGGGTCTGGCTTCTCGCCGGGATTGCCGGCGACACCCTGATGAACGAAGCCAGCTACATTTCCGACTATGTCCCCGGCGCCGAAGCCGAGGCGTTCACCACAGCCGGCGCGGCCTTGGTCTACCTCCTGACCTATCTCGTTTCGGCCTTTCTGGTGCTGATGTGGTACCTCCGGTCCGTCCGGAACGCGCACGCGCTGAGCAACGGCGTGGAGACCTCGCCCAAGTGGGCGATCTGGTGGTTCTTCATCCCCCTCGTGTCGCTCTGGAAGCCGTATTCGATGACGAGCGAACTCTGGCGGTCCAGCCGTCAGCCCGATGGCTGGAAGAGCCTGCCTGATCCCGCCCTGCTCCGATGGTGGTGGGGCGCGGTCCTGGTCAGTGGAATAGTCATCAACATAAGCACCATCCTCAGCCGAAGCGCCGCCAGCGTCAGCCACCTGGTGATCAGCGATTCCGTCCTGATCGGCGGCTATGCCCTGCAGATTCTGGCCGGGGTGCTTTTTCTCCGGATCGGCGGTCAAATCTCACGGCGGCAAACCGCCTTGATATCCGAAGGGCGGGTTGCGCCGCCGCCGTCGCAACCGGCCTGGACGGCCTGATCCCTTGCCTGGGTCGCGGGCGCCTGCAACAAGCGGCGCAGGCGGTTAAGGGAACGCGGTGTGACGCCGCGGCTGTGCCCGCAACTGTAGGCGGCGAGACGGACGATCATTCCGGGGCTTCGGCTCCGGCGTCACTGGGCAACCGGGAAGGCGCGATCCACCGTTTTTGACCCGCAAGCCAGGAGACCTGGCCGCCGACGTCGCTCGTCCGCTGTCCGGGATCAGACAGAGGCGTGGGGCCAACCCTTCCGCAGCTGCGGAAGCTGTTCCGTCGAAGCGACCCGACCCCAGCGCCGCGCCCCTTCCGGGGGGCCGGGTCGGTCGCTTTCACATGCCGCGCGCAGCGCCAGCGCGGGGCCGACGGAGATCCGCGCATGACGCGATCCATCCTCTACGCCACGGCCGCGGCCGTGTGCCTGCCCCTGTCCGCTTACGCCCAGACGGCGGACGATCCTGACGCCGTCCTGCCCGAGGTCGTCGTCACCGCCACCCGCCTGCCGGCCATCGTCGCCGACACGCCGGGGGCGCGGGTGATCGACCGCTCAACCATTGAGCAGCGCGGCGCGGTGTTTGCCGCGGACATCCTGTCCGATGTGCCCGGCCTGTCGGTGGTGCGCTCCGGCGCCTTCGGCGGCGTCGCCCAGGTGCGGATGCGCGGGGCCGCGCCGGGCAAGACCCTGGTGCTGGTCGACGGCGTGCCGGTCAACGACCCGGCCGAGGTCAACGGGGCCTTCGACTTCTCCGGCCTCGAACTGTCGGACATCGAACGGATCGAGGTGCTGTCGGGGCCGCAGTCGTCGCTGTGGGGTTCGGACGCCATCGGCGGGGTGATCGCCTTCACCACGCGCGACCTCGACGGCCTCGCGGCCGATCTGGAGGCCGGGTCGTTCGCGACCGGGCGCGGCCGGCTGGCGGCGGGGGTGTCGACCGAACGGTACGGCCTCGGCGCCTGGGTCTCGCATTTCGACACCGACGGGATTTCCGCCGCGGACGAGGCCGACGGCGCCACGGAGGCCGACGGTTTCAGCGCGACAACGATCGGCGCGCGCGGCCGCTATGCCGTGACGCCGGGCGCGGTCGTGGACGGATCGGTCCGCTGGACCGACGGCGATGCGGACCTCGACGGCAATCCGGCCCCGACCTATGCCCTGTCGGACACCCTCGACAGCCAGACCAGTGAACAGTGGTCAGGGTTCGGCCGCCTGCGCCTGAACGCGCTCGGTCTGGCGCATCAGTTCAGCCTGTCGGCCTCCAACATCGCGCGGGAGACGGTCTCCGCCTTCCCGACGGCCTTTGAGGCGGACCGGCAGGTTCTCCGCTGGCAGGCGGACGGCGCGGTCCGGGGCGTGGACTTCGTCATCGGTGTCGAGCGCGAGGACACCGAGGGGAGCCTGTCCACCGGCCTGACCGAACAGCTGGGCACGACCTCGGCCTTCGCCACGGCCCGGATCGAACCGACGAACCGGCTCAGCCTGACCGGAGCCCTGCGCCTTGACGACACCGACGACTTCGGTGCGAAGGCCACGGGGCGGGTTTCCGGGGCTTTCGATGCGGGCGGCGGGATCACCCTGTCGGCGGCGTACGGGACCGGGTTCAAGGCCCCGTCGATCAGCCAGTCCGTGTGCGACTACTGCTTCTCGTCCCAGCCGTTTCCTCTGCTGCGGCCCGAGACGGCGGAGGGCTATGAGGCCGCGATCGGCTGGGCGTCGCAAGACGGCCGGATCGAGGGTCGCGCGACGGTCTATCGGTTGAAGGTCGAGGACCAGATCACCTATGTCTTCGACCCGCTCACCTTCGACAGCTTTTACGTCAATGTCGCCGAGACGGCGGCCGACGGGGTCGAACTGGAGGGCCGGGCGCGGCTGGGCGGCGGGTTCGATCTCAGCCTCGCCTGGGCCTGGACCGATGCGCGGGATGAGACCACCGGGGCGCGGCTGCTGCGCGTGCCGGAACAGTCGGTATCGGCCACCCTGGGCTGGACCGGCGCCCGACTGTCGGGCGCCCTCACCCTTCGCGGGGAAGGCGATCAGGATGACGTCGGCGGCGTCCGCGAGGCCTTCATCACGGCCAATCTCAACGGGGCGTATGCGCTGACCGACGCGGTCACGCTGACGGCGCGGATCGAGAATCTGGCGGACGAACGCTATCAGCAGGTGTTCGGCTACGGCGAGCCGGCACGATCCGCCTATGTCGGGATCAGGCTGCGCTACTGATCCTGCGCGGGCCGGCGGCGGCGATCGCCGCCGGTTCCAGCTGCAGCGCCGTCCAGTCCAGCGCCGGCGTCGGCGCATGGGCCGCGGCGACGACGGCTCGCAGTTCGGCGGCCGAGGCGACGCTGGCGACGACGGCGGTGACCTCGGGCAGGCCCATGGCGTAGGCCAGGGTGGCCTGCATCGGGTCGATGCGCGCCTCGGCCAGACGGCGGCGGATGCGCGACAGGGCCGGGGCGTGGCGCTGCATCTCGGGCGGCAGGGAGTCGCCGCTGACGAACAGCAGGCCGTCGGCGAACACCGATGAGGCGTGAACGTCCACGCCGAGGGCCGCCAGCTCCGACAGGGCGCCGGAATGCTGGGCGCGCTGGTCCAGCAGATTGCACCGCAGCTGGATCACATCCGGCTGGAAGCGCCGCGCCAGCAGGGCCGGGCCGTCCTCGACCGTGGCGCAGAAGCCGATGCGGCGGTACAGGCCGCGATCCTTCAGGGCCAGAAGCCGGTCCCACAGGGCGCGGCCCTCGGCGCCGGCCAGATCATTGGCGGCGGAGACCAGCAGCAGGTCGCCGCGCGGCAGGCCGAGCCGTTCGAGCGAGCGGCGGGCGCGGGCCTCGACCCGGTCGACGCCGTCGCTGACCGGCACGGTGCGGACCGAGACCTGGAAGGGCGAGGGGAAGGGCCAGGCCTGACCGAGCCAGCGTTCGCCGTCGCCGTCGGGTTTTGTGGCGATCCGGGTCACGCCGGAATCGGCGGCGGTCTGGAGCAGCAGGCGCAGCGATTCCTCGCGCGCGCCGGCCGGCGCCGGTATGGCGCGTTCGGGCTGATGCACGACGGCCAGAGCCAGTTTGTCGACCGGAGACGGAGCACGGCTTGGGATCACCGCCGGACTGTGACGGCGAAAGTTTAAGGCCCCCCTTCCGAGACCTTGCGCGAAGCTTAACCGGCGAACGTCGGTTTCAGGCCCCCGGCCTCAGCCGGGGGACTGGCGCAGGGCCTCCAGCACGCCCTGGCCATAGCGGTCCAGCTTGGTCTGGCCGACGCCGGAAATATGCCCCAGGCGTTCGAGATCGCCCGGTTCGGCCAGGGCGATCTCCAGCAGGGTCTTGTCCTGGAAGATCACATAGGGCGGCACGCGCTGTTCGGCGGCGCGGTCGCGGCGCCAGGCGCGCAGGGTCTCGAAGCGGGCGCGGACGTCGGCGTCCATGGTCTCGAGGGCGGCGTTGCGACCGGTGCGGACACGCTCCTTCGTCCCGCCGCCGGCGCGGGCCGGCGTCAGGCGCACCTCGACGACGCGTTCGCCGCGATAGACGGCCCGCACCACCCCGGGGTCGCCGATGCGGACCAGCGGCTTGCCTTCATTGGGGTCCTCGACCAGCAGGCCCTCGAACATCAGATGGTCGACGATGTCGCGCCAGGTGTGGAGGGCCGTGTCGGCGCCGATGCCCCAGGTCGACAGGGCCGTCTCCCACGGCTGGACCTCTTTCGTCCTGCCCAGCAGGTGGTCGATGACGCGGGTCTTGCCGAAGCGTTCGCCCAGGCGCTGGACCGCCGCCAGGGCCTTCTGGGCCGGGACGGTGGCGTCGAACACGGCGGGCGGGTCGAGGCAGAGGTCGCAGACGCCGCAGGGCCGGGCGTCGGTCTCGCCGAAATAGCGCCGCACCGTCTGCGGGCGGCAGGTCGCGCCGTCCAGCATGGCGAACAGCTGGCGCGCCTTCCTCACCTGCACCGCCTTGACCTCCTCGGCCATGGGGCGGCCCTCGAGGCGCTTGAGCGTCCAGGCGATGTCGGAGGGACCGTAGAGGGTGATTCCCTCGGCGGGCTCGCCGTCGCGGCCGGCGCGGCCGATCTCCTGCCAGTAGGCTTCCAGCGATCCGGGCGGATCGGCGTGGATGACGAAGCGGACGTCGGCCTTGTCGACCCCCATGCCGAAGGCGATGGTCGCCACCATGACCGCGCCGTCTTCGGCCAGGAAGCGCTCCAGCCGGCGGTCGCGGTCGCGGGCGTCCATGCCGGCGTGATAGGCGATGGCGTTGGTTCCGGCGCTCTTCAGGGCGTCGGCGACGCGCTCACAGCCGTCGCGCGAGCCGCAATAGACCACGCCGGACTTGCCGCGCCGCTGGCGCACCAGATCGATGACCGCCGCGTCGGTCTTGGCCCGCGAGGCGTTCTCCTTGCGGACGGCCGAGAGCTGCAGGTTCGGGCGGGCGAAGCTGTCGACGAGCACCTTGGCGCCGTCCAGCCGCAGCGAGCGGACGATGTCATCGCGGGTGCGGGCGTCGGCGGTGGCGGTGACGGCGATGCGCGGCACGCCGGGGAAGAGCTCGGCCAGCCGGCCCAGGGTCCGGTAATCCGGACGGAAATCATGTCCCCACTGTGAGACACAGTGGGCTTCGTCGATGGCGATGAGGCTGAGGGGCAGGTCGTGCAGCCGGTCGATCAGATGCGGCTGCGCCAGTCCCTCGGGTGAGACATAGAGCAGGTCGAGCTCGCCGGCGCGCGCCTGACGCCAGATCGCCGAGCGGTCGTCCATGGAGACGCCCGAGTCGAGACGGGCGGCGGCCACCCCCTGCTGTTTCAGCGCCTCGACCTGGTCGGTCATCAGGGCGATCAGGGGCGAGACGACGAGGCCGAGCCCCGGGCGCAGCATGGCGGGGATCTGGTAGCAGACCGACTTGCCGCCGCCGGTGGGCAGGACCGCCAGCACGTCGCGGCCGGCGAGGATCTCGGCGACCACCTCCGCCTGCAGACCGCGAAAGTCGCCGTGGCCCCAGACCCGCTCCAGCGTCGCACGGGCGTCGGCGAGCGAAGGCGTCGCAGGGGACGTCAGGGTTGAATCGGCGAGCATCGCGCGCTTGTGCCTCATTTGTTCTCGTTTGTCAGTCGGGAATTGGGGCGCGCGGCGGCGACGCCCGCGTCCGCGGTGGATGACGGGAGGCAGGGCGGAACGTCGGGGCTTTCGCCCGGACGGGCCTCCGCGGCGGTCAGGTCTGGTGGCGCGCCGTCGGTGTCCCGGCCCTGGAGGCTTTCGGGATTGAGCGGTTCATGGCGCTCCGCGCCGCGCCGGATATGAGAACCACGGCGGCGGTCAGGCCCAGGTCCGGCCCCAGCCGCCAGACGCCCAGCGGCGACAGACCGGTGAAGTGTTGCAGCGCCAGGACCCCGAGCCCGCCGGCGACGATCCAGGGCAGGAGCGCCAGGGCTGTCGAAACCGGGCTGGCGGATACGGAGCGGTCCCGCGCAACCCAGCGCCTCGTCGTCAGGAAGAGGGTGATCAGCGACCCGGCGATGACCAGCAGAAGCGCCATTCGCGCCCATGGTTCGAGCGGGGCCGCGGGGGGCTGCGCCGCCTTCCCCCGGACGTGTGCGATGAGCGCCTGGGCGAGGTCGTCGACAGGGTCGTCCACATTGTGGCCGCCGAGATTGGTCAGAATCACGAAGGCCCGGTCCCGCGAGGGCAACATCACCATGGTGGCGCGATAGCTGCCGGTCGAGCCGCTGTGCCACCAGATGCGTTCGCCCTCATCCATCGCTGTCCGCCAGCCCTGGTGATACGCAACCGGGTCAGAGTCAGCGAGGTCCAGGGAAGGCCAGCCCTGGTCCTGGCCGGAACGGGCCTGGGCCAGGATGGCGGTCATGAATTTGCCGAGGTCGGGGGCGCTGGCCCGGATGAAACCGGCCGGCGCGAGATGCGCGGGCGCGGGCTCTTCGGCCCAGGGCGTCGCGAACCCGAAGAACAGGCGATGCCCGCAGCGATCGCGAACGGGAGCGGCGGTGGCGGACATGGCGAGGGGGCGGAAGACCTCGCGGGCGACAAGCGCGTCGAAGGCCGTACCGGATCGCGACCGGACTTCCTCGCCGAGGACGACATAGTTGAGGTTCGAATAGGCGTAGGCGCCCGGATTACCAGCGGGCTGGAGCCTGCCGAAGCCCGGGCTGTCGGGCGTGGGGATCGAGAACCCCTGTCGGTGACTGAAACCGCTGGTCTGGTTCAGCAACTGTCGCAGAGTGATCGGGGCGGCGCCGCCAGACGACGGCTCCAGCGTTTGCAGGGGAGCCTCCAGGTCCAGCCGGCCCTGCCATGCAAGACGGGTGGCCGCGGCGGCGGTCAACGACTTGCTGAGGGAGCCGATCAGGAAGGGCTGGTCGCTCGTGATCGGCGTCCCGGCACGACAGGCGCCGAAGGTGACGACCTCGACGGGTCCTGAACTGCTGACCACCGCGACCGCGCCCCCGGGGATGTGAGCGCGCTTGAGGGCGGCCGTCACCAGAGGGCCGATCGGCGCTGCGTGGGCCGCGGTGGCGAACAGGCACAGGGCGGAGGCCAGCAGGCCCCGGACGATCATTCGCACAAAAAATCCCCCCGCACCGCGACCGCGGCCCGGGACGAATGATGCGGTAGCGCTGGAAGGCGCACAAGACCGGGTCGCCGGGTCGCCGATCGCGGGCCGCTTCGCGCCGGCGCTCAATCCGGCTATAGGCGCCGCCATGACCACCCTTCTCCATGGCCGCCCGCCGGCCGTCTTCGATCCGCCGGGCGCGGCGACCCAGGTTTCGCCCCTCATTCCCGGCTCGACGCCGCTCGAGGACGTGGCCGAAGGTTCGGTCGACGACATCATGATCTACGCTCCGCCGGGGGTGCTGGAGCGGCGGTATGCGTTGGCGCTGGCGCTCAGGGCGTTGAAGCCCGGCGGGCGGCTGGACGTCATGGCGGCCAAGGACAAGGGCGGGTCGCGGCTGAAGAAGGAGCTGGAAGGCTTCGGCGTCGAGGTCGGCGAGAGCGCCAAGGCGCACCATCGCCGCTGCGTCGTGATCCGGCCGGAGACGGTGACGGGGCTCGATGCGGCCATCGCGGCGGGCGCGCCGCGTCTGGTCGAGGGGCTGGACGCCTGGTCGCAGCCGGGGGTGTTCGCCTGGGACCGGATCGATGCGGGTTCGCTGCTGCTGGCGCAGGCTCTGCCGCCGCTGAAGGGCGCGGGCATTGATCTGGGGTGCGGCTACGGCGCCCTGGCGACGGTGGTGCTGGGTTCGGCGGCGGTGACATCGCTGCGTCTGGTCGATCTGGACCGGCGGGCGATCGCGGCGGCGCGGAAGAATGTCACGGACCCGCGCGCGACCTTCGAATGGGCCGATGCGCGCACGCTGGATGACGTCGGCGACCTGAATTTCGTCGTCAGCAATCCGCCCTTCCATGACGGCGGCGCCGAGGACAAGCGGCTGGGCCAGGCCTTCATCCGCAAGGCCGCGGGCCTGCTGAAGAAGGGCGGCGTCCTGTGGATCGTGGCCAACCGCCACCTGCCCTATGAGGCCGAGCTGAAGGACGCCTTCAAGCGGGTCGACATGATCGCTGACAGCGGCGGCTACAAGGTGTTCGAGGCGGTGAAGTGAAAACGCCCACGAGCCGCGTGGACAAGCTTTTGGGCTCCATGGGCTATGGCTCCCGGACCGAGATGGCGCGGCTGGGCAAGGCGGGCGGGATCGTGCTGGACGGCGTCGACCTGACCGATGTGTCGAAGCGGATCGCGGTGACGCCGGACCTGCCGGCGCGGATGGAGATCGACGGCCAGCCGCTCGATCCGACGCCGGGTCTGGTGATGATGCTGCACAAGCCGCTGGGCATGACATGTTCGCGCAAGGAGGACGGGGCCCTGGTCTATGACGTCCTGCCGCCGCGCTGGAAGCGGCGCGATCCGGCCATCTCGACCATCGGCCGGCTGGACAAACAGACCACCGGCCTGCTGCTGCTGACCGACGATGGCGACCTGCTGCACCGGGTGATCTCGCCCAAACGGCATGTCGCCAAGGTCTATCGCGCCACATTGGCCCGGCCTCTGGTCGGGACCGAGGGCGACGTCTTCGCCGCCGGGGGTCTGGTGCTGGAGGGCGAGGACAAGCCGCTGTCGCCCGCGGTGCTGGAGGTGCTGTCGCCGACCGAGGCGCGGCTGACGGTGACCGAGGGCCGCTATCACATGGTGCGGCGGATGTTCGCGGCGGTGGGCAACCACGTCGAGGGGCTGCACCGCGAACGGGTCGGCGGACTGGCCCTGCCGGACGATCTGGCGCCGGGCGAGTGGCGGTTGCTGGATCAGGATCAGATCGATCTGATCTTCGCCTGACGGAACCACGTTCAGCCGTCTGACTTATCGCTCCGCTTCCAGCGGAGACGACATGACCGGGGCGACGATCAAGAAGAACCTGCGCACGGGGCGATCGCTCTGGGCCGACAGCCCCGGGCTGGGCGTGCCGGTGCGGCCGCTGAAAGAGGCCATCCCCGTTGATGTGGCCATCGTCGGGGCCGGGATCAGCGGCGCCTTCATGGCCCATGCGCTGAGCCGGGACCATTCGGTGGCGGTGCTGGACCGGCGGCCGCCGCTGACCGGCTCGACCGTGGCCTCGACGGCCCTCTTGCAGTGGGAGATCGACCTGCCGCTCACGGCGCTGGCGGAGAAGATCGGGCCGGCGAAGGCGAAGCGGGCGTATCTGCGGTCGCGCTCGGCCGTCGACGCCCTGAAGCGGGTCGTGGCGGATGAGCGGATCGTCTGCGGGCTGAAGGACAAGGCGACCCTCTATCTGGCCGGGGACGAATACGGCCACCGGGCGCTGGAGGCCGAGGCGGCGGCGCGGGCGGCGATCGGGCTGGAGAGCGAATACGCCGGGCCGGCGGCGCTGCGCGAGCGGTTCGGCATCGACCGGACCGGCGCCATCGTCAGCCAGGGCTCGGCCAGCGCCGATCCCGCGCGGCTGGCGGCGGGGCTGCTGCGGCGGGCGCAGAAGGCGGGGGCCACGGTGTACTCGCGGGTCGAGGTGATGGAGGCGGCCAGCGATCCGGACGGGGTGACCCTGCTGACCGACGCCGGCCATGCGGTGCGGGCGAAAACGGTGGTGTTCTGCTGCGGCTATGAGTTCCCGAAGGGGGTGCCGACCCCGGGGGCCAAGGTGATCTCGACCTGGGCCCTGGCCTCGAAGCCGCGCCTGCGCTGTCCGGCCTGGCTGCGGGACACGCTCGTCTGGGAGGCGTCGGACCCGTATCTCTATTTCCGCATGGGCGGCGACGGGCGGCTGATCGTCGGCGGCGAGGACGAGGCGGATCCGGACGCCCATGCCGATCAGGCGAAGCTGACTCGGAAATGCGAGACCATCGTGAAAAAGCTCCACGCCCTGCTGCCCGGCGTGGAGTTCGAGGTCGACTACAGCTGGGCCGGGGCCTTCGGCGAGAGCGCGACCGGCCTGCCCTCGATCGCGCCCGTACCGGACATGGACCACGCCTGGGCGGTGATGGGGTTCGGCGGCAACGGCATCACCTATTCGGTCATCGCCTCCCAGGTGGTGTCGACGGCCCTGCGGGGCGGCAGCGACCCCGATGCGGACCTTTACGCAACGTGATTTGACGATAGCCATCAAGATAGCCATCTTTATCACATGAGCCACTATTCCGTCGCCGAGGCCAAGAACAACCTGCCAAAACTGCTCGACCGCATGCTGGCGGGCGAGGAGGTCGTGATTACGCGACGCGGGAAGCCGATCGCGCGGCTTGAACCGGAGAAGGCGCCGGCCGTGGGCTTTCCGCTCGATCTCGAGTGGCTCGACGCCAACCGGGTGAAGCCTGAGAAAGGACCGATCGACACGGTGGCGGGGGTCGCAGAGATGCGGCGCGGATACCGCTATTGAGCATCTATATCGACACGAGCGTCGTCGTGTCCTTCTTCATCCAGGACGACCATGCCGATGCCGCGCGGCGCTGGGCCCGGACGGACCCAAGCGTGGCGATCAGCGACTGGACGGCGACGGAATTCTCTTCAGCCTTGTCACATCATGTGCGGCTTGGGGCGTTGTCCGATCGGGAGCGCAAGGCCGCCGAACTGGCGTTCGACCGTTGGGCCATGCGCGGCGTCGTTCTTGAGGTTGCGCGGGAGCGGTTCCAGGATGCCCGGATTCTGATGCAGGGGCATCGTCGCCTGCGCGCGCCAGACGCCTTGCACCTCGCGATCGCACGGCATGAGGGGCTTCCCCTGGCGACGCTCGACCATGACCTGCGCGACGCTGCCGTCGCCGAGGGCCTCAAGGTCATAGACCTTTGACCCAGGCCAAGATCTGCGGCCTGACCACGCCCGATGCGCTCGATGCCGCCCTCGCCGGCGGCGCGGCCTTCGTCGGGGCGGTGATCTTTCCGAACAGCCCGCGCCACATCGACCCGCTGCACGGGGCGACCCTGTTCGAGCGGGCGCGGGGGCGGGCGAAGGTGGTGGCCGTGACGGTCGACGCCGACGACGCCCTGCTGACCGAAATCGCCCTGATCCTGAAGCCGGACCTGATCCAGCTGCACGGTCATGAGACGCGCGAGCAGGCCGAACGGGCAAGGCTGCTGACCGGGGCGGGGATCATCAAGGTGCTGCCGATCCGGACGGAGGAGGATTTCGCCGGGGCCGAGGCCTGGGAGCCGTTCGCCGATCATCTGATGTTCGATGCGAAACCCCCCGAGGGGTCGCACCTGCCGGGCGGAGTCGGGGCGCGGTTCGACTGGGCCCTGCTCGCCGACCGGGCCTTCCGCGATCCGTGGTTCGTGGCCGGGGGCCTGACCCCGGACAATGTGGCGCAGGCGATCCGGGTCTCCGGGGCCCCGTTGGTGGATGTGTCCTCTGGCGTGGAAACCGCGCCGGGTGTTAAGGACCCGGCCCTGATCGCGGCGTTCCTCGAGGCGGTGCGATCGGCCTGATTTCCGCCGCTCCCCCGCGCGAAGGCTATGACGTGAACGCCATTATCCCGAACCACTACGCCATGCCTGACGCCGAGGGCCGGTTCGGTCCCTATGGCGGACGGTTCGTGGCCGAGACGCTGATGCCGCTGATCCACGAGCTGGATGCGGCCTATGAGGCGGCCAAGGCCGATCCGACGTTCCAGGCCGAGCTGGACGGCTTCCTGACCGACTATGTCGGCCGGCCCAGCCCGATGTATCTGGCCGAGCGCCTGACAGAGCACTACGGAGCCGCCGACATCTGGTTCAAGCGCGACGAGCTGAACCATACGGGCGCGCACAAGATCAACAACTGCATGGGCCAGATCCTGCTGGCCATGCGGATGGGCAAGACGCGGATTATCGCGGAAACGGGCGCCGGCCAGCACGGCGTGGCCACGGCGACGGTCTGCGCCCGCTTCGGCCTGAAATGCATCGTCTATATGGGTGCGACCGATGTCGAGCGGCAGTCGCCCAACGTCTTCCGCATGAAGCTGCTGGGGGCCGAGGTGGTGCCGGTGACGGCCGGCCGGGCGACGCTCAAGGACGCCATGAACGAGGCGATGCGCGACTGGGTCACGAATGTCGAGGACACCTACTATCTGATCGGCACCGCCGCCGGGCCGCATCCCTATCCGGCCATGGTGCGCGACTTCCAGAGCGTGATCGGGCGCGAGACACGGGCCTCCATGCTGGCGCGGCGCGGCAAGTTGCCGGATGCGGTGGTGGCGGCGATCGGGGGCGGGTCGAACGCGATCGGCCTGTTCCACCCCTTCATCGACGACGCCGGCGTGCGGCTGATCGGGGTCGAGGCCGCCGGGCGCGGGCTGGACGGGCCGGACCATGCGGCCAGCCTGCAGGGCGGACGGCCCGGCGTGCTGCACGGCAACCGCACCTATCTGCTGCAGGACGACGACGGCCAGATCCTCGAGGGCCATTCGATCTCGGCCGGGCTGGACTATCCGGGCATCGGTCCCGAACACGCCTGGCTGAAGGACATCGGCCGGGCCGAATACCGCGCCGCCACCGACGCCGAGGCGCTGGAGGCCTTCCAGCTGTGTTCGAAGCTGGAGGGGATCATCCCGGCGCTGGAGCCCAGCCACGCCCTCGCCCGGGTCGGCGAGATCGCCCGGGAAGTGGGCAGGGGCGGCGACGTGGTGCTGAACATGTGCGGGCGGGGCGACAAGGACATCTTCGCGGTGGCGAAGCATCTGGGCGTGGAGCTCTGACCATGATGATGGCGATGATGATGGCCGCGGCCCTTTCGGCCGAACCGGGGCAGGCGGGTCCGGACCTGCCGCTGCTGGCCGGGGCCACGGCCGCGCCCGATTGCGGCAACCAGCCGGTGCTGGTCGGCGCCTGGTGCGTCAGCGCGCCCCTGTCGGCGATGGAAGGCGTGGCCCGGGCCTATGTGGCCGACCTGACCGGCCAGGGCTGGCTGGTCGCAGACGGCGGCGCCAGCCGCGCCGTGCTGGTGCGGCGCAAGGACGGCGGCGGCTGCGACACCGTGCAGATGCTGATCGTGCGCGACACCTCGGCCCCGGCGACGGCCGAGAGCGTGGCCTGGCTGGGCGTCGCGTCTGTGCCCGGCGACGTCTGCGCGGCGGAGGCGGAAGCTCCAGACACGGGCTCCGGCCAGTGATCGCCGGATTACTTGCGCTGAGTTTGGCTGCTGGCGTTCAGGCTCAGGAACGAACCCTTCTGCCCGGATACGCCGATCTGCCTGTCATCGCCGGCGACCCGGCCTGTGGCCTGTTTGAGGCGGAGGCCGGAACCGTAACCGTAACCGATTGTGTCACCGTGCCGCTGGAAACACTCAATGAGGTTTTCTACGAGTACGTCGGTCTGCTCAGACGCTCCGGTTGGCGGTTCACGGGCGGGGCGGCAATTGTCTTCTACTTCCAACGTGATCGCCCGGGCGGCGGCTGCGAGGGCATCGATCTGGCGGCCATGGCCGATTTCGAGATGCTCGAACGGCCGGAGTCCAAACCGGAAGACATGAGATTTCCGAGCATGATCATGTTTATGAAGCGGCCCGAAGTCGCTTGCGTCGCTGAGGGCCTCTGATGACCACTGCCCGTATCAACGCCCGTTTCGCCGCGCTGAAGGCCGAGGGCCGGGCCGGGTTCGTGGCCTATGTGATGGCCGGCGATCCGACCCGGGATCAGGCGCTGGAAATCCTGCGCGGCCTGCCGGCGGCGGGCGCGGATCTGATTGAACTGGGCTTTCCCTTCTCCGATCCGATGGCCGAGGGGCCGCCGATCCAGCGCGCGGCGCTGCGCGGGCTCAAGGCCGGGCTGACCCTGAAGGGGACGCTGGCTTTGGCCGCCGACTTCCGCGCCGGGGACGCCGACACGCCGGTGATCCTGATGGGCTATCTCAACCCGATCGAAAGCTACGGCTATGACGCCTTCGCCCGCGACGCGGCGGCCAGCGGCGTCGACGGGCTGATCGTGGTCGACTGCCCGCCGGAAGAGGCCGGACCGCTGTCGGACGCCCTGGACGCGGCGCAGGTCTCACTGATCCGTCTCGCGACCCCGACCTCGGACGACGCGCGGCTGAAGCTGATCGCCGAGCGGACCTCGGGCTTCGTCTACTATGTCTCGGTCGCCGGCGTGACCGGCGTCAAGGAGGCCCAGACCCTGTCCGTGGCCCCCGCCGTCGAGCGGGTGCGCAAGGCTTCGGGCCTGCCGGTGGCGGTCGGATTCGGGGTCAAGACGCCGGAACGGGCCGCCGAGATCGCCCGGGTCGCCGATGCGGTGGTGGCCGGATCGGTGCTGGTCGACGAGGTCGCCGCCGCGCTGGCGGCGAACGAACCCGCCGTCCCGCGCGTTCTGGCGAAGGTGAAGGCCCTCGCGGACGCGGTCCGGGGTGCGCGGGTCGCGGAAACGGTCTAAAGCGCGCCTATGGCTGAGAAGAACCCTCCCAAACCCCAGGAAAAGCGCGGCGGCTGGCTGTCGCGTTTCGCGCCCGGCGTCCGCAAGATCGTCAGCCGGCGCGACACGCCCGACAATCTGTGGGTCAAGGATCCCGATTCCGGCGAGATGCTGTACCGCCCGGACCTGGAGGCCAGCCTGTGGGTCACGCCTTCGGGCCGGCACATGCGGATCGACGCCCCGACCCGGCTGCGCGCCACCTTCGACGACGGCGACTATGAGCCGATCGACACGCCGGAGGTGCCCGAGGACCCGCTGAAATTCTCGGACGGCAAGCCCTACAAGGACCGTCTGGCCGCCGCCCGCAAGGCCGCCGGCCGCAAGGACACCATGGCCATCGGCTTCGGCGAACTGGACGGCACGCCGGCCGTGGTCATCGTTCAGGACTTCACCTTCATGGGCGGCTCGCTCGGAATGGCCGCGGGCGAGGCCTTCATCGCCGCCGCCCGCGCCGCCATCGAACGCGGCGTGCCGCTGGTCTGTTTCACTGCCGCCGGCGGGGCGCGGATGCAGGAAGGCGCCCTCAGCCTGATGCAGATGGCCCGAACTACCCTGGCCATCCAGGAGCTGAAGGCGGTCCAGCTGCCCTTCGTCGTGGTGCTGACCGACCCCACCACCGGCGGGGTCACCGCCAGCTACGCCATGCTGGGCGATGTCCATCTGGCCGAGCCGGGGGCCCTGATCGGCTTCGCCGGCCCGCGCGTGATCGAGGCGACCATCCGCGAGAAACTGCCCCCCGGCTTCCAGCGCGCCGAATACCTTCAGGAGAAGGGCATGGTCGACAAGGTCGTGCCCCGGGCGGAACTGCCCGAAACCCTCGGCCGGATCCTGTCGATGCTGATGGGCGGGAAGCGCCGGGCGGCCTAGACTCCGCCCGATGGATCCGATTTCCGAACGCCTCCGCGCGCGCCATCCGCAGCGCATCGACCTGTCGCTGGAGCGGATGCGCGTCCTGTGCGCCGGTCTGGGCGATCCACAGCACCGGCTGCCGCCGGTGGTCCACGTGGCCGGCACCAACGGCAAGGGCTCGACCGTCGCCTTCATCCGCGCCATCGCCGAGGCGGCGGGCCTGACCGTCCACGCCTACACCTCGCCGCATCTGGTGCGGTTCAACGAGCGCATCCGGCTGGCGGGCCAGCTGATCAGCGATGAGGCGCTGAACGGCATTCTTGACCGGGTCGAGGCGGCCATAGACCGCAGCGGCGCCGAGGCGACGGTGTTCGAAAGCACGACCGCCGCCGCCTTCGTCGCCATGAGCGAGACGCCCGCCGACCTGGCCATTGTCGAGGTCGGCCTCGGCGGGGTGCTGGACGCCACCAACGTCATCGAACGGCCGCTGCTCAGCGTCATCGCGCCGGTCGATCTGGATCACGCCGAATTCCTCGGCGACAGCCTGCACGGGGTGGCGGTCGAGAAAGCCGGCATCCTGAAAGCCGGGGCGCGCGGCCTGATCGCCCGCCAGCCCGAGGTCGCCATGGCGGCCATCGAGGCGGCCGCGCGGGCGGTGCACGCCCCCCTGACCGTCATGGGCGTGGATTTCGACGCCTGGGCCGAGCGCGGCGGGCTGTCGTACCAGGATCAGGAGCGGTTCCTCGACCTGCCCGCCCCGGCGCTGACCGGGCCGCACCAGATTGACAATGCCGGTCTGGCCGTCGCGGTCGCCCTGGAACTGGACCTGCCCGAGGCGGCCATCGCCGAGGGGCTGCGGTCGGTGCGTTGGCCGGCGCGGATGCAGCGGCTGACGGCCGGGCCCTATGGGGAAGCGGCGCGGGCGGCGGACGCGGAACTGTGGCTGGACGGCGGGCACAATCCGCACGCCGGGGCGGCCCTGGCGCTGGCCCTCGCGGAACGTCAGGCGAAGGCGCCCCGGCCCCTGGCCCTGATCGTCGGCATGCTGGCCAACAAGGACGCGGGCGGCTTCTTCGCGGCGCTCGGCCAGTCAGGCGCGGCGGTGTTCACCGTGCCGTTCGACGGCGCGGCGGCCGAGCCGGAGGCGCTGGCCGCGGTGGCGCGTGGCCACGGTCTCGGCGCGACGCCCTGCGCCTCGGTCGAGGAGGCGCTGACGCGCGCCCTCAGGCTCGGCGCCGGCCGGGTCGTGATCTGCGGGTCGCTGTATCTGGCGGGCGAGGTGCTGGGCGCCGCGCGCGAGACCTGGCCGGAGTAGGGGCGAGGGTCGAGCAAGGAAGGATCCGGGGTCATTCGACCCTCGACCCTCGCCCCTCGACCCTTCCGTCAGGCGGCGGTCTGACCGATGCCGGCCTCGGCCAGCCATTCGACGATCTTGCCCTTGGGCATGGCGCCGACCTTCATCGAGGCCATCTGCCCGTCCTTGAACAGCATCAGGGTCGGGATCCCCTTCACGCCCAGTTTCGACGGGATCATCGGGCTGTCGTCGATATTGACCTTGGCGATCACGACCTGGCCGGCCAGTTCATCGGCGATCTGCTCCAGGGCGGGGCCGATCTGCTTGCAGGGGCCGCACCACTCGGCCCAGAAATCAACCAGCACGGGGGTGGCGGACTTGAGGACGTCGGCTTCGAAACTGTCGTCGGTGACCTTGACGGTGGCCATGGGGATTTTCTCCAGATCGGCCGGGCATCATGAGCTGATTCCGGCGCTTCGACAGCCGATGTGGGGCGCCGGGTCCGGCAATTCAACGCATCCCGGCGTCAGCCGGACAGCGCCGCGTCCATCATCGTCTGCGGAACCGCCATCAGCCGGGGGCCGTCGGTCCAGACCAGCGCCGCCTCGACCGCGCGATCCGGATACAGGACCCTGAGGACCGCCGCATAGACGGCCAGCTGGGCCACATAGGCCGGGTCGGCGTCCTCGATCCGGTCCGGCGCGGGGCGGTTGGTCTTGTAGTCCACCACCAGCACCCGGTCGGGCGTCACCACCAGCCGGTCCATGCGTCCCGATATCGGGACATCGCCGACAGACCCGGTCAGGGCGACCTCGGACCGGGAGCCGGCGCCGAACACGGGCGCGAACCGGGCGTCGTCCAGGACGCGGAAGGCGGCATCGATCATCTCGGCGCGCTGGGCGTCATCAAGGTCACGTTCACGGGACAAGATGCGCGCCGCCGCATCGGAACGGTCGGTCACCGCGATCTCGGGCAGTCGCTCCAGCAGCCGGTGGATCAGGTTGCCGCGCCGGAACCGCCCCAGCGGCGCCCCGGGGCCCGCGGCAGTGGCCAGCGGCGAGGGGGCGGGGATGCGGATCGTTTCGTCCATCTTCGAGGGCGAGGCGAAGCGGGCCGCGCTATCGGCCGCCGGAGCGGTCCGCGCCCAGGCGGGAACGACGATGGATCGCGCGCGGCCGATGGTTCCCGCCAGAAGGCGCTCCGGATCGACGCCAAAGCGGCGAACGCCGTCGTTGATGCCGCGAACATTGAGCGGCTCGTCCTCGCCCAGCCGGTCGAAGGTCCCGGCGATGACGTCCCACCAGCTGCCGGGCTCGAAGCCCGTGTCCGAACGTCTCAGCGCCCGGCCCATGATCACCAGCCGGTCGCGGGCGCGGGTCAGGGCGACATAGAGCAGGCGCAGGGATTCGGCGTCGGCGCGGGCGATGCGGGCCTCGCGGGCGGCCTTCGACGCCGGGCAGTCGTCCTTTGCCGAGCCGGGGCACATCAGCCAGCCTTCTCCCTCCGACCCGTCGTCGTCGGCGGCGGGCATCAGGGTCGGGCCCTGCGGCTTGGCCCGCGAGGTGGTGTCGGGAAGGATGACGACGGGCGCCTCCAGCCCCTTGGCCCCGTGCACGGTCATGACCCGGACCTCGTCGCGGGCCCCTTCCATCTCGCGCTTGACCTCGACGTCGGCGGCTTCCAGCAGCGACACACAGGTCTCGAGGTCGACGCCCCCGCGGCCCTCGGCGGCGAGGACCTGGGCGAGAGTCTCGTCGATCGCCTCCTCGGCCTCGCGCCCCAGCCGGGCGAGGATGCGGGCGCGGCCGGTGATGCCGGTGTCGTCGACCCGGTTCAGCAGGCTGGAGAAGAAGGCGAAGGGGTCGCGGTCGCGGGCGTCCAGCGCGGCCTGGACGAAGTCGCGGGCGCGGCGCCATTGCGGCTGGTCGTCGGCACGCTGTTGCAGTTCGCGCCACAGGGTCCGGCCCGCGCGGGCCTCCTTGTCGGCCAGCGGATACAGGCTGTGCGGATCGCCGAAGTCGCTGACGTCGCAGAACGGGCTGCGCAGCACCTCGGCGAGGCTCAGGTCGTCGTCGGGATAGAGGACGAAACGCGCCACGGCGATCAGGTCGTCGAAGACGATATGACTGCTGAGCTTGAGCCGGTCGGCGCCGGCCACGGGCACGGCCTCGGCCTTGAGGGCGCGGATGATCTCCTCGAACAGGGCGTCGCGGCGGCGCACGAGGACGAGGAAATCGCCCCAGCGCGCCGGGCGCAGGCCTTCGTCGACCTTGTGGTCGTGAACGACCGTACCGGCCTCGACCTGTGCGCGGATTTCGCGGGCCAGCGCCTGGGCCAGCTGTTTGCGGCCGCTGCGGGCGTCTTCCTTGTCGACCGGGGCGTTCCAGGCCTCGCGGTCGGGCGTGGCCGGGTCGTGGAACAGCGGCCAGAGGTCGATCGCGCCGTGCTCGCCGACGCGGGCGGGGTGATGGGTCGGGATGTCGCCCGAGGCGCCGACCAGGGCCCGGGTCCGCTCCGGCCCCTCGAAGGCGGCGTCGACGAAGGCCAGCACCTCCTCGGTCGAGCGGAAGGAGGTGTCGAGCGGCACTTCCTCGAACGGGCGTCCGGCGCCGCGGGCGAGGGCCTCATAGGCCTGGGCTTCCTGCCGCAGCCTCTCGGGCCGCGCGCCCTGGAAGGAATAGATCGACTGTTTCTCGTCACCGACGGCGAAGACGGTGCGGGGGATGCGCGGGACGGTCTCGCCCCGCCGCGGCGCGCCCTCGCCCGCGAAGAACTCCTCGGTCAGGGCCTTGAAGATGGCCCACTGGTCGGGGGCGGTGTCCTGGGCCTCGTCGACGAGGACGTGCTCGATCCCCCCGTCCAGTTTGAACAGCACCCAGGCCGCGGTGGACCGTTTGGTCAGCAGATCGACGGTGCGGACGACGAGGTCGGAGAAGTCGAGCGCGCCCTGCCGGGCCTTGGCGCTCTCGTAGAAGGCGGCGTGGGCCTTGGCCAGGGTCAGGGCCTTGACCGTGTCGTCGGCGACCCGGGCGGCGCGCATGCGGTCCAGCACGGCGCAGTATTTCAGCGAGACGGAGTCGAGGTAGCCCGCCGCCCCGGCCGGGGCGCTCTTTGTGCCGAATTTGGTCCGCGCCTCGCCTTTGGAGTCGATGAACAGGGCCTTCATGGCCGCGAGGCTGGAGTGCGGCGGGACCGCGTCGCGCATCAGGGTCGCGATTTTCTGGTCATTGGTCGAACCGGTCGCGAATCCGTCGGCGGCGGCGCGCCAGGCGGCGGGGTCGAGCCAGTTGAGGAAGTCGCGCTCGATCGCGGCGGGGGTCTCGTCCGGAGAGACGCCGGCCAGGATGTACGGGCCGGGGGCGGCGCCCGAAGCGACGCGGTCGACATAGGCGACGAGCTTGCCACGCTCGGCCTCGATCATGGCCAGAAGGGCGTGAAAGGCCTTCCAGTCCAGCTCGACGGCGAAATGGGAGTAGGCAAGGCCAACGGGCCCCTCGACGTCTTTCAGCGCCTCGCGGGCCAGATCCTCGCGCGCCGCGTGGGACAGGGCCACGGCGGCCTCGTTCTCCAGCACCTTGAAGGCGGGCGAGACGCCGGCCTCGATGGGGAAGCGGCGCAGCAGTTTTTCGCAGAAGGCGTGGATGGTCTGGATCTTCAGCCCGCCGGGCGTCTCCAGCGCGCGGGCGAACAGGCGGCGGGCCTCCTTCAGGTCGGCGGGCTTGAGGCCGGCGGGATCGCGGCCGTCGAGCTTGACCAGATCGCCGGACAGTTCGGCGTCGTCCATGACCGCCCAGCGGCCCAGCTTCTCGAACAGCCGCGCCTGCATCTCGGCGGCGGCGGCCTTGGTGTAGGTGACGCAGAGGATCTCGCCGGGCGGGGCCTTTTGCAGCAGCAGCCGGGCCACGCGGTCCACCAGGGTGGTGGTCTTGCCCGAGCCGGCGTTGGCGGTGACGAAGACCGACCGGCCCGGATCGGCGGCGGCGGTCTGGTGGGCGCGGGCCTGGTCCAGCGGTGAGAGGGTCATTCGGCGGCCTCGTCCTCGCCGCCGACGACGTGCCATTCCCAGACCCGGGCCAGATGGTCGTAGTTGCCGCCGAAATTGCCCATGAACTGGGGCGCGGCCCAGGACACATAGGGCCGGGCCTCGTCGTCGAAGGCGGCGACGCCGTCGACCAGCCGGGCCAGTTCGCGCTCGGCCAATTCCGCGGCGGTCAGGGGCTGGTTGCGGGTGACCTTGCCGACGTCGACGGCCTCGCCCGGAGTCTTGCGGCCGGTGACCTTGACGTAGAGCAGCTCGGACGCCGGCGTCGGCGGGGCGTCGGCGAAGCCGCCGTCGGCGAGGATGGCGGCGGTCAGGGTCAGCTGCGGCGCGAAGCCTTGTGCGACCTGTTTGGCGCTGGGGGTCGATCCGGTCTTGAAGTCGATCACGGCCGCGCCGTCAGCATCGAGCTCGATACGGTCGGCTTTCGCGGTCAGGGTGAAGGGTCCGAAGGGGGCGCCGAAGGTCATCTGGCCGGTCTGTTCGATCAGCAGGGTGGCGCCGCGCGCCCGGCGCTCAGCCTCCCAGCCGGCCAGCCAGACGGCGCAGTTGCGGGCCAGCGGGGTCTCGCGGGCCATGGCGTGATCCTCGAAGCCGGCGGCGTCGAGCTCCTCGCGCAGGAAGCCTTCGATCTGGTCGGCGCAGTCCTCGGGCAGGGCGTCGGGCCAGGACACGACGACGCGCTCAATGGCCCGGTGGACCGCATTGCCGCGCGCCATGGCCTCGGCAGAGGCGCCGGGCCGGTCGAGCTTCTGCAGGCCGAGGATGCGCTGGGCGTAGACGGCGTACGGATCGCGGACCCAGCGCTCGATGCCGGTGACCGGCAGCTGACGTGGCCGACGACGGACAGGCGGGGTCGGGGCTGGACGGCGGGCGTAGCGCGGCGGTCCCGGTGGCGGGACATCCAGCGCGCGGGCGGTCTCGACCGGGTTGGACGGCCGTTCAAGGACGATGGGCGTGGCCGGGGCGTCGGCCCCGCGGGTCAGCATCTCCAGCCGCCACAGCCAGCGCGACCGGACGGCGGGTTGACCGCCGCGACGCTCTGAGTGGACCAGGATGGCCTCGTCGGCGCAGGCGGCCTGGACGAAGTCCTGGGCGGTCTGGCCGAGGCGGCGCTCGGGCGGCGGCAGGCCGAGGGTCTGGCGCATGGGCCGCGACAGGAAGGGATCGGTCGGGGCGGCGTTGGGCCAGACGCCCTCTTCCAGCCCGGCGAGGATCATACGGTCGGCGCGCACCAGCCGGGCCTCGATGGCGCCGAGGATGCGCAGGCGCGGCTGGTTGGCCCCGCCGGTGCGGACGGTCTCCTCAGTCAACAGGCTCCGGATCAGGTCGGCGAACTCGGCACGCGACACGAGGCCCAGCGACGCGCCGCCCGCGATCAGGCCGGACAGCAGCGCAGCGGCGGCCTCGCCGTCGGGGCCGGCCCAGGCGTCCTGACCGGCGAGGGCCTCGATCAATCCGGTCAGGGCGCGGGCGGCGGCGTCCAGCGGGGCGTCGGGCGTGAAGGGGGCGAGGGCGTCGGCGGACAGGGCCTCGAGCCGGTCGACCAGGGTCCCGGCGGCGGCCAGCCGGGCGCGCGTCCCGTCTGACGGAGCCTTGCCGTCGTCGCGGGGTTCGCCGGCCTTGAGCAGGGCGCGGCGCAGGCGGGGCCAGTCGCGGTGGCGGGGGCCGCGCAAGGCATGGTGTTCGAGGGCGCGCAGGGCGGCCGCGGCGTCGGTCCCGCCGAGGTCGAGCCGGGTCAGCGGGTGTTTGAGCAGGCCGAGCAGGGCGTGGGGGTCGAGCGGCGCGGCCACGAAACGGACGGCGAGGTCGATCAGCCGGCCCGCGTCCATCCGCGACAGCGGCTGGCCGGAGGAGACGTCGGCGACGACGCCCCAGCGCTCCAGCCGGGCGGCGACGCGGCGGCCCAGCGCCAGGTCCGGGGTGACGAGGGCGCAGGTCCGGCCCGGCGTCTCCAGCGTCTCGCGCATCATCAGGGCGAGGGCGGCGGCGGCGTCCTCTTCGGCGCGGACGGTCACCACCGACAGGCCCTCCAGGCCTTGGGCGATGGGGTCGGCGGACTGTTCGTGAAAGGCGTCGGCGCGCAGTGCGCTTATCACCGTGCGCCAGTCATCGGTGGCGTCGGCGGGGCGGAGGGCTTCGTTGATCAACCGCTGGCGGGCGCGCCCGCGCGCCCCGGCGACGGGATCTTCGACGGGCTGGAACCACGGACGGACGGCCTCGCGTTCGGCGCGCGCCTTCAACAGCCGCCAGAGGGCGTTCTGGGGATGCTGCTCGTTGTCGCCGAGCGTGGCCCAGACCGCCGGGTCGAGCTCGCGGTCGAGGCCGGGCAGGACGACGCAGCCGCGCGGGGCGGCGGCGACGGCGGCCAGCACATCGGC
>NZ_DLHQ01000020.1:0-2597 GCF_002483305.1 Brevundimonas sp. UBA7664
TTCGGCGGCATCATGAAATGCGACGTCATCGCCGAAGGCGTCATCGCGGCCGTCAAGGAAGTCGGTCTTCAGGTGCCCCTCGTCGTGCGCCTCGAAGGCACCAATGTCGAACTCGGCAAGAAGATCATCAACGAATCGGGACTGAACGTCATCTCCGCCGATGACCTGGACGATGCCGCCCAGAAGATCGTCGCCGCTGTGAAGGGAGCCTGATCCATGTCGATCCTCATCGATAAGAACACCAAGATCCTCGTGCAGGGCCTGACCGGCAAGACCGGGACCTTCCACACCGAACAGGCGCTCGCCTATCACAACACCAAGATGGTCGGCGGCATCCATCCGTCGAAGGGCGGCACGAACTGGACCGGGTCGAAGGGCGAGAGCCTGCCGATCTTCGCATCCGTGGCCGAAGGTCGCGACGCCACCGGCGCCAACGCCTCGGTCATCTATGTTCCGCCGGCAGGTGCCGCGGCAGCGATCATCGAGGCGATCGATGCGGAAATCCCGCTGATCGTCTGCATCACCGAGGGCATTCCGGTCGCCGACATGGTCAAGGTTAAGGCACGCCTCGACGCGTCCAAGTCGCGCCTGATCGGCCCGAACTGCCCCGGCGTCATGACGCCCGACGAGTGCAAGATCGGCATCATGCCGGGTTCCATCTTCAAGAAGGGCTCCGTCGGGGTTCTTTCGCGCTCGGGAACGCTGACCTATGAAGCGGTCTTCCAAACGTCGAACGAAGGCCTCGGCCAGACGACCGCCGTCGGCATCGGCGGCGACCCGGTCAAGGGCACCGAGTTCATCGACATGCTGGAAATGTTCCTCGCCGACGAGGCGACGAAGTCGATCATCATGATCGGCGAGATCGGCGGCTCGGCTGAAGAGGACGCGGCACAGTTCATCAAGGACGAGGCGAAGAAGGGCCGTGCCAAGCCGATGGTCGGCTTCATCGCCGGCCGCACGGCGCCTCCCGGCCGCACCATGGGCCATGCCGGCGCCGTCATTTCCGGCGGCAAAGGCGGCGCAGAAGACAAGATCGCGGCCATGGAATCGGCCGGCATCCGGGTCTCGCCCTCGCCGGCGCGCCTCGGCAAGACACTGGTGGAAGTCCTCAAGGGCTGACCCATCTGAACAGGAAGGGCCGGCGATCCGCGCCGGCCCTTCCACCTCTTCCCCGGCGGTCGCGGACAGGCGGCGGTCAGGGCGGCAAGCGGGCGGCAAGCCCGGCCAACACCAATTCGCACGGGAGGCGGGCGCAGCGTCCGCAGAGCACCATGGCAAGGCAAGACGCCAACGAGCAATTTCTGGTCACGTCCTTCCTGGACGGCGCCAATGCGGCCTATATCGAACAGCTCTATGCCAAGTACGAGGAGAACCCCGCCTCGGTCGGCGAGGAATGGCAGGCCTTCTTCAAGGGATTGGCCGATCAACCGGCCGACGTGAAAAAGGCGGCCGAGGGCGCCTCCTGGAAGAAGGCCAACTGGCCGATCGCCGCCAATGGCGAACTCGTCTCCGCGCTTGACGGCAACTGGGGCGCAGTCGAACAGGCGATCGAGAAGAAGGTGAAGGCCAAGGCGGACGCCGTGGCGGCCGAGACCGGCAAGGCGGTCAGCGTCGGCGACGTCAACCAGGCGACCCGGGATTCGGTGCGCGCCATCATGATGATCCGTGCCTATCGCGCCCGAGGCCACCTGCACGCCAAGCTCGACCCGCTCGGCATTGCCGCGCCCGTCGAGGATTATCACGAACTGTCGCCGTCGAACTACGGCTTCACCGAAGCCGACCTCGACCGCAAGATCTTCATCGACAACGTTCTCGGCCTCGAATACGCGACGGTCCGCGAGATGGTCGGGATCCTGGAGCGCACCTATTGCTCGACCATCGGCGTCGAGTTCATGCACATCTCCAACCCGGAGGAAAAGGGCTGGATCCAGGAGCGCATCGAAGGCCCGGACAAGGGCATCGAGTTCACACCTGAGGGCAAGAAGGCGATCCTGCAGAAGCTCATCGAATCGGAAGGCTTTGAGCAGTTCATCGACGTCAAGTACAAGGGCACCAAGCGCTTCGGCCTCGACGGCGGCGAGGCGCTCATCCCGGCGCTCGAACAGATCATGAAGCGCGGCGGCCAGATGGGTCTCAAGGAAATCGTGCTCGGCATGGCCCATCGCGGCCGCCTCAACGTGCTGACCAACGTCATGGCGAAACCGCATCGCGCCGTGTTCCACGAGTTCAAGGGCGGTTCCTACGCGCCTGACGACGTGGAAGGCTCGGGCGACGTCAAGTATCACCTTGGCGCCTCGTCCGACCGTGAATTCGACGGTAACAAGGTCCACTTGTCGCTGACGGCCAACCCGTCGCATCTCGAAATCGTCAACCCGGTCGTCATGGGCAAGGCCCGCGCCAAGCAGGACCAGATCGCCACCGTCATGGAAGGCGATATCGTACCGCTGCGCGAGCGCTCCAAGGTGTTGCCGCTTCTCCTGCACGGGGATGCAGCCTTTGCCGGCCAGGGCGTGGTCGCCGAGTGCCTCGGCCTCTCCGGCCTGCGCGGTCACCGCGTCGCCGGCACGCTGCATTTCATCATCAACAACCAGATCGGC
>NZ_DLHQ01000020.1:2632-3705 GCF_002483305.1 Brevundimonas sp. UBA7664
ACAACCAGATCGGCTTCACGACGAACCCGGCCTTCTCGCGCTCCTCGCCCTATCCGTCCGACGTGGCGAAGATGATCGAGGCGCCGATCTTCCATGTGAACGGCGACGATCCGGAAGCGGTCGTCTATGCCGCCAAGGTCGCGACCGAATTCCGGATGAAGTTCCACAAGCCGGTCGTTATCGACATGTTCTGCTACCGCCGCTTCGGCCACAACGAGGGCGACGAGCCGTCCTTCACCCAGCCGAAGATGTACAAGGTCATCCGCGCCCACAAGACGGTCGTCCAGATCTACGGCGAGCGGCTGGTTGCCGAGGGCCTGATCAGCGAAGGCGAATTCGAGAAGATGAAGGCCGACTGGCGGGCCAATCTCGAACAGGAGTTCGAGGCCGGCCAGTCCTACAAGCCGAACAAGGCCGACTGGCTGGACGGCGTATGGTCGGGCCTGCGCACGGCCGACAACCAGGACGAACAGCGCCGCGGCAAGACCTCGGTGCCGATGAAGCAGTTGAAGGAGATCGGCCGCAAGCTCTCAAGCATTCCGGAAGGCTTCAAGGCGCACAAGACCATCCAGCGCTTCATGGACAACCGCGCCCAGATGATCGAGACCGGCGAAGGCATCGACTGGGCGATGGGCGAGGCGATGGCTTTCGGCACGCTCTGCGCGGAAGGCACCAAGATCCGCCTGTCGGGCCAGGATTGCGAGCGCGGCACCTTCTCGCAGCGCCACACCGTGCTCTACGACCAGGAGACCGAGGAGCGCTTCATTCCGCTCGCCAACATCTCGCCGACCCAAGGCCGTTACGAGGTCATCAACTCGATGCTCTCGGAAGAGGCGGTGCTGGGCTTCGAATACGGCTATTCGCTGGCGCGGCCGAATGCGCTCACCCTCTGGGAAGCGCAGTTCGGCGATTTCGCCAACGGCGCGCAGGTGATCTTCGACCAGTTCATCTCGTCGGGCGAGCGCAAGTGGCTGCGCATGTCGGGCCTCGTCTGCCTGCTGCCGCACGGCTATGAGGGCCAGGGACCGGAGCATTCGTCGGCCCGCCTCGAGCGCTGGCTGCAGATGTGCGCC
>NZ_DLHQ01000020.1:3717-64259 GCF_002483305.1 Brevundimonas sp. UBA7664
AACGTCACGACGCCGGCGAACTACTTCCACATCCTGCGCCGTCAGGTGAAGCGCGACTTCCGCAAGCCGCTGATCATGATGACGCCGAAGTCCCTGCTGCGCCACAAGCGGGCGGTCTCGTCGCTGTCGGAGATGGCGGGCGAAAGCTCGTTCCACCGGCTGCTCTGGGACGATGCGGAGGTCATCAAGGACGGCCCGATCAAGCTCCAGAAGGATGCCAAGATCCGCCGCGTCGTCATGTGCACCGGCAAGGTCTATTACGACCTTCTCGAGGAGCGCGAGAAGCGCGGCGTCGACGATGTCTATCTGTTGCGTCTCGAACAGCTCTATCCGTTCCCGGCCAAGGCGCTGATCAACGAACTCTCGCGCTTCCGCAATGCCGAGATGGTCTGGTGCCAGGAAGAGCCGAAGAACATGGGCGCCTGGGCCTTCATCGACCCCTATCTCGAATGGGTGCTTGCCCATATCGACGCCAAGTACCAGCGCGTGCGTTATACCGGCCGTCCGGCCGCCGCCTCGCCGGCGACGGGCCTGATGTCGAAGCACATGGCGCAGCTTGCCGCCTTCCTCGAGGACGCGCTGGGCGGCTGAGCCGCCCGGCAAACGATTTCGCGCAATCCCGAACGGACATCCGCCTCGCGCATCTCCCGGGATTGTTCCAGCAACGCGACAAAGACACCACGAACGGAACACACTCATGGCTACCGAAATCCGCGTCCCCACCCTCGGCGAATCCGTCAGCGAAGCGACCATCGGCACCTGGTTCAAGAAGGTCGGCGACGCCGTCAAGGCGGACGAACCGCTCTGTGAGCTCGAGACCGACAAGGTGACGATCGAGGTTCCGGCGCCGGCAAGCGGCGTGCTGTCCGAGATCGTCGCCAATGCCGGCGACACGGTCGAGCCGGGCGGCCTGCTCGGTCAGATCGCGGAAGGCGCCTCGGCCGGGGCCGCCGCATCCGCCGCCTCCGCGGAGAAGGCAGCAGCCCCCGAAAAGGCAACGCCCGCCGCGCAGCCGGCACCGGCCGCCGCGCCCGCAGGCAACATGCCGCCGGCGCCTGCCGCACAGAAGATGCTCGCGGAAAACAACATCACCGCCGGAGAGGTCGAGGGTTCCGGCAAGCGCGGCCAGGTGCTGAAGGGCGATGTCATCGCCGCCGTCGCCAAGGGTGTTTCGACGCCGTCGGTTGCAGCCGAGCCTGTCAAGGTCGCCGCTCGCGCGCCCTCGTCGGAATCCGACGCGCCGCGCGAGGAGCGCGTGAAGATGACGCGCCTGCGCCAGACCATCGCCCGCCGCCTCAAGGAATCGCAGAACACCGCCGCCCAGCTGACCACCTTCAACGAGGTGGACATGACCAACGTCATGGCCCTGCGGACCCAGTACAAGGACGCCTTCGAGAAGCGCCACGGCGTCAAGCTCGGCTTCATGAGCTTCTTCACCAAGGCGATCGTCGCGGCGTTGAAGGAGATCCCGGCGGTCAATGCCGAGATCGACGGCACGGACATCATCTACAAGAACCACTATGACATCGGCGTCGCCGTCGGCACCGAAAAGGGCCTCGTGGTCCCGGTCCTGCGCGACGCCGACCAGCTGTCGCTGGCGGGCATCGAAAAGGGCATCGCGGCCCTCGGCAAGGCGGCCCGCGACGGCGACCTGACCCTCGACCAGCTGCAGGGCGGCACCTTCACCATCACCAACGGCGGCACCTATGGCTCGCTGATGTCGACCCCGATCCTGAACGCGCCGCAGTCGGGCATCCTGGGCATGCACAACATCGTCCAGCGGCCGATGGCGATCGACGGCCAGGTGGTGATCCGGCCGATGATGTACCTCGCCCTCAGCTACGATCACCGCATCGTCGACGGCAAGGAGGCGGTGACCTTCCTGGTGCGGGTCAAGGAACTGCTGGAAGACCCGGCGCGGGCGTTGCTGGACCTGTAGGGGAAGGGGCGATGATCGAGATCGCCCGTTTCGCCGACGTCTATGAAGCCGAGATCGTCGCGTCGCGCCTGCGGGCGGACGGGTTCACGCCGACGCTGGGCGGGGCCGAGCACGCCAAGGCCGATCCGCTGATTCTGCAGGCGCTGGGGTGGGTGCGGCTGTCGGTGCCGGATGGCGAGGTCATCGCCGCGACCGCGAGGCTGGCGGCGCTCCGGGCCGGAGCCGAGGCGATCGATGCGGACGTGGAACTGGAGCCGGCCGCGCCGGACCGCGCCCTTCCGGCCAAGGTCACCCTCGGCGCCGCCTAGCTGGCGCTCATTGTCGGCAGCTAGGGGCGCAGCGAGCCCAGCACTTCGTCCGTGTCCTGACCCAAGGCGGGCGGCGGCCGGTCGTAGGCCACCGGCGTCACCGACATCCGGATCGGCGATGCGACGGTGCGCACCGGCCCGGACAGGTCGGCGCGGGCCTGGGTCACCTCAAGGCCGCGATGCTTCGCCTGCGGCTCGTCGAAGACCTGATCGACCGTATTGACCGGGCCGCAAGGCACGCCCGCGGCCTCAAGCTTCGCCATCAGCCCGTGCATGGTCAGGCCCGCCGTCAGGGCCGACAGCTCGGCGGTCATCACCGCGCGATGCTCGATGCGCAGGGCGTTGGTCAGGAAGCGGGGGTCGGCGCCGAGGCCGGGCGCGCCGAGGGCGGCGGCGAGGGCGCGGAACTGGCCGTCGTTACCGACCGCGATGACGACCATTCCGTCCGTGCACGGAAAAGGCTGGTAGGGTGCGAGGTTGGGATGGGCGTTGCCCATCCGCGTCGGCGCCTTGCCCGAGACGAAGAAATTGGTCGCCTGGTTGGCCAGCATGGCGGCCTGGACGTCGAACAGGGCGATGTCGATGTGCTGGCCCTGACCCGTCGCGCGCGCGTGCAGCAGGGCGGCCATGATGGCGTTGGAGGCGTACAGGCCGGTGAACAGGTCGACGACCGCGACGCCCACCTTCATCGGCTCCGCCCCGGCCGCGCCGTCGGGCTGGCCGGTGATCGACATCAGCCCGCCCATGGCCTGGATCATATAGTCATAGCCGGCGCGGTGGGCGTCCGGCCCGTCCTGACCGAAGCCGGTGATCGAGCAATAGACCAGCTTCGGATTGAGCGCCGACAGGGCGGCGTGGTCGAGGCCGTACTTCTTCAACCCGCCCGTCTTGAAATTCTCGACCACCACATCGCAGGTCTTGCTCAGTTCCC
This sequence comes from Brevundimonas sp. UBA7664, assembly GCF_002483305.1. GTDB lineage: Bacteria > Pseudomonadota > Alphaproteobacteria > Caulobacterales > Caulobacteraceae > Brevundimonas. The sequence goes on from NZ_DLHQ01000020.1 coordinate 6,896, forward strand.
GGACGATCTCCGCGCCTTCGGGCGAGGCCAGGTCCAGCTCGACCGACTTCTTGCCCCGGTTTGCGCACAGGAAATAGGCCGCATCGCCCTTCGCGCCGTCGGCCTTCGTCGTGAAGGGCGGGCCCCAGGCGCGGGTGTCGTCACCGACGCCTGGCCGTTCGATCTTGATCACCTCGGCCCCGAGATCGGCCAGCATCTGCGTCGCCCACGGCCCGGCGAGGACGCGGCTGAGGTCGAGGACGCGAACGCCGGAGAGGGGGCCGTGGGGGGCGAGGGTCGAGGGTCGAGGGTCGAGGGAGGCCTGATCTACTGTCGAATTCATGTGTGGGAGGTCCGCATCGCGGTCAGCTCGGCTTCACCCCTCGACCCTCGACCCTCGACCCTCGACCCCGTCACAGCCCCGGGTCCCACACGCCCGCATCCCGCATCCGGCACTCGCGGGCCTCGCGCGCGCGGCCGTCCATCTCCTCGGCCATGCAGCACACCGCCCTGGACACCGTGGCCTTGTGAACCCCGGGCACCAGGGCGTGCATGAAGGCGCAGCCGGCCAGTTTCAGCAGGCGGAATCCGAACCGCGACGACGCGGCCATATGGTGGAAATAGCTCTCGTCGACCTCGCGCGGGTGTTCGACGAACAGGCGATGAAAGGTGCGGCTCATGCGTACAGTCTAGCCTGCGTCGGGGCGTCCCTCTACCCGACCGGTGCATTTTGGCCTAAACCGCGCGCCTCCGCCACGCTCAGAAAGACCCCGCCCATGGCCGACGGCGCCTCCGCCCCGCAAAAGACCTTCCGCTGGGATGACCCGCTCGACCTGTCGGGCCGCCTCACCGACGACGAGCGGATGATCCAGGACGCGGCCCGGTCCTACGCCCGCGAGAAGCTGCTGCCCCGCGTGGTCGAGGCTTTCCGCGACGAGACCTTCGACCGCGCCATCATGACCGAACTGGGCGAAATGGGCTTCCTCGGCGCCATGCTGCCGGAACAGTACGGCGGCTCCTCGGTCAGCCACGTCGCCTACGGCCTGATCGCGCGCGAGATCGAGGCGGTCGATAGCGGCTACCGCTCAGCCATGTCGGTGCAGTCGTCGCTGGCCATGTACCCGATCTACGCCTTCGGCTCGGAAGAGCAGAAGATGCGCTTCCTGCCCCGCATGGCGGCCGGCGAACTGGTCGGCTGTTTCGGCCTGACCGAGGCCGACGGCGGCTCAGACCCTGCCTCGATGAAGACCAGGGCGGTCAAGGTCGACGGCGGCTACAAACTCAACGGCGCCAAATACTGGATCACCAACAGCCCGATCAGCGATCTGGCCATCGTCTGGGCCAAGCTCGACGACGTGATCCGCGGCTTCATAGTCGAACGCGGCATGGACGGCTTCACCACCGACAAGATCGGCGACAAGCTGAGCCTGCGCGCCTCCATCACCGGCGACATCGGCCTGAACGACGTCTTCGTGCCGGAAGAGAACCTGTTGCCCGGCGTCAAGGGCCTACGCGGGCCCTTCTCCTGCCTCAACAAGGCCCGCTACGGCATCGCCTGGGGCGCCATGGGCGCGGCCGAGGCCTGTTTCCACCTGACCCGCGACTACGTCGGCGAGCGGATGCTGTTCGGCCGCCCGCTGTCCTCGCGCCAGCTGGTCCAGAAGAAGCTGGCCGACATGCAGACCGAGATCTTCCTCGGTTTCGAGGGGGCCCTGGCCCTGGGCCGTCTGCTCGACCAGGGGGCCTGGGTCCCCGAGGCCATCTCCATGATGAAGCGCAACAACTGCGGCAAGGCGCTGGATATCGCCCGCGTCGCCCGCGACATGCATGGCGGGGCCGGCATCACCGGCGAGATGCACGTCATGCGTCACGCCATGAACCTCGAGACGGTCAACACCTATGAGGGCGCCCACGACGTCCACGCCCTGATCCTGGGCCGGGCGATCACGGGCGAAAGCGCCTTCTAGGGGCGGGGCGCCTCGCCCGGCGCATCCTCACGCGTCCCCGTATTGACCTCGGGCACATAGAGGCCGGTGACCAGCCGCGTCAGGAAGCCGCCCGGCTGGTTCCGCGGCCCGTAGCGGCCGCAGGGATCCGGGTCCGCGATCGGCCGGACGGCCCGGTCGGCGGGGGCGAAGGCGTCGCCCAGGGCGTCGGCGAAGGGCTCGGCCATCTGCAGCGCATCGCCGACACGCGAGAGCGACGGCGAATCGGTCCCGAGCACATTGGCGTTGCGGGCCCAGGCGATGGCCGCCGCCTGACCGCCCCGCGCGTCCAGCAGTTCCGCCTCGGCCGCCAGCCCGCCCGTCGTGCCCGGCACCCGGACCGTGCCGGGACCGGGGATGAAGGCGTTGGCGACCGCCGCCACGGCCGATCCCGCCGGCGCGGTGGAGTCGATCCGCACCACGGCGGTGCGCACGCGCGCGGCGCCGTCGGGGGATGCGGCGAGGCCGAAGCGCTCGCTCATCTCATAGCAAACCTGCCGGTCGACTTCGCGCAGCACCATGGCGCGGTCCGCATCGGTGACGCCGTCGCCCACCGGGCCGATCAGAACGGCCGGCTCAAGCCAGACCTGTTCGATCCCGGACGCCCGCGATTCGTCGCGGTGCTGCCGGATCGAGGCGCGCACGGTTCCCTCCTCGGCCTCGAGCCGATCATAGCCGGACAGAAAGCCGCTGTCCGCGGTCGGCGCGGTCTGACATGCGGCGAGGCCGCATACGGCCAGAAGGCCGACGGGAAGAAGAAATCTGGCGGTCATTGAGGCTCCTTGGCCTCAAGGTACGCGCGGGCGGCCGATCTGGATGCGTCGGGACGCGTCGAACGCTCCCGCCCGCGTCAGGAAACATCATCCCTCGCGCGAACTTTCGGCTCCTAGTTAGAGAGAACGCGGTCCGTTGAGCATTGTCATTCGGTATCAACGCCGTATCGTCAGCGAAGGAGCGGAGTGGCGACGATGGACGGGGAAGCGGCAGGCATCAACGGCGACGATCCGTTCGCCCAACTGCGCGGGGTCTTCGCCGGCCGTCACGCCCTGTTGCTGGAGGACGACCCGGCCCTGTCGGAACATGTCGCCGGTCGACTTCTCCAGGCCGGCTTCGAGGTCGTGGAACGGGTCGACAGCGGTGAAGCCGCGATCGCCGCCGCGGACCGGCCTTTTGACGTCCTGGTCTTCGATCGCCTGACCAAGGGGCTGGACGGGCTGGAGACCCTGAAGCGGATCCGGGCCGGGGGCGGGCCCTGCGCCGACGCCCCGGCCCTGATGCTGACCGCCTTGGGGGGCGAGCGCCAGAAGGTCGAGGGCCTGCTGGGCGGGGCCGACGACTATCTCGCCAAGCCGATCGGCGACGAAGAGCTTCTGGCCCGCATCGCCGCCCAGTTGCGCCGCGCCGCGCGGCGGGCCGTTCCGGTCGGCGGCGATCTGGTCAACGGCCCCTTCCGGCTGGCGTTCGGGCCCCGCACGCTGAAGTTCGATGTCGCGGGACATTCGCGGCTGATCGATCTGTCGCCGCTGGAGTTCGCCATTGTCTGCGAACTGATGACCGCGCGCGGCCAGCCGGTGACCAAGACCATGCTGTGGGACCGCTGCTGGGTCGAATGGCGCTTCCTGCCCGATAATTTCGTCAACATCATCGACGCCCGGATCAGCGCCCTGCGTCGCCGGCTCAAGGAGCAGGCCGCCGAACTGGGCGATGATCTGCACCCCCTGATCGTCTCGGCCCGCAGCCAGAGCCTGATCTTCCGCGACCTGTCCGCCTGGACGAACTGAGGCCGTCGTGAAACCGCCCCTCGTCCGCCTGCGCGCCTGGCTGGGCCGGCGGACCTCGACCCAGCTGGCGGCGGGCATCGCCGTCATGGCCGCCGTGGCCCTGATCGGCTCCCTGATGGTCACCAGCGCCGCGGTGCGGATGGACCAGCGTGAGAAGGCGGCCCTCGCCGCGCTCGACGACTACAGCACCATGGTCGAGAAACTGGGGCTCGAGGCCAGTCTGACCGCGGCCGACATCACGGCGGCCGACGCCGCCTATCTGTCGAACTGGCTGAGCGCCTTCCAGAGCGGCCCGACACGCGACGCCGGCACGATCGAGGAAACCTGCAGCACCGGCCGGGGCGGAGCGGGCGTGCGCTTCATCCGCGCCCCGATCGGCAAGCCGGCGGGACTGGCGGCGCTGGAGACGATTCGTGGCGAACGGGCGCCGCGTCTTGGAGACGGGGTCTTCGTGATGCAGCTCGAGCATGGCGTCCTGTGCCCGTCGCGGGCGGTGGAGGTGGTGGTCGTGCGCCGCTCGGTGGGCGCGCTCGACATCGCCGTCGGCCGGGTGGTCGACCGCTCGGGCGCCGCCTGGGGCTGGGCCGTGGCGGCGGTGGCCGGCGCCGGCGGGCTGCTGCTGGCCTTCGGTCTGACGGCCGCCACCTTCGCGCGCCGCCGCCTGACCAGCGCGGTCGCCGACGTCAGCCGGGCGCTGGATCTCGCCTCCGTGGGAGATTTCTCGGTCCGGGCGCCCGAGACTGCGGTGGCGCCCGAGCTGACCGAACTGACCGGCCGGGTGAACCTGACCCTGGATCGTCTGGAGGAGTTGCTGAGCTGGCTCAGAGATTCGGCCGACCAGCTGGCCCACGATTTCCGCACCCCGCTGGCGCGGGCCTCGGCCCGGCTGGACCGGTTGAAGGAGGCGTCGACCATGCCCGAGGCCCGCGCCCTGGCGGAGGAGGCCCGCGCTGACCTGACCCGTCTGACGCGGGCGATGAACGAGGCCATGGCCCTGCGCGACGGCGAGGCCTGGGTGTTCGAGACGGTGCGGCTGGATTGGCTGGCGGCCTCGGCGGCCGAACTCTATCAGCCCCTGGCCGAGGAGCGCGAAGTGGTCATCCGGGTCGAGGCCGCGCCGGTGTCCGTGCTCGGCGTGAGCTCCCTGCTGCAGCGCGCCGTGGCCAATCTGGTGGACAATGCGGTCAAATTCTCGCCGGAGGGCGGCGTGGTGACCCTGTCCGTGCGGCTGGACGGCGGCAAGCCGGTTCTGTCGGTCGCCGACCAGGGACCGGGATTCGATCCCGACCTGCTCGACGATCCCGCGCGGGCCATCCTGAGCGCGGCGGAGGAGGGGCGTGAAAGCCACGGCATGGGCCTGGCGTTCGTACGCGCCATCCTCAAGCGGCACGGGGCCGCCATGACGATTGATGACGCCGGTCCGGGGGCTGTCGTCACGGCGCGTTTCTCGCGCTAGGGTCCGTCCAACAACAGGGGATTGGCGATGCGTTCCATCATCCGGGCCGGCGGTCTGTCCGTGCTGACGCTGGTCGTCGCCCTGCCGCTGCTGGCGGCGACGCCGGCCGCCGCCCAGCAATCGCCGGTTCCTTTCGACGCCCGGCGCGGGGTGTTCACCTTCGCCACGGGGCTGGAGCAGGCCCTGCCCGCCGTGGTCCAGGTCACCACCCTCGGACAGTCCGAAGGGCCCAGCTCCGGCGACAATGAGCCGAGCCCGATCTCAAGCGGCTCGGGCGCCATCATCGACGCGCGCGAAGGCATCGTCGTCACCAACCACCACGTGGTCGAGGGCGGACGGAAATTCACCGTCGACATGACCGACGGACGCATCTTCGACGCCGTGCTTCTGGGTGTCGACAAGGCCACCGACCTGGCCGTGCTGAAGATCGAGGCGCCCTCCGTGTCAGAGCTGGGCCTGTCGCAGATCGAGGTGGTCAACTCAGATTCCCTGCGCACCGGCGACCTGGCGTTCGCCGTCGGCTACCCGCTCGGCCTGGACCAGACCCTCACCATGGGCGTCATCTCGGGCATGGGTCGCTCGGGCATGGGCGACCGGATCGAGGACTATATCCAGACCGACGCGGCGGTGAATTCCGGCAATTCCGGCGGTCCGCTGCTGGACAGCCGCGGCCGGCTGATCGGCATCAACACCTCCATCCTGTCGGGCGGGGGCGGGGGCAATGACGGCATCGCCTTCGCCGTGCCCAGCCGCATCCTGATGTATGTGGTCGCCCAGCTGCGCGAGAGCGGCGAGGTCGAACGCGGGACCACCGGCGCCATCCTCGGCTCGCTCAACGCCGAGCGCTCGCGGGACCTCGGCCTCGGCATCGTGCGCGGGGCCGTGATCGAGGACGTGGCCCCGGGCTCCTCGGCCGAGGCGGCGGGCCTGCGACGCGGCGACATCATCACCCGTATCCAGAACCGTCCCGTCTCCAATGCCGGCACCGTCGCGGCCACCATCGGCATCGCCGAGCGGGGAACCCGGCTCGAGGTCGTCTATCTGCGGGACGGCCACGAAGGCCGCGCCACCCTGACGGTCGAGGCTCCGTCGGCGCGGACGGTCATCGCCGGCGCCGATGCCGTCATGGCGCGGGGAGCGTCCGTGCGCGTCGCGTCGGACGGGCTGCAGGTGTTTGCGGTCGAGGGCGGCTCGGCGGCGGCGGCGGCGGGGCTTCAGGCGGGCGACCTGATCGCGCTGGTCGACGATACGCCGATGAGGGGACTCGACGCCCTGGCCGCGGCGCTGGACGGCGAAGGCCAGCGGATCCTGTCGGTGATGCGCGGCGGCGAGCCGGTGGAGATCGGCCTGCCCTGAACCCCGGAATCGCCGCCTCCACACGCCGGACAGCAAAACGCCCGCTCGGCCGGAGGGGGGGAGGGTGGCGGAGCGGGCGTCTCGCTTTGGAGGAAGCATCGGCCCGCCGGAGCCCTTGGTGGAGAAATCCAGGAGGGGCTGGGGGGGCTGTTCAGGATCCGGAATCGCTCCGAACTCCAACGAGCCGATGGGTCCGGTGTCGACCCGCATGGGGGCGGGCGATGGGCGGAAGCGAGGCGATTTCGTGTTCGCGACGAATTGTTTGCCTTGCGATGTTCCCGACACAGTGTTCGGCGACGTGATTATTCGGAACGGCCTGCCCACTGGCGTTTTCAGGCGGGCGGCGTAACCTTCTTCTGATGAGCGACGCCGCTGACTTGCAGTCCGTTCCAGGCCCGGTCTTTTTCGACCGGCGTGAGCTCGACCTGATCCTGCGCGTCTATGGCCGGATGGTCGCGGCCGCGGAGTGGCGCGACTACGCCATGGTCGGCCACAAGGACGTCGCCGAGTTCGCCGTCTTCCGGCGCTCGGGCGACGCGCCCCTGTACCGCATCGAGAAACGCCCGGCCCTTCGGCTGCGTCAGGGCCAGTGGGCGGTAATTGGCGAGGGCGGCGTGGTGTTGCGCCGGGGTCGCGACCTGGCCCAGGTCCTGCGCGTCTTCGACAGCCGCAAATTCACGATCGTGGAATAGAAAAAGGGCCCGGATCGCTCCGGGCCCTGTCTCGTTTGGCCTACCGCCCTTCGGGCTGCTTGAGGCCGGGGCAACCCGCGCTCAAGCAGGCCGGGACCGCGTCCCGGCCGTTAGCGCAACCTACCTGCGTCCGCCGAACAGCATCAGCAGGAATTGGAACATGTTGATGAAGTTGATGTACAGGCTCAGCGCGCCGTAGCTGGTGGCCACGCTCATGGCGGTCTGGTTTCCGCCGAGGGCGTAGTAGGTCATCTTCAGCCGCTGGGTGTCATAGGCGGTCAGGCCGGCGAAGATCAGCACGCCGGCGATGCTGATGATCATCTGCATCATGCCGCTCTGCAGGAAGATGTTGACCACCGAGGCGATGATCAGGCCGATCACGCCCATGATCAGGAAGCTGCCGATGCCGGTCAGGTCCTTCTTGGTCGTATAGCCGAACAGGCTGAGGCCGCCGAAGGCCGCGGCCGTGATCAGGAAGGTCTGGACCACCGACGTGCCCGTGTAGAGCAGCACCACCGTGCCCATCGAGGCGCCGATCAGGGCCACGATCAGCCAGTACAGCGCACTGGCGCCGCCCGAGGTGGGGTTCTTCATCACGAAGTTGGAGCCCAGCAGTATGACCAGCGGCGAGAAGGCCACGATCATGCCCAGCAGGGTGTAGCCGGTCAGGCGGGTGACCCCGTCAGGAAACACCTGGGTCGCGAACAGCAGATCGCGAACCGCAGGCACCGAGCCGGTGACATAGGCCAGGACCGCCGATACCAGCAGGCCCAGGGCCACCTTGTTGTAGACGCCCAGCATGAAGCTGCGCAGACCCGCGTCCACCGACATGTCGGCGGTGGCGGGGATCGAATAGCCGTTTCTGAAATCGCTCATGGCGAGATCGGTCCTCCGTTGGGCCGGGCGATCCCGGCCTTTGCGCAAATATCGGGCTGGATCAGCCCTTCCGCAAGGAAAACCGGACTTGGGCCGCGCGTTTCCAGCCGCTACCAAGGGTCGCATGATCCGGCTGTTCACCGCCCTGTCTGTCCCTGACGACGTCGCCGAAGCGCTCGCCCGCCGTCAGACCGGCCTGCCGGGCGCGAAATGGCGCTCCGCCGACCAGCTGCACATCACCCTCGCCTTCTACGGCGAGGTCGACGAGCGCCGCGCCGACGACCTGTCGGTCGAGCTGGAGCGGGCGGCGACGGGCGGGCCGTTCGAGATCGCCCTGTCCGGCGTCGGCGCCTTCGGCGACGGTCATCGCACCCGCGCCATCTGGGCCGGGGTCGAGGCCGGCGACCGCCTGGCGGTCCTCGCCGGGCGCTGCCGCAGCGCCGCCGAACGGGCCGCTATCCCGATGGAGCGCCGCGACTATCGCCCGCACCTGACGCTGGCCTATCTGGGCGCGGACGCCGATCCTGCGCGGATCGGGGACTGGATCGCAGGCCACAATCTGCTGCAGTCTCCGCCGATCCGGATCGACCGGTTCGGCCTGTATTCCAGCGTCCTGACCCAGGACGGCAGCCGCTATGAACTCGAGAGGGAGTACCGCCTTTGACCGGACCGGTGCTGGAGACCGAACGCCTGACCCTGCGCCCCCTCGCGCTCGCGGACTTCCCGCGCTGGGCGGAGATGATGGCCGATCCGGAGGCGGCGAAATTCCTTGGCGGCGCCCAGCCGGCGGCGACGGCCTGGCGCGGCTTCATGAGCATGGCCGGGGCCTGGAGCCTGACCGGGATCGCCATGTTCTCGCTCATCGAACGGAACACGGGCCTCTGGCTGGGCCGGATCGGCCCCTGGCAACCGCTCGACTGGCCGGGGACCGAAGTGGGCTGGGGGCTCCATCCTGACGCCCAGGGCAAGGGCTATGGCGTCGAGGCGGCCACGGCGACGATCGACTACGCCTTCGACGTGCTGGGCTGGACCGACGTCATCCACTGCATCGACCCCGACAACACGCCGTCGCAGCGCCTGGCCGAGCGACTCGGATCGTACAATCAGGGGCCGACGCAGATGCCGCCTCCATATCAGGACATCCCTGTCGACAAATGGGGACAGAGCCGCGCGGAATGGCGGGCCCGTCGCCGCTGAAGACCATTCCGGCGGGGTTCTCCGCCGCATACTGACGCTTTGACCGATCCGCGCGTTCCGCTAGTCAGGGTGCATAAATCGACGAGGATGGACGGATGCGGGTTCTGGTTTTGGGCGGTGACGGCTTCTGTGGCTGGCCCACGGCGTTGCATCTGTCGGCACGGGGTTGGGACGTCTGCGTCGTCGACAATCTCAGCCGCCGCAACATCGACAATGAGCTCGAGGTCCAGTCCCTGACGCCGATCCGGACCATGGGCGAGCGCATCGCCGCCTGGAAGGAAGTCAGCGGCCAGACCATCGATTTCGTCAATATGACCGTCGGCAAGGAGTTCGACCGGCTGGTCGCCCTGATCAAGGACTGGAAGCCCGACAGCGTCGTCCATTTCGCCGAACAGCGCGCCGCGCCCTATTCGATGAAGTCGGCGCGGCACAAATTATACACAGTCGACAACAACCTCAACGCCACCAACCACCTGCTGGCGGCCATCGTCGAGAGCGGGCTGGACGTGCACCTGGCCCATCTCGGGACCATGGGGGTCTATGGCTACACCACCGCCGGGCTGCGAATTCCGGAGGGCTATCTCAAGATCACCGTCGAAACCGATTTCGGCCCGACCGAGCAGGAAATCCTGTTCCCGCCGAACCCGGGGTCGATCTACCACATGACCAAGACCCAGGACGCCCTGCTGTTCCAGTTTTACGCCAAGAACGACGGCGTCCGGATCACCGACCTGCACCAGGGCATCGTCTGGGGCGCCCAGACGGAAGAGACCCGCAAGGATGAGCGGCTGATCAACCGGTTCGACTATGACGGCGACTACGGCACGGTGCTGAACCGCTTCCTGATGCAGGCGGCGGTGGGCTATCCGCTGACCGTGCACGGCACCGGCGGCCAGACGCGGGCCTTCATCCACATCCAGGATACGGTGCGTTGTGTCGAACTGGCCCTGGCCAATCCGCCCAAGGTCGGCGACCGGGTCAAGATCCTCAACCAGATGACCGAGAGCCGCCGCGTGCGCGACCTCGCCGCCATGATCGCCGACATGACCGGGGCCGAGGTGCACAATGTGCCCAACCCGCGTCTGGAGGCCGACGAGAACGAACTGGTCGTGGCCAACGACCAGTTCCGTGAACTGGGCCTCAAGCCCATCACCCTCGCCGAGGGGCTGATGCAGGACGTGACCGAGATCGCGCGTCGCTACGCCGACCGCGCCGACCTGTCGAAAGTGCCCTGCGTCTCGACCTGGAACGGCAAGCGGGCCGAGGCCCTGAAGGCGCCGTCGACGGTCGCCGCCCCGCCCACCGCGCCGGTGCAGGCCCGCTCGGCCTGATCCCGGACATGTCCCCGCCTGACGCCGCCGCCTCTCCCTCGCTGCTGGTTTTCGGCGGCGGCTGGCTGGGCCGGGCCGCGGGGCTGGAGGCCATGCGCCGGGGCGGCCGCGCGGTCCTGACCAGCCGCGACGCGGACCGGCGGGCGGCGTTATCGGCCGAGGGCCTTGGCGCCATCGACCCGACTGACCCGACGGCCTTGGCCGGGGCCGTCGCCCAAGCCTCTGCCATCCTCGTCTCCGCCCCGCCCGAGGCGGACGGTTGCCCGGGCCTCAAGGCCCTGTCGTCGGCGCTCGCGGCCTCGGGCGTCTGGCCGGACTGGATCGGCTATGTCTCCTCCACCGCCGTCTATGGCGACCGCGCCGGCGGCTGGGCGCTGGAGGACAGCGAACTCAACGCCGCCTCGCTGGAGGGCGCCCGCCGGGTGCGGGCCGAGCGCGACTGGCTGGACGCCGGCCAGGGCATGGGGCTGACGGTGCAGCTGTTCCGCCTGCCGGGCCTCTACGGCCCCGGCCGCTCGCCGCTGGACCGGCTGCGCGACGGCACGGCGCGGATCGTGCGCAAGCCGGGACAGGTGTTCAATCGCGTCCATGTCGACGACGTCGTCGCGGGCCTGTTCGCCTCCATGGCCCGCCCCCGGCCCGGCGCCGCCTACATCCTGTGCGACGACGAGCCCGCCCCGGCCGATGTGGTCATGGAAGGCGCGGCGCGGCGTCTGGGCCTGCCGATACCGCCCGAGATCGACCTCGACGATCCCTCAGTCTCCAACGCCATGCGGCGCTTCTACCTCGACTCCAAACGCCTCTCGAACGCCCGCGCCAAGGCGGAGCTCGGCTGGCGGCCGAAATATCCGAGCTGGCGGGACGGGCTGGAGGCGCTGGTCAGCGACGCCGACTGAGCGCTCGCGCTCAAGCAGCGAGCGGCCGCGTCGCGAGCGTTAGCGCCCTGCTAGAAAGGCAGCAGGTTCCGCTGGCGGCTGTAGGCCATGGTGCCCACGTTGGCGCCCGCGCGCAGGCCGACGCCGGTGCGGATCGGGGCCAGGATGATGCCGTCGGCGCGCTGGTAGTTCACGCCCACGCCCCCGACCAGATAGGCCGTGCCCTCCACGCCCGGGTAGCGGCGGTAGATCATGTCCGGGTGGTACAGGCCGTAGACCAGGGTGAAGACGCGGCTGGCGTTGCCGCCCAGGTCCCAGCCGATCGAGATGCCCTGCCAGAACACCTCCTGCGAGGCCGACAGGTCTTTCATATGCAGGGCGCCGCGACCGTAGCGCAGGCCGACGCCGGCCGCGCCCGCGCCTTCCTCGCCCGCGATATAGGCGGTGGGCCGGTCGCCGTTGTCGGCGAAGATGCGCTCGATGGCGCCGCCGAGAGCCTCGGCGGCGATGCCCAGTTCACGCGAACCGGCGGCGACCAGTTCGTCCGCCGTATAGGCTGGCGCCTGCTGGTCCGAGGCGATCGGATAGGCGGGATCGGACGCCGGCTGGCCGCCACCCGTGGCGCAGGCGGACAGGCCCGAGGCGCCGGCGGTGGCGGCGAGGCCCGAGAGGATCAGTTGGCGGCGGTGCATGGGATGGCTCCGATAGGCGGGGACGGGCCGCCCGACTCGCGCGGGCGCTGGTCCATACCGTCACCGGCCTTTGAGTCAGCCTTGCGGCGATGAGGTTAACGGGAGGTTGCCGCGGCCGGATCGTGACGTCGCCGCTTGACTCATTTCGATGATTAGCTAAATATCACATTATGAGCCAGGTCTTCAAAGCCCTTTCCGATCCCACCCGCCGGCGTGTGCTGCAACTGCTGCAGTCCGGGCCGATGAGCGCCGGAGAGCTCAGCGATCAATTCGATGTCTCCAAGCCGACCATGTCCGCCCATTTCGCGGTCCTGAAGGAGGCCGACCTGGTCCACGCCGAAAAGGCCGGCAAGTCCGTCATCTATCACCTGAAGCTCTCGGTGCTCGAAGAGGCCCTGCTGGGCTTCGTCGACTCGTTCGGCCCCGGCGTCGCGGCGTCCGGGCCCGGAAAGGAACCTGCGAAATGAGAAAACAACTGATCGCCGACCTCGCCTGGGGCGTCGGCATCGTCGCCCTGGCGCTCGTCGCCACGTTTGCCCGCAACCTCGGCTATATCGACGCCGAGACGGTCACCCGGTTGGTCCTCGGCGCGACCGGGCTGATGGTCGCCTGGTTTGGCAACCGGATGCCCAAGACCATTGCGCCGAGCACGCGCGCCCGGCAGGCCCAACGGGTGGGCGGCTGGTCCATGGCCCTGAGCGGCCTCGTCTACGCCGCCCTGTGGGCCTTCGCCCCCCTCCAGGCGGCGCTGATCTTTGGCTGCGGCGCGATCATCCTCGGGATGGCGGTGACGCTCGGCTATTGCCTGTCGCTGCGGGCAAAGGCGAAGGCGGCCTGATCCGGGGCGCGGCGACGGTGCGGGATCACCCCCGCAGCGTCGCCCCCGCCTTGGCCCCCGCGGCGACGACCTTCGCCGACAGGGCCTCGATCTCGCCTTCGGTCAGGGTGGCCTCGACGGGCTGGAGCGTGACCTCAAGGGCCACCGACTTCATCCCCTCGGGCACGCCCGCGCCACGATAGACGTCGAACACCGACACGCCCGCGATCAGGGCCTTGTCGGCGCCAGCGACAGCCCGGACCAGATCGCCCACGGCCTTGCCGTCCTCGACCACGAAGGCGAAGTCGCGGGTCAGGGGCATCAGATTGGCCAGACTGGCCGGACCGCGCGTCTTGGCCTTCGCGCCGCGCGGCTCGGGCACGGCGTCCAGCACGATCTCGAAGGCCAGCATCGGCCCGTCCGCGTCCAGCGCCTTGAGCACGCGCGGGTGCAGTGCCCCGAACTCGACCATGACGTTCTTCGGACCCAGCTGCAGCCGGGCCGAACGGCCGGGATGCCACCAGTCGCGGTTCTGGCCCTGGGCCAGCTGCAACGAGGCGACGGGCGCACCCAGCGTCTCCAGCAGGGCCATCAGGTCGCCCTTGAGGCCGAACGGGGCGTCCTCCGGGGCGCCGCCCCAATGGCGCGCCGCGCGCGGGGCGATCAGGCCGGCGATGACGGTGCGCTGACCGTCCGGCTGGTCGTTCAGATAGATCGGGCCGATCTCGAACAGGGCGGCGTCCGGGTGGCCGCGCGCGGCGTTGCGCGCCGCCGCCTCGATCAGATTGGGCAGGGCCGAGGGCCGCATGCAGTCCAGATCGGCCGCGATCGGATTTTCGACCCGCAGGGCGTCGTCGCCGCCGCCGAACAGGGCGGCCGTCGACTGTTTGGTGAAGGACCAGGTGACCGCCTCGGCGTAGCCCATGGCCGCCAGCGCCCGCCGGGCCAACCGCACCCGCGCCTGACGCGGGTTGAGCACGCCCTTCGACGGCGCGCCCAGATCGGGCAGGGGGGTAGAGGGCAGGGCGCCATAGCCCTCGATGCGGGCAACCTCCTCGACCAGATCGGCCGGGCCCTCGACGTCGCGGCGCCACGACGGCGGCGTCACGGTCCACGGGGCGCCACGCGCGACCTCGAAGCCGAGCCGGGTCAGGATCTCGGCGATGCGGTCGTCGTCCAGCGACAGGCCGGTGAGAGAGGCCACCCGCGCCGGATCAAAGGCGAAGGGCGCGGGATTGGCGGGCGCCTGGCCGGCCACCACCACCTCGGACGGCTCGCCGCCGCACAGGTCGAGGATCATCCGGGTGGCCAGTTCGATCCCGGGCACGACGAAGGCCGGATCGACGCCGCGGGCGAACCGGTACTGGGCGTCGGAATTCAGCGACAGGGTCCGGCCGGTCTGGGCCGTGACCAGCGGATCGAACCAGGCGCATTCGACGAAGACATCGACGGTCTCGTCCGAACAGCCGGTGGACTCCCCGCCCATGACGCCGCCCAGGCCGATGGGCCGTTCGCCACCGGCGTCGGCGATCACGCACATGGCCGGGTCGACGGTATAGGTCTTGCCGTCGAGCGCGATCAGATGCTCGGGCTGGCCGCCTTCGTGCTCCGGCGTGTCTTTCGCCACCTGCCCGCCGCGCACCACCATCTCGCCGCCGACCAGCTTGGCCGCGTCATAGACGTGCAGGGGCCGGCAGCGGTCATAGGCGACCAGATTGGTCACATCGACCAGCCGGTTGATCGAGCGCAGGCCGATGGCCGTCAGCCGCCGCTGCAGCCACTCGGGCGAGGGGCCGTTCTTCACGCCCCGGATCAGCCGCCCGGCGAACACCGGGCACATGTCCGGCGCATCGATCCGCACGGTGATCGGCGCGGGGAAGGTCCCGGGGACCGGCTGGACCGAGGGCGTCTGCAACTGGCCGAGGCCGGCCGCCGCCAGGTCGCGCGCGATACCCGCCACGCCCAGCCAGTCAGGCCGGTTGGGGGTCACCTCGAAATCGATCACCGGCTCGGCGCCGAACACGCCCGCCGCCGGGGTTCCCACTGTCAGGTCGTCGGCCAGTTCGAGGATGCCGTCGCTGTCGCCGGCCAGCTCAAGCTCCGAGGCCGAGCACAGCATGCCGTGCGAGACCACGCCGCGCACCGGCTTCTCGACCAGGGTCACGCCCAGACCGGGCACGAAGGCGCCGATGGGCGCATAGATGGTGGTCAGGCCCGCGCGCGCATTGGGCGCGCCGCAGACGATCTCCTTCGGCCCGTCGACCGTATCGACCTGGCAGACCCGCAGCCGGTCGGCGTTGGGATGCTGTTCAGCCGAGACGATCCGGGCCACGGTGAAGGGCGCCAGGCGGGCGATCGGATCGTGGACGTCCTCGACCTCCAGCCCGGCCATGGTCATGGCCTCGGCCACGGTGGCGACGTCGGCCTCCGTGTCGAGATGGTCCTTCAGCCAGGAGAGGGTGAATTTCACGCGGCGCCGCCCTTGGCCCCGGACAGCTGGGCCACGAAGCCGTCGACGAACGCATCATCCCCGGCGATTCCGACGCCCAGGAAGACGCAGTTCTCGAACACGCAGCCGTGCAGCGCGATCGCGCCCGTGACCATCGGGCCGGCGGCGCGGAGGAACAGGTTGCGGATCTCCCCGTGAACCTGACCCAGATTGCTGTCCCTGAACTGCGTGTCCACGCTCGGCAGGATGACGGCCGGCCCGCGGATGGCGCAGTCGATGAACCGCACGCCGTTCAGTTCGGGCTTGCGTCCGGCGTCCAGCAACAGATCCGCCAGACGCGCGATCGGCACCGCCACATTGCGGAACTCGGTGCGGTCGATCGCGTCGGCGGGCATGGGAGTGAGAGCGTTCGGGTCAAACATGTCAGGTCTCAGCTAAGGCCGCTGGCGGGGTTGGGCGCGGCGAAGGGGGAAAAGCCGTAGTGGGCCAGCCACCGGGTGTCGGCGTCGAACATCGGGCGCAGGTCGGGGATGCCGTATTTCAGCATGGCCAGACGATCCACGCCCATGCCGAAGGCGAAGCCCTGGTATTCGTCGGGATCGATGCCGCAGTTCCGCAGCACGTTCGGATGCACCATGCCGCAGCCCAGGATCTCCATCCAGCTGTCGCCCTGGTTCAGTTTCAGCTCCCCACCCGAGCGGTCGCAGCGGATGTCCATCTCGGCCGATGGCTCGGTGAAGGGAAAATGGTGCGGCCGGAACCGGGCGTCGACGTCGTCCACCTCGAAGAAGCGGGCGACGAAGGTTTCCAGCGTCCACTTCAGATGGCCCATGTGGATGTCGCGGTCGATCACCAGCCCCTCGACCTGATGGAACATCGGCGTGTGGGTGGCGTCCGAGTCCTTCCGGAAGGTCCGGCCCGGCGCGATGATCCGGATCGGCGGCTTCTGGGTCATCATGGTCCGCACCTGCACCGGACTGGTGTGGGTGCGCAGCACCTTGCGCTCGCCGGTCTCGGGATCGGGCCGCAGGAAGAAGGTGTCGTGCATCTCCCGCGCCGGATGTTTGGGCGGGAAATTCAGGGCGGTGAAATTGTGGAAATCGTCCTCGATGTCCGGCCCCTCGGCGACGGCGAAGCCCATGTCGGCGAAGACGGCGATCATTTCGTCCATCACCTGCATGGTCGGATGCACCGAGCCGGCGCGGCGCGGCCGCGAGGGCAGGGTCAGATCGACATGTTCGGCTCTGAGGCGGACGTCCAGCTCGGCGGTCTCCAGCTCGGCCTTGCGGGCGGCCAGGGCGGACGAGACCCGGTCGCGCAGGCCGTTGATCATCGGCCCCTGTTCGCGGCGCTCGTCGGGCGACAGGGACCCCATGCCCTTGAGCAGCCCGGAAATGGAGCCGGACTTGCCGAGGGCCGCCACGCGCAGCTCCTCGACCGCCGCGGCGGTCTCCGCGCCACCGATGGCGTTGATCAGGTCGAGTTCGAGTTGGGCGAGATCGGTCATGCTGGGGTTCGTCTAGCGGGTGCGGCGCAAAGCAAAAAGCCCTCCGGCGCGAACCGGAGGGCTTTTGCGTCTTCCGTTGCCGGAAAATCAGGCCTTGAGGGCGTCCCGGACCTTGTCGGCCACGGCCTTGAAGGCGACTTCGTCGGCGGCCATCGAGGCCAGGACCTTGCGGTCCAGCTCGATCCCGGCTTCGCCGAGGCCGTGCATGAACTGCGAATAGGTGAAGCCTTCCAGACGCGCGGCGGCGTTGATGCGCTGGATCCACAGGGCGCGGAACGAGCGCTTCTTGTTGCGGCGGTCGCGGTAGGCGTATTG
This sequence comes from Brevundimonas sp. UBA7664, assembly GCF_002483305.1. GTDB lineage: Bacteria > Pseudomonadota > Alphaproteobacteria > Caulobacterales > Caulobacteraceae > Brevundimonas. The sequence continues at coordinate 24,204 of NZ_DLHQ01000020.1, forward strand.
CCCGGCGCGATCGACCGCGGCCTTGGCGGTGCGGATGGTGTTCTTGCGGCGGCCGTAGAAACCCTTGGCCTGCTTGAGAACCTTCTTGTGTCTGGCGTGGGAAACTACGCCGCGTTTGACGCGAGCCATGTCGCTATCCTTTCAAATTCTATGGGAAAATCAGGTCGTCGATGCGCGCGCCGATCAGGCGTACGGCATGTAGGACTTGATCTTCTTGGCGTCGGCGTCGGCCATGACCGAGGTGCCGCGGTTCTGGCGGATGTATTTGCTGTTGTGGCTGATCAAGCGGTGCCGCTTGCCTGCCACGCCGGCCTTGACCTTGCCAGTCGCCGTGAATTTGAAGCGCTTCTTGGCGCCAGACTTTGTCTTCAGTTTGGGCATTTTCACTCTCTTTTTGAGTGGGTTGCCGGTTCTTCGGGCCTTTGGAGCCGTCGGATTGGAAACCCTGATGAGAACCGCCCAGGCATGCCTGTTAGCCCGGCGGTTCGGTACGCGAAGGCGCGGCTTCTAGGCCAGCCAGCACGGGAAAGCAAGGCCGACGCTAGGCGGCCACGATGGGAGCCGCGCCGGCCTGTCGCCTGCGGAAGGCCTTTCCGGCGTTGATCGCCATCATCGCCGCGGGAATGGTCAGCGCCGCGCCGATCAGATACGGCCAGTCATGGCCCACGCCCGAGAACAGGGCGCCCGCCGCCATCGGGCCGAAGATCCGTGCGGCCGAACTGGCGGCCATGTTCAGCCCCAGCATCGCGCCCTGCCGGTCCGGGTCGACCGAACGCGAGATCAGGGATGAGATATTGGGCATGGTCACCGCCATGCCGAACGCCCCGGCCGCCATGATCACCGGCACCAGATAGTCGGCGTCGGGCAGCAGGCGGCTGGCGACCACCTGGCCGATCAGGCCGGCGCCGAAAACCAGGCAGCCGACGGCAAGCACCCGCGCCTCGCCGAAGCGCCGGGCCAGCCGTCCGGCCAGAAAGCCCTGGCAGATGACCGAGACCACCCCCACCGCCATGAAGCTGAGGCCGACCTCGCGCGCGCCCCAGCCGTAGCGCGCCTCGGTCCAGAAGCCGAAGGTCGACTCCATGCCCGAGAAGCCGGCCATATAGATCAGGGTGACCAGCAGCACGCGCGACACCACCGGATTGGCCACGGCGTCATGCACGCCACCGAGGAAAGGCGGGCGCGCCGCGGCGGGATCGGCGCGGACCCGGCTTTCCTTCAGCAGCACGGCGATGCCGATGGCGGCGAGACCGCACAGGCCGGCGGCCACGAAGATGGGCAGCTGATAGCCCAGGGCGCCGAGGTCCGGCCGGGTCAGCAGGCCGCCCAGCGCCGGCCCGACGATGAAGCCCAGGCCGAAGGCTGCGCCGATCAGCCCCATCCGGCCGGCGCGCTGCTCGGGGGGCGTCACGTCCGCGACATAGCCCTGGACGGTCGAGATATTGCCGGCGCCCAGGCCGGTGAACAGCCGCACCGCGATGGCCAGCCAGATGTTCGGCACGAAGGCCAGCGCCAGATAGCCCAGCGCGTTGGCCACGATGGTGATCAGCAGCACCGGCTTGCGGCCGATCCGGTCCGACAGTCGGCCCCAGAAGGGTTCGGCGACGAACTGGCCCAGCGAATAGGCCGAGAACATCAGCGCCACCTGCCACGGCGGGGCGTCCAGCGTCTGGCCGTAGAAGGGCAGCAGCGGAATGACGATGCCGAAGCCGACCAGGTTGATGAACACCACCCCGAACAGCACGAACAGCGCCGAGCGCGACGGAGGCGGGGGCAGGGCGGCTGAGGTCACGGGGCGTTACTCGGGCGGGAGGCGGCCCCTGTTTGAGTCAGATCGGGCGGGGGCGCAAGGCGAAGCTGACAAGGGGGGCGCGCCCCGACCGTCGCCGCTGACGCCGCACGACGTGGGGATGCCGGCTTCGGTCAGTCCGCCCGGCCCGGCGGATTGTTCGCCTCGAGGAAACGCACAGTCTCGGTCAGCATCTGGCGGCGCGTCTCGGATCGCGACAGCCAATGATCCTCGCCGGGCAATTCCACGAACTCGACGGACTTGCCGGCCCGACGCAGGGCGTCGGCCATGACCCGGCTCTGTTCGATGGGCACCACCGTATCGTCCCGGCCGTGGATCAACAGCAGCGGGCTGTCGACCGAGGCCGCGAGATAGGCCGGGGACAGGTCGTCCAGGGTCCGGTCGTTCAGCCGCTCCGCCCCCATGAACCGGTTCCAGTAGCGTACGGTCTGGCTGTCTCTGTAGCGCTCCTGCCGCGCCTCCCGGTTGACCATGCGGCGCAGGTCCGAGACGCCGCCGACGGAAACGCCGCAGCGATAGACGTCGCGGTCGAGGGTCAGACCCGCCATCGCCGCATAGCCGCCGTAGCTGGCGCCGACGATGCAGACACGGGCAGGGTCGATGGCGCCCTCGGCCGCCAGCCAGCGCACGCCGTCGGACAGGTCCGTCTGCATCTTGCGGCCCCATTCGCCATAGCCCGCCTCGAGGAAGTCGCGGCCGTAGCCGGTCGAGCCGCGGAAATTGGCCTGCAGCACCGCATAGCCGCGCGAGGCCAGCGCCTGGGCCCACCAGTCGAATCCCGCCACGTCACGGGACGCCGGTCCCCCGTGCGCCAGCACCACCAGCGGCAGGCCGGAAGGCTCGGCGACGCCCGGCGGCAGGGTCAGATAGCCGGAAATCTCCAGCCCGTCCGCGGCGGTGTAGGTGATGGGGCGAACGGCGCCCACCTGCCCGGGCGTAATGGCGGGATAGGCGTCCGCCAGTATCCCGGCGGCGCCCTGATCGAAATCGACCAGCAGATACTGACCCGCCTCGCCCGTGTCGGTGAAGACGACGACCCGGCTCAGGGCGTCGTTCCACGACGCCGGTATCGGGGCCTTGTTTTCAAAGGCCCGTTCGACGGTCTGCCACCGCCGTGCGGCCAGCGGGTCGAGAAACTCGTACCGGAGACCATCCTCTTCGGTGCGGCCGCCGCCCATCAGCAGGCGGGTTTGCGGATGATGCACCAGAAAGTCGGGGTGGTGCTCGAACGGCAGACGGCTCCATTCGCCGGTGTCGACATCGACCTCGAACAGGATGTCCGAATCCCCGGACCGCTCATCTTCCGACGCGAGGTCCGGCCGATCGGCGCCGATGACGATGGTGCGGGGGGTGCGGCCCAGGCCGTGGAAGGCCGGCGTGTCCACCGGCGCGTCGACCGCCCAGACCTCACGATGGCCCTGGCCGTCGGGCAGGCGCAACGACCAGCGGCCGGTGCGCTCGTCATAGCGCGACAGGGCGATGACCCTGCCTTCGTCGTCCAGGATATAGTCGTCGGTCGTGCGGTCCATATAGGCCACCGAGCGCCCGCGCCCGGTTCTCAGGTCGATGCGGTGCAGATTGATCTGCTCGCTCGAGACGCTGACGGCGCGCACGAACACGGTGTCGCCGTCGCTGGTGTTCCGGACCGAGGCCGGGCCATAGAGAACCGCCAGAACCTCCGGCGTGCGGTCCAGCACCTGGACGACCCTCTGGCTCTCGAGGTCGAGCACCTGGCCGAAGAACAGTTCCATCCGCGGCACGCCCAGCGAGGCGATGTTGCGCGTTTGCGAGCTGACCACCAGGACCCGGCCCTCGCCGATCCAGCGCAGGTCACGCACCTTGCTGATGCTGACATCGCCGACGAAGAGGTCCTCGCCAGTCGCGAGCCGGGTGACCACGACGGAACGCGTTTCGCCCGTGACCGTGATGCGGGCGATCAGTTCGCCGCTGGGCGACAGCTGAATCAGTTCGATGGCGGGGGTGGCGCCATAGGCCTCAAGGGGCGCTGATTGGGGAACCGGTGTCTGGGCCCATGCGCCGGCGTTTCCCACGTAACCCAACGCGGCGACCGCGAGGGCGAACGCCATCATCCTTGACTTGAACACGCGCACTGTCTCCCCCTTGGCGAGTATCCTTCTCCCCCGCCATGCGCCCCGGTTTCAAGGGGCGCGACCGGCGCGACAAAAAGAAAAGCCCCGACCGGGTCGGTCGGGGCTTTCTGGATCAGGCGATGGACGGCGTCGGGCCTATTTCGGGGCCAGGATCATGATCATCTGGCGGCCTTCCATACGCGGCGCGTATTCGACCTTGGCGATTTCCTCGAAATCGGCCTGCACCTTGTTGAGCAGCTTCATGCCCAGTTCCGGGTGGGCCATCTCGCGGCCGCGGAAGCGCAGCGTCACCTTGACCTTGTCGCCCTCGTCGAAGAAGCGGTGCATGGCCTTGGCCTTCACCTCATAGTCGTGGACGTCGATGTTGGGACGCAGCTTGATCTCTTTCAGCTCGACGACCTTCTGACGCTTGCGCGCCTCGGCCTTCTTCTTCTGCTCCTGGAAGCGGAATTTGCCGTAGTCGAGGATCTTGCAGACCGGCGGCTCTGACGTGGAGACGATCTGAACCAGGTCCATGCCGGCCTCTTCGGCGGCTTCCAGCGCGGCTGACGTCGGCATGACGCCCTGTTTCTCGCCGTTCTGGTCAATGAGCAGAACGCGCGGCGCGCGGATATCTTGGTTCATGGGCGGCCCGTCCTTGACGGGCGGCTGGTTCATCGGACGGCGAATGAGCGTCGGTTCCTTGTGTGGAAGAAGGGTCGGAGGTCGGACGAGGATGAGCCCGCGACGGATCGCGGCGTTCCCCTTATGGGGCCTATATGACCGCGAAAGCCCCCGTCTTCAAGGTTTGAGCGGCGCGCGGCCGGCGACGTAGGCGTCGTGCAGGTCAAGGACGGCCTCAAAGACACGGTCCACCGTCAGCGCCTCGATCGGCGCGAACTCCCCCTGTGTCTCATTCGAGGCGGCGATGCGGGTGCGTGGGCCCCACGGACCGTACAGCCACCACTCGGTCGGGCCGAACAGGCCCAGCGTCGGCCGGCCCAGGGCGGCGGCGACGTGCATCAGGCCGGAATCATTGCCCACGAACAGGTCGGCGGCGTCGATCGCGGCCGCCGAGGCGAGGATGTCGCCCTTGCCGATGAAGTCGATGCCGCGCGGCCCGGCCGCCTCCAGCGCCGGCGTCGCCGGGGGCCGGTCGCCCGGTCCGCCGACGGCCATGAACCGCCAGCCGTCGAAACGCGGTTCGGCCTTCAGCCTTTCGACCAGTTCGCCCCAGCGGTCGGCGGGCCAGCTCTTGCCCGGCTGGTGCGCGATCGGGGCGAGGGCGATGATGGGGCCAGGTCCGCTGCCGCTCTCCAGTTGAGGTGCAAGCACGGCCTGACAGTCGACGCGGGATTGAGGGTCGAGGAAGATCGCCGGCTCCAGGGGCGTGGCCGATCCCATCAGGCGCGAGACCATCTCGACCTTGCGCACGCCGGTTTCCCAGCCCCGGTTGTAGACCACGCGCCGCTTCGCCGGGATCAGCCAGCTCAGCGCCGAGCCGCGGATGTCGATGACCATGTCCCAGCGTGTGCCCACGACCTCCCGCCACAGGCCGAACCAGTGTCCGGCCAGCTTCTTCTTGTCGAGAATGATGACCCGCTCGACGTTCGGCGCCGAGCGGAAGAACGGCGCCGGCGGGCGCCCGCAGGCGACGGTGATCCGCGCGCCCGGAATCTGCCGCGCGATCTCGCGGATCACGCCCGAGGATATGACGCAGTCGCCGATGCGGTTGGAGGTGACGAACAGGACCTTGGACATGGGGCGTTATCGGCGGCTTCGGCGGAAGATCAAAGTCAGCTACTGCGTGGTCGATCCAAACTCACCGGTTGCGGTCGACGTGGGATGGTCCAGCTCCCGGGTCATGGCCTCCTGAATTTCAGCCAACGCCCGGCCGCTGTCGGCCTCCAGACCGTTGTCGCGCAATGCGTGGCTCAGGTGGCGAGCCATGTCGGCCAGGATCACACCCCATGCGGTCGCCTCGCGGATGCCGCTGTCCCGATAGGTCCCGACGTTCAGCACGCAGTGAAGGCCCCGCTTGGCCACCCATATACGGGCCATCTCGACAGCCGCGTCGTCTTCGAGCGCTGCTGGCGGAATGGATATTGATTTCATCAGGCTCCCCCGCGACATCAGTCTCATGCCAGACGTTCAGCACCTTACCCGACCCGACGGCGAAGCGCTCGCCTTTCGCCATGTCGAGGGCTCCGGCCCCACCCTGGTCTGGATCGGCGGCTTTCGCTCCGACATGGAGGGAACCAAGGCCCTCGCCCTCGACGCCGCGGCCCGCGAGCGCGGCTGGGACTATGTCCGCTACGACCATTTCGCCCATGGGCAGTCGTCCGGCGACTGGCGCAAGGCCACGATCGGCCGCTGGCGCGAGGACGCGATCGCCCTGATCGACAGTCTTGAAGGGCCGGTGGTTCCGGTCGGCTCCTCGATGGGCGGCTGGGTGGCCCTGCTGCTGGCGCTGGCGCGGCCGGAACGGATGGCGGGTCTTGTGTTGGTCAATCCGGCCCCGGACTTCACCGAACGGCTGATGTGGCCGGGTCTGGCGGACCATCAGCGCCAGGCCATCCTGCGGGACGGCGAAACCCTCATCACCGAGGAGGGGCTGGGCGAATACGTCCTGACCCGGACCATGTTCGAGGAGGCCCGCGACTGGCTGCTGCTGGATGCGCCCGTGCCGATCGCGGCGCCGGTCCACATCCTTCAGGGCCGGGCCGACGACGTGGTGCCCTGGTCCCACGCCGCGACCCTGGTCGAGCGCCTGACGGGGGGCGACGTCCGGCTGGACCTGATCGAGGGCGGCGACCACCGCCTGTCCGCCCCCGCCGATCTGGACCGTCTGGTTGAGGCGGTCGAGCGGATGCGCCGTTCGGCGGCGGGCTAGAGCAGGGCGGTGAGCGCCGCCCGCGCCGCCTCGCCCAGGTCGGGCCGTTTCAGGGCCAGGGCGACATTGGCGCGCAGCAGGCCGATCTTGTCGCCGCAGTCGTGGGTCACGCCCTCGTATTCGACCGCCGTGAAGGTCTGGTCCTTCATCAGCCGCGCCATGCCGTCGGTCAGCTGGATCTCGCCGCCCGCGCCGCGCGGCTGGTTTTCGAGAATGCCGAAGATCTCCGGCTGCAGGATGTAGCGGCCCGCGATCGACAGGTTCGACGGCGCCTCGCCGCGCGGGGGCTTCTCGACCATCCCCTTCATGCGGATGTGGCGGCCGTCGCGGTTCTCGGGATCGACGATGCCGTATTTATGGGTTTCGCTCTCCGGCACCGCCTCGACGCCGATGACATTGCCGCCGACCCGGGCGTAGACATCGGCCAGCTGCTTCAGGGCGCCCGGCTGGGAGTCCACGATCACGTCCGGCAGCAGCACCGCGAACGGCTCGTCGCCGATGATGTCGCGGGCGCACCAGACGGCGTGGCCGAGGCCCAGCGGCTGCATCTGGCGGGTGAAGCTCATCTCGCCCGCGGTGGCCAGTTCGGCGATCATGGCGTCGAGGATGTCGGTCTTGCCCTTGGCCAGCAGCTGGGCCTCCAGCTCGATCTGGTGGTCGAAATAGTCCTCGATCGCCCCCTTGGACCGCCCCGTCACGAAGACGATGTGCTCGATCCCGGCCTCGCGCGCCTCCTCGACGATATAGCTCAGGATCGGCCGGTCGACGACGTTGAGCAGCTCCTTGGGCGTGGTCTTGGTGCCGGGCAGCACACGGGTGCCGAGGCCGGCGACGGGCAGGACGGCCTTGCGGAGGCGGCGGGCGGAAGCGGTCATGAGAGATCCTGTACGGCGAGGTCGGCCACCCTAACGCATCGGAGCGCGGATGCGATCACTCGACGGTGACGGACTTGGCCAGGTTGCGCGGCTGATCCACGTCGGTGCCCTTCTGCACTGCCGTGTAATAGGCCAGCAGTTGCACCGGGACGGCATAGACCAGCGGCGCGATCAGCGAGTGGCACTCCGGCGCGTCGACCCGACGGATGCCGGCCCCATGCGGATCGGGCGCGGACTTCGGCGCGATCATGATCACCGGCCCGCCGCGCGCCGCCACCTCCTGCAGGTTCGAGGCGGTCTTCTCGAACACCTCGTCCATCGGGGCGAGGGCCACGATCGGCGTCAGCTCGTCGACCAGGGCGATCGGCCCGTGCTTCAGCTCGCCGGCGGCGTATCCCTCGGCGTGGATATAGCTGATCTCCTTCAGCTTCAGCGCCCCCTCCATGGCCAGCGGGAACATCGCCCCGCGGCCGAGGAACAGGACGTCGGTGGCCTTGGCGATGTCCTGGGCGACGGCCTTCAGGTCGTCCTCCATCGCCATCGCCTCGGCGATCAGGCGCGGCGCCTCGAACAGGGCCTTGACCAGTTCGGCCTCGGTCGGTGTGTCGATGCGCCCGCGCTGGACCCCCGCGGCCACGGCCAGGGCCAGCAAGGCCGCGACCTGGGCGGTGAAGGCCTTGGTCGAGGCCACGCCGATCTCGGGCCCGGCATGGGTCGGCCACAGATAGCCGGCCTCGCGCGCCATCGAGGACGAATGGACATTGACCAGGGCGGCCGTCTTCAGCCCCGCGGCCTTGCACCACGACAGGCTGGCCAGGGTGTCGGCCGTCTCGCCGGACTGGCTGACCGCGACGGCCAGGGTGCCGGGCGTCAGCGCCGGGCTGCGATAGCGGAACTCGGACGCGATCTCGACATCGCACGGCAGGCCCGCCAGCCGCTCGAAAGCGTAGCGGCCGATCTGGCCGGCGTAGAAGGCGGTGCCGCAGGCGATGATCTGTATACGGTCGATCGCGGCGAAATCGGCGGCGTCGGTCCGCGCCTTGCCGTTCACGAAGTCGAGGTAGTGCGACAGGGTGCGCTGGACGCTGTCCGGCTGTTCATGGATCTCCTTCTCCATGAAATGCCGGTACTCACCCTTCTCGACCATGGCCGAGGAGGCCGAGACCTGCACGATCGGGCGTTTGACCGCGTTGCCCTCGACGTCGAACATCCGCGCGCCGTCCCGGTCGATGCCGACATAGTCGCCCTCTTCCAGATAGGAGATCTGCGTCGTGAAGGGGCCGACCGCCAGGGCGTCGGAGCCCAGATACATCTCGCCGTCGCCCCAGCCGACCACCAGCGGACTGCCGCGCCGGGCGCCGAGGATCAGCCCGTCCTCGCCCTCGATCAGCACCGCCAGCGCATAGGCCCCGGTCAGCCGGTCCAGCACGCTCTTGAACGCGACCAGCGGATCGTTGGCGGTCCCCAGCGCCCGGTCCAGCATATGGGCCACCACCTCGGTGTCGGTCTGGCTCTCGAAGGTGCGGCCCTCGACGGCCAGCTCGGCCTTCAGCTCGGCGAAATTCTCGATGATCCCGTTGTGGACCAGCACGACCCGGCCCGCCTGGTGCGGGTGGGCGTTGGCCGTGGTCGGGGCGCCGTGGGTGGCCCAACGGGTGTGGCCGATGCCGATGGTGGCCGCCAGCGGCTCGGCCGCCAGCACCGCTTCCAGCTCGCGGATCTTGCCCTTGGCGCGGCGGCGTTCGATGCGGCCGTCCACCAGGGCAGCCACGCCGGCGGAGTCATAGCCCCGGTATTCCAGTCGCTTGAGGCTGTCGATCAGACGGGGAACTGCCGGACCGACGCCTGTCACGCCAATGATGCCGCACATGGATATATCCTCGAAAGCCGGGGGTCAGGTGCTTTGCGCACGGGCGGTGGACGGTCTAAGCCACCGTCATCGTCAGGTCTCGTGTAGGCGACAGGCGACTGGATTTGCATCTAAAAAGCGGTTTCGCAAGGTTTCTGCGCCGCCAGTACTCAAAGGACGTGACAGTTGGGCGAACGACGCTATTTCGGCACCGACGGCATTCGCGGCCGCGCCAACACCCATCCGATGACCCCGGAAGTGGCCCTGCGCGTGGGCCTCGCCGCCGGCCGTCTGTTCATGTCCGCCGACGACCGCCGGCACCTGGTGGTGATCGGCAAGGACACCCGCCTGTCCGGCTATATGATCGAGCCGGCGCTGGTTGCGGGCTTCTCCTCCGCCGGGATGGACGTTCGCACCTTCGGCCCCCTGCCGACGCCGGGCGTGGCGATGATGACCCGCTCCATGCGGGCCGACATCGGGGTGATGATCTCGGCCTCGCACAACGGCTACCTCGACAACGGCATCAAGCTGTTCGGCCCCGACGGCTACAAGCTCTCCGACGCGGTCGAGCTGAAGATTGAATCGATGATGGACCAGGCGCTCGACGCGAACCTCGCGCCGCCGGACGCCCTCGGCCGGGTCAAGCGCATCGACGACGCCCAGGCCCGCTATGTCGAGATCGCCAAGGCCAGCTTCCCCAAGGGCCTGAGCCTGCAGGGCCTGCGCGTCGCCGTCGACTGCGCCAACGGCGCCGGCTACCGGGTCGCCCCGACCACCCTGTATGAACTGGGCGCCGAGGTCTGCGCCGTCGGCGTCGAGCCCAACGGCCTGAACATCAACGCCGACTGCGGCTCGACCCACCCCGAGACCCTGGCCGAAGCGGTCAAACGCTACCGCGCCGACATCGGCATCGCCCTCGACGGCGACGCCGACCGGGTCATCATCTGTGACGAGAAGGGTCAGGTCGTCGACGGCGACCAGATCATGGCCCTGGTCGCCCTCGACTGGGCGCGACGCGGCCTGCTGGTCGGCGGCGGCGTGGTCGCCACCGTGATGTCGAATCTGGGTCTGGAGCGGGCGCTGAACGCCGCCGGCCTGACGCTGGAGCGGACCAAGGTCGGCGACCGCTATGTCATGGAGCGGATGCGCGAGGGCGGTTTCAACCTGGGCGGCGAACAGTCGGGCCACATCATCCTGCACGACCACGCCACCACCGGCGACGGCCTGATGTCGGCCCTGCAGGTGCTGGCCGTGCTGATCGAAAGCGGCCGCCCGATGAGTGAGCTGGCGAAGCAGTTCGAGACCGTTCCGCAGAAGCTGGAGAACGTCCGCTACACGTCCGGCAAGCCGCTGGAGAACGCTGGCGTCAAGGCCGCCATCGCCGACGCCGAGGCGCGGCTGAAGGGCACGGGGCGGTTGCTGGTGCGGCCGTCGGGCACCGAGAAGCTGATCCGGGTCATGGCCGAGGGCGATGACGCGAAGCTGGTGAAGTCGGTGGTCGCGGATGTGGTCGCGGCGGTGAAGGCGGCGGGGTAGGGACGCCAAACTCAACCATGGAACCCGCCGCCGGACCGGCGCAGTCTCACCCCATGATTCCCGCCCGCCGACCCGGCGTCCTCGCCCTGATTCCCGGCCTGACCGCCTGTGTGGTGGTCGCCCTGGCCGCCGTCGCCGTCCAGGCGCTCGAGCTGCGGCTGTTCGGACGGGGCTGGATCGACGCCATTGTCCTGGCCATCCTCATCGGCGCCGCGATCCGCAGCGTCTGGACGCCGCCCGCGGCGCTGAAACCCGGCGTCGAGTTCAGCGCCCGCACCCTGCTCGAGATCGCCGTGGTCCTGCTCGGCGCCTCGGTCAGCGCCGCGACGGTCATGGCCATCGGCCCCGGCCTGCTGGCGGGGACAGCGGTGGTGGTCGTCCTTGCGCTCGTCATCAGCTACGGGATCGGGCGGCTGCTGCGCCTGCCGCACCGGATGGCGGTGCTGATCGCCTGCGGCAACGCCATCTGTGGCAACTCCGCCATCGCCGCCGTCGCCCCGGTGATCGACGCCGAGGCCGATGACGTTTCCGCCGCCATCGCCTTCACAGCCGTGCTGGGCGTGGCCGTGGTCCTGCTCCTGCCGCTGCTGGGCGAGTTCCTGCAGATGTCAGACGTCCGCTACGGCGTCCTGGCGGGCCTGACCGTCTATGCCGTCCCCCAGGTCCTGGCCGCCACCCTGCCCGTGGGCGCCGTCGCCAACCAGGCCGGCACCCTGATCAAACTGGTGCGCGTGCTTATGCTGGGCCCCGTCTGCCTCGGTCTGGCGATCCTGACGGCGGTTCGCGGCCGTGAGGGCGAAGCGGTCACGGCCCCCCGGCGCGGCGTCGCGATTCATCAGCTGGTGCCGTGGTTCATCATCGGCTTCCTGCTGATGATGGCGGCGCGTTCGATGGGCCTGATCCCGGCCGCCGCCGTGCCGGTTATGGCGGATACCGCCAAGATCCTGACCGGACTGTCGATGGCGGCGCTCGGGCTCAGCACCGACGCGCGGGCGGTGGCCCGGTCGGGCGTCCGCATCGCCTCCGTGGTGATCCTCTCGCTGCTGGCCCTGCTCGGACTGGCGTTGGCCCTGATCTATCTGCTGGCCGTGGCCTGAGGCCCGGTCAGACGGTCGACCAGCGCCTCGATCCGCTTGCGGATGTCCGGCACGGCGGTCGTTTCCCAGAAGGCGGCCCGAGCCGGCGGGCCGAGGGCGAACAGGCGGGCGTCGGGCGAACCGTCGGCGGCCAGCAGTCGTCCATCGGCATCCAGATCGAGACCCAGACCCACGGGATCAAGCCGTGCGCGACGGTCCCTGATCAGGGGTCCGGTCAGGGGATCCTCAAGCGCGGCATGGCCGGGTCCGGTGCAGTCGATCAGCCACCGGCCGGTGATCGGCGGCGGCGCCGAACCGTCCCGCGCGCGCCAGTGCAGCGCCACGCCGTCGTCGCCTTCCTCGATCCGCTCAATGCGCCCGGGCGCGAGGGTCAGGCGGCCGGCGGCCTGAAACTGTTTCATGGCTTCATCGACCCGGGCCGGAATGCGGTGGCGATGAACATCCCACCAGGGCCGGAGATGCCGCAGCCAGCGCGCGCGGGTCTGCGCGTCCGCCTTGAACCAGAGTCCCGCCGTGACCGGGCGCAGTCCCTCCATCACGCCGCGCCAGCCGCCGCCTGACGCCAGCCGTCGGGCTTCCATCAGCCGATGCGACAAGGCGCCGGTCAGCAAGGCATCGGTCGGCGTTTCGGGGTGGTCGTGGGCCGCGCCATGCACCCGGGGCGTCAGGCCGCGGCGGGACAGGGCCGTGATCCGGCCCTTGCGGCCCGTGGCGTCCAGCCACAGAACCATATCGACCATGGTCAGGCCCGTGCCGACGATGATCACCTCATCGTTCGGCCCGATCCGTTCCAGAGCGGCCAGGGCCCAGGGGTCGGTGATGATGCGACGTGATCCCTTGCCGGCCGTTCTCGGGGCGGGGTTGCCGGTCGCCAGCACGACCGCGCGCGCGCCGACCCCCCGTCCGTCGGACAGGCGCACGGCGTCGCCCTCGATCGCCGCCACCTCGCCGGTGACCAATTCGATCATCCCGGGATGCGCCAGCCGGACCGCATTCAGCCGGTGTTGCAGATATTCGCCGTACAGCCGGCGCGGCGCGAAACCGTCCGGGTCCGCATGCCGCGGGCAATTGTCCCGCAGCCAGTCGACGAAGTCGCGGGGCTTGCCCTCCACCGCGCTCATGCGATCGGACCGGACATTGAGCAGATGCCCCTCGAACGGCGTCGAATAGGCCAGCCCCGGCCCGAACGTCCCTGTCCGGTCGATCAGGCTGCAGGCGACGCCGCGTTCAGCCAGCCGGGCGGCCAGCATGGCCCCGGAGAACCCGCCGCCGACGATGACCACGTCCGGTTCGCCGTCGGACACCGCGCCCCCTTCGCTGGCCTCAGAGTTCCTGATTATAGGCCCCGATCTCGGGATATTTCGCCAGCCGCGGCTTCACCTCATCACGGAACAGGGCCTTCATGTCGGCCTCGGAGCGCATGCTCTCGACCACCACCACCAGCTCGGGCTTGTTGGACGAGGCCCGCACCAGCACCCACGATCCGTCCTCCAGATGCACCCGCACCCCGTTGACGGTGATCGCCTCGACGATCTTCCGCCCCAGGATCGAGCCGCCGGCGTCAGCCAGGGCCTGATACTCAGCCACGATCCGCTCCAGCACTTCGTATTTCAGCTCGTCGTCGCAATGCGGCGACATGGTCATCGAGGTCCAGGCGTCGGGCAGGGCGCCCTTCAGCTGCGACAGGGTCTTGCCGGGGTTGCGGTCCAGCATGGCCAGGATCGCCCCGGCGGCGACGATGCCGTCGTCGTATCCGCGCCCGATCGGGGCGTTGAAGAAGAAATGCCCCGACTTCTCGAACCCGGCCAGGGCCCCCAGTTCGGCGGTCTTGCGCTTGATATAGCTGTGGCCGGTCTTCCAGTAGACGACGTCGGCGCCGTTCGATTTCAGGACTTCGTCGGTCTTGTACAGGCCGGTCGATTTCACATCGACGACGAAGGTGGCGTTGGGATGAAGGGCCGACAGGTCGCGGCCCAGCATCAGGCCGATCTTGTCGGCATAGATCTCCTCGCCGGTGTCGTCGACCACGCCGCAACGGTCGCCGTCGCCGTCGAAGCCCAGCGCCAGCTCGGCCCCGGTCTCGCGCACCCGGGCCGCCATCTGCATCAGCATGGCGTGATCTTCCGGGTTCGGATTGTATTTGGGGAAGTTCCAGTCGAGGTCGGTGTCCATCTCGATCACCTCGGCCCCCATCCGGCGCAGGGCCTCGGGCGCGAAGGCGCCGGCGGTGCCATTGCCGCAGGCGGCCACGACCTTGATCGGCCGGCTCAGCTTCACCTTGGCGGTGATCTCTTCCAGATAGCGTTCGCGGAAGCCCTCGACCCGGGTCAGGGACCCGCCCGGACGGTTCACGCCCTCGCCGTTCAGCACGATGTCCTTCAGCCGCCCGATCTCGTCGGGGCCGAAGGTCAGCGGCGGGTTCGCGCCCATCTTGACCCCGGTCCAGCCGTTCTCATTGTGGCTGGCGGTGACCATGGCCACGCACGGCGCATCAAGCGCGAACTGGGCGAAATAGGCCGTCGGCGACAGGGCCAGGCCGATGTCCAGCACCTCCATCCCACCTTCCAGCAGGCCGAGGATCAGCGCCTGTTTGACGCTCAGCGAATAGGACCGGAAGTCATGGCCGACGACGATCCGCGGCCGCTGCCCGATCTCCTGCACATAGGTCGCCAGTCCCAGACCCAGCGCCTGGATGCCCAGCAGATTGATCTCCTTCTCCAGGATCCAGCGGGCGTCGTACTCGCGGAACCCGGTCGCCTTGACCAGCGGGGTGGTCTCGTAGTCGGCGGTGTTGGGGCGCAGGTCGGAGCGGGGCTTTTGCATCGGAAACCTTGGGAGGAGACGGGGGTTCAGCTTGGCTATAGGGCGCCGCGCGCCGCGCCGACAACAACGCCCCGCCGCCCGCATGGCTCCGCCGCGCCGCCGGACCGGGCTCGTCTTGACCCGCGCCGTCGCCGGTCCTACCCCCAACAGACTGTCCGGAGACCTGAATGCCCCGTCTGATCCTGCTGCGCCACGGCCAGAGCCAATGGAACCTCGACAACCGTTTCACCGGCTGGGTCGACGTCGACCTGACCGCCGAGGGCGAGGCCCAGGCGCGACGCGCCGGTGAACAGATCGCCGCCGCCGGCTTCCGGCCCGCGGTCATGTTCACCTCGGTGCTGAAGCGGGCGACGCGGACGGGGGCCCTGGCCCTCGACACCGCCGGGCTGAGGGATGTGCCGGTGATCAACGACTGGCGCCTGAACGAGCGTCACTACGGCGGCCTGACCGGGCTGAACAAGGCCGAGACGGCGGCGACCCACGGCGAGGACCAGGTCCGTATCTGGCGCCGCAGCTACGACATCCCGCCCCCGCCGCTGGCCCCCGGCGGCGAATGGGATTTCGCCGGTGATCCCCGCTACGCCGGCCAGGCCATCCCCGACACCGAAAGCCTCAAGACCACGCTGGACCGCGTCCTTCCCTACTGGGACGAGGCCGTCGCCCCGCGCCTCAAGGCCGGCGAGGACGTGCTGATCGCCGCCCACGGCAATTCGCTGCGGGCCATCGTCAAACACCTGTTCGCCGTGCCCGACGACCGGATCGTCGGCGTCGAGATTCCGACCGGCAATCCGCTGGAGATCGACCTCGACGCCGGTCTGACGCCCGTTGCGGCGCGCTATCTGGACAGCGCCCGGGCGGCGGACCTGCCCCCGCTGCCGGGAGCCGCCGCATGACCACCGCGCAACAGGCGTCGGACGACATCCGCTTCATGGGCCGGGCCATCGCCCTGGCCCGCGACCGCATGGGCCAGACCTGGCCCAATCCGGCGGTCGGCTGCGTCATCGTCAAGGACGGCGAGATCGTCTCCGAAGCCGCCACCGCGCCCGGCGGCCGGCCCCACGCCGAGGAACAGGCCGCGCCCGCCGCCGGCGACCGGGCGCGCGGCGCCACCGCCTATGTCACCATGGAGCCCTGCGGCGCGCGGTCCTCGGGCCGGACGTCCTGCTCCCACTTCCTGATGGACGCCGGCGTCAGCCGGGTGATCGTGGCGGCGGTCGATCCCTCGCCCTTCGCCTCGGGCCGCGGCGTCGAGCGCCTGAAAAAGGCCGGCCTGCAGGTCGAGACGGGCCTGCTCGCGCCCGAGGCGGCGGTCCTCTACGAGGGCTATCTGCACCGGGTCGAGACCGGTCGCCCCATGGTCCGGATCAGCGCCGACGGCGCCGGCTTCGACGCCCGCTTCGCCGCCTCGGCCAAGGCCGACCTGACCACCGAGCTGAAACGGCTGGGCGAGGCCGGCTACACCCGCGTCTGGGTCAGTCCCGGCGAACTGGCCGACGCGCTGGCGGAGCAGGGCCTGCTGACCCTCTGAATTCGGTGCGAACACGCCGTTCCCACAAACCCTTCCTTAAGCGGCGGCGTGCCATATCGGGACCATGTCGGGAACCACGGCTCCAACCGCCGCCAGAAGGCGCATCGATCAGACCGAACTGGACGCCATCTGCGCCCGGCACGATCGTCTGTGGCAGGCCAAGCCGGGCGGCGCCCGCGCGGTCCTCGCCTGGCTCGATCTGTCCGGTCTTTCGCTCAAGGGCCGCAACCTCGCCGACGCCGACTTCGCCGCCGCCAGCCTGATCGGGACCGATCTGTCGGGCAGCAAGCTGGACAACGCCACCTTCTTCGGCGCGGACATGCAGGACTGCCTGCTGGTCGAGGCCAGCCTGCGTCGCGCCGATTTGCGCGGGGCCTGCCTGCGCGGGGCGGACCTGACCGGCGCGGACCTGTTCGAGGCCGACCTGCGCGAGGGGACCATCGCCGCCGCCGACGCCCGGCTGGGCTTCAGGATCGTCGCCGCCAAGTCGCGCAACGAGACCGAGGCCCAGGGCGCCTGCCTCGCGGGGGCCAATCTGCAGCGCTCCAAACTGACCGGCATCGTCGCCGTGTCCGCGGACTTCTCCGACGCCATCATGAAGGACTGCAAACTGGTCCGGGCCAATCTGAAACAGGCCAGTTTCCGCGGCGCCGACCTCGCCGGGGCGGACCTGTCCGGGGCCGATCTGTCGGGCGCCGATCTGCGCGACGCCATCCTGGTCGGGACCAAGGTCGCCATGTGGCGCACGGACGGGGCCAATATGGCCGGCGCCCTGACCGACGAACGCTCCTCCGGCAGCCCGGTCGGCAAGATGCCCGCCGCCGAAATGCTGGCCGAGCACGCCCAGTGGTGCGAGAGCGGCGGCGTCGACGGCCGTCCCTCGGTCTTCGACGGCGTCGACCTGCGCGCCCTGCGGTCGATCCACGGCTACAATCTGACGGCCCTGTCCGCCCGGGGCGCGGTCTTCTACGGCCTCGACATGGAGGGGGTCCAGCTTCAGGGCGCCCACCTCGAGGACGCCGACCTGCGCTCCGTCAATCTGAAGGGCGCCGACCTGCGTGGAGCCCGCCTGGCGGGGGCCCGGCTGAACGGCGCGGACCTGCGCGGGGCCCAGCTGGGGCCGCTGCTGATCGCGGCCGACCGGCTGTTGCCCGCCGATCTCACCGGCGCCTGCCTGCGCGGCGCCGATCTGTCGGGCGCGGACCTGAAGCGCGCGGTCCTGTCCGGCGCCGACCTCGGCCGGGCCCGGATGTTCGGCGCCTGCCTGCGGGAAGCGGACCTGACGGATGCGATCACCACCGGCGCGCGCGGTCTCGAACCTCTGGACGCCGTCGCATGACCTTTGTTCGCAGGGCGCTGTCCCAGGGTGATCTGGACCTGTTCATCGCGGCGCATGAGCGTCTGGTCGAAGGCCGCCCCGGCGGGCGCCGGCTGGCGCTGAAATTCGTCGATCTCAACGGACTGGACCTGTCGGGCCGCAATCTGGCCGAGGCCGACTTCACGGGCTGCGCGCTCGAGAACGCCCGGCTGGTCGGGGCCCGGATGAACGGCGCCGTGCTGTTCTGCTGCGATCTCAGGGGAGCCGACTTCACCGGCGCCCAGTTGGTGCGGGCCGACCTGCGCGGCGCCTGTTTGCGCGGCGCCAGCCTGATGAACGCCGACCTCACGCGGGCGGACTTCCGCGAGGGCGTCATCGCCGTGCCCCATGCGACCAAGGGGCTGGCGGCGGTCAAGCACGAGACCCGCCAGGGCATCGCCGATGGCGCCACCTTCGCCGGCGCCACCCTCGACGGCGGCCATTTCGACGGCATCAACGCCTTCAAGGCGGACTTCTCCGACTGCTCCATGCGCGGCGCCATGCTGACCGGGGCCAATCTGAAGGACGCCAATCTGACCGGCGCCATGCTGGAAGACGCCTCGGTCGACGGCTGCAATCTGGAGGGGGCTCGCCTGACCGGCGCGATCCTGACCGGCGTGGCGTTCGACCGGGCCACGACCAGCCGCGCCGACATGACCGGCGCGCTTCGCAGCCCCAGCGCCGACGCCCGGTCCCGCGCCGAGGCGCTGGGGGAACGGGCCCTGGACGCCAACGCCTGGGCCGAGAGCGGCGGCGTGTTCGGCGAGCCTGCGATCTTCGACGGCGAGGACCTGCGCCCGCTGGGCGACCGGTTGAAGGGCCTGCGGCTGCCTGGCCTCAGCGCCCGGCACGCCTGTCTGGCCGGCATGGACCTGCGCGGCGTCGGCCTGCAGGGCGCGGGCCTCGAAGGCTCGGACCTGCGCGGCTGCGACCTGCGCGGCGCGGACCTGCGCGGCGCGCGCCTGAACGGGGCGCTCCTGAACAAGGCCGACCTGCGCGGCGCCAATCTGGGCGCCCTGGCGATCGGCAAGGACCGTTCGATGCCCGTCATGCTGGTCGAGGCGAGCCTGCGTTTCGCCCGGCTGGAAGGCGCCCTGCTGGAGGGCGCGCGTCTCGAGGGCGCCGATGTGGCCGGGGCCCGGATCGACGCCGCCTCCCTGACCGACGCCCAGCGCGACGCGATCCGCCAGCCGGTGGCCGCCGCCGCCTGAGTCCGGGCACGAAAAAGGGGACGACGCGAACGCCGTCCCCCTGGTTCGTCGCCTGCGCTCGCCTCGCGGAGGCTCGCGGCTTGAGGCGGTTTCTGTGAGGCTTACGCCGCTTTCGGCGACTTGCCCTCGATCAGCGGCTTGGCCGCGGCCGGCACGCCGATCTCGATGCGGCGGGGCTTCAGCGCCTCGGGCAGTTCGCGCGCCAGTTCGACCGACAGCAGGCCGTCGGCGAGGTCCGCGCTCCTGACCACCACATAGTCGGCCAGCTGGAACCGGCGCTCGAAATCGCGCTCGGCCAGGCCGCGGTGCAGATAGGTGCGTTCGGCGCCGGCGTCGTCATTGGCCGTCTTGCGGCCGGTGACGGTGAGCAGGTTCTCCTTGACCTCGAGGGTCAGTTCGTCGGGCTTGAAGCCCGCCACCGCGATCTCGATCCGGTAGGCGTTCTCGCCCGTGGTCTCGATATTGTAGGGCGGCCAGCCGTTTTCCTGGCTGGTGCGCGCGGCGCTTTCCAGCAGTCCGGCCAGACGGTCGAAGCCGACGGCGGAACGGTACAGCGGGGTGAAATCATAGGTACGCATGGGTCATCCTCCTGGGATCAGCAAGGTTGAACCGGTCCCGCGGTTTGAGGCCCGGACCGGCGGTGGGAGTTCAGCCCCGACGGTCCGATGATCGGCCCCGTCCGGTCTGGAGGCCCCGGAATCGGCGGCCTCGGAACCGATGTGGGATGCGCCGCGAAACCGTCAAGGGGGGCCTGTCTCGTCGTGCGCCAATCTGTCGCCGAGGGGCTGTCATGGCTTGCCCCTCGCCCCGGAGGCCTTAGGGTTTGCCGCAAATTCCCCTGGAGACTGCCCATGCGCCTGCTTGCCCTCGTCCTGACGACCGCGCTGGCTCTGCCGTCGTTCGCCGCCGCCCAGGCCATGCCGACGATGCCGACGCTGGACGAAACACCGGCCCAGCGCACCGCCCGCCGCGCCGCCATGACGCCGCCCGAGTTGCAGGAAGACACGGCGCTCCAGGCCGCCATTGGCTCCGCCGCCCGCCCCGCCGCCGATGTCGCGCGCGATGTCCATCGCCACCCGTTCGAGACGCTGACCTTCTGGGGCCTGACCCCCGGTTCGACGATCGTCGAGATCGAGCCCGGCCGTGGCGGCTGGTGGAGCGCCATCCTGCAGCCCTATGCCGAGGCCACCGGTGGAACCTATGTCGCGGTCGCCCGCCCGCTGGAGAGCATGGGCGTCGCGGACGGGACCGCCGACATGATCGTGGTCGCCCGCGCCTTCCACAACTGGCACCGCTCGAACCCGTCGCGGACCGGGCCCTATCTGGAGGCCTTCTTCAAGGCGCTGAAGCCCGGCGGCGTGCTGGCGGTCGAACAGCATCGCAGCGTCGACGGCCTGAACCCCGACCTCACCGCCCCGACCGGCTACATGCCGGAGAGCTATGTCATCCGCGCCGCCCAGGCCGCCGGCTTCGTGCTCGAGGCCCGCAGCGAGCTGAACGCCAATCCCCGGGATGATCACGACCACCCCTACGGCGTCTGGACCCTGCCGCCGGTCCGCACCAGCGCGCCCCGCGCGAACAACGCCACGGACCGTCCGACGCCCCTGACCGACGCCGAGCGGGCCGAGTATGATGCGATCGGCGAAAGCGACCGCATGACCCTGCGTTTCCGCAAGCCGGAATGATCGCAGCGGATGCCCGGAAGCGTTTTGACCGGGCCTGGGAACAGGGTTAAGCCCGGCCCTCGGACGGCTGGTCTGAAACGTGCAGTATCGGCCTCCAGGGGATCTGGATGAGCAAATCGAGACAGGATTGGCGGCTGTCGCTGTCGCGCCGGGGCGTATTGTCCGGCGGCGCGGCCCTGACGCTTACGGGTCTCGCCGGCTGCGGCCGGAAGGAAAAGACCGCCGAACCACCGCCCACGCCCGACGGCCCGCCGCAAGGGTCCCTGGAATGGGCGGTCGCCGGCCCGTGGCGCGCCCAGGACAAGGCGCGCGACGCCGCGCGGCATCCGATGGAGACGCTGCGCTTCTTCGGCCTGCAGCCGCGCATGACGGTGGTGGAGTTCTGGCCGGGCGGCGGCTGGTGGACGGAAATCCTCGCGCCCTATCTGGACGAGGGCGGCGGCAAATACGTCGCCGCGGGCTTCCAGACCGGTCCGGGCGCCGATCCGTCCCAGGGCGCGCTGATGGCGGCCTTCCAGCAGCGGTTCACCAACGACCGGCGTCTGTATGGCGAGATCGAGCTCAGCGCCTTCGGGCCGACCTCGGGGCCGGTGACGACGGCGGGCACGGCCGACCTGGTTCTGTTCATGCGCAACATCCATGCGTGGATGGCGGCGGGGATCGCCGAAAAGGCCTTCGCCGACGCCTGGGCCGCGCTTCGCCCCGGCGGCGTGCTGGGCGTCGAGCAGCACCGCCTGGGACCGGAAGAGGACCAGGACCCCGCCGCGGCGAACGGATACGTCCAGGAGGCGTTCGTGAAACAGCTGGCGGCGGAAGCGGGTTTTGCCTTCGTCGCCGCGTCGGAAATCAACGCGAATGAAAGGGATACCAAGGATCATCCGTTCGGCGTCGAGACCCTGCCTCCGATGGGGTTGACCGCGCCGCGCGGCTCGCCGCCGGATCCGACCTTTGACCGGTCGAAATACGATGAGATCGGTGAGAGTGACCGCATGACCTTGAGATTCAGGAAGCCAGAGTGAACCGAGCCGCCGCCTATGCCGCCAATGCGCCCCTGATGGGGGTCCCGGGCGCGTCCGCGCCTCCGGGCGGCGAGGGCGAGTGGTTCCGGGGCGCCGGAGGTCTGCGCCTGCGGTCCGCCTTCTGGACCCCGTCGGCCCTCGTCGCGAAAAAACCCCGCGGCACGGTGGTCCTCAGCCCCGGCCGGACCGAGCCGATCGAGAAATACTACGAGGTCATCGGCAATTTCCTCGCCCGCGGCTGGTGCGTCCTGGCCCACGACTGGCGCGGCCAGGGCCTGTCGGCCCGCCTCCTGCCGGACCGGCTCAAGGGCCACGCCCGGGCGGTCGAGGAATTCCTCGACGACTACGCCCGCCTGCTCGACGCCTGGGAGGGCCGCGCGCCCAAGCCCTGGGTGATGGTCGGCCACTCCATGGGCGGGACTCTGAACCTGATGACGCTGCAGGGCGGCGAGAGCCGGTTCGCCGGCGCCGTCCTGTCCAGCCCCATGCTGCGCATCCGCACCGGCAAGCGGTCGATGTGGTCGGTGAAACTGGCCGTCCGCTGGAACCTGCGCCACGGCAAGGCCGGGGACTATGTGCTCGACGACGCCGACGATCCGTTCGACCACACCTTCGAGAAGGACGCCCTGACCTCGGACGAGAGCCGCTACGAACAGTGGCGGCAGCAGCTCTACGCCTGCCCGCACCTCGCCGTCGGCGGCCCGACCTGGGGCTGGCTGGCTTTCGCGCTGGACGCCGGTGAGCGCTCGCTCAAGCCCAAGGCGCTGAAGACCGTGCGCATCCCTGTCGCGATCGTTCAGGCGGCCGAGGACGACCGCGTCTGGAAACAGACCAACAAATGGGCCGCCAAACGCCTCGGTCGGGGCCGCTATGTCGAGATTCCAGGCGCCAAGCACGAGATCATCATGGAGGCCGACGACATGCGCGCGGTCTTCCTTGAGGAATTCGACGCCATGGGCGCCTATGTCTCGCCGGTCGAGGACCTGTCGCCGCTGGCGGTTCCCGCGCGAGTCAGCGAACCGAACGAAGCCGCCTGATCCGTCGCAGTCCTCCCCCACAGGGGGAGGGGGACCACGCGAAGCGTGGTGGAGGGGGCCTGACGCGAGCGTCATTCCCGTAGATTGCTCAGATGGAGGCTCCACCGCGGACCATCGCTCGGGCCAGGCAAATTCGCCGCAGGCTGACGCTACCTGAGGTAATCCTCTGGAGCGCCTTGCGCGGCCGGCGGTTGGGTGGAGCCCGATTTCGCCGCCAGCATCCGGTTGGTCCCTACATCCTAGACTTCTACTGCGTGGAAGCGAGGTTGGCCGTCGAGATCGACGGGCGGGTTCACGAGCATCCCGACCAGCTTGCGCATGACCAGCGACGCACAGAATGGCTCAGACTGCGGGGGATAAGCGTCTGCCGCATCGCGGCGCGCGATGTGCTCGGCAATCTCGAAGGGGTATTGATCAGCATCAGGCAACGAGTCTGCGGCGAGCCCCCTCCACCGCTTCGCGGTCCCCCTCCCCCTGCGGGGGAGGACTGCTAAAGAGCTGCTCTTCTCAACGTCACCAGCGCCTGTTCGCGGATGCCGACGTCGCCGACGGCCAGGATCTGTCCGCCGCCGTCCGGCGTCTCGCCGCGCCAGTTGGTGACTTCGCCGCCGGCCGCCTCGATCACAGGGACCAGGGCCGACCAGTCCCAGACCTTCAGCCCGCTCTCGACCACCAGATCGATCCGGCCGGCGGCCAGCATGGCGTAGGCATAGGCGTCGCAGCCCAGCCGGGCCAGTCGGGCGGCGGCGCGCACCTGGGTCCAGGCGCCCAGTTCGGAACCCGTGAACAGGTCGGGATCGGTGGTGGCGATGAGGGCGTCGGTCAGGCGAGGGCAGGGGCGGACGGCCAGCGGCGCTTCCGTCCCGCCCTTGAGCAGTCGCGCGCCTGAGGGACCGCCGAGGAAAATTTCGTCCAGATACGGCTGGCCGATGACGCCCACCGTCGGGCGGTCCTCGGTGCGCAGGGCGATCAGATTGGTCCACAGCGGCAGGCCGGCGATGAAGGCGCGGGTGCCGTCGATGGGGTCGAGAATCCAGACGTGCTCGGCGTCCGGCCGGTCTTCGCCATATTCCTCGCCGATGACGCCGTGATCGGGATAGCGGGCCGCGATCAGGACGCGGAGCGCCGCCTCGGCCTCACGGTCGGCCTGGGTCACCGGATCGAAGGCGCCGGGGCCGCCCTTGTCCGTCTCCTCATACGCGCCGCGGAAATACGGCAGGGAGACGCGGGCGGCCTCGCGGGCCAGGTCGACGGCGAACAGTTCGTACTCGGTCATGACAGGCGGGATACCCACGCCCCGCCGTCATGTCACCGGATCATTCCTCCCGCGCCGTGCAATGCGCGGAAATCAGATCATCACGCAGCATCACCCTCGGCGTGCAGCGACTTGGCCAGGTCCAGCAAACGCCGGCGCGGCTTCTCGTCGAGCTGATAATAGGCCTGGATCAGGTCGAGGGTTTCCTTGCGGGAAAACATCTCGCCGCCCTGGTTGGCCGCCTCCTTGCGCTCGATGGCCTCTTCCAGACCGTCGTAGAAATAGCTGACCGGCGATTCCAGCGCCTCGGACAGTTGCCACAGGCGCGCGGCCGAGATGCGGTTGGCGCCGCATTCGTATTTCTGGATCTGCTGGAAGCGAATGCCGACCTGGGTGGCCAGCTGCTGTTGGGTCAAACCCAGAAGACGCCGGCGGCGGCGCAGACGGCGGCCCAGGTGGAGGTCGATATCGGTGGCCATGGCCCCATTTCCCCTTGTTGGCGGGCTGTCCCGAAGCGGGACGGCTCGCCCTTCAAGCGGCAAGCACCATGCCGCGCTCGCGTGACGGGGGAGAGTCGGTGAGCAGTGTTTTGCCGGACCCGGCGCAACCGTTGCCGCAGAAACGCATTACCGCCACAGAGCGATCGCGCTTTGGAATCTCTGGAGGAACACTATGGGCTTGGGAATCATCGGCTGGATCGTCATCGGCATTGTCGCCGGCTGGCTGGCTGAAAAAGTCATGGGCCGCAGCCACGGCCTGGTGACGAACCTGATCGTCGGCGTCATCGGCGCCCTGCTGGGCGGCTTCATCGCCAGTAATCTGCTTGGGATCGCCGTCGGCGGCTTCAACCTCGTCACGCTGCTGGTCGCCTTCCTCGGCGCCTGCCTGCTGCTGTTCCTGGTGGGACTGGTCAAGCGTCGCGGTTAAACGCGTCGCAGCCTGAAACGACGAAGGGCGGCTCCGCGAGGAGCCGCCCTTTTTCTTGTCCGGTCGATCGGGATCAGGCGTCCGGTTCGTCCGGCGTGGCCTGTTCGCCCTCGCCCGGAACCGGGTTGGCCGGCTCCGCGGACACGGGCGGCGTCGCCGGCGTGGCCGGGGTCGCCGGTTCGGCGGTCGGCGGAGTCGCCGGGGTGGCGGGCGTGGCCGGCGCCATGGCTGGCTCTTCCGTCATCGTCGGCTCTTCGGTCACAGCCGGCTCTTCCGGCATCGGCGGGGCGGCCGGTTCGGCGACCGGAGCCGCGGACTCATCGGCGATCGACGGGGCCGAGGCGAACTGGGCGCTGGTCCAGCCGACCGCGACGCCTTCGCCTTCCTGGCGCACGCCGGCGGCCACGGGCACGCCACGCAGCTGGCCGTCAGCGCCGCGAACGGTCAGCTCCTGGCCGGCCTCGGTGTTGCGGGCGCCTTCCAGCTGGCCCAGCACCGTGCCGTCCGAACCCTTGACGTCGGAACCGGGTTGGAGGGTCAGGCTCTGGGGCTCGGCCGCGGGCGGGGCCGCTTCAGCCGGGGCGGGCGGGGTTTGCGGGGCCGTGCCGTCCTGGGCGAACGCGGGAGCGGTCATGAGGAACAGGCCGGCGACGCCAGTGAGGAGCGCGGTCTTTCGCATGATGTCTGCCTTGTCAAAGCGAGCGGGGAGGCGCTCGCACCGACAAGGAAACACAGGCTGTGACCGTTTGTTTCGTCCGCCCCCAAATGACCCCGAGTCGGCCCGGATTGGCCGATTCAGGCGCGCTGGGCGCCGTGATTGGGCCCGTTCGGCCCTATTCTTCGCGGACGCGCTTCTTGCGGAACGAGGGGTTCAGCACGGCCTTGCGCAGGCGGATCGACTTGGGCGTGACCTCGACCAGTTCGTCTTCCTCGATATAGGCGATGGCCTGTTCCAGCGACGGCCGCCGCGGCGGGGTCAGGCGCACGGCCTCGTCCTTGCCCGAGGCGCGAATGTTGTTCAGCGCCTTGGCCTTCATCGGATTGACGTCGAGGTCGTCCCAGCGGGCGTTCTCGCCGATGATCATGCCCTGGTAGGTCTTCTCGCCGCCGCCGACGAACATGACGCCGCGGTCCTCGAGGTTCCACAGGGCGAAGGCGGCGGTCTCGCCGTCGCCGTTCGAGACCAGCACGCCCTTCAGACGGCCCTCGATGGCGCCCTTGTGCGGCTCATAGTGGCTGAACACGCGGTTCAGCACGCCCGAACCGCGCGTGTCGGTCAGGAACTCGCCCTGATAGCCGATCAGCGAGCGCGACGGCGACTTCAGCGTCAGACGCGTCTTGCCGGCGCCCGATGGGCCCATGTCCTTCAGTTCGGCCTTGCGGGCCGACAGCTTCTCGATGACCACGCCGGTGTATTCGTCGTCGACGTCGATGACGACGTCCTCGATCGGCTCCAGCCGCTCGCCGTTCTCGCCGGTCTGATAGACCACGCGCGGACGCGAGATCGACAGCTCGAAGCCTTCGCGGCGCATGTTCTCGATCAGCACGCCCAGCTGCAGTTCGCCGCGGCCGGCGACCTCGAAGGCGTCCTTGCCGCCGGTCTCGGTGACGCGGATGGCGACGTTGGCCTCGGCCTCCTTCAGCAGACGGTCACGGATGACGCGCGACTGGACCTTGTCGCCTTCGCGGCCGGCCAGCGGGCTGTCGTTGACCGAGACGGTCATGGAGATGGTCGGCGGATCGATCGGCTGGGCGGGCAGGGCGTCGGTGACTTCCAGGGCGCACAGGGTGTCGGCCACCGTGGCCTTGGACATGCCGGCGATGGCGACGATGTCGCCCGCCTCGGCCTCGTCCACCGGCTGGCGCTTCAGGCCGCGGAAGGCCAGCACCTTGGTGATCCGGCCCTGTTCGATGGTCTTGCCGTCGCGCGACAGGGCCTTGATGGCCATGCCCGGCGCGGCCTTGCCGCTCTCGATCCGGCCGGTCAGCAGGCGGCCGAGGAAGGGATCGGACTCGATCAGCACGTTCAGGATCTGGAACGGCTTGTCCTTGTTCTCGACGACCTTGGGCTCGGGCACGTGTTTCACGATCAGCTCGAACAGGGCGTTCAGATTGTCCGACGGCTGGTTCAGATCCATCGTCGCCCAGCCCGAGCGGCCCGAGGCGTAGATGTGCGGGAAGTCCAGCTGCTCGTCGGTCGCGCCGATGGCGGCGAACAGGTCGAAGGCGGCGTTGTGGACCTTGTCGGGATCGGCGTGGGGCCGGTCGACTTTGTTGATGCAGAGGATCGGCTTCAGGCCCATCTTCAGCGCCTTGGTCAGCACGAATTTGGTCTGGGGCATGACGCCCTCTTCGGCGTCGACCAGCAGGACGCAGCCGTCCACCATGCCCAGGATCCGCTCGACCTCGCCGCCGAAGTCGGCGTGGCCCGGGGTGTCGATGATGTTGATCCGGGTGTCGCCCGTCTCGCCGTGCCACAGCACCGAGGTGCATTTGGCCAGGATGGTGATGCCGCGCTCTTTTTCCTGGTCGTTGGAGTCCATCGCCCGTTCGGACTGGGCCTCATTGGCTCGGAACACGCCCGACTGGGCCAGAAGCTGGTCCACCAGCGTGGTCTTGCCGTGGTCGACGTGGGCGATGATGGCGACGTTGCGCAGATTCATTTGACTATCAGACGTGCAAGGCGGCCGAGCGAGAGCGGGCCGCTGGATTTTGGCGACGGTGCGGGGAGCGCGCGCCTCTTACAGGGGCGCACGCGGAAACGCCAGTGCGTGACGAACACGCACTGGCGTAACGGCGGTCCTATGCCTCAGGAAAAGGGCGACGCGAAGGCGATCAGACTTTCGCCGACCGGTTCCGCACCCAGCCGTAGAGCATCAGCGTCAGCACCACGAAGGCTGCAATCCCCGCCAGCATGGCCGGCCAGGTCGAGCCCTCGGGCAGCATGGCGAAGGGCGCGTCATTGCCGGTCGAGACGATGACCCCCGCCGTCATGACGAGGAACAGGCTCTCGCCGACGATCAGGCCCGAGGCCAGAAGCACGCCCATGCGGCGGCCGACGTCGGCGAACCGGGTGTTTTTGATCGCCTTGTCATAGAACCAGCCGCAGATCGCTCCGATCACCAACATCGTGGTCACCGCGGCAGGCAGGTAGAAACCGATGCCCACAGCCAGCGGGGGCAGTTTCATCTTCCCTTTCGTGGCGCCGCTCAGCACGGCGTCCAGAACGATGATGACCACGCCGATCACTGCGCCGAGGCCGATCAGGTCCCAGCGCAGGTCCCCGCCGATCACGCCGCGCGCCAGCGCCGAGATCAGGGTCGCCTGGGGCGCCGCCAACGGTTCGTCGGCGATGCCCACAGGCCCACCCTCGAATCCGAAGGCCTTGTTCAGCAGGTTCAGGATCAGCGGGATGACGATGGCGCCGGCGATGACGCCGACGATCAGGGCCGTCTGCTGCCGCCACGGCGTGGCCTGGACCAGTTGGCCGGTCTTGAGGTCCTGCAGGTTGTCGTTGGCGATGACGGCCACCGCGAAGACGATGGCGGTCACGATCAGGGCGAAGGCCACCACCGACGGATCGGCGGGCAGGCCGGCCAGGGCCAGCACGCCCAGCATCAGCACCGAGGCGATGACGACGGCGAGGATGCCGACGCCCGACACCGGGCTGTTCGACGAGCCGATCAGCCCGGCCATATAGCCGCAGATGGCGGCCACGGCGAAGCCGATGAAGACGACATAGATCAGGCCGCCGCCGACCAGCAGGGCCGTCGAGCCGGCCAGGGTCGGATTGCTGTTGGCGAACCAGGCCAGGATGAAGCCGATGCCGATCAGGCAGGCGACCGACAGGCCGGCGACGATATTGATCGGAATGTCCTGCTCGGTGCGGTCCAGAACCTCGCCGCCCTGACGGCGACGGTTGGCGGCGAGGGCCGAGGTCAGGCCGCCGATCAGCGGGCCGGCCAGCTTGATCAGGGTCCAGATGGCGGCCACGCCGATGACGCCGGCGCCCATGAAGCGGACCTCACGGCTCCAGACCGTACCGGCCAGTTCCTCGGCGCCTGCGCCGGGCTCCAGCGTCGTGGCGATCGAGGGGATGCCGTTGGCGGTCAGCCAGGCGATGGTGTCGGGACTGGTCAGAATCGGCACGGCGATGCCCCAGGCCAGGATCAGGCCGAACAGTTGGGCCAGTCCGACGGCAAGGCCGATCAGGTGGCCCGCGCCCAGAAGCGCGAACTGCATGCCGAAACCCATGCCCGTCGCCCCGCCGCCCAGCGCGGCCGGCAGCTTGATGAATTTCGCCGCCTCGCCCGCGAACACCCGGCCGGCGACCAGCAGGGCGTACCCCGCCGAAACCACCGCGCCGGTGATCACCACCCACAGGCCCGAGGCGTTCTCGCGCACCGCGCTCTCGGTCTGTTCAGCCCCGCGCGAGCCGACGGTCAGAACCTCGGCCGCGGCGACTCCTTCGGGGTAGGGCAGGTTGGCCTCGACCACGAGGGCGCGGCGCAGCGGAATGGAGAAGGTCACGCCGAGGATGCCGCCGAAGACGCAGATCAGCACCGACTCCCAGAACGGGAACTCCAGCCACCAGCCGACCATGACCAGGCCGGGCAGCACGAAGATGATCGAGCTCATCGCCCCGCCCACAGACGCCACGGTCTGGACGGTCATATTCTCCCAGATGGTCGAATCCTTGAACATCCGCAGGATGGCCATCGAAATGACCGCCGCCGGAATGGCCGAGGCGAAGGTCAGCCCGACCTTGAGGCCCAGGTAGGTGTTCGCCGCGGTGAACACCACGGCCAGCAGACACCCCAGCACCAGGGCGCGCAACGTCAGTTCGATACGCTTGGCGCCGCTCACGGGCGCACTCGCGGGCATGTCGGTCATTGGGGTCCCTCTCCCTTGGTGACCGGAGGTAAACCGAGAAAGTGCTTAGTGGCTAGTGGTTAGTGATTGCAGCGTCTCTGCCGGCGGAAGGGCGGCGGGGACCGCGCCACGACACCGGCGACGGCCAATCACTGGCCACTCGCCACTCGCGACTCGCCACTCAGCGCCCTCCATTGACTCCCGCTCCCCTCCGTCGGAGCCTCGCCGCAAACGGGGAGCCCACACGATGAAACGGACAATGACGGCGGCGGTGATCGGCCTGATGTGTCTCGGCGGCGCCGCCGGCGCCCAGGACGCGCGTTCGCCGCTGGCGGATACGGTCGAGGCCCGGCAGGCGGCGATGATGCTGTCGGGCGTGGCCATGGGCTCGATCAAGTCGGCGATCGACGCCGGCCAGCCGATCGCCAGCCAGCGCTTCCCGACCCGCGCCCTGTCGAAATGGGCCCACGCCGTCCCCGGCATGTTCCCCGCCGGCAGCGGCGCCGAGGCCGGCGTACGCACCAACGCCAAACCCGAAATCTGGAGCGACCGCGCCGGCTTCGACGCGAAGGCCGCCGACTATGCCGCCGCCGCCGACCGCCTCGCCGAACTGGCCGCCGGCGAGGACGCCGCCGCCTTCGCCGCCCAATGGGCCGTCGTGCGCGCCAGCTGCCAGTCGTGCCACGACGGGTACAAGGCGGGCTGAGGGATCAGGCAGTAGGCAGTAGGGAAGGGCGCAGGCGCGCCGCCGGCTCCCATCAGCTTCCCTCCAGCCGGATTTTGCTCCATCGCTCCTACTGCCTACTGCCTACTGCCTACTGCCTGGTCCCCCATGCCCGAACTCCCCGAGGTCGAAACCGTCCGCCGCGGCCTTGAGCCCGTCCTGACCGGGGCGCGGCTGACGCGGGTGCGCCAGAACCGGCCCGACCTGCGCTTCCCCTTTCCCGACCGCTTCGTCGAGCGGCTCGAGGGCGCGACCGTCGAACGCCTCGACCGCCGCGCCAAATACCTGCTGTTCCCGCTCTCAACCGGCGAGACATGGGTCAGCCATCTGGGCATGACCGGCCGCTTCACCCTCGACGGCGAACAACTGGGCGAGTTCGAGGAGGCCGCGCCGATCGCCGGCAAGCATGAGCATATGAGTCTCTGCGCCGTGCGCGACGCCGTCACGACCCGCGTCGGTTTCGCCGACGCCCGCCGCTTCGGCTTCATGGGCCTGATCCCGACCGATCAGGTCGCGGCCCATCCGTGGTTCGCCGCCCTCGGTCCCGAACCGCTCGGCAACGGCTTCTCCGGCGCCCATCTGGCCGAGGCCTTTGCGGGCAAGTCACAGAACATCAAGGTGTCGCTGCTGGACCAGCGCATCGTCGCCGGCCTCGGCAACATCTATGTCTGCGAGGCCCTCTACCGCGCCCGCATCTCGCCGCTGGTCGCCGCCGGCAAGGTCTCGAAACCGCGCCTCGAAACCCTCGCCGCCGTCGTCCGCGACGTGCTCAACGAGGCCATCGTCGCCGGCGGCTCGACCCTGAAGGACTTCGCCAACGCAGACGGCGGTCAGGGCTATTTCCAGCACCGCTTCGACGTCTACGGGCGCGAGGGGAAACCGTGTCTGGCCGACGGCTGTTCCGGCGTGATCAAACGCACCGTCCAGGCCGGCCGCTCGACCTTCTGGTGCCCGGTCTGCCAGAAGCGGTGACGCCATGACCGACCATCGCATCATCCTCTTCCGCGGCATGAACACCGGCGGTGTCCGGGCGCCGGTCGCCGGG
This sequence comes from Brevundimonas sp. UBA7664, assembly GCF_002483305.1. Classification (GTDB taxonomy): domain Bacteria; phylum Pseudomonadota; class Alphaproteobacteria; order Caulobacterales; family Caulobacteraceae; genus Brevundimonas. The sequence continues at coordinate 55,837 of NZ_DLHQ01000020.1, forward strand.
CAGCGGGCCATGGCGGAGGCCATGGGGCTGAAGAACCCCCGCACCCTCCTGGCCAGCGGCAACCTGGTGGTCGAAAGCGGCAAGGCCCCCGACGCGCTCGAACACGACATCGAGGCCGCCATGGAAAAGACCTTCGGCCTCAAGGTCGCCGCCATGGTCCGCACGCCGGACCAGTGGGCGAGGCTGGTCGCCGCCAACCCCTTTGCCGACGAGGCCGCCGCCCACCCCTCCCGGATGGTGGCCATGGTCATGAAGGACGGGATCAGGGCCGGCGCGCTCGAGGCCTGCCGCGACCTGGCTGCCGGCGGCGAGCGGGTCGAGGCCATCGACGGCGTCCTGTATTTCTGGTTCCCCGACGGACAGGGCGAAAGCGGCATCTTCAAGAAGGCCACGCCGCGCATGCTGGGCATGGGCACCGGCCGCAACTGGAACACCGTCCTCAAGCTGGCGGACATGGTGATGTCGGATAAATCGGACGCACTGTAAAAAATACTGGACACCGTGTCTAACCGGTGCGACATCGTCTTCGCATCCCACGGAGCGCCCCATGTCCTTTCGCGAAAAACACCTCTGGATCAGCATCGTCGTCACCCTCGGCGTCTGGGGCTTCTACTTCTGGCGGCTGATAGGGGGGATCGCGGACGGCGCCCTCGGTCGGGCGGGCCTGGGCGAGGCCATGGGCGGCCTGTTCGTCGGCTGCCTGATCATCAGCGTGATCGTCGAGCTCGTCCTGACCGCGATCGCCACCTGGACCACCCGCAAGGCCGAGCGCGAGGCGAAGGACGAGCGCGAGACCCTGGCCGCGCTCAAGGCCAGCCATGTCGCCCTGATGGCGCTGATCGCCGGGGTGATCTCGCTCTCCGGCGCGGCCTGGTTCGTCAGCTGGCTCCAGCCCGCCTTCGGCGTCGAACGCGGCCTCGACATCACCCAGGGCAACGCCTGGGTCCTGCTCGCCAACATCCTGCTGGCCAGCGTCATCGCCGCCGAGATGATCCGCGCCGGCCTGACCCTCGCCTTCCTGGGGCGGCTGCGTTGAGCAAGGACCCGCCGCCCATCTCCAACCGCATCCGCGAGCTGCGCTTCCACGCCGGCGAGATGACCCAGGCCGACCTTGCCGCCCGCATCGGCATGACCCGCCAGACCATCGTCGCCATCGAACATAACAAATACTCGCCCAGCCTCGAGGCCGCCTTCCGCATCGCCGAAGTGTTCGGTGTCGGGATCACCGAGGTGTTCCAGTGGAAGCGGTGACGCGCTAGACCACCCGCGAACACCCGGAGCGCACCCCATGGCCGACACCTATTCCACCCTCCTGATCGAACGCCACGCCGACGGCTATGCGCTGGTGACCCTGAACCGGCCCGAGGCGCTGAACGCCCTCAACTCGGCCCTGTTCAAGGACCTGTCGGACTTCCTCGACGCGGTGGAACACGACGACAGCGTCCGCTGCATCATCCTGACCGGCTCGGGCGACAAGGCCTTCGCCGCCGGCGCCGACATCAAGGAGATGTCGGACCAGACCTACGCCCAGATGTACACGGGCAATTTCTTCGCCCTCGGCCACGACCGCATCACCCGTTTCCGCAAGCCGGTCATCGCCGCGGTCAACGGCTTCGCCCTCGGCGGCGGCTGCGAACTGGCCATGCTGTGCGACTTCATCGTCGCCTCGGAGAAGGCCAAATTCGGCCAGCCCGAAATCAACCTCGGCGTCGCCCCCGGCATCGGCGGCTCGCAGCGTCTGACCCGTCTGGTCGGCAAATCGAAGGCGATGGACATGGTCCTGACCGCCCGCATGATGGACGCCGCCGAGGCCGAACGCGCCGGCCTCGCCGCCCGCGTCGTCCCGCACGAGACCCTGCTGGACGAGGTCCGCAAGATCGCCGCGAAAATCGCCTCGCAGAGCCCGCTCGCCGTCATGGCCAACAAGGAAATGGTCAACGCCGCGCTCGAGACCACCCTGACCCAGGGCGTCCAGTTCGAACGCCGCCTGTTCCACAGCCTGTTCGCCTTCGAGGACCAGAAGGAAGGCATGGCGGCGTTTGTCGAGAAGCGGAAGCCGGTGTTCACGGGGAAATAGTCCATGTTTCGCAAGATTCTGGCCGCCGTCGGACTGATGGCGGCCTGCACTCCGGCGGCCCAGGCGCAGATCACGCCGCGCCCCGAGGTCCTGACCGGCGCCTTCACGCCCGGCTTCGTCGGCGAGGCCGATGAGAAGCGCTATCCGCTCCGCACCATCCGGATCGGGGAGGTGCAGATCTCCAGCGGCCGGGTGATCCTGGTCGATCCCTTCCTGATGTCGACGCGCGACCGGCCCTTGGCGATCTCGGTGCCGCCGGGCCGGTATCCGGTCGATCTGGCGGTGGCCGACGCGGGCGACAGCGGCCAGCGGGTCGCCCTGGCCCGGCTGTTGATCTCGGAAGCGCCGCCCGTCCGCTGGGCGCTGGCGGTGACGGACGAACAGGATCCCGCCACCCTGACCGGCGACGACATCTTCGGCTATGGCGTGGATGCCGGAACCGGCGCCTTCGTCGACGCCGCCGTCCCGGCCTGGCTGGCGGACCGCTATCCGCCGTCAGACGTGGACGGCTATATGGCTGTGGTCGACGACTGGCAGGTCCGGGGCGAGGCGGCGGCCCCGGCACTCGGCATCCCCTATGGCTTCGCCCTGGTCGAGCCCCTCGGACCCGGCGGCGCCGCCATGTTCGCGTCCGGATGGGGCGACGGCTACTATGCGTCATGGGTGGGCTACGATGCTGACGATCGCCCCGTGGTCATCGTCACGGACTTCGCCGTCATCACCGCGGTGAACTTTCCGTCCGCGTCGGACTCGCGTTGACCCCCCAACCCCTTTCCGCTATAGCCGCGCGCTCTTCGAGATTTCCCCGCCGTGGACCGTGCTCCGCGGCGTTTCCGTTCGTAAGGTTTGACTGATGGCCAACAATGCCGGCGCCAAGAAAGCGATCCGCAAGATCGCTGCCCGCACCGAAGTGAACAAGGCGCGCCGCACGCGCGTTCGCACCTTCCTGCGCAAATTCCAGGAAGCCGTCACGGGCGGCGACGCCGGTGCGGCCAAGACCGCCTTCATCGAGGCTCAATCCGAGCTGATGCGCGCCGTCTCCAAGGGCGTGGTTCACAAGAACACGGGTTCGCGGAAAGTCGGCCGTCTGGCCGCCCAGCTGAAGAAGATGGCGGCCGCCTGATTTCTCGGCGCCCGGACGGCCTTTCATAGGGTCGTCATGGTAAATATCAGCGATTCCAACGGCGAGGGCGCGAAGGCTCCCTCGCCGTTTGCACGTGCGCCGGTAACCGTTATCCGGCCGATCAGCGCTCGCGTCTGTGGCGAAATACGGTTTTTCATTGACTGCGTTTGGCTTTAGCGGAGTCAACTATTTTAACTGCAAATCGAGTCGCGAATCAGCGTTGACGCCCCCCTCGCCGGGGGTAAGTTCGGGGCGCTGACGCACTTCCATTCCCATACGGAATGAAGACGGCGCGGGACCAGTTTTCGTGTCGGCGTGAGACGCCTGTTCAAGAGTTCGACCCCACCCGCGAGGCACACGCCACGCGGGACAGGAGAAGTCGTCCCGGTTCAGGCCTCTCCCGAAGCGCGTCGGTTGATGGTTTTCCAAGGGTGGCTTGTTTGATGACGGGGAGCGCGCAAATGGCGGGGATGACGGATCCGGATCGCATCTGGACCGAGGCGGCCGGCCGCCTGCGCAGCGAGATCGGCGAAGGCCCCTTCAGCTCCTATATCGCCCCCTCCGCCGTGCGCGCCGACGGCGCCGGCCAGCTGATCCTCGTCACCCCCACCGCCTATGCCCGCGACTGGGTGCGCAAGAACGCCCTGCGCCGCATGAACGAACTGTGGCTGGGCCTCGACGGCCTGTCGCGCCGCCTCGACGTGCGCTGCCGCGCCGAAATGGGCTCGGTCGCCCCCGCCTCCCAGGTCGCCGCCGGCCGGGCCGAGGGCGCGACCGTCACGCCGCTCCAGCAGATGCCCATGGCCACCGTGCCCCCGGTCGCCGACGGCGCCCGCGCCGTGCGCGCCGCCGGCCTGCAGGACCGCCTGACCTTCGACAGTTTCGTGGAAGGGCAGGGCAACGCCTTCGCCCTCGCCATCGCCCGCCAGGCCGCCGCCTGGGCCGACGGCCATTTCAACCCGATCTTCTTCTGCGGCCCCTACGGCTACGGCAAGACCCACCTGCTCAACGCCATCGCCTGGGAGGCCCAGCGCCTCCGGCCCGACGCCAAGGTCGTCTATCTGACCGCCGAACGCTTCCTGTCGACCTTCGTCCGCGCCACCCAGGACCGCACCATGGCGGCCTTCAAGGACAGTCTGCGCAACGCCGACATGCTGCTGATCGACGACGTCCAGTTCGTCGGCGGCAAGGCCGGCACCCAGGAAGAACTGCTCTCGACCCTCACCGCCCTGATCGAGGACGGCAAGAAGATCGTCCTCTCGGCCGACCGTCCGCCGATGGCCCTGACCGAGGTCGAGCCGCGCCTGCGCAGCCATCTGGCCTCGGGCCTGACCTGCCCGGTCGAGCCCGCCGACCGCGCCCTGAAACTGGCCGTCGCCCGCAACCGGATCGAGGCCCTGGCCCGGCTCGGCGTCGTCTCGGGCGAGGCCCAGGCCGAGGTGCTCGAGCATCTGGTCGACCGCACCCCGGGCTCGATGCGCGAGCTGGAAGGCGCCGTGAACACCCTGGCCGCCGTCGCCGGAGGCCGCCTGTCGACCCTCGGTGTCGATGAGGTCCAGACCCTGCTCGGCTCGGCCCTGCGCGGCGGGCCCGAGCGCCGCATCACCGTCGACGAAATCCAGAAGACCGTCGCCGATCATTTCAGCCTCAAACAGGCCGACCTGCTCTCGGAGCGCCGCACCCGCGCCGTCGCCCGCCCGCGCCAGATCGCCATGTGGCTGTGCAAGCAGCACACGACCCGCTCCTATCCCGACATCGGCCGCCGCTTCGGCGGGCGCGACCACACCACGGTCCTGCACGGCGTGCGCAAGATCGAGGAGCTGATGGCGCTGGACGACCAGATCGCGCGGGATGTCGAGACGCTGACGCGGAAGCTGAGGGGTTAGGGTCGAGGTCTGAGGGTCGAGGGTCGGGGCGGGTTATCCACATCCGCCTGCGCCTTCCTCCCTCGACCCTCGACCCCCGACCCTCGACCCTTCCTTGCCCCCCGCCGCCAATCCGCTAGTGTCCAAGGCCCTCTATTCGCGGTGGCGCTTCTGAGTCGCCGCATCCGGGCGAGACCACATGCAACTGACCATCGAACGATCCGCGCTCCTCAAGGCCCTCGGCCACGTGCAGAGCGTCGTCGAGCGCAGGAACACCATTCCGATCCTGTCCAACGTCCTGCTGTCGGCGGGCCGGGACAAGCTGTCGTTCGCCGCCACCGACCTCGACATGGAGATGGTCGACGAGGCCGAGGCCCAGGTGAATGTCGAGGGCCAGATCACCGCCCCGGCCCACACCCTGTATGAGATCGTGCGGAAACTGCCCGACGGCGCCGAGGTCTCGCTCAGCTACAACGGCGACGACCCTCGTCTGGTGGTCCAGGCCGGCCGCTCGAAATTCAACCTGCCGGTCCTGCCCGCGGGCGACTTCCCGGTCATGTCGACCGACACCTCGGGCACGCGCTTCTCCCTGCCCAAGGAAGACCTCGCCCGGCTGATCGACAAGACCCGCTTCGCCGTCTCGACCGAAGAGACGCGCTACTATCTGAACGGCCTCTATCTCCACACCGTGGCCGAGGCCGGCATCCCCCTGCTGCGCGCCGTGGCCACCGACGGCCACCGTCTGGCCCTCGCCGAGATGCCGGCGCCCGAGGGCGCCGCCGGCGGCCCCGGCGTCATCGTCCCGCGCAAGACCATCGACCAGGTCCGCCGCCTGCTCGACGACGGCGCCGGCCCCGTCGAGGTCATGGTCAGCCCGCAGAAGATCCGCTTCGAGTTCGGCCAGGCCAGCCTGACCTCCAAGGTCATCGACGGCGCCTTCCCCGACTACATGCGCGTCATCCCCAAGGGGAACGACAAACAGGCCGACATCGACAACGCCGTCTTCGCCTCGGCCGTCGACCGCGTCGCCACCATCTCCGCCGAGAAGAGCCGCTCGGTGAAACTGGCCTTCGACCTCGACCGGGTCACCCTGACGGTGCGCAACATGGAGGCCGGGCAGGGGGTCGAGGAGGTCGAGATCGGCTATTCCGAGGAGCCGTTCGAGATCGGCTTCAACGCCCGCTATCTGCTCGACGTCGCCGGCCAGATCACCGGCGAAACCGCCCACTTCAAATTCGCCGACCCGGCCAGCCCGACCTTGGTCCTCGATCCGGGCGATCCGGGCGTGCAGTATGTGCTGATGCCGCTGCGGGTGTGACTTTCTGGGAGCGGTCCGAGGAGCGGCTCATCAAGGGGTCCGCCCGGAAGCAGGCGGCGGGGCACTTGCCTATCTTCGTCCCGATCGCTCTCCTCACTGTCCCGTTGTTGAGGGGGGTCGATTATCTCGGTCGATCCCTCACGCCTGAGCAATGGGTGCTGACAGCCGCCCTTCTCGCGTTTTGCGGATTTGTGGTGGCTCGGAGAGTTGCCCGGCCTCCAGCGCTGCTGCTCAATGCCACCGGTATGACCGCGCCGGGTCAATCGCGCAGCATTCCTTGGCGTGAGGTGAGTGACCTCAGCTTGGGAAGGCCGATGTGGTGGCCGTTCGTCCGGGGCATTCGCATGAAGCGGCAATGCCTGGGCAAGACGGCGACCATCTACATTCCCGACATCTATGAAATGGGCATCTCCGAACTGATCGAGCTACTTGAGGCGTGGCGCGTCCGACATTCGGCCCACTAAGACCTTGATTACCACCCTCACCCTCACCGACTTCCGCTCTTACGCAGCGGCCACCCTGCCCATCGCGGCGGGGGCCGTCGTGCTCCACGGCCCCAACGGCGCCGGCAAGACCAATCTGCTCGAGGCCCTCAGCCTGTTCACCCCCGGTCGCGGCCTGCGCGGGGCCACCGCCCCCGAGATGGGCCGCCGCGAGCCCGGCGAGGCGACCGGCCGCGCCTGGGCCGTCGCCGCCGTCCTGACCGACGGCGACGAGGAGACGAAGCTCGGCACCGGCGTCCAGTCCCCCGGCGCGGCCCGCCGCATCGTCCGCATCGACGGCGAGACGGCCCAGCCCGGCCGGCTGCTCGACCACCTGCGCCCGGTCTGGGCCACGCCCGAACAGGACCGGCTGTTCTCCGACGCCCGCGCCGCCCGGCTGAAATTCCTCGACCGGCTGGTCTTCGCCGCCGACCCCGCCCACGCCGCCTCGGTCTCGGCCTATGAAAAGGCCCTGCGCGAACGCCTGCGCCTGCTGACCGAAGGGGCCGAGGGCCGCGCCGCCGACCCCCTCTGGCTCGACGCGCTGGAGCTGCGCCTCGGCGAGGCCGGCGCCGAGGCCGCCATCGCCCGCGCCGCCGCCCTGACCACCCTCCAGGCCGCCATTGACGCCCGCAACGACCGCCCCTTCCCCCAGGCCGACCTCGGCCTGACGGGCGAGGCCGAGGCCATGGCCGCCGCCGGCGCCGGACCCGAGGCCATCGCCGCCGCCCTGCGCGAGGGTCTGGCCCGCTCCCGCGCCCGCGACGCCGCCGCCGGCCGCTCCCTGTTCGGCCCGCACCGCTCCGACCTGACCGCCCTGCACCGCGAAAAGAACCGCCCCGCCGCCGAGGGCTCCTCGGGCGAGCAGAAGGCGCTGGTCCTCAACCTGATCCTCGCCCAGATCACCCGCCTCGCCGACCAGAGCGCGCCGCCCGTCCTGCTGCTCGACGAAGCCCCCGCCCACCTCGACACGGCCCGCCGCGCCGCCCTGTTCGACGAGATCGAGGCCCTCGGCCTGCAGGCCTTCCTGACCGGCACCGAGGCGGAGCTGTTCGCCCCGTTGCGGGGGAGGGCGCAGTTCGTGCGGGTCGAGGGCGGGGCGCTGACGGCGGAGTAAGTATCCCTCTCCCGATGGGAGAGGGCTTGAGCGCACGGCGGCGTAGCCGTCGTTCTGGCGCGAAAGGGTGTGGGTCGAACGCCGGGGGGCGGCTTCGCCGCTACCACCAGCCGACCCACATCCGAGCGGCTGCGCCGCCCACCTTCTCCCAACGGGAGAAGGAATCTGAGTGCTGACAATCCGCCGATTGCCAGCATATCCCGCGCCGCCAACCCTCTGTTTCCCTTCGTCTTCCCAAAAATACAGCGTCCCTATCCCGCCCTAGCTGGGCCCCGTCCTAGACTCCCCCCGTCCCGTCGCAGGGAGGCTCGCTCGGCCGGCGATCCGAAGCGGTGGCGGGAGCGGAGGGAGCGGGCCGCGACGGAGCGATCCGGACGCGGAGGCCCGAGGGCTGCAATGCCCCCAGGCCATGGGACAGGGAACAACCCCCGTCCGGTCCAG
>NZ_DLHQ01000007.1 GCF_002483305.1 Brevundimonas sp. UBA7664
CGGCCGCTCCGCGCCCTCCCTGACTTTCCGGCAGTCCTGCCGGAAAGGGCGTCAGCCTGCGCGAAGCGCCAGGCCGCGTCGGGTCGAGAAGGCGAAGCCTTCTGACCGCGGCCCAAAAACATGGTCTTTGAAAATCAGGAAAAGGCCATGAAGATCAGCGCCACGACGGTGACGTCGACGGTGCGGGCGAGGATGGTCAGCATGGCGGCGGTCCCGAACGAGGCTTGAGAACCTGTCGTTCAGCAAGGACCGTGCCGCGGTTTCAGACGTCGGTGTTCTTTGCCTTGCCCGGCTGCGGACGACGCTCGGCGGCCCCCGAGTGCTCGGTTCCCAGATAGGCCGAGCGGGCCGCGTCCAGCACCGGCGGGCCGCCCTTCAGGCCGCGGCGCTGACCGGTCTGCCCGATCATCTGGGCGGCGAAGACGGCGGCGCCGGGATCGGCGGGCGGGGTCGGGGCAGGTCTTGCCGGGGGCTCGGCAGGCTCGACCGGGAAGTCGACGGGGACGAGGGCCCGCGAGGCCGAACTGCCGCGGCGTTCGGCGGCCCGCCGATCGTCCGCGCGACGGTCCTCGCGGCGCTGGACCGGCCCGACGGGGCGCACCTCGTCGGTCATGTCAGCCGCCCTTCGACAGCTTGTCGAGCTGGTTGCGCATCTCGTCCATCTGGCGACGCATTTCGGCCAGGGGATCGGCGGCGGAGGGGGCCTTGGGCTCGGCCGCCGCGCCGGCCGCGGGGCCGCCGGGCGTCAGGGCGTTGAAGCCGGGCCACATCTTCATCGCGTCGGTGAACAGCGCCATGTTGCGCTTGACCGCCTCGTCGAGGATGCCCGCGCCGGGCGCGGCGCCGAAGGCCTTGGAGAACTGGCCGCGCATTTGCTCCTGCTGGCGGCTGAAGCTGTCCAGCGACATCTCCAGATAGCTGGGCAGCACGCCCTGCATCTGCCCGCCGTAGAAGCCGATCAGCTGGCGCAGGAACTGGACCGGCAGCAGGGCCTCGCCGCGGCTCTCTTCCTCGAAGATGATCTGGGTCAGGATCTGGCGGGTCAGGTCGTCATTGGTCTTGGCGTCGAAGACCACGAAATCGGTGCCCTCGCGGACCATTTTCGCCAGGTCCTCGAGCGTCACATAGGCGCTGGTGGCGGTGTTGTAGAGCCGCCGGTTGGCGTATTTCTTGATAACGACGGTGTCGCCCGCTCCGGCCTTCTTGTCCGCCACGCCAAACCCCCGACCTGTTGCACTGCCGCACTATCCCGCAGTGCGATGCCGCATGCAAATCAGCCCGTGGCGGCCGGGGCCAGGACCACGCCGACCAGCACGGCGGCCCAGTGGACGGTGGCGCCGGTGACGACGAAGCCGTGCCAGATGGCGCGACGGAACTTCACATGCGGGCTGATGAACACGAAGACGCCCGCGGTGTAGATCAGGCCGCCGAGCACCAGCAGGCCGAGGGCGACCGGGTGGACGGTGTCGATCATCGGCTTGAGCGCCAGCACGGCCAGCCAGCCGAAGCCGATATAGACCGCGCTCCAGAAGGCGTCGGAGATGCGCGGGGCGACCAGTTTGACGGCCACGCCGGCGAGGGCGACGGACCAGACCAGCAGGGTGAAGCCGATCGCCCAGGCCCCCTCGAACCGCTGGGTGGTGAAGGGGGTGTAGCTGCCGGCGATCATCAGGAAGATCGCCGCCTCGTCCATGCGGCGCAGGATCGGGCGGGCGGCGCAGGGGCGGGTCTGGTTGTAGACGGTCGAGACGGCCAGCATGGCGATCAGGCACAGGGCGTAGGTGGCCGTAGCCATGACCGCGCCGACCCCGGCGTAGATGGCGGCCAGCACCGCCAGGACGATGCCGCCCACGGCGGCCAGGGTCAGGCCGACCACATGCACGATCAGGTCGGCGGTCTTCTCCGCCGGCGTCCGGTAATGCTCGGCCATGTCCAGCTCATCGGGGACGCAGACCTGCACGAAGACGTTCTTCAATCTCTTGAGCATGGCCCCATCAAGCCTTTCTCGCTCTTGTTTGTTCCCGCCATCATGCGGGCGGCGGGTGACCATTCGCTGAACGGGGCGGTCAGGCGTGACGAAGGCGGCGGGATGCGGCAGAAACGCCACGACTCGTTTCGCGGGGCCTAACGCCCGGTGAGGGCGTAGAGGTTTCGTTTTCCATGGCCCGGACGCTTCCCCGTCCCGGCCGGTACCAGGGGTCACACCATGTCCATCGAGGTCGTCATCGTCTCCGCCGCGCGCACGCCGGTCGGATCCTTCCTCGGCGGTCTGTCGAGCCTGCCGGCGTCCAAGCTGGGCGAGGTCGCCATCCGGGCGGCGCTGGAGCGGGCCGGGGTCAAGCCGGAAGAGGTCGACGAGGTCATCCTCGGCCATGTGCTGCAGGCGGCGGCGGGGCAGGGGCCGGCGCGGCAGGCGGCGATGGGGGCGGGGATCCCGAAGGAGGCGGCGGCCTGGAGCCTGAACCAGATCTGCGGCTCGGGCCTGCGGGCGGTGGCCATCGCGGCCCAGCAGATCGCCCTGGGCGACGCCCGCATCGTGGTGGCCGGCGGGCAGGAGAGCATGAGCCAGGCGCCGCACGCCCAGGCCCTGCGCACCGGCCAGAAGATGGGCGACATCAAGCTGGTCGACACCATGATCAGCGACGGCCTGTGGGACGCCTTCAACGGCTACCACATGGGCCAGACGGCCGAGAACGTGGCGGACAAATTCGGCATCAGCCGGGGCGACCAGGACGCCTTCGCCGTGGCCAGCCAGAACAAGGCCGAGGCGGCGCAGACCGCGGGGCGGTTCGACGACGAGATCGCGCCGGTCACCATCAAGGGCCGCAAGGGGGATGTCGTCGTCGACAAGGACGAGTTCATCCGTCACGGGGCCACGCTGGAGGCCATGCAGGGGCTGAAGCCCGCCTTCACGAAAGAGGGCTCGGTCACGGCGGCCAACGCTTCTGGCCTCAATGACGGGGCGGCGGCCCTGGTGCTGATGAGCGCGGCGGATGCGAAGGCCCGGGGGCTGGAGCCGCTGGCGCGGATCGTGTCGGCGGCCACGGCAGGGGTCGATCCGGCGGTGATGGGGACCGGGCCGATCCCGGCGTCGCGGAAGGCGCTGGAGAAGGCCGGCTGGACCGTCGCCGACCTCGATCTGGTCGAGTCCAACGAGGCCTTCGCGGCCCAGAGCCTGTGCGTGCTGCGCGAGCTGGGGCTCGATCCGGACAAGGTCAATGTCAACGGCGGCGCCATCGCCATCGGCCATCCGATCGGCGCCTCGGGCGCCCGCATCCTGACGACGCTGCTGCATGAGATGAAGCGGCGCGGGGCGAAGAAGGGGCTGGCGACGCTGTGCATCGGCGGGGGCATGGGCGTGGCGATGTGCGTCGAGCGCGACTGAGGTCCTTCGCCTTTCCCCGTTCTATCCGGCCCAGGTTCAGGGGCCGGTTGGTTCATCACAAAGGCCACGAAGGGCCACGAAGGACACGAAGGGAGCGGGTCTGTTTCGGCCTCTCGCGGGCCCTTGCCCGCCTTCGATTTGATGCGTCTCCCTGGCGGGAGCCGCGGGGTCACCGGCCCCTTGGTGTCCTTCGTGGCCCTTCGTGGCCTTGGTGATGAACCAGCGGTCTTGAGGCGAGGCGCCGCGGGGCGCCTATATGAGACGCCCCAAGGAGACGCCCCATGCCCCGCACCCTGCACATCGACTTCGTCTCCGACATCGTCTGCCCCTGGTGCGTCGTCGGGCTGGGCGGGCTGGAGGCGGCGCTGGAGACGCTGAAGGCCGAGGGGATCACGGCGGAGGTGCATTTCCAGCCGTTCGAGCTGAACCCGCAGATGCCGCCCGAGGGCGAGAACATCGTCGAACACATCGGCCGCAAATACGGCTCGACCCCCGAACAGTCGGCGGCCAACCGGGCCATGATCACCGAACGGGCGGCCGAGGCCTGGCCGGGCTTCGCCATGCGGATGGGGCCGGACAGCCGGATCTGGAACACCTTCGACGCCCACCGGCTGCTGCACTGGGCGGGGACGGTCGGGGCGGCGGAACAGAGGGCGCTGAAGGCGGCGCTGTTCACGGCCCATTTCACCGAGGGCCGGACGATGACGGACGCCGATGTGCTGGCCGACGCGGCGGCGGCGGCGGGGCTGGATCGGAACAAGGCGGTCGAGGTGCTGGCCGACGACCTCCATGCCGCCGAGGTGCGGGCGGCGGAGGCGCTGTGGGTCTCGCGTGGGATCAACGGGGTGCCGGCGGTGGTGGTGGAGGGGAAGTGGCTGATCTCGGGCGGGCAGCCGGCGGGGGTGTTTGAAGAGGCCCTCAGACAGATGGCCGCCGGGGGCTGAGCCGGCCCTCACGCGCCGGGTCCGGAAACACCGTTCACACCGTTCACATCGTGCGCTTCCTTGCGGACGCATTCCATGGCCTCCTCCGCAGCGACCAGCCGGTCGATCTCCCGGGCCTCGGCCGCGAGGAAGGCGAACACCCGGCGCCAGCGCAGGGCCTCGACGGCGTCGCCGCGCAGGACGGCCCGCATCATCCGCCGGTCGGCGATCCATTCGAGCTCGTGCATCTCGATCTGGTCAAGGTCGCCGGCGACCCTTTCCTCCAGCAGCACGCCCTCGTCCCACGGGTCCAGCCGGACCGGCGGCGTCCACGGCTGGTCGGCGCGCCGCCAGCCCTCGCTCGCCGCCCGCTTGCGCAGCGCGGTCAGCCCGACCCCGTGCCGCCGGCAGCATTCGGGGGCGGAGATCCCGGCCAGATAATCCTCGCGGACCTGGGCCCAGACCTCGTCGGGCGCGGGGCGATGGCCGTTGGCGGGGCTGGCGGGGGCGCCGTCGGGCATGGGGTCCTCCCTTGGGGTTCGGGGGGAGTATGGAACGGCGGTACGTCAGATTTGGACGCGGGGGCTCTGATCCCTCTCCCGGCGGGAGAGGGCTTGAGCGCACGAGCGCGAAGCGATCGTTCTTGCGCGAAAGGGTGAGGGGCTAAGGTCGGCCGTCGGCGTAAGCCGTGTCCCCGACCGTGCGACGGCTTACGCCGACTGGATCAGCCGACCCACATCCGCCCCTGCGGGGCACCTTCTCCCAATGGGAGAAGGGACCGTGAGTGGGTCTCGCGCGGGATCAACGGCGTGCCCGCCGTGGTGGTGGAGGGGAAGTGGCTGATCTCGGGCGGGCAGCCGGCGGGGGTGTTCGAGGAGGCGTTGCGGGGGATGGCGGGGGAGGTGACCGATCCGGGCTTGCCTGCGCACGGATCGCGTCCATAATGCGGGTATGACGCTGAACACGCGCAAATCGGTCGATACGGGGCGCAGGCTTCTGAAGACCTATGGCTCGTGGGAAAAAGTCCGTGAGGCCAGCCAGCCCGGCAAGCACGGCGTCCTTCTGGTCAAGCCCCGTGATCTTGGCCGGTTGCATGAGAAGGCCGCGGCGCTGAAGGCCAAGTGACGCCGAGTTTCGGCTTCGTTGTTTCGATCCTGCTTCTCGCGCCCGGATTCGCGGCCTTCGCCGGCTATTATTTCGGTGCGCTGAGAGGGCCGGTCCGGCAGGCTCCCGCACCGCCCAACTCCTTCCTCGCGCTGGCGGCGATTACCTTCGGTGCCTTGATCGCCCATGCGGTCGCCGCGATCTTGCTGGCGGGCAATGCGGCGTGGTGTTCTGTCGGTCCGTGCGCTTCGGTGCCTTGGGAGCCGAACCTGTATTTGGAACTGCTGCGCTTCCGCAGCCCGTCGAGCGTGCCGGGGCAGGGCACGGCCGCAGCCCTGCTGGTCTCGCTGGCCGTCGTCACCGTGTTGGGGTTCGGCATCGGCTGGCTGGCGGCGTGGCGAGCGCAAAAGTCGCTTAGGCTACGGTCTCTGATCTATGGCTGGACGGCGGACCTGGCCTTCTCGGACGCCCTCGTGGTCAGCGCTTTCGTCGTCTCGGACCTGGGCACCGACGGCAGCTATCTGGGTTATGAGGGCATCGTCCAGGACCTGAAGATCGGCACGGACGGGGAGATCAAGACGATCTCCCTGTCGGACTGCGACCGGTTCGTGCTGACGGTGAAGCCCGACGGGCTGGAGCGGGTGGCGGTCAGCCGGTCGATGATCCCCTTTGTGATGCTGGAGGCGGCCAACATCAAGAACATCGCCCTGAACCCCTATTTCGATGTCGAGGCGCTGCTGGCGGGGGACGAAGACCTATCGCCCGAGGAAGAGGCTGCGCTGCTGGAGGCGGAGACGGCCTTCCCCGACGAGACGAAGGTCTGACCGGACGGCGCCTCCTCGGGCGGGCAGCCAGCGGGGGTGTTTGAGGAGGCGTTGCGGGGCATGGCCAGCGAATAGCCCCCTCGAAGGGAAAGGAGGTGTGCGCACGGGATCACCGGCGGGTCGACCAAGGTGGGCATGGTCGTAGAGCTTACTCTACGACCTCAAATAGGATTAGCCTGTCGGAGATGCGTTTGGCCGACTCCGCAATGGTCTCTCGTCGGCTGGTGAACCACTCGAGATCGTCAGGGTCGACTGGCGGCCCTTCCCCGAGCATCTCGTCCTGCAGTTCTCCATAATGCACTCCTAGCCCCCACCGAAGGGCGCTGAATGCGCGCTGAAGTATCAGAACGTCTTTTGCGATCGTGTAGTCACCGAGGCTCATCACAGAGACCTCTTCCAACTCTGTTTCGATACGAGTCCAAAAATCTGGTTCCCATTTCTCCTCAAGCCAGCCGAAATTCGCCTGAGCGGCCAAAGCGAGCTCCGCCGCAACATCAACGAGGGCACGTAGTGGGGCAACGCGTTCAAACCTCGCGGCTCGAAGGCTCCGTCGATTGAGTTGGTCGCTTCGATTATGCTGCCAACCGGCTAGGCCCACAGCTACAAGTATCGCGGCGATGGAGCCGATCGCCTGCACCCATGCTGGCGCGTCCGCTGCTGCGCCTCCCGGAATGCCACTCAACATAGCCAGAGCGAACAACCAAGCCATACACAGGCCCGCCATCACCCAATCCCAAGCTTTCATGGGATGATCCGGCCACTTGAATTGAAGCTGCCTTCAGCGTGTAGGCTATCCCTCATCGTGCTTGCCTTCCTCCAGTCGCCTTGTTCGCGCCGCACGTCTGAGGAAAATTTCAAGATACTCCGCTAGCTCTGCGTAACCGTCCGACGTGAGCTCGTTCGGAAAATTGAGGTAGACTGGGCCTTCTACGAGCGGAAAAACCGCCTGCTGCATGCCCGGGCCAGGCAGATGTTGCATTTGAGAAGCCGAGATCGGTCCCACACCCGGTGTAGCTGCAGCTGTTTGAGCGATACTCTGCCGAGGTGCGCTGGTCGGCGTTGAGGGGTAAGCGTCCTCCGGATCATCATCTGCCGAGTCAACGAAGTCATCGGCCGCCCTAAAGGCGCTGGCCTCTCGTTCGGCGAAAGAGAAAGTCTCTTTGAATGACCGAATGAAGGCGTTTGCACCAGCAGAGGTAAACGCGTGGTCTCGCACCAATTTCGCACGGATCGCTGAGTCGGCAGGCATTTTTCCTCCGAACGACTCAAGGACTTCGGCAAACATTTCTGGTTTTGTTGCGGCTTGTGCGATCCCGTCTGCGCGTTCACGTGCGTCCGCTGGCTCAAGGATCTGCAGTGCCAACTCGGTGAGTTTGATATGGGGGTCTCGACCTTCCAGCAGGCCGTACCTTTTCAGCGCCGACAGCGCCGCCAAGGCACTGCCAGACTTGGGAGCGTAGCCCATAATCTGTTGGGCTTCGCTATTACCAACCGAAGCTCGGTGGATTCCTTTGTAGAGCTTAGCTGCCAAATCCAAGGCTTTCCCCAAGCTCATTTGGGGGTAGCTTGGGCTTCTCGTTTCATTCGACATAGCGAGTTTCCTCAGACTTCCGCACACGATATCGGAAAGTATGCGGAAAAGATAGCGGTCAATCTAAGCTAAGGTATGCTCTTTCGGTAACGCCCGGGTCCGCGAGGAGCAGCGGAGGCGGGCCGCAAATAAGATACTGTTTTTAATACGAAAAACGAGATCATCGCGCGGCATGATCTGCTCGACCGCATCCGCCGCATAGTGTTGGCGCAGAAAGGCGCGCAAAAGCGCATAATGCGCTTGCGGGCCGAGCGATTCGGGAATATTGGAGAAATACGGGGGCTGGCTGGCTCACGCCGCCAAAGATCGGGTCCAACCGATCCTAGGTCGCCAGCCCACGTTGGGTGCAGTCGAGCCGGGGTCCACACCCGGCTCGAACCAATTCTAGACGGCCGCGCGGACAATGCCAAGGCTTGGCCGAGCAGGCTCAGCTTGGCATCCAGCGCGTTTTGGCGCTTGAGCTATCAGTGGCACCCTCGGCTCACACCTTAACTTCGATGGCCCCACCCCCGGCCCTGAACTTCGCGCTCATCTCCGCCATCCCGGCCTCCGCCTCGGCCAGCGAACCGCCCGCGTCGTTCTGCGCCGCCGCATCCCGGCGGATGTCCTGGCTGATCTTCATCGAGCAGAATTTCGGGCCGCACATGCTGCAGAAATGGGCGGTCTTGTGGGCCTCCTTCGGCAGGGTGGCGTCGTGGTATTTGCGGGCCGTTTCGGGGTCGAGGCCGAGGTTGAACTGGTCTTCCCAGCGGAACTCGAACCGGGCGCGGGACAGCGCGTCGTCGTGCAGGCGGGCGGCCGGGTGGCCCTTGGCCAGGTCGGCGGCGTGGGCGGCGATCTTGTAGGTGATGACGCCGTCCTTGACGTCCTGACGGTCGGGCAGGCCGAGGTGCTCCTTGGGCGTGACGTAGCAGAGCATGGCCGTGCCGAACCAGCCGATCATGGCCGCGCCGATGGCGCTGGTGATGTGGTCATAGCCGGGGGCGATGTCGGTGGTCAGGGGCCCGAGCGTATAGAAGGGCGCCTCGTGGCAGTGTTTCAGCTGCTCATCCATGTTGGCCTTGATCTTGTGCATCGGCACGTGGCCGGGGCCCTCGATCATGACCTGGCAGCCCTTGGCCCAGGCGATCTTGGTCAGCTCGCCGAGGGTGCGCAGCTCGGCGAACTGGGCCTCGTCATTGGCGTCGGCGATGGAGCCGGGGCGCAGGCCGTCGCCGAGGCTGAACGACACATCATAGGCCCGCATGATGTCGCAGATGTCCTCGAAATGCTCGTAGAGGAAGCTCTCGCGGTGATGCGACAGGCACCATTTGGCCATGATGGAGCCGCCGCGTGAGACGATGCCGGTGACGCGTTTGGCGGTCATCGGCACGAAGGGCAGGCGGACGCCGGCGTGGATGGTGAAATAGTCGACGCCCTGTTCGGCCTGTTCGATCAGGGTGTCGCGGAACACCTCCCAGGTCAGGTCCTCGGCGACGCCGTTGACCTTCTCCAGCGCCTGGTAGATCGGCACGGTGCCGATGGGGACGCTGGAGTTGCGGATGATCCAGTCGCGGATGTTGTGGATGTTGCGGCCGGTCGACAGGTCCATGACGTTGTCGGCGCCCCAGCGGGTGGCCCAGACCAGTTTGTCGACCTCGTCGTCCACGCTGGAGAGGACGGCGCTGTTGCCGATGTTGGCGTTGATCTTCACCAGGAAGTTGCGGCCGATGATCATCGGCTCGACCTCGGGGTGGTTGATGTTGTGCGGGATGATGGCCCGGCCGCGGGCGATCTCGGAGCGGACGAACTCGGGGGTGACGTAGTCGGGGATGGAGGCGCCGAAATCCTCGCCGTCGCGGATGCACGGGGCGTTCTGCTCGCGGCGCAGGTTTTCGCGGATGGCGACGTATTCCATCTCGGGCGTGATGACGCCCGCCTTCGCATATTCGTACTGGGTGACGGGGCGGCCCTCGACGCCCTTGAAGACCCTGTGGTTCGAGACATCGAAGCGGGGGGCGAGGTTCTTGCCGCTGGCGTGGCCGTTGTCTTCCGGCTTGACCTCGCGCGGGTCGAGCACGGGGGCGATGTCGCCGCGGTCGAGCTGCCAGCTGGACTTGACCAGCGGCAGGCCGCGCTTGATGTCGATGGTGACGGTCGGGTCGGTGTAGGGGCCCGAGGAGTCATAGATGGTCACCGGCGGCTCATTGGCGCTGGGGTGGACGGCGACCTCGCGGAAGGGGACGCGGATGTCGGGGTAGAGCTCGCCGGCGACATAGACCTTGCGGCTGCCGGCGCGTTCGCCGGTCGGGATGGTCCCCGTCTCGCGCATCACCTGATCGCGGGCGTCTTTCAGAGCCAGGTCGACATTGGGCTCTTCGGGGAGGGTCGGCGGGGTGACGGCGATGTTCATGGCGGCCTCGGTGTTGAGGGCGCCGACGTCGGGCGAGGGTCGTGGGCCCCGCATGCCGGGGCGTCAGACCGCGCGTTACTCATCCCTTCGCCGGCATGACCCGGATCAGGTTCGACGGGTCAGAGGAACACCTCAATCTCAGCCGCTTGGATGCGACCCCCCGGAGAACGTGCGGAACCTGCGCCCGCCGACCGCAAGGGTCAAGCAGGCGCAGGCCGTTTCGAGATCCGCCTAGAAGCGGAAGGAGACCGCAGCCCGGTAGGACTGGCTCTCGACGTTGTCGCGACCGACGGTGGATTCGGCGCCGACCGTGAGGCGCCAGGTGTCGCGGATGGCCTCGATGCCGACGCCGACCTCGAACCAGTCCTTGTCGTCGCTGGCCAGGGCGAAGATCGCGTCCGGACCGACGCCGCCGACGAAGTTGGCGCCGAAGGCCGTGGTGGCGTCGTTCAGGCTATGGACGTAGTTGGCCGTGGCCCAGGGCCGGAAGGTCGGCGAGACGCCGGCCACCGTGAAGCCCAGGCGGCTTTCGAGCGAGGTGGTGTCGTCGCGCTGGTACTGCAGCGCGGGACCGGCGCCCGACTCCTTGGTGGTGCCGTAGTTCATCTTGCTGACACGCAGGGAGCCGCCCGGCGTGAAGTTGAACTGCTCGCGCGCCATGCGGTAGCCGAAGCCGAACTCGCCCGCGACCACGCCCACCGCGTCCTCGGTGCGGAGGGTGAAGGTGTCCGGGCCAATCGTCACCAGACGCTGGGTCGCGGTGTCGAACTCACCGAAGCTGAGCTGGCCGTTCAGGGTCAGGCCGGCGTCGCTCTGGTAGTGGCCGTAGACCGTGGCCAGCCAGAGCTGGCCATCGGCGGACTGGGGCAGGACGGCGGTCGAGCCGGACAGGTCCGTGGTCGACAGCGCGATGCCGACGACCCGCTGACGGTCGATCGCGGCCTCGATGCCGGTGGCGATGAAGTAGC
The DNA here is from genome assembly GCF_002483305.1 of Brevundimonas sp. UBA7664. Taxonomy (GTDB): domain Bacteria; phylum Pseudomonadota; class Alphaproteobacteria; order Caulobacterales; family Caulobacteraceae; genus Brevundimonas. The sequence continues at coordinate 11,188 of NZ_DLHQ01000007.1, forward strand.
CGTCGAACTCATCCTCGCCGCCGCCGGGGGCCGTGGCCATCGGCGCGCCCTTGCCGTCCATATAACCGGCGGCGATGAAGCCGCGCATGTTGTCGGGCAGGGCGCCCGGGACGACCATGGTCTCGTTGTCGCCGACCGGGGAGATCGAGCCGCCGTCCAGGGAATCCATGGCGGCGGAGGCGTAGTCGACGGGCCGGCCGATGACCTGGAACGAGCCGTCAAGATCCCCGACTTCGACGAACAGCAGGCGGTCGCGATAGAAGCTGCCGATGCCGTCGAGGGCCGCGGTGCCCATCGCCGTCCGGAGTGTTTCCGCGCGCGGGGCCATGTTCTCGAGCGCCTGCTGGACCTGCTCGGCGGGCGAGAGGGCCAGCGGGGTGATCGCGCTGGAGCTGAGGGTGGCCGGGGCCGCCGACGGGGCGGACTGGCCGCCAGCGCCGAGGGCGTCGAGCGGGACGTAGAAGTCGGCGAACTGGTCGTACAGCACCCGGTTCTGGTCGAGCAGCTGGGCGAAGGCCTGCTGGATCGGCGAGTCCTCGGAGACCACGTCGGCGTAGTCGTTGGCCGCGATCTGAACGCTGACCGAGTTCAGGCCGTAGACGATTTCCGGCGTCAGGATGGCGCTGATCGGGGCCGAGTCGAAGCCGCCGGTCAGGCCGCCGTCGGCGGTCAGGAAGGTGTAGCTCTGGCCATAGGTCGGGGTGGAGGCGAAGCTGAAGGCGACGAGGCCGCCCAGATCCGCCTGACCGGTGACCGAGATCAGGTCGGAGGCCCCGTTGGAGCCCAGGTTGATCAGCAGGGTGCTGCCCGAGGCCAGGATGAGATTGCCGTCAAACGTCAGGGTGCCGATCTGGCTCGGCGTTCCCGGCGCGATGACCCCGGCCATGTTGGTGAAGAAGGGCGTGGTGATCGTGCCCGAGCCGCTGAGGCCGCCGGTCATCATGAAGAAGTCGCCCGACGTGCCCAGGTGGCCGTCGACGTTGAGCGTGCCGGTCAGCTGGGTGATGTCGATGTTGCTGAACAGCGAGCCGGCGCCGGTGATGTTCAGCCCGGCGCCCATGCCCGACATCGTCAGCCGGTCGACGGTGACGTCGCTGCTGAGCGTGGTCGTGCCGTTGGCCGACAGGGTGACGTCGAAATAGCGCGGCGCGATGTCGGCCAGCCGGTCGCCGTCGGTGTTGTTCGGAACGAAGCCGGTCGCGCCGGGCAGGCCGTTCGCCACGGTGGCGGGCGGCAGGGCGGCGGCGTTGACCTGGGCGGCGGGGCCGACCTGGGCGTTCTGGGCGACCCGGACCGCGTCACCGACCTCGAAGTCGGCGATCGAGCCGACGCCGGCGTTGTTCTGCAGGCTGCCGGCCGAAACCACGGCGGACGCATCGGAGGCGCCGTCCGTGCCGATCGGCCGGACTTCCGACGTCACTTCACCGGTGGACATGTCCTGACAGTCGGCGTTCCCGCCGTTGATGGGGCCTTCGAAACAGGCCTGGCCGAAGCTGCCGTCCGTGCCGGCCGGGCCTTCGCCCAGTTCCGTCGGGACGCCGTTCACCAGCTCGCCGTCCGGACCGATGATCTGATAGTTGGGGTCGAGATTGCTGACCCAGTGCGCGCCGTCTTCCCAGTTGCCATTGCCGGCCAGGGCCGCGACGTAGCGGTAGGGGTTGTTGGCCGCGATCCAGTCCCAGTAGAGATAGAGCGGCTGGTAGAAGGAGGCGGTGCCGTAACCGTTGGCGGGCGCGCCGCCAAAGAAGCGGGTGTAGCCGCCCGAAAGGACGCCGATCACGACCGGCTTATCGAATTCCTCGTCGAGGATCAGCGGGCCGCCGGAATCGCCGGAGGCGGTGATGCCCTCGTTGGGCTGGGGGTTGTCCCGCCAGGCGTTGAAGTCACGGATGTCGGCCTGGGCCGTGCCACGGCGGGGGTCGTCGAAATCGATCCAGTACAGGTTCTGCGGCAGGCCGCCCCCGCCGCCGAACAGGAAGTTTTCGAACTGATCGATCGAGGCCAGGGCGCCGAGCATGTTCTCGGCGAGGCGACGACGATAGTCGATGCCGCCGCTCGAACCGGTCGCGCCGGTGCCGTTGTTGCCGTAGCCGGCCAGATCGACATGGTACCCCGTGCCGTTGGCGGTGATTTCGGGCGCCGGGAGCGCCGAGAACAGCATCGCCCAGCTGGGGATGTCGCTGGCCACAGTATCCAGCGAGGCCATGGCGACGTCGCCGTACAGGAAGCTGGCGGCCTCAGGGTCGAGCGAGGCCGGGTGATAGGTGACGTAGTTGCTGTTGTAGAAATAGTTGTCCGTGTTGGTCTGGTGTTGACCCGCGCCGGGGAGATACCAGTCGATGATTCCGGGCAGGTTGGCGTTCGAGAAGCCGAAGCCGATCGGGGTGCCGCCCGTGCCCGACCCATAGGCGCTGCCCGCCCGGTCGTTCACGCAGTGGGCCGCGAAAATCACGGTGCGCGGGTTGATCAGGGTGGCGGTGCAGAGACCGATGAAGCCGTTCTGCTGGTCGATGATCATCTGTGCGACGCCGGTGACGTTCACCGGATCGCGGGCCGTGGTCGGCGTGCCGGGGTGGCCGATGACGATCTGCGGCGCACGGGTGACGTCGCGCATATCGACGAACTCGCCATGCGGCGCCAGTTCGGCCTGGCCGCCGTCAATGAAGCCGCCCTGCGCCGATTGCGCCTGCGCGGCGCCCGCCAAGGCTCCCACGCAAAGGCCGGCGGCGGAGGTGAGCAGCAGCTTCCTCAGCCCACGCTTCATCATCGGTTGTTCTGAAAATACACGCATCGGTACATCCCCGCTCGGTCAATTGTGGCGACTAGTGGGCACAATTTACGGCCAATGATCAAGGGTTTTAACAAATTACGCGGATGCACCCTCGGGAATGCTGCGCGTGTCATCCGGCAGCTACATTTGCCCGACCCGCGTTCGCTCAGCTCAATCCTGCGCCTGGTCCGGGAACGCGGCGAGCAGCGCGTCGAGCGCGCCCTCGATACGGGTCCAGCCCGCCTCGTCCAGTGAGACGCCGCCGACGCCCGGCCGGGACCCGCCGGACAGGGCGAGGTGCTGGACCGCGGCCAGAAGGACGGCGTTTATGGCCACCGCATCGCCGGAGGGCGGGACACGCAGCCGCGGCCGGCGCTCGCGCATCCAGGCCTGGAGCACGGCCGAGCGCTCGGACTCGATGCGGTTGAGCAGGGGCGAGGCCTCGACAAGAGCCCAGGCCATGAGGCGCAGGGTCAGGGGGCTGGCCCTCAGCGCGCCCAGCCAGGCCGACAGGCTCTCGCGGGCGAAGGCGCGCAGGGACTCCGAGCCGGCAGGGGGCGTGGCATCGAGCGTACGCACCAGTTCGGCATGAGCGCGGGCGGCGATGCGGACCACCACGCCGTCGACGCCGTCGAAATAGCGATAGACCAGTTTCCGGTCGCAGCCGGCCTCCGCGGCCAAGGTCTGGACATTGAGACCGGGAAAGCCGTCGCGCAGCAGGATGCGTTCGCCGGCCTCGACGATCGAGGCCTCGGTGGCAGGGCGGCTGCGCAGGCGGACAGCGGGACTGGCGGGCGATTCGGCCATGGACGCAGCATCGGGCCGCGCCATGTGAGTCGGCAAGCGGAACGGCTGTCGGAGGGAAGGAAGGTGCGGCCCGGTCTGCGTCGGGGGGCGTGGCAGAGACCGGGCCGCAGTAGACTCTGTCGAGCGCGCATCGCCGCAAGGTCTGATCGATAAACCGGGTCAGGGGAATTCCGTTCCCGGCGGCGCCGGAAAATCCGGATCAACGCCAAACGGCGTTGTTCGAAACGGTGGAACTTTCTTTCGGAGACAATGATTTAAGTTCTCCCGCCTATGAGCCCCGCGCGCGTCGCCAGAACAGGGAGCGAAGCAGGATGAGTCTTCGTCTTGAACGGATTGTGTATGAAAGCGCCGCGACGGGGACGACGGAGTCGGTCCTGAATCTCGCGGTCATCCTCGCCGAGTCACAGCGCAACAATGACCGGGATGGCCTGACGGGCGCCCTGGTGGCCCACCGCGAACGGTACATTCAGGTTCTGGAGGGCCCGGGGCAGGCCCTGGATTCCCTGTTGCGACGGCTGGCGAAGGACCCCCGCCACCGCGACATCGTCATTCTGGACCGTGCACCCGTGTCGTCCCGCCTGTTCGGCCAATGGTCGATGGCGAGCGCCCGCATTGCGCCGACCCATGCGAAGGCGCTCGACGTCCTGATGGATCGCGACGGACTGACCGGTGACGACGTCATCCGGATCATGCTCGACTCGGTGGACTCCGCCGACCGTCATTAGACCGGGAACCCGGTCGGCAAACCGGCCGCGGGCGTCTAGAACGGCTCGCACATCGGAGCCCGCCCCATGCACCTCGCCCGCTTTCCCCGCATCCGCCTCGCCCATCTGCCGACACCGCTGGAGCCGCTGCCCCGGCTGAGCGAGGCGCTGGGGGTCGAGATCTGGATCAAGCGCGACGACTGCACGGGGCTGGCCGGCGGCGGCAACAAGACCCGCAAGCTGGAATTCCTGCTCGGCGACGCCTTCGAATGCGGGGCCGATACCTTGGTGACCCAGGGGGCGGTGCAGTCGAACCATGTGCGCCAGACGGCGGCGGCGGCGGCGGCGCACGGGCTGGCGTGCGAGGTCATTCTGGAGGAGCGGACCGGGTCGAAGGCGATCGACTACACCCGCAACGGCAACGTCCTGATGGACCGGCTGTTCGGCGCGGGCATCCGCACCGTGCCGGGCGGATCGGACATGCCGGCCGAGCTGGAGAAGACGGCGGCCGAGGTGCGGGCGCGGGGCGGCAAGCCCTACATCATCCCCGGCGGCGGCTCGAACCCGGTCGGAGCGCTCGGCTATGTCGACTGCGCCCGCGAGATCGTGGTCCAGGCCGATGAGCTGGATATGCAGATCGACCGGATCATCACCGCCACGGGCAGCGCCGGGACCCACGCGGGTCTGGTGGCGGGGCTGGCGGTGATGGGGGCGGACATTCCGGTGCTGGGCATCGGCGTGCGGGCGCCGAAGGAAAAGCAGGAAGAGAATGTGCTGAAGTTGGCCCGCGAGACGGCGACCCTGCTGGGGCGGCCCGGGGCGGTGACGGCGGAGATGGTGGTCGCCGACTGCGATTATGTCGGCGCGGGCTATGGGCTGGTGGACGACGCGGTGATCGAGGCGCTGAAACTGGCGGCGCGGACCGACGCCATCGTGCTGGACCCGGTCTATACCGGCAAGGCGATGAAGGGGCTGATCGCCCTGGCCAAGGCGGGGCGGTTCGAGAACGAGACGGTGGTGTTCCTGCACACCGGCGGGGCGCAGGGGCTGTTCGGCTATCAGGGCGAGATCGAGGGCTCCCTTTAGAGGGAGAAGGATCAGGGGGCGAATGATGCAGGGCTGGGATTTTTTGATCGACCGGGCGAACTTGTCCCGCACCGAGGTTCGCGCCCTGCCCGCGCCGGAGGCGGTGGTTCTGGAGGACGGCGAGGTCCTGCTGGACATCGAGCGCTTCGCGCTGACGGCCAACAACATCACCTACGGGGTCTATGGCGACCGGCTCGGCTACTGGCGGTTCTTCCCGGCGGACGACACCTGGGGCCGGATTCCGGTCTGGGGCTTCGCCACGGTCCGCCGGTCGACGGTGGAGACCATCCCGGTCGGTACGCGGCTGTTCGGCTATCTGCCGATGGCGACGCACCTCGTGACCCGGCTCGAGCGGCGACCGTGGGGCGTGGTCGACGTCTCGCCGCATCGGGCCGAGCTGCCGGCGGCCTACAACAGTCTGGTCGAGGCCGCCCCCGGCCCGCTGGACGACCAGATCGCCCTTTTGCGGCCCCTGTTCCTGACGGCCTTCCTGCTGGACGACTATTTCGCGGAGAACGCGGATTTCGGGGCGGGGACCTTCATCCTGTCCAGCGCCTCCAGCAAGACCGCCCTGGCGCTGGGCTGGCTGCTGGCCCGGCGCGGCGTGCAGGTGATCGGCCTGACCTCGCCCCGGAATGCCGCCTTCGTCGCCGGCGTCGGCTGCTATGCCGAGAGCCGGACCTATGACGCCTTCGCCGACAGCCCGGTCGAGGGACGCGTGGTCTTTGTCGACTTCGCCGGCGACCCGGGGGTCGTGGCCGCGGTCCACAACAGCCTGGGCGACCGGCTGACGCACAGCGCCGTGGTCGGCAGCACCCACCAGACCGACGGCCCCGTCGGCCCGGGTCGCCTGCCGGGGCCGCGCCCGACCTTCTTCTTCGCGCCGGAGCGGCTGCGGCAGCGGTCGAAGGATTGGGGCGGCGAGGCGCTTAACGCCCGCATCCAGACGGCGCTGGAGGCCTTCATCGCCGACAACGACTGGCTGGAGGTGACGACACACACGGGCTCCGAGGCGCTCGGGGCGATCTATCAGACGGTCCTCGCCGGCGCGGCGCGCCCGGAGGAAGGCCATATGGTCAGGCCGGGCTGAGGGAACGGCGGCCGGCCTTCCGGTTTCCTGTTGGAGTAACCGGAGGAGCCGCACATGACCGATCCCGACCGCACAACGCCTGATGACAGGGAGACAAAGGTCGAACGCCTCGAGGAGGACGCCGAGGCCATGGACCGTCCTGACCGGGCCATTCCGCTTCCGACAGACGGCGAGAACGACGAGGGCGTGGGGGAAATCTCGGGGCTTGTGCCCTGACGTCGGGCGCTAAAGCCAGCGCGTCCGTTTGAACCGGATATACAGCGCCGCGCAGGTTACGCCGATCAGCACCAGCACGGCGGGATAGCCCCAGACGCTTTCCAGCTCGGGCATGTGGGTGAAATTCATGCCGTAGATGCCGGCGACGGCGGTGGGAACGGCCAGGATGGCGGCCCAGGAGGCGAGCTGGCGGGTGATGACGCCCGTGCGCTGCTGCTCCAGCAGGCTGCTGAACTCGAACACGGAACCGAGCACGTCGCGCAGGCCGTCGACCATGCCCTGGACGCGGCGCACATGGTCGAGCACGTCGCTGAAATACGGGCGCGCCGCGGCGTCGATTCCGGGCAGGTCCAGACGGATCAGCTTCGACACCACCTCGCCCGTCGGCGCGAGGATGCGCTGGAAGCGGATCAGCTGGCGGCGAATCTCGAAGATGCGTTTGACCTCGCCGCGGGCGAGGAAATTGTCCACCGCCCGCTGCTCCATCGCCAGCACCTCATCCTCGAGGGCCTCGCCCAGCGGCAGATAGCCGTCGACGATGAAATCGAGGATGGCGTGCAGCACATAGTCGACGCCGTGGCTGAGCTGGGCCGGCGAGGATTCGAGCTGGAGCCGCAGGTCGGCGTGCCCGCGGCTCGAGGTGCGGCGGACGCTGATGATATGGCTGTGGCCGACGAAGATGGCGGTCTCGCCGTAGCGGATCGAGCCGTCTTCCAGCCAGGCCGTCCGGGCTACGACAAAGAGCTGGTCGCCGAAGACGTCCAGCTTGGGCAGCTGTTCGCCCTTGGCGGCGTCCTCGACGGCCAGCGGATGGAGGTCGTAGCTGGCCTGCAGGGTCTGCAGTTCTTCGAGAGTCGGATCGACCAGACCGATCCAGACGAACTGCGACTTGTCCTCGGGACAGTGAATCCGCTCGTCGATGGTCACGGGCCGGACCCGCTGACCGTGCTGATAGAGGTAGGCGGCGACGACGCTCATGGGGCAAGGCGTACAGCGGAAAGGCGCGCGTTAGAAGCTTCACGCGCTATCGCACCGCTTGATCCCATCACCTCGACGCCGAGCCGTTCAAGACGGGCCAAATGGGCCTTCATCGCCGCAAGCTGCGCCGGTGGACGCCCCGCCCGTCCAGCGCGCCCGGCCGGCCGCGTTGGCCCCCGTTTCCGTCGGCATGGCGTTCACTGATGGTTTTCGCGCATAAGGGCGGCTGATTGACCGCCTCGCGAAGGCGGCGAGGAGTTCAAAGGTACAATGGGCAAGGTATTGGGCGTTCTGGGCGGCATGGGACCGGCGGCGACGGTGGCCTTTCTGGCGCGTGTGCAGGCGCTGACGCCGGCCCAGGGCGACGCGGATCACATCCGCATCATCGCCGACATCAACCCGCAGGTGCCGGACCGCAACCGCGCGCCGGACGCCGCCGAGAAGATTCTGGGCCAGATGGCGATGCGGCTGCGCGACGCCGGGGCCCAGGTGCTGGCCATGCCGTGCAACACCGCCCACGCCCAGGCGGCGGGGGTGAAGAAGATCGGCCTGCCCTTCATCGACATGATCGCCGAGACCACCGAGGTCGCGACAGCGGGCGGGGCCAAGAAGATCGGCGTCCTGGCCACGCCGGGCGGCGAGGCGCTGTACACCAAGGCGCTGCAGGGCAAGGGGGCGAAGATCGTGCGTCTGAGCGGCGCGGCGCGCGAGGGCTTCATGGCCTGCGTCCATGCGGTGAAACGCGGCGACCTCGGCGAGGCGCCGCGCGCCGAGATGCGCCGTCTGGCCGCCCTGCTGGTCGCCGGCGGGGCCGAGGCGGTGATCGCCGGCTGCACCGAGGTGCCGCTGTTGCTGGGGGCGGAGGATGTCTCCGTGCCGCTGGTGGATTCGGCCGAGGTGCTGGCGCAGGCGTGTGTGGACCGGTGCAAATAGGCGCGTGACCCGACAGGCTCTCATCGTCGACTGCGATCCCGGCGTGGACGACGCCGTGGCCCTGATGCTGGCCTTCGGTTCGCCGGCGTTCGAGCTGCTGGCCGTCACCGCCGTGGGCGGCAATGTGCCGGTGGTGAAGACGGCGCGGAATGCGCGGATGCTGCGCCAGATCGCCGGGCGCGCGGACGTGCCGGTGTTCATGGGCGCGGACCGGCCGCTGCGGCGCGAACCGGCGGGGGCGGGTGAGTTTCACGGGGCCGAGGGGCTGGGCGACATGACGCCGTTCGAGCCCGACGCGCCGTGCGCGGACGGACATGCGGCCGACGCCATCATCGATCTGGTCATGCGCCGGCCGGCGAAGTCGGTGGCGGTGGCCGTGCTGGGGCCATTGACCAATCTGGCGTTGGCGCTGCGCAAGGAACCGGCCCTGGCGGCGCGGCTCGGGCCTGTGGCGGTCATGGGCGGGGCGCGGTCGGAGGGCGGCAATATCACCGCCTCGGCCGAGTTCAACATCTGGGCCGATCCCGAGGCGGCGGCCGAGGTGCTGGCGACCGGCTGCGACGCCGTGCTGTTCGGGCTGGACGCGACGCATCAGGTGCGGGCGACCGAGGCGCGGATCGCGGCGCTGGAGACGGCGGGGACGCCGATGGCCGACGTGGCGGCCTCGATGATGCGGTTCTCGCAGCGGGTCGAGCGGCGGATCGTGGGCTGGGACGCGCCGCCGGTGCATGACCCCTGTCCGGTGGCCTGGCTGCTGCAGCCTGACCTGTTCGCGCTGAAACCCTGCCGGATCGCGGTCGAGACCGAAAGCGACCTGACGCGGGGTCATACGGCGGTCGAGTTCCGCGCGGCCGTGGCGGGATCGCTGCCGCACCGCTGGGCGGTTTCGGCCGACGCGGACGGGGTCTTCGGCCTGGTTGCCCGCGCCGTCGGGCAGCGCCGGACAATCTGACGCAGGCCGGTACGGCCAGGGTTTGCGCTGGCGCAAGGCTGCCGTCCGGGGCCGGGACCAGGACATCCATGACGCTCGCACCGGCCGCATGTCGCGTCCGGACCGCGTCGTGGAAGACGAAGATGAAACGGAACATGACGCTGGCGGCCGCAGTGGCGGTGATGACGCTGGCGACCGGCGCCGCGAGCGGCGCCATGGCCCAGACCGCCAACGACTGGCAGGTCGCGCGCAAGGGCGACTGGATCGTCACCGGACGCCTGACCGACGTGTCCAGCAGCGCCGACGATTCGATCTTCACCTCGGGCGGCGTGGACACCGGCCTGAACGTCGATGTCGAACACGACATCATGCCGACGCTGGGCTTCACCTATTTTCTGACCGACCACATCTCGGTCGAGGCCATCCTCGGCGCGACCCAGCATGAGATCCGGGCCCAGGGCCCCGGCCCGGACGTCGCGGTGCACGAGACCTGGGTGCTCCCGCCGGTGGTGACCCTGCAATACCGGCCCATGCCCGAGGCGCGCGTCAGCCCCTATGTCGGGGCGGGGATCAACTACATGCTGTTCTTCGACGGCGAGGACAAGAACGGCTTCACCGTCGATCTGGAGGACGGCTTCGGCTACGCCCTGCAGGCCGGGGCGGATGTCGCCATCACCGGACCCTGGACCCTGAATGTCGACGTCAAGAAGGTGTGGTTCGACACCGAGGCGACGGTCAACGGCGGGGCCCTGACGAGCGATGTCAATCTCGATCCGTGGGTCGTGTCGGTCGGCTTCGGCCGTAAATTCTAGACGCCCGGACGCCGGATCGGCTGGCGGCGCGGCCGCGGCGGGGGCTATAACGCCTTCGTCCGGTCGCGCCGTTTTGCTGTCCACCGAGCGCGAACGCGAACGTGAGGAGGCCCCGATGACGGAGACGACCGAAGTCACGCCCATTCATGGCGGCGCGGTCGCGGCCGTGGCGGAGTTGCTGGGGTCCGCGCGGCTGATGGCCCTGGGCGTCAACCGGCCCGACGGCTGGCCGCAGGTGACGACGATCGGCTACGTCAACGACGGGCTGAAGCTGTATTTCGTGATCGCCCGCGACAGCCAGAAATTCCGCAACATCCAGTCCGACCCGCGGGTCTCGGTCGCGATCCGGCCCGAAGGCGCCGACGCCGACACCGTGGGCGTGTCCCTGGCCGGGCGAGCGGTCGAGATCACCGACCTGGCCGAGGTCGAGCGGCTGAACCGGATGGTGTTCGAGCGCTATCCGGAGGGCCGCGCCTTCTGCCCGAGTGGGTCGTCGGTGGCGGTGATGCGGCTGTCGCCCGAGATCGTGGCCCCCGTGGCGGTGATCGGCGGACGCAGCCGGGCCCAGACCTACGCCATCGGACCCGGCGGGGCGCCCGCGCCGAACCCCGGCGCGGGCGTGGGCGTCTCGCGCCTGTTCTGACCGGGAGGTGACGCGTTGAGGATCACGGTCGTCGGGTCGATCAATCTGGATTTCGTCGCCAGCGCGCCGCATCTGCCGCGCGCGGGCGAAACCGTGACCGGGGCGACCCTGGCGCGGCATCCGGGCGGCAAGGGCGCCAACCAGGCGCTGGCGGCGCAGCGGCTGGGCGCCGAGGTCTGCATGATCGGCCGGGTCGGGCGCGACGGGATGGCCGAGGAGGCGATGGCCCTGCTGCTGGCCGAGGACGTCGATGTGGGTGGGGTGATCACCGACGCCGCGGCGCCGACCGGCGTGGCCCTGATCGCGGTCGATCCCGAGGGCGAGAACCAGATCGTGGTGGCGGCGGGCGCCAATCACAGCGCCATGCCCGAACAGCTGCCGGCGCGGATCGAGACGCCGCTGATCCTGCAGCTGGAGCTGCCGATCGAGACGGTCGAGGCGGCGGCGGGGCGGGCGACCGAGTTCGTCTGCGTCAACCTGGCCCCGGCCGCGCCGGTGTCGGACCAGCTGCTGCGCCGGGCCGACCTGCTGGTGGTCAATGAGACCGAAGCGGAATTCTATGGCGAGCTGCTGCACCAGGGCGGCGGGCGGGTGATCGTGACCCTGGGCGCGCGCGGGGCCGTCATGCTGCAGCGCGGGTCCGAGATCGCGCGGGCGACGCCCCCGAAGGTCAGGGCCGTCGATGCGACCGGCGCCGGCGACTGTTTCGTCGGCGCGATCTGCGTCGCCCTGCTGGAAGGCATGGAGCCCGAAGCGGCGCTGCGGTTCGCCTGCGCGGCGGGGGCGATCGCCGCGACCCGGCCGGGGGCCCAGCCGTCGATGCCGACTCGGGCGGAGGTCGAGGCGATCCTGGCCTAGCGGGAAGCCCGGAAGGCGGCGATGGCGTCCACGGTCTGGCGCACTTGGGCCTCAATCGCCGCCCAGTCGCCGGCCTTGACCGCGGCGTCGGTGACCAGTTTCGAGCCCATGCCGGCGGCGACGATGCCGGCGCCGAACCATTTGGCGATGCTGGCCGCGTCGGGGTCGACGCCGCCCGTGGGCATGATCTTCGTCCACGGCATCGGGCCCATGACCGCCTTGACGAAGTCCGGGCCGCCGACGCTGGCGCCGGGGAAGAGTTTGACGATCTCGCAGCCCAGTTCATGGGCCTGGCCGATCTCGGTGACCGAGCCGCAGCCGGGGAAATAGGCCGCCATGCGCCGGTTGCAGACGCGGGCGACCTCGGGGACGAGGCAGGGACTGACCACGAAACGGGCGCCGCGGTTGAGGTAGAGGCTGGCCGTACCGGCATCGACCACGGATCCGATGCCGAGGATGATGTGGGGATCGGTCTTCTGCAGCTCGCGCGCTATATCGCCGAACAGGTCGCAGGCGAAATCGCCGCGATTGGTGAACTCGATCACCGGCGCGCCGCCGCGGGCGCAGGCGCGGATGACGTTCAGGCAGACGTCCGCGTCCGGATGGTAGAAAACGGGGGCCACGCCCTGGGCGGTCAGGGCGGTCAGGACGGTCAGGCGGTCGTGGCGCATGGAATACCTTTGTCCGCTCATCCCGACGACAGCCGGGATCCGGTTCTGAGAGCGATCGGTCGGACCGGGATCGCACCGCAGCCTATCCCACGCAATGCGCCTCGTGAAAGCACGCGGACGCGGCTTTCGTCGGGTGCGGCGGAACTTATTGTTTCGCGGCCGGCTCGGCCGGCTCCTGTTCCGTGCGCAGGGCCGAGCGCAGGTCTTCGAGGTGGCGGCGGTAGCCGTCGCCGTCGCCGAAATCCTCGAAGCCGTCATAGCGCGTATGGGCGCCCACGACCCGGCGGGTGTGTTTGATCGGGCACCAGTACTGTTCGGTGCGCGACGCCACCTCGCGGACATAGGCGATGACGCCGTTGACGTAGGAGCAGTAGGCGCAGTTCAGCTTCTCGAGCGCGTTGAGGTAGGGCAGGCCGTTGCGGTCGAAATTCATGTAGCGCCCGCGATGCACCTGGGGGATGCGGTAAACCCGGAAGCAGATCGCCTGGTAGAGCGACACCCAGAGATCCACGAGCGCGAAGGGGATGATCAGCGAATAGATCACCGGCGCCGTCACCGCGACCAGCAGGGGCGAGCTGAACATGTAGTTGAGCAGGCGGGTGCGGCGCTCCGTCAGGCGGCGGATGGCCTCTTCCTCGAAGCGGGCCCGGCCGTGCTCGAGCCCGAACCGGAAGCCCGAGCGCTGTTTGGAGAATTCGACCTCGAGCTCGTGCTCGAGCGACCGGATGCGGTCGATGAGGGCGTCGACGCGGTTGGGCATGCACGCTCCCGGAGCCTTGCGCCGACTGCCCCCTGGCGCGGCGCGATCAGGAGCAAGCGCCTGACCGGTCAGGATCTCAGCCTAGCACCTCGCCGGCGTCAGCGCGTCAGCCCTTGTGAGCGAGGGCCACGATGCGGTTCACCAGCGGGCTGTCCTTGTCGAACAGCGGGTCCAGCACGGTGAAATGGTTCAGGCCGGGCAGGGCCTCGTACCGGGTCTCGACGCCGTTGGCGCCCCAGTGGTCCGCCATCATCCGCGACTGGCGCAGGAACTCCGGGCTCTCGTCGCCGCCGACGATGCAGTCCAGCACCGTGCCGCCGGGGGTGGAGCCGTTGGGGACCGGCCAGTGGATCGGCGACAGGGCGGCGGCCTCCCGTTCGTCGAGGTCGAGGGCGGTGTTCAGCGAGGTCGGGATCAGGGGGGCGAGGTCGAAGACGCCGCTGATGGCGACGGCGGCCGAGGCGCGGCCTTCGGACAGCATGCAGGCCGCCATATGCCCGCCGGCGGAATGGCCGAAGACGACGGGCCGGGCGCCGCTGCGCTCGCGGACGGCTTCGACTGCGGTGCGGACCTGGCGCAGGATCACCCCGAGGCGGACGGCGGGGCAGAGGTCGTAGGAGGGTATGGCGAGGCTGACGCCGTGTGCGAGGAAGGTGGGGGCGATCCCGCTGAACCAGCCCTTGTCCAGCGCCTGCCAGTAGCCGCCGTGCAGGAAGACGGCGACCGGGGCTCCGGGCGCCGCCTCGAACAGGTCCAACACCTCGCGCGGACCGGGCCCGTAGGCGATCTCCAGCGGCGGCCGGGCGGCCTCGGCGGTCTCGCGCCACATCGCCATGACGGCGGGGTGGTCGGGCACGCGGGCGCGGTTGTTGTATTCGGCTTCAGGATCGAGGGTCGAGGGTCGAGGGTCGAGGGTGGGGCCGCTCATCGGATTTCCTTACGCATCAACTCGCCTTACCCTGCCGCCCGCGTATAGAGGTCTGGTGACCGGGTCCCTCGACCCTTGCCCCTCGCCTCTCGACCCTCGGATAACCGCCATGATGACCGCCATCTTCGTCTTCATCAAATGCGAGCTGGGCCACGCCAATGATGTGGCGGCCGATATGGTGGACAATGTCGAGCACGTCTCGGAGGTCTATTCGACCTCGGGCCAGTACGACCTTCTGGCCAAATTCCAGCTGCCGAAGGAGATGGATATCGGGACGTTCGTGACGAAGTCGGTGCAGACGCGGCCGAACATCCGCGACACCTTCACGGTGATCACCTTCTCGCCGTTCCTGCCCCGCGGCGGCTGACGCTACGTCACCGGTGAATCGCTGCTAAACCTCCCCGCAGGAGGCCGACATGACCGATCTCGATACATTCCGCGCGGAGACCCGCGCCTGGCTTGAGGCCAACTGTCCCGCGGAATGCCGCGGGCCGGTGGAGAGCGACGAGGACCGGGTCTGGGGCGGGCGCAACGCCGTCTTTCCGACCCCGGCGCACAAGGTCTGGCTCGACCGGATGGGCGCCAAGGGCTGGACGGCGCCGGAGTGGCCGGCCGAATACGGCGGCGGCGGGCTGAGCCGCGAACAGGCCAAGGTGCTGGGCTCGGAGATGCGCCGCATCGACGCCCAGGCGCCGCTGGCCAGTTTCGGGGTCTGGATGCTGGGGCCGGCGCTGCTGGCCTTCGGGACCGAGGAACAGAAGCAGCGCTTCCTGCCCGAGATCGTGCGTGGCGAAATCCGCTGGTGCCAGGGCTATTCCGAGCCGGGCGCGGGCTCCGATCTGGCGTCGATCCAGACGCGGGCCGAGGACCGGGGCGACCACTGGATCGTCAACGGCCAGAAGGTCTGGACGTCCTATGCCGACAAGGCCGACTGGATCTTCTGCCTGGTGCGGACCGATCCCGAGGCGCCGAAGCATCTGGGCATTTCGTTTGTCCTGTTCGACATGGCGACGAAGGGGGTGAGTACGCGGCCGATCACCCTGATCAGCGGCAAGAGCCCGTTCTGCGAGACCTTCTTCGACGATGTGCGGGTCGAGAAGGCCAATCTGGTCGGGACGCTGAACCGCGGCTGGGACGTGGCCAAACATCTGCTGGCGCATGAGCGGACCATGATCGGGGCCATGGGTGAGCTGGGCGGCGGGCGTCCTCTGGGTCAGGTGGCGACCGGGTCAATCGGGATGGACGACGAAGGCCGGCTGGATGACGGGATGCTCCGGGCCCGGATCGCCGAAATGGAGATCGACGCCGCGGCCTTCCGCCTGGCCATGGAGCGGGCCGGGGATCAGGTGAAGGCGGGGCAGGCCCATCCGGCCATCGCCTCGATGCTGAAATACTATGGCTCGGAGCTGAACAAGCGGCGCCACGAATTGCTGATGGCGGCCGGCGGATCGGACGCGCTGGAGTGGGAAGGCGAGCGGTCGCGCGGCGGCAAGGCGGCGCGCGACTGGCTGCGGACCAAGGCCAATTCGATCGAGGGCGGGACCTCGGAGGTTCAGCTGAACATCATCGCCAAACACCTGCTTCAGCTGCCGGGAGCCTGAGCCCATGCCCCTGATCCTGACGGAAGAGCAGTCCATGCTGAAGGAAGCCGCTGACGGCTTCCTCAATGAGCACGCGCCGATCGCGCATCTGAGGAAGCTGCGCGACAGCAGGGATGCGGACGGCGTGTCGCGCGACCTGTGGCGGGCCTTTGGCGAGATGGGGTTCGCGGGCGTCATCATTCCCGAGGAACACGGCGGCTCGGGCCTCGGCGCGGTCGAGGCCGGGGTCATGGCCGAGGCGCTGGGGCGGACGCTGACGCCGTCGCC
This sequence comes from Brevundimonas sp. UBA7664, assembly GCF_002483305.1. Taxonomy (GTDB): domain Bacteria; phylum Pseudomonadota; class Alphaproteobacteria; order Caulobacterales; family Caulobacteraceae; genus Brevundimonas. The sequence goes on from NZ_DLHQ01000007.1 coordinate 27,243, forward strand.
CTTCCTGGGCTCGGGGGTGTTGTCGGCGAAGGTCCTGATCGACGGCGGCTCGGGCGCGCAGCAGGCGGCCTGGCTGCCGCGGATCGCGGCGGGCGAAGCGATCGTCTCGCTGGCGGTGGACGAGGGCGCCAAACACGCGCCGGCGCGCATGGCGACCGTGGCGCAGCGGTCGGGCAACGGCTTCAAACTGAACGGGGCCAAGGGCTTTGTGCTGGACGGTCATGTCGCGGACGCCCTGATCGTGGCGGCCCTGACCGAGAACGGCCTGACCTTGTTCCTCGTCGATCCGAAGACGGCGGGCGTCGAGATCGAGCGGACCGTCATGGTCGACGCCCACAATGCGGCGCGGGTGACGCTGACGGATGTCGAGGTCGATGCGGATGCGGTGATCGGGTCAGTCGATGGCGGCGAGGCGCTGCTGGAGGGCGCGCTGAACCTCGGCCGGGCCTGCGCGGCGGCGTCGCTGAACGGGGCGGGGGATCAGGCCTTCCAGACGACGATGGCCTATCTGCGGACGCGCAAACAGTTCGGCAAGCTGATCGGCGAGTTCCAGGCGCTGCAGCATCGCTCGGCGCATCTGTTCAGCGAGATCGAGATCGCGCGAGCGGCGGTGATGGGGGCGCTGACGGCGCTGGACAACGGGCGGCCGGACGCCGGGCTGGTCGTCTCGGTCGCCAAGGCCAAGGCCGGGCGCGTCGCCGAACTGGCGGTGCAGGAGGCGGTGCAGATGCACGGCGGCGTCGGGATGACGGACGAGTACGACGTCGGCCTGTTCATGAAGCGGGTGCGGGTGCTGAACGAACTGCTGGGGGATGCCGGGTTCCATCAGGAACGGATGGCGCGGGCGCAGGGGTTCTGATCCGTTCGGGCACCTCCGGTTCACGCCGGAGTGGCCAACCGGTCCGGCCTGTCCTAGATCGAGGGGCAGGGAGACTCTGACCATGACGACGCGAACCAACGCGCCTCACTATCTGAGCGGTTTCGGCAATCATTTCGCGACCGAGGCCGTACCCGGCGCCCTGCCCGAGGGCCGGAACTCGCCGCAGCGGGCGCCGATGGGGCTGTATGCGGAACAGCTGTCGGGGACGGCGTTCACCGCGCCGCGCAGCGAGAACCGGCGGTCGTGGCTGTACCGGCTGCGGCCGAGCGCCCAGCATCCGGCCTACAAGCCGTTCGCCCAGGGGCGGGTGCGGACCGGGCCCTTCCATGATGCGCCGCCGTCGCCGAACCGGATGCGGTGGGATCCGCTGCCGCTGCCGACCGCGCCGACCGACTGGGTCGAGGGGCTGGTGACCTATGGCGGCACGGGGGATGCGGAGGCTCTGTCGGGCGTCGGCATCCATCTGTATGCGGCCAACCGGTCGATGGTCGACCGGGTCTTCTACTGCGCCGACGGCGAGCTGCTGATTGTGCCGCAGGAAGGCGATCAGGCCTTCGTCACCGAGATGGGGCGGATCGATGCGAAGCCCGGCGAGATCGTGATTATTCCGCGCGGGGTGCGATTCCGGGTCGAGTGTTCCGGTCCGATCCGCGGCTATGTCTGCGAGAACTACGGCGCGCTCTTCCGCCTGCCGGACCTCGGGCCGATCGGCTCGAACGGGCTGGCCAACCACCGCGATTTCCAGACGCCCGTGGCCGCCTTTGAGGACGTCGACCGGCCGACCGAGTGTGTGCAGAAATACGGCGGGCGGCTGTGGACCACGACCTTCCCGCATTCGCCGCTGGATGTGGTCGGCTGGCATGGCAACTATGCGCCGTACAAATATGACACCGCCCGGTTCAACACGATCGGCACGGTCAGTTTCGACCATCCGGACCCGTCGATCTTCACAGTCCTGACCTCGCCGAGCGATACGGCGGGAACGGCGAACTGCGACTTCGTGATCTTCCCGCCGCGCTGGATGGTGGGCGAGGATACCTTCCGCCCGCCGTGGTTCCACCGCAACGTCATGAGTGAGTTCATGGGGCTGGTGACCGGCGAATACGATGCCAAGGAGGGCGGGTTCGCGCCGGGCGGCGCCTCGCTGCACAATTGCATGAGCGGGCATGGGCCGGATCAGGCCAGCTATGACAAGGCGGTCGCCGCCGAGCTCAAGCCGGTCAAGATCGAGAACACCCTGGCCTTCATGTTCGAGACCCGGGCGCCGATCCGCACCACGGAATGGGCGCAAACCAGTCCGACGATGCAGCTCGACTATGACGACGTCTGGACCGGGTTCCAGAAGGGACAGGTGACATGAAGTATCTTGCGATGATCGCGGCCGTCTTGCTGGCGGCCTGCCAGCCGGGCCCGGAGAAGGGCACGCTGGGCTATGGCGACGAGCCGGCGCCCGTGGCGGTTCCGGAGAACGCGGCGGCGGATTGCCTGGCTCGCAACGGGACCCTGCAGCCGGTCGGCCGGATGCAGACGATGCAGTGCGTGGTCCGCTACGCCGATGCCGGAGAGCGCTGCACCGACAGCGACCAGTGCGCGGGCGAGTGCCGCACGGCCGACGTCACGGCGCGTCCGGACGAGGGCGCGGCGGTGGCCGGCGTCTGCCAGGCGGACAGCAACCGTTTCGGCTGTTTCACCCGGGTCGAGGACGGCAAGGCCGAAGCCACCCTGTGCGTCGACTGACCCTGCATCCACAGCCCCAGCGGCGCCGTTCCTGATCCCATGAGCCTGACCGAGATCGTCGCCCTGCTGGGCCTGAACCTTGCCCTGATCATCGCGGTGATGCTGGGACTGTGGCTGCTGTCGCTTCGGCTGAAGGATGTCAGCTTCATCGACGCCGTCTGGCCCATGGGCATGTTGTTGCTGGCGCTGGCGACCTTTCCGCGCACCGACGGCGATCCGATCCGGAAATGGCTGCTGATCTGGCTGGTCGCGGTGTGGGCGCTGCGACTGGGCTGGCACCTGTTCACCCGCTGGCGCCGGTCGGGGGCGGACGGCCGATACGTCGAGATCGTCGAACGGATGGAGAAGACCCGAAGCTGGAGCTTCGGCAAGACGGCGCTGCTGGTGGTGTTCCTGCCGCAGGCGGTGCTGGCCTGGCTGACCGCCTTGCCGGTGCAACTGGGGCAGGTCGCCTATGCGCCGGCCGTGGGCTGGATGGGCTGGGCGGGCGCGGTTCTGGCGGTGATCGGCATCGGCTTCGAGAGCGTCGGCGACGCACAACTGGCGGCGTTCAAGAAGGACCCGGCCAACAAGGGCAAGGTCATGGACACCGGCCTGTGGCGCTGGACCCGGCATCCGAACTATTTCGGCGACGCCTGCGTCTGGTGGGGGCTGTACCTGATCGCGGCGGAGACCGGCCCCGGACTGTGGGCGATCGCCGGACCCCTGTTCCTGACCTTCACCCTGACCAGATGGTCCGGGATCGGAATCACCGAAAAGGCGACGGCGAAGACGAAGCCCGGCTATGCCGACTATGTCCGCCGGACCAGCGCCTTCATTCCCTGGCCGCCCAAGCCCTGAACCAGGCGCGGAAAACCCCCGCCGCAATTTGCGACGGGGGCTGACCGTTCTGTCGAGACCGGGGTCATGACTCCCCGGGGCCGAACCCGATTACTGGGCCGGGGCGCTCGGCGAGGTGTTCGGGGTGTTCTCGGTGGTCATGCCGCCGTCGACGTTGCCGGCTTGCTGCTCGATGCGGTCGGCTTCGGCGTTGAGGGCGGTTTCGGCGGCTTCGGTCGGGGCGGCGGCGGCCTGTTCTTCCAGGGCGTCGGCCTGCACTTCGGCCTGCTTGTCGGCGGCGCTTTCACCGCAGGCGGCGAGGCCGGCGAAGGCGAAGGTGGCGGCGGCGGCGATGATCAGTTTACGCATGAGGATATCCTTCCAGAGTGGAAACCTCATAACTCTGCCGCCCCGTTCGGGTTCACGGTCGCGTGAGAAAAAAGTGCTGGAACCTCATCCGGCCTGTGCGAAGGCGACCCGCGCGGCGCCGAGAAGGGCGGCGTGCTGGTGCAGGATCACATGCGTCGGGATGGCCGCCATATAGTCCTGGAACCGGCCCTTGCGCTCGAACCGTTCGCGGAACGGACTGGCCTTGAGGAAGGGCAGGATGCGGGGTGCGATGCCGCCGGCGATATAGACGCCGCCGCGCGCGCCCGTGGTCAGGGCGATGTCGCCGGCCACCGCGCCGAGGATGGCGCAGAACCGGGCCAGGGTGGCGCCGCAATGACTGTTGGGGTTCTCCAGCGCCTCGGCGGTGATCTGGGCCGGGTCGTCGATATGGCTCTCGCGGCCGTCGATCTCGGCCAGGGCGCGATGCATGTTGAGCAGACCGGGACCACAGATCAGCCGTTCGATCGAGACCCGTTCATAGCGCCGCCGCAGGATGCGCAGGATCTCGTCCTCGACGGCGTCGCCGGGGGCGAAACAGGCGTGGCCGCCCTCGGACGGCATGGCGACGGCATGGCCGTGGATGTCGCGCGCCAGGGCGGAGACGCCGAAGCCGGTGCCGGGGCCGAGGACGGCGATGGCGGCATGCGGATCGCCCTCCTCGGGTCCGCCGAGCGAGGCCAGCATGTCCGCGGGCACGGCGGGCGCGCCCCAGGCGAGGGCCTCGAAATCGTTGATCAGGCGGACGGGATTGAGGCCGAGCGTTTGCAGTTGCGGCTCGGAAACCCGCCATGGGGAGTTGGTCAGGTCGATCTCGCCGTCGGTCACCGGGCCGGCGACGGCGATGACGCCGCCCGTCGGCTTGACCGCGCAGCCGTCGATGAAGCCCGCCACGGCCTTGAGGAAGGTGGGATGATCCGCCCCCTTGAAGCTCTCGTGATGCTCCAGCACCCGCTGGCCGTCGACCATGCGGGCGATGGCGAAACGGGCGTTGGTGCCGCCGACGTCGCCGACGAGAAGGGTGCGGTCGGTCGTCATGCGTCCACCGTGCGGTCCACGAGATTGGGGTCCGGCGCGGCGTCGGCCGGGGCCGGACCGCCGGTCGGGGAATCGAAACAGATCGAGGCGCCCGCCTCGGCCGTGCTGACCATCTTGCGGAAGGCGCCGAACAGTTCGCGGCCGTAGCCCGAGGCGGCGCCGCTGGCGTGGGCGGGCGTCCGCGCAGCGGCCGGGCGGGCGGTCAGGTCGGCGACGCCCACGGTGGTCAGGACCCCGGCCTCGGGATCCAGCCGGATGATGTCGCCGTCGCGCACATGGGCGAGGGGGCCGCCGGCGAGGGCCTCGGGGGAGACGTGGATCGCGGCCGGGGTCTTGCCCGAGGCGCCGGACATGCGGCCGTCGGTGACGAAGGCGACCTTGAAGCCGCGATCCTGCAGAACCGACAGGGCCGGGGACAGGCTGTGCAGCTCGGGCATGCCGTTGGCGCGCGGGCCCTGGAAGCGCAGGATGACGACCACGTCGCGGTCCAGCCTGCCGTCCTGGAAGGCCTGGAGCGCATCCTCCTGGGTCTCGAACACGGCGGCGGGGGCCTCGACGACGCGGTTCTCCGGCTTGACCGCCGAGACCTTGATCACGGCCCGGCCGAGGTCGCCCTGGACGAGGCGCAGGCCGCCCTCGTGGTCGAAGGGATCGGAGGCGGGGCGAAGAATGTCCGTATCCAGACTTTCCGCGACGCCGTCCTTCCAGACCAGGTCGCCGTCGATCAGCATCGGTTCCTGGAAATAGTGGTGGATGCCCTCGCCCATGATCGTCGTGACGTCGGAATGGATATTTCCCGCTTGGGCCAGTTCGCGGGCCACGAAGGCGACGCCGCCGGCGGCCTGGAAGGCGTTCACATCGGCCGAGCCGTTGGGATAGACCCGGGCCAGCAGCGGTGTGACCGAGGACAGCTGGTCCATGTCGGTCCAGTCGATCAGGACCCCGGCGGCGCGCGCCATGGCGACCAGATGGATGGCGTGGTTGGTCGAGCCGCCGGTGGCCAGCAGGGCGACGACCATGTTGACGATCGATTTCTCGGAAATGACGTCGGCCATTCGGCCCTGTCCGGTGCGGGCCAGTTCGACGGCGCGCTTCGCCGCCGCCGCCGTGAGGGCGTCGCGCAGGCCGGTCTCGGGATGGACGAAGGCGGTCGAGGGCAGGTGCAGGCCGCCCAGCTCCATCATCATCTGGTTGGAGTTGGCCGTGCCGTAGAAGGTGCAGGTGCCCGGCGAATGGTAGGAGCCGATCTCGCTTTCCAGCAGGGTCGCGCGGTCGACCTTGCCCTGGGCGTATTCGGCGCGGACCCGGGCCTTTTCGAAATTGGGAATGCCGGACGGCATCGGCCCGGCGGGGGCGAAGACCACGGGCAGGTGGCCGAAGGCCAGCGAGCCCATGAACAGGCCGGGCACGATCTTGTCGCAGACGCCGAGGCAGATGACCGAGTCGAAGGCGTCGTGGGTCAGGGCCACGGCGGTGGACATGGCGATCAGGTCGCGGCTGAACAGCGACAGGTCCATGCCGGGCCGGCCCTGGGTGACGCCGTCGCACATGGCGGGCGTGGCGCCCGCGACCTGGGCGGTGGCGTTCATCTCGCGCGCGGCGTCGCGGATGATCTGCGGGAAACGCTCGAACGGCTGATGCGCCGACAGCATGTCATTGTAGGCGGTGACCACGCCGACGTTGGGCTGGGTCCCCGACATGGCGTTGAGCTTGTCCTTGACCGGCGCGCCGGCGAAGGCGTGGGCCCAGTTGGCGCAGGACAGTTTGGCGCGGCCGACGCCGGAAGAGCCGGCGGCGTCCATGCGGCGCAGATAGTCGGCGCGGGTGGTCTTCGAGCGCTCGACGATGCGGGCGGTGACCCCGGCGACGACGGGGTGGAGCATTGCGGTTTTTGGGGGCATCACGCTTTCTCCGTCCACAGAACGTCAAGCGGAACCCCGGCCGCGATGAGGGCTGCGATGGGCTGGGTCGCGGGATCGCCGGCGGCCTCGCGTTCGAAGACGGCGCGCTTGGCGGCGCCGGTCAGGGCGAGGACGACGCGGCGGGCGGTCATCAGATACGGCAGGTTGATGGTCAGCCGCTCGAGGCCGGGCGCGGCGCCGTCGCGGCCGTGCGGGACGCCGAGAACGGTCGGCTTCAGGGCAGGGGCGAGCAGGGTCTTCAGGGTCGGACTGTTCGGGAACATGGAGCAGATATGGCCATCCTCCCCCATGCCGAGAAGGACGGCGTCCAATTTGCCGCCCTCGGCCGCGAGCACATGGGCGGCCAGGGCGGCGGCGCGATCGACCGTCACGGCGGGATGGAACAGGGGGACGAAACGGGCCGCCGCGGCCGGACCGGTCAGCAGGGTCTGCTTCAGCAGGGCCGCGTTGGACTCCGGCGAGGTCTCGGGGACATAGCGTTCGTCGATCAGGGTGACGGCGATGCGCGACCAGTCGAGATCGGCCCGGGCCATGCGGCGGTAGATCGGTGCGGGCGTCGAGCCGCCAGACCCGGCGAAGACCGCCTTGCCGGTCTCAGCCAGCGCCGCGGACAGCGCGTCGGTCAGGCGGACAGCGCAGGCGGCGGCCCAGGCCTCGCCGTCGGCGAAGGACTCGATGGCGGGCGCGGCCTCACCCATGGCCGGTGTTCCACGCCCGGCCGCCGCGCTCGAGCAGGAGGTCGGCCTCGGCCGGGCCCCAGGTTCCCGCGGCGTATTCCTTCGGCTTGAAGGCCGCGCCGCGCCAGGCGTCGGAGACTTCGTCGACCCATTTCCACGCCTGTTCCGCCTCGTCGCGGCGGACGAACAGTGTGGAGTCGCCGGCCAGGGCGTCGAGCAGCAGCCGCTCATAGGCGATGCGGCGGCGGGGCGGCCGGGCGTCCTTGTCGCCCTGGCCCCAGGACAGGGACATCTGGATCGGCTGCAGCTTCATGCGCTGGTCCAGCCCGGGCTGCTTGTTCATCACCGACAGGGCGATGTCCTCCTCGGGCTGGAGTTCGATGACCAGCCGGTTGGCCTCGATGTGGCCGCGCTCGCCGTGGTCGAAGATGGAGTGGGGCACCGGCTTGAACTGGATGACGATCTCGGTCCGCTTTTCGGCCAGCCGCTTGCCGGTGCGCAGGAAGAAGGGGGTGCCGGCCCAGCGCCAGTTGTCGATGTCGACGCGGACGGCCACGAAGGTCTCGGTGTCGGAGGCCTGGCCGCGCTCTTCGCTGTAGGCCGCCGCCGGCTTGCCCTCGACGGCGCCGGCGACGTACTGGCCGCGCACGGTGACGCGCTCGGCCTCATGCTCCGTGATCGGACGGAGCGAGCGGATGACCTTGACCTTCTCGTTGCGCACCGAGTCGGGGTCGAGGTCGGACGGCGGCTCCATCGCCACGAGGCAGAGCAGCTGGAGCATGTGGTTCTGCAGCATGTCCCGCAGGGCGCCGTATTCGTCATAGTAGGGCCAGCGGTCGCCGACGCCGACGGTCTCTCCGACCGTGATCTGGACGTGGTCGATCGACAGGCTGTTCCACAGCGGTTCGAAGATGGTGTTGCCGAAACGCAGGGCGATCAGGTTCTGGACCGTCTCCTTGCCGAGGTAGTGGTCGATGCGGAAGACCTGGTCCTCGGAGAAGGCGTGGGCGACGGCGTCGTCGATCTCGAGAAAGGACTGAAGGTCGCGCCCGACCGGCTTCTCCAGCACCACGCGGTCGGCCGCCTCGGCCAGGCCCGCGGCCTTCAGGGCGGTGACGATGCGGCCGTAGAGGGAGGGAGAGACGGCGAGGAAGGAGGTCACAGGGCCGTCGCCGACGCGCGCCTTGAGCGGTTTCAGACTGGCCGCGTCGGTGGCGTCGACCGGCAGATAGTCGAGCCGTGCGTCCAGCCGCGCCCAGGATTGGTCCGACCATGCGTCGTCGGCCCGGGCCTTGCCCTCGACCGCCGCGCGGACCTTGGCGACGTATTCGTCGCGGCTTTCTTCGGAACGGGCGGCGCCGATGATCTTCAGCCCGTCGGGCAGCAGGCCGTCATGCTCGAGGAAATAGAGCGAGGGCAGCAGCATCCGCATGGCCAGGTCGCCGCCGCCGCCGAAGAGCACCAATGCCGCCATATGCGTCTTCAATCCTCGCTGCCCGGCTTGACCGGGTTTGTGTTTGGCCGCTTCCGCCCGTCGAGCCAACCGGTCTGACCCGTCCTGAAACACCAAGTTACGCGGAAGCAGGGCCTCGGGGTCAGGGATTAAGGGCCAGGGAAGAAGCAACAGACAAGAGCAGGGGTCGTTCCCCTCCCTAACCCCTAGCCCCTGACCCCTGGCCCCTTTATCTGCTTCCCATGACCAAGGTTCTGATCATCGGCGCGGGCCACGCGGGCGGAACGGCGGCGGCGCTGCTGCGCCAGTACGGGCATGAGGGGCCGATCGTGCTGGCGGGCGCGGAGCCGGCGGCGCCGTATCAGCGGCCGCCCCTGTCCAAGGCCTGGCTGAAGGGCGAGGCCGATCTGGAGGCGCTGCTGCTGCGGCCCGAGGCCTTCTACGCCGAACACGACATCGCGCTTCGGACCGGCGTGACGGCGACCGCGATCGATGCGGCGGCGCGGACCGTGACCTTCGCCGACGGGGTGGTGGAGTCCTATGACGCCCTCATCCTGGCCACCGGTTCGACGGCGCGGAAGCTGACGATCCCGGGTGCGGACCGACCGGATCTGCTGGAGCTGAGAACCTTGGCGGATGCCGAGCGGCTGAAGGCGGTCCTGGGACCGGGACGACGGCTGGCGGTGGTCGGCGGCGGCTATGTCGGGCTGGAGGCGGCGGCCTCGGCGCGGGCGCTGGGGGCGCAGGCCGTGGTCATCGAACGGATGGACCGGGTGCTGGCGCGGGTGGCGTCGGAGACGCTGTCGGCCTTTTTCACCGCCCACCACCGGGCGCAGGGGGTCGAGATTCTGACCTCGGTCGAGGCTGTCGCCTTCGAGGATGGCGGGGTGCGGCTGGCCGACGGGCGGTTGATCGAGGCGGATGCGGTTCTGGTGGGCGTCGGGGCGCTGTCGTGCGACAGCCTGGCCCGCGAGGCGGGGCTGGCCTGCGAGAACGGGGTGGTGGTGGACGAGACGGCGCGGACGTCGGATCCGGCCATCTGGGCCATCGGCGACATGACCTTCCGGCCGATCCCGGTCCACGGGGGGCGGCGGCATCGGCTGGAAAGCGTGCCCAATGCTCTGGAACAGGCGAAACAGGCCGCGGCGGCGATCACCGGACGCGCGCCGCCGACGCCCGAGGTCCCGTGGTTCTGGTCCGACCAGTATGACCTCAAGCTGCAGATCGCCGGCCTGCCCGACGGGGCCGATCGTCAGGTCGTGCGCGGCGATGTCGCGGGCGGCGCCTTTGCGGTTTTCCACCTCGCCGGCGACCGGATCGTCTGCGTCGAGGCGGTCAACGCGCCCGCGGAATTCATGGCCGGGCGACAGATGATCAGCCGGGGGCAGGCGGTGGATGCGGCGAGGCTGGCTGACCGGTCCGTGTCGATGAAGGAGGTCGCGGCGGCTCAGGCCTGACGCGCGCGTTTCAGGTCATCGGCCGGCGCGGACAGCTGTTCCGTCAGCGCGGCGAGCGGGACCGGACGACCGATCAGATAGCCCTGGGCCATGTCGCAGCCCATGCCGCGCAACAGGGCCAGGGCCGTCGGCGTCTCGACGCCCTCGGCGGTGACCTTGAGCCCGAGGCTGTGCGCCAGATCGATGGTCGATTTGACCAGCAGCCCGTCGCGGGCGGACTGGTCGAGGCCGAGGATGAAGCTCTTGTCGATCTTCAGCTCGTCGGCGCGGATCTGTTTCAGATAGGTCAGGGAGGAGAGACCCGAGCCATAGTCGTCCAGCGAGACCGAAATGCCGGCGCCGGCGAACCGCTCGACGATCCGCAAGGCAAGGTCGGGGTATTCCACCACGGCCGTCTCGGTGATTTCGAAACAGAGGTCGGCCTTCGCCGCGGCGACCTCGGCCAGGGCGAAGTCTGCGAAACTCTCGTCGGACAGAAGTCGGCCGGAAATGTTGACCGAGACCGCCAGCCTGTGTCCGGCCGCGGCCAGGGTCTTCTGATCGGCGATCGCGCGGCGGATGGCCCATTCGGTCAGCGGGCGGATGTGCCCCGTTTCCTCGGCCATGCCGATGAACAGGTCGGGCGCCACGCAGCCGCGGCGCGGGTGGGTCCAGCGCATGAGCGCCTCGACGCCGTTGATCCGGTCCGCGCGGAAATCGTATTTCGGCTGGTAGGCCAGCGACAGCTCGCCATTGCCCAGGGCGGCCATCATCTCGCTGATCAGGGACAGATTGCCGGCGGGGTCTCCATAGCGTTCCGCGTCAAACGCGGCGGCCCGCCGGCGCGTCGCCCGCGCTTGATCCAGAGCGATCGACGCCCGGTCGATGGGGGAAGGAACGTTGCGATTGACCTCTCCGGCCCGCGCCACGCCGGCGGTCAGGGCGATGTCCACGGGGGCGCCGTTCAGGGTGATCGGTGAATGCGCGGCCTCGCACAGCCGGGCCGCCAGGGTGACGGCGGCTTCATCGCTGTCGGAACCAAACACCAGCCCCAGGGTCCCGCCGCCGACCCGGGCGACCGGGTTGCCGCCGGACAGGGCGGACAGCCTCTGTCCCAGGGCGATGAGCAGCCGGGCCATCGAGTCGTAGCCGATGGCGTTCCGGACCACTTCGAACCGATCGATGCACAGAAGGATGACGTAGGTCTGGCCGGGTCCGGAGGCCAGCCGCTCAAGCGCCAGCCGGTTTCCGAGACCGGTTTCCTGATCGTGCAAGGCCATATGCGTCAGCCGCGCCTCGCGGTCGCGCAGGGTCCGGGCGGACCCGGCCGGGAACAGCGCCGGCAGGAAAGCGAACAGGCTGCGCATCCGACCACTGTAGGTCGTCGGGGTGAAGTCCGCGTAAACTCGCCGCACCGAGGTCTGTGGGATCAGAAATCGACCCGCATCGACACCCACAGCCGGCGCGGCTCCTGGTTGTTGGCGTATTCGGACCCATAGGCGACCGGCGCGCCATAGGGGATGAGGCTGACGAAATCCTTGTTCAGCAGGTTGTAGACCACGGCGTTCAGGGTGACGCGGTCATTGATCTCCCAGGCCCCGCCGAGGTGGAACAGCTCATAGGCCTTGTAGTCGCCGAGCGCGTCGCGGGCGGCGCCCTCGCCGCGATAGCGGTCCGACTGGTGCTCGCCGCGCAGCCACAGCGACAGCCGGTCCGTCGCCTGCCAGTTCACGCTCGCGTTCAGCATATGGGCGGGCGTGTTGGTCAGGGGCAGGCCCTGGCTCGCGCCCGATTTCTGCTCGCTGTCCGTCCAGGTGTAGTTGGCGCTGACCGTCCAGGCGTCGGCCGGTCGCCAACGCGTCGTGACCTCGACGCCCCGGGTGACGGCCTCATCGATATTGACGCTCTGGCCGAAGGTCGGGGCGTTGGGGAAGAAGCCGACGTCGGTGCAACCGGTCTGCGGGTAGTTTCCGGCCGCATAGTCGGCGGCGGAAACGCCGAAGGCGCAGTTCACGACCGGGGTTCCGGAGGCGATCTTGTCCTCGAACTGGTTGTCGAACAGGGTCAGGCTGGCGCGGAAGTCGTCGCGGTTGTCGTAGAAGACCGCGACCTCGGTGGCGGTGCTGGTCTCGGGCTGCAGGCCGGGCGAGCCGAGCAGGGGCAGGCGGCCCTGCTGACCGAAGCCGTTGATGCCGGGGGCCAGCTGCTCAAGCCGGGGCGTCTTGAAACCGCGGCTGACACCGCCCTTGATCGTCCAATGGTCGGTGGCGTTCCAGACCAGATAGGCGCGCGGGCTGAACTGGTCGCCGAAGGTCGAATGGTCGTCGAGACGGCCGCCCAGGGTCAGGGCGAGGGCATCGGTGAACCGCCATTCGTCCTCGGCGAACAGGGCCCACTGGGTGAATTCAAAGGCCTGCGGCGCGACGCCGTCGACCATGCTGGCGTCCCAGTACTGGCCGCCGACGGTGAAGGTGTGGTTGCGCCATTCCGAGGACAGTTTGGTGTCGAGGATGACGCTTTCGGTCTCCAGGGTCCGCGGGCCGCCCGCGCCGGGCACGCCCGGCGGAATGATCCGGCCGATGGTTTCGGTCCGGCCCCAGGACAGGGTGTTCTCGAGCCGGCCGAAGGGCAGCGTCCAGTCATGGGCCAGCACGGCCTGGTCGCGGTTGAACTCGAGCGCGTCGGCGTAGCCGCCGGCGGTGGTGTTGGTGCCCAGCTCGGCGTTGGAATTGTCGTACCACTGGCGCGCCACGTCGACGTCGAGCCACAGGTCATGGTCGGGGTGCGGCGTCAGGCTGAGACGGCCGCCGGCGGACCAGATCTCGCTCTCGGCAGCGCTGCGGCCGAAGCCGCCGACCGGGGTCTGAACGCCGTTGACCGTCTCATAGGTCAGTTCGGAGTCCGCACGCGTCAGATAGCTGCCGCGCACCGCCAGGCCGAGCAGGTCCGGGATCAGCGGCCCGTTGGCGTAGAGGTCGCCGCCGTACAGGTTGCCGAACTCCTCATCGCCCTGGAGCGTGGCATTGGCCGAGCCCGTGCCGGACCAGTCGTCGCCGACCTTTTTCGTGATGATGTTGATGACGCCGCCGATGGCGTCGGAGCCGTACAGGGTCGAGACCGGACCGCGCACGACCTCGATCCGCTCGATGGCGGACACCGGCGGCAGGAAGCTGGTCGAGGTCTCACCGAAACCGTTGGGGGTGACGCTGCCGGCCGTGTTCTGGCGGCGGCCGTCGATCAGGATCAGGGTGTAGTCCGAGCCGAGGCCGCGGATGTTGATGGTCAGGCCGCCGGTCTTTCCCACCGGAGCGCCGACGTCGACGCCGGGGACGGAGGCCAGCAGTTCTGCGATCGAGCCGGCGCGCTGGCTGCGGATCTCCTCGCCCGAGATCAGGCTGATCGAGGCCGGGGCCTGTTCGATCCGCTGCTCGAAGCCCGCGGCGGTGATGACAATGTCCCCGATCTCGACCGGATCGCCCGTCGACGCGAAGGCGTCCTGAGCCGCGGCGGAGAGCGCCAGGCCGGAGGCTCCGGTCGCCAGAACAAGGCCCAGGGTCAGATGTCGAACGGTCATGCCAGTCTCACTAGTTGCGAGTGGCTCTCATTAGCGTTCGCAACTGGCTTGGCAAGGCCTTCCGTGCGCCGGCGTCAATAAACATCCCGGCGGTAGCGTCCGGTCTCGGCGAGACCGCGCAATTCGTCGGCGCCGAGAGCGGATTCGAGCGCTTCGTGCACGCCCTTCGACATGCCCTCGAGGCTGCCGCAGACGAGAATCACGGCGCCCCGCCGGACCCAGTCGGAAAGGTCGGCGGCGTGCTCCGCGATCAGCGCCTGGACGTAGCGGCCGTCGTCCGCGTCGCGGGAGAAGACCCGGTCGAGACGGTTCAGGACCCCGTCGGCGAGGGCCGCCCGGAGTTCGGCGTCGAGGAAGGTGTCATGGGCGCGGGTGCGCTCGCCGAACATCAGCCAGGTCGGGCCGGACGTCTGTCCGGCGCGGGCCTTCCAGTGGGCGCGCAGTCCGGCGAGACCGGTGCCGTTGCCGATCAGGACCAGCGGCGTGTCCGACGCCGGACCGTGGAAGCTGCGATTGGTGCGGATGCGCATCGCGGCCTCTCCGCCGACGGCGAGGCCCCGGGTCAGCCAACCAGAGGCGAGGCCGGGCGACCCGTCGGCACGCGTCACAAGCCGGACGATGAACTCCGCGCGACCGTCGGCCGGCAGGGAGGCGACGGAATATTCGCGGCTGCCGGCAGGGGCCTGGCCCTCGACGGCGGGAAGACCGATCTCGGCGATGTCGCCGGCGACCCAGCCGGGCATATGCTCCACGGGCTCGAACGCCATCAGCCAGGCCTCGCCGCCGGGGCTGCCGGGGTTCAGGTGGGTACGCTCGACCAGTCGCCAGCGGTCGAAGGTCGGCGGGGTCCAGTCGGGCTCGACGGTGGAACCGGTCAGCAGGCCCAGCTGACGCTGCCAGTGCCGGATGGCTCCGGTGTCGCCGTCGTCGACCTCGACCCGGTCGAACAGGGTCTCGGCGGCCGAGCGTTGCAGCCAGTCGTCGAGGGCGCGTCCAAAGCCGCAAAAGTCGGCATAGGTCCGGTCGCCCAGCGCCAGCAGGCCATAGGACAGACCGGCGAGATCGGCCGGCTCGCGCATGGACTGACGCACGAACCGGGACACGGCGTCGGGCGCGTCGCCCTCGCCGGTTGTGGAGGCGATGAACAGCACCCGTCCGGCCGCCCTGAGGTCGGCGGGCTGCAGTTCGCCCAACAAGGCCAACCGCGTCGGCGTTCCGGCGTCGGACAGGCTGCGCGCGGTCATCCATGCCAGCTCCTCGGCCAGGCCGGTCTGGCTGGCGAAGGCGACCAGCACGGCGGGGGCGTCGCCCGGGGGGGACAGGGCGGCGGCCCGGGCGTCGGCGGACTTGCGCGCGCGCGCTCCCGACCACCGCACCAGGGCGATGACCGCCAGCCAGAGGCCCACGGCGACCGCCGCCCAGAGCCAGCGAACCGGATCGTGGGTCACGCGTCCTCGGACAGCATGGCGGCGAAGGCGGGGGTGACGACCTCGGTCAGTCCGTCTGCGGTCCGGACGACGAAGGCGGCCGCTATGCCCATGGCCGCGGCGTAGGCCGGGCCTTCCTCGGGCCCCATGACGGTCAGGGCCGTCGCCATCGCGTCGGCGTACATCGCCGTCTCGGCCAGGACGGTGACGGAGGCGACGCCCTTGTCCACCGGGCGGCCGGTCCGGCCGTCGATGGTGTGGCTGTAGGTCTGGCCATGGGCCTCGAACGACCGGACCCAGTCGCCCGAGGTGGCGACCGCGAGGTCGAACAGGGCGGCGACGGTGCGGGGCGCCGGGGCGCCGGGGGCCTGCTGCAGCTCGACCCACCAGGGCTGGCCGTCGGGCTTGACGCCGGCGCCGCGCAGTTCGCCGCCGATCTCGACCAGATGATGGGTCGCCCCCATGGCGGTGAGGCGCTCCGACACGCGGTCGACGGCGTGGCCCTTGGCGATGCCTGAAAGGTCCAGCTTGACCCCGCCCAGTTGCTGCACCGCGCGGGCGGGGCGGTTGAAGCGGACGATGCCCCAGCCCGACAGGGCGCGGGCGGCGGCGATCTCTTCCTCGAACGGCACGGTCGGACCGGTCCCGAAGGCGTTCATGGGCCGCGGTCCCGGGGGGCCGAAACCCCACAGGTCGACAAGGGCGCCCAGCGCCGGATCGACCGCGCCATCGGTGTCGTCGGCCAGGTCCATGGCCTTGTTCAGCAGATCCCAGAACGGCTCGGATACAGCCCAGAAGCCGGTCGGGGCGGCGTTGAGGCGCGACAGTTCCGAACGCGGGTCCCAGTGGCTGAACAGGGCGATGATGCGGGCCAGTTCCGCCTCGATCGCCGCCTGGAAGACGGCGGGGTCGAAGGGAGACGGCGGGACCAGCCGAACCGACCAGGTCGTGCCCATGGTCTCGCCCGAGAAATCATGGATGGAGGCGCCGGGCGGCGGCCCGGGCCTGCGGCCGTGGGTCGGGATGAGGACGCGGTTGTCCGGACGCGGCGCGGCGTCCCCGCCCGCGGTCAGCGGGGGCGGGGAGGTTCCGGCCGATCCCGGATCCCCAGCGGTCAGGGCAGGACTTCCATGACGCCGTTGTACTGGGCGCTGGCGGCCGGCTGGTCGCCCGAGGCGGGCGTCCGGACCGAGGCGTTCACCCAGTACATGCCGGCCTCGGGCCAGGTGACGGTGAAGGACCCGTCGGCGCCGGTGCGCACGGTGATCTCCTCGGGGGCGTCGCGATAGCGCGTGCCGCCCCGGGCGACGGTCACATCGAGGCCGGCGGCCGGCTGGCCGTCGCGGACCAGTTTGAAAGTGGCGGCCTCGCCGGCGACCAGGTCGTTCGGATGGCTGACGGGCACCAGTTCGATGCCCTGGCCGGTCGGCTGGAGGTTTTCGGTCGTGGGCGCCCCGAGCGTCACGAAGGTCTCCACCCGGCTGTCGGATCGGGTGACGGTGACGTCGGTGGCGCCGGCCGGGACATTGGCGGCGATGTCGGCTTCGGCCCCGCGCCAGCGGGTGGTCGTGCCATTGAGGGTCCAGGCGACGACGACCCCGCCCATGACATTGGCGACCCGGTAGGTGCCGGGCTTGGTCAGGTGCAGGTCGAAGGACGAGCGATAGCGGGCCTGGTGGAGGTTTTCCGGCTGTACGGGCGCGCCGTCGGGGCCGGTGATCACCAGGTTCGACAGGTTCATGGCGGCGTGGTCGGCGATGAAGACGCCGTTCGACATGCCGGCGTCGAACCCGACCCAGGCGTCGGTTCCGGACAGGACGGTCGAGGTCGGGGCCAGCCAGGCGCGGTGGGCCTGGGCCGACATCGGCAGGGCCAGAACGGCGAGGGCGGCGAGCAGGGCGAGCGGCTTCTTCATGGCGGGTTCCTCTAGCGGGTGACGGTGACGCGCACGGCGCCGAGTTCGGTGGAGCCGGCGGCCGAGCCGGTGTTGGCGGCGCCCCAGCGGAAGGGGACGCGCACGGCTTCGCGCCCGCCCAGTTCACGGGCGGCCTCAACGACCATGACATAGTCGCCGGCGGGCAGGCTCGACAGGCGGGCGCCTGACACGGTCACGGCGTGGCGGCCGGGGGCCTTGGTCGCGCTGGAGACGCCGTCGGCGGGCATGGTCAGGCTACGGCCGCCGCGACGCCACCAGGTCCGCATGTCCTTGAGCCAGTCCTTGCCCTCGGCGACGTTGGAGACCTCGTACCAGACGGCGAGGGTGCGCACCGCGGTCTGGTCCGGGCGCTCGATCCAGACGGCGACATAGGGCCGGTGGTAGGCGGCGACGGTCAGGCGCGGGATCTCGACCGAGACGGTCAGGTCGGCGGCCATGGCGGGCGCGGCGATGGCGCTGGCCGCGACGGTGGTGAGGGCGAGGGTGAGCTTACGCATGGCGACTCGTCAGTGAATGAACAGCAGGGCGATGACGGCGGGTATCAGCAGACCAAGGCCGAGGAGGGGCCATGTCGAGGGGCGCTGCCGGGCGTGCAGCCAGGTCAGGCCGAAGCCGGTGACGGCGAAGACGATGCAGGCGGCGGCGAAGACATCGATGAACCAGTACCAGACCGGGCCGGTGTTGCGGCCCTTGTGCAGGTCGTTGAGCCAGGCGATCCAGCCGCGCGTGGTGCGTTCGCGCAGGGCCTCGCCGGTGGCGCGGTCGATGGTCAGCCAGCCGTCGCCGCCGGGCTCGGCCAGGGCGACGTAGATTTCCTCGGGCGTGGTCTCGGTGGGCCGGCCGGCGATCCGGACATCGAAGGCGCCCGAGGCCCAGCGGGCGACCGCGTCCGGAACAGGGTCGGTGGTCTCGGCCGGGAAGTCCGGGAGGCGGGCCAGCAGGGGCGCGGGCAGGACGCCGGTCTGCTCGACCGTGACCGGCTCGGCCGGAATCTGGGCGGCGTGGTTCAGGGTGATGCCGGTGACGGCGAAGAGCAGAAGGCCGATCAGGCTGAGCGCCGCGGAGATCCAGTGCCACTGATGTAGCTGTTTGAGCCAGAATGACCGCGTGGCGTTGAGCGCCGTCTTCGGCGCCTTGGGAGGCTTGGCTGGCGCTGCGGTGTCGGTCACGCGTGGCTTGTGCCGAAGTTGCGAACGATTTTCAATAGCCGTGACCAGGGACTCAGCGCGAAAGTCTGACGCCGACGCTGTAGGTACGAGGCGGGCCGAAGCCGGCGACGCCCGTGGCGGTCTCGGAGACCTCGACCTCCGCATCGAACAGATTGTCGGCGACGAACCATATCAAGGCAGAGGGGGATATCACCCATTCGGCGCGGATGTCAGCGGTCGCGGCCGCCTCCAGCACCCGGCTGTTGAGATCATCGTCGAAGCGGCGGCTCTCCCAACGGAGGTCGGCGGCGAGGGTCAGCCGGTCGGTCGCGCGCCAGTTCAGCCCGGCCGTGGCGCTCCAGTCCGGCGCCTGGGCGGGACGCAGGCCGGTCAGCTGCGGGGCCAGGGCTCCGCCGTCCAGGAGGGCGTTCGTCACCGACAGGGCCGCCCGGACGGACAGGGCGTCGCCGACCTCGAACCGTCCGTCGATCTCCAGTCCCGTCGCCTCAATGGTCCCGGCGTTCATGCGCTGGCGCAGCACGCCGCCGGCGGGCACGAAACCGGCGCGAGGGAAGACGCCGGGGCCGGCGCCGATGGTGACATTGACGATGGCGTCCTCGACTTCGGTCCAGAACACGGTCGCGGTCAGGGAGGTTCGCTCGCCGACCCGTGCCCAGCCTGCCTCCACGCCGCTCAGCCGCTCGGGCTCCAGCGCCGCATTGGCCTCGGTCAGATCATTGCCGACGCGGAACGGGCGGTGCAGTTCGTTCAGGGTGGCGGGCCGAAATCCTGTGTAGGCGGCCAGCCGCAACGCCTGTCCCGTCGCGATCTCGCGCCGGACCCCCAGTCGGGCGCTGACAACCTCGCCCGAGCGATCAGGATCGGTCTCGTCCAGCGTCGGCAGGCCCGTGGCCAGGTCGCGTTCAAGGCGGCGGCCGCCCTCGTTGCGCCATTGATCAAGACGCAGACCTCCCGCGATCAGCCAGGAGCCAATGGCCGACGATCCTTCGGCATAGGCGCCGACCACCGAGGTCTCGCCGCCGGCGATCCGGTCGCGCGTGAAGGCGCCGGCCATGTATCGGAAGCGTTCGCGGGTCTCGCCCTCATTGAAGCGTGCGTCGGCGCCGAGCTCCCATTCGGCCCGGCCAATGCCCGACACCGTGGTCCGGCGCAGGGCGGCGTTGAGGCCCCAGCCGGTCGCGGGCGTCTCGAACTGGTCGTTGGCGGGCGTGGTCGTCGCGCGGTCGGCGGCGACGGCGACCGAGGTGTTGGCGAGGTCGCTCTCGCGGCGCCAGGCCTGCAGCCGCCAGCCGGGCCGGTCAGACTGAGGCGCCACGGCCGTGGCGGAGAGCAGGTTGCCGCCGGCCGTCGCCCTGGCGCCGGCGAGGCCGGAGCCGCGGTCCTCCTCAAAGGCGGCGGCGCGAAGGGAGATCACCGCGTCGGCGATCGGCACGTCGGCGCGCAGGGCGGCGCTGCGGACCTCGAGGTCAAGCGGCGTGTCGGCGGCGCCGGCGGCCGCGCCCCGGACAGGGACATAGCCGTCGCGGGTCTCGTACAGGCCGGAGGCGACGAGGCGGACAGGGCCGATGGCCGTTGCGCCGGAGGCTGACAGTCGGTCGCCGCCGTCTGTGACCGAGGCGTCGAGCACAGCGCCGTCGTCGCGTTCGCGCAGGCTGATGACGCCGGTCAGGGCGCCCGCGCCGTACGGCCCGGCCCCGGAACCACGCACGATGTCGAGGCCGGACAGGCTTTCGGTCGGAACCTGCGACCAGATCACCCAGCCGCCGAACGGGTCGTTCAGGGGAACGCCGTCGAGGGTGACGAGCGTGCGGCCCGCGCCGGACGGGGCGATGGCGCGCAGGCTGATCCCCTGGGTGGTCGGATTGGCGGACAGGCTGGAGGTGCGGCGGAAGAGGGAGACGGCGGGGACGGAGGCGAGCGCCTCATCGAGGCGCTGCTCGGTATACAGCTCGGCCTCAGACAGCCGGACAACCGCGAAGGCGGCCTCGCCGGCGGCGGGCGGCAGGCGCGCGCCGGTGACGACGACCTCAGGGAGTTCAGGAGGGGGAAGCTGCAACATCAAACGCAACAATAGGTCCGAGATCGCCCCGCAGCTCAAGCAGCTTCTGTCAGGGTCTGCCTCAGGAACGCCGGTTGGCTCATGACCAGGCGGATGGCGTTAAGCAGGACGTCGGGCTGGATGGGCTTTTGCGCGACCCCGTTCATCCCGGCCGCCAGATACTCGGCTTCATCACGGGGATCGGCATTGGCTGTGAGGGCCAGTATCGGGATGTCGGCCACAGGTCCTGACAGGCTCCGGATCAGTCGAGTGGCCCTGACGCCATCCATGCCGGGCATCTTGATGTCCATCAGGACCAGGTCGAATGCACCCGTCTGGACCCGTTCGATCGCCTCCTGTCCGCCCTCGACGGTTTCGGCGCTACAGCCGAACAGCTCCAGCACCTTGGCGGCGACGAACCGGTTGGTGGCGTTGTCGTCCACGATGAGGACATGCAGGGTTTCATGGGCCGTTGGCTCGGCCATTTGCCTGGCGGCCGCCCGCATCTCGCGACTGGCGCCGGGCAGAGTCAGGGTGAACCGGAAGCGCGCGCCGCCCTGCGGCGACCGCTCCACCCCGATGGCGCCGTGCATCAGTTCGACAATCTGGCGGCAGATGGCCAGGCCGAGGCCGGCGCCCGCGCCTTCCCGGCCGGCATGACCCGTGTTGAACGGGTCGAATATGGTCCCGGCGGCGTCCTCCGGCACGCCCGGACCGCTGTCGTCAACGGTGGCAGTCAGGGCGATCTGGCCGTCGATGTCGTGGCTGGCGATATGAACAACCACCTGGCCGGACTCGGTGAATTTCAGGGCGTTGCCGATCAGGTTGTTGAACAACTGTTTGAGCCGCATTTCGTCGCCGGCCACCCAGTCATGACCGGCCGTGTCATGAGTGATGGTCAAGGTCAGGTTCTTCTCCTGGGCGCGCGGGCTCCACAGGGCCTTGAGGTCGGCGGCGACTGAATCGAGGTGGACCGGCGCCGTTTCGAAGGTCATCAGCCCCGCCTCCGCCCGGGACATGTCCAGCGCATCGGTCAACAGGCGCAACAGGCTCTGGCCGGAATCCAGGATGGTCCGGGCATAGGGGCGCATGGCCTCCTGGGTCAGCTCGCGTTCCATCAGGGCGGCGACGCCCAGGACGCCGTTCAGCGGCGTGCGAATCTCATGGCTCATGACCGCCAGGAATTCGGACTTGGCTCGGCTGGAAGCCCGGGCTTCGGCCTCGGCTCGTGAGAGATCCCTGGCCAGGGCGCTCATGGCTTCGGCCCGGCGGCGGTGAATGGCGTTGCCGGCCTGAAGCACGTGCACGCCGGCGCCCACGCCGAAATAGAGGCCGGCGGAAGTGACGACGAAGCCGTTGAGGAGGCCGCCCAGATTGGTGTCGTCCATCGACTGGAACAGGGTCTCGGCGTCGGCCTCGGCGTCGAGGATGCGCGGGGCGGCATCCATGAAGGTCGATGCCGGGCGTTTGGCATAGAGGGCGCGCCCGAACTCGGCCGCCATCTTGAGGGTGAAGGCGTTGCGCTCGATCAGGCCGACCGGTCGTTGATCGCCATCGACAACGGCGATGATCAGGGTGTCAGGTTCGCGCTGAAAGCGGTCAAACACATCCGCGCCGGGCGTCTCCGGACCGATCGGCGCCGCAGCACTCGCAAAGTCACCAATCCTGGCCATAACAACTCCCGCTGAACTTCGGGAATAGACGGCGGCCCTTAACATCGGCTTTGCCGGGCGTGAAACTTTTCGGAAAGTCTTTTGAAAATCAATCCCTAAGCGGACGAATGAGGCGATCCAGAAGCCCTGCTGCGAACACGGACAGGGTGTCGTCCCGGGCCCCCATGACGATGATCCGGTCGCCGGGGCGGGCGAGGTCGGTGAGCCGGTCGCCGCAGGCCTCGCGCGTGGCCAGGGCCTCGGCGGTGCGGCCGGCGGCGCGAACGCCCGAGGCGATATCCTCGCTGCCGACACTGCGGTCGGTCGTACCGCCATAGTAGACGGGTTCGGGCATCAGCAGGACATCGTCCTCACGCATCAGGCCGGCGAAGCCTTCGATGAACTCGGCCTTCATCAGGCGCAGCGGTCCGAAGCCGTGCGGCTGGAACAGGATCAGCAGCCGGCCGTCGAAGGCGTGCAGGGTCTTCAGGGTGGCGGCGATCTTGTCCGGGTTATGGGCGAAGTCGTCGATGACGGTGACGCCGTCCGCGGTCCCGACCACCTCCATGCGGCGACGGATGCCCGCGAAGGTCTCCAGCGCGGCGACGGCCTGATCGAGCGGCAGGCCTATGGCGCGGACGGCGCCGAGGGCGGCGAGCGCATTGGCGACATTGTGGGCGCCGGGGACGTTCAGCACGGCCGGAACGGGGGCGCCGCCCAGCTCCGTCAAGGTGAAGCGCATCCCGGTCGGCAGGGGCTCGAGGTCATGGGCGTTGAGGGTGGCGGACTCCTCGCCCAGGGCGAAGGTGATGACCCTGTCGGCCGGAAGGGACTGGGCCAGCGCCTGGGTCTCGACATTGTCGAGGTTGAGCACGGCCTTCGCCGCCCGGCCGGTGAAGCCGCCGAACAGGTCGCGCAGCTCCTCCATGGACTTGTGATCGAGCGAGATGTTCGAGACCACGGCGACCGTGGGATCGTAACGGGCGATGGAGCCGTCGCTCTCGTCGACCTCGGAGACGAACAGGTCGGGACCGCCGATCAGGGCGCTGGCGAAGGGATGATCGGCGTCGGCGAAATTCTTCATCACCGCGCCGTTCATGACCGTCGGCGCGCGGCCCGCCTGATGCAGGATCCAGGCGATCATGCCGGTGATCGTCGACTTGCCGCTGGTGCCCGCCACGCCGATCGAGGTCGGGGCGGCGTTGAAGAGCTGCGACAGGAGTTCCGGCCGGGTGACGATGCGGGCCCCGGCGCGTTTGGCTGCGCCGATATCGGGGACGGTGTCCTCGATGGCGCCGGTGGCGACGACCGTCTGGTCCGACCGCGTGACGCCCGAGCCGTCCTGCGGATGAAGGGTGACGCCGTGGGCTTCCAGCCAGGCGAATTTCTCCGGCGTGCGGCCCTGGTCGCGGGACCGGTCGGACCCCTCGATCCGGCCGCCGCGCGCCTGGACGATCATCGCCAGCGGGAGCATTCCCGATCCGCCAATGCCGCAGAAGAAATAGTCGTCTTGATTCATGAGGGCGAAACCGGGGAATGTCCGGCGGCCTGACTAGCACGGGCGAGGCTGGAGGCCAGCGGCTGAGCATGAAGATCGGCATCGTCAACGCCAGTTCGCGCTTCAACAAGGCGCGCGCCGAGGCTGTTCTGGCCTGGATCGCGGCCAATTTTCCCGATGGGTCGGTCACCGCGACCTTCCACCCCGCCAGCTTCGGCAAGCACGGCCATTTCGGCGGCGACGACGCCAGCCGGGCCAATGCGTTCGTGGAATACGCCAACGATCCGCGGCTGGACGCGGTCTGGTTCGCGCGCGGCGGCTACGGCTCATGCCGGATCGCAGAGGCGGTCCTGCCCCGTCTGACGGCGGCGGCGCGCAAGAAGCGGTATCTGGGCTATTCCGACGCCGGCAGCATCCTGGCCCTGCTCTACAAGGCCGGCTTCCCGCATGTCGCCCATGGGCCGATGGCCTCGGATTCGGTGCGCAACGACGCCACGGCGTGGCGGGCGATCAACTGGCTGAGGTCGGGCGATCCGGCCTCATGGGAGCCGACGCTGGCGGAGGACCCCCGTCCGGCCGTCGCCTTCAACCTCAGCATTCTGGACGCCCTCGTCGGCACGGCGCTCGAGCCCGACCTGACGGGCCATGTGCTGATGCTGGAGGATGTGTCGGAGCCGCTCTACCGGATCGACCGGATGATGTTCCACCTGACCGGCCAGGCCTCGATCCGCCGGGTGGCGGGGATCCGGATGGGGCGGGTGTCGGACATCGTCGAGAATGACCCGGACTTCGGCCTGACCGCGGACGAGATCGCCCGCTATTGGTGCCAGAGGTCCGGCATCCCGTACCTCGGGGCCGCCGATGTCGGTCACGATCGCGAGAACAAGGTGGTTCCCTTCGGCCACAGGTAGCCGGCGATCGGTTCGCGTGAACGGTGAAGCCTGTCGACTCGCACGCGGTTGCCAAGCCAGATGCGTTTCGATGGGACTTAAGTGGTTGTTAACCATGAGTTCGCGGGGCCTTGGGGGAGAGGCGCTCGCGGTGGCGGTCCGGATGGCGTCGGGGGGCGCGGACCGGACCGCCAACCATTGGCCGGCGGCCTGAGCCGCCGCGACGAAGGCGACGCTGGCGCGGCGGGCGGGCACGCGCCATCTTGGGCGGGCATGAACCGCCGCTCGCTTCTGATCCGCGCCACAGGACTGGCCGCCATCGTCGGCGGGGCCTGGTGGGCGCGCGAGACCCTGCTGTGGCCCGAGCCGACGCTGACGTTCGGGGAAGGCGGGGCGACGCCGTGGCTGGCCTATGCACGGAATGCGCTCGTGCCGACGGTGCGGGTCCGGCTCGGCGGGCGCGAGGTCGTCGCCCTGATCGACAGCGGGGCCCAGTATTCCGTGATCGATCGCGCGCTGTTCGCCAGTCTGCCGCCCGCCGGCCGGTCTTTGTTCGACATGCCGCTGGTCGCCTATGGCGTGGGCGGCGGGGCGCAGGTGGGCCGCGGCACGACCCTGGAGGTCGATCTGCCGGGGCTGGCCATCACGGGTCTGCGCGCGGCCATCCTCGACCTCGGGCCGCTGGCGTCAGACGAGGGGCTGCGCACGCCGCTGATCCTGGGTCAGGACGTGCTCGGCGAGGCGGTGCTGGCGCTCGACCCTCGGCGGCGGCATGCGCGGCTGCTCCGGCGCGAGGCCTTCGTTCGCCCGCCCGATCTGGCCCCGGCGACGGTGCGGCGCCAGGGTGGAGCGATGACCACGGAGGTGACGGTCGAGGGGGCGGCGGTGACGGCCGTGGTCGATACCGGCGCCTCGGCCCTGCTGGGTCTCAGTCGGGACGCCGCCGACGGGGCGGGTCTCCTGGACGGACGGCCGCAGCAGAGCGAGGTCAGCCTGGTGCTGGGCGGCGCCCTGAGGTCGGCCACGGTTGTGGCCCGGACGGTGACCTTCGCCGATCATATGTACCGTCGCGTCTCCGTCGGCGTCTTCGACCAGCCGCCGCTGCCCAACTTCCCGGGCGGGCTTGTCGGCATGGAGGCCTTTGCGGGCCGGCGCGTGGCCATGGACCTGGGCTCCGGCGCCCTGTTCGTCTCGCGCCCGCTCGACCTGACGGTCCGCTGATCCCTAGAGGGCGGCGAAGGTGTCGCAGGACGCCGGGTCGCCGGATTCATAGCCGCGCCGCAGCCATTCGACCCGCTGGGCCGACGAGCCGTGGGTGAAGCCGTCCGGCTGGACCGATCCACCCTGACGGCGTTGCAGCGTGTCGTCGCCGATGGCCGAGGCGGTCTGCATCCCGGCTTCCAGATCGCCGGCTTCGAGGGCGACCTCGCCGTTCGAGACGAGGGCGGCGTTGCGGGCCCAGACGCCGGCGTAGCAGTCGGCCTGGAGCTCGAGCGCGACCGAATAGCGGTTGGCCTCGGCCTGACCCGAGGCGCGCTGCTGGGCCGCCTGCACCTGTTGCGAGGCGCCGGTCAGGGTCTGGACGTGATGGCCGTACTCATGGGCGATGACATAGGCGCGGGCGAAATCAGCGCTGGAGGCGCCCAGCTGGGTCTCAAGGTCGCTCCAGAAGGCCAGATCCAGATACACATGACGATCGGTCGGGCAGTAGAAGGGTCCCATCGCCGACTGGCCGAAGCCGCAGCCGGTGCTCGTGCCCTGTTCGTAGAGGGTGACGGTGGGCGGCTGATAGCCCTGAAGCCTGGTCTTCCAGACGTCGTCGATATTGGATCCGATCACGTCGACGAAGGCGCCCGCCTGGTCGGTGGGGCTGCCCTGGCGACCCTCGGACGCGCCGACGCCGCCGAACTGGCTGGCCAGCTGGGTGGTGGTCTGGGGATCGATGCCGAAGACGAAATAGCCGATGGCGGCGAGAACGAGCGCCCCGATGCCGCCGCCGGCGATTGTGCCGCCGCCCATGCCACGCCGGTCATCGATATTGCCGCCGCGCCGTCCACCCTGCCAACGCATGGTCGTTCTCCCTCAGCCTGATGCCCAAGCTAGGCCGGAACGCGGGACGAGGGGAAGGGATGCAGTGACGGCGACACGCCGTCTTCAGTCGCGGGGACGGTCGAGCCAGGCGTCGATCTGGCCCACGTCCGAGCTGACGTCGGCCCGACGCTCCGAGGCCGAGCGGCGCAGGGCCGCTTCTTCCTCCGACGAGCGCAGGGGACGCGGCGCGGGCGGCTGGATCGGCTCGGGCTGGCGGGCCGCTTCGATCCGCAGGCGATTGAGCCGGGTTTCGATCTCCAGTTGGCGCGCGAACGCCTCGCGCTGATCCGCCTGGGCGCGCAGCCGGTCCATTTCGATCCGGTGCTGGTCGGCCTGGTAGCGATGCGGATCGACCGCGGGCGCGCCGGGACGGGGCTGCCAGGTCTGGGCCTCGGCCGCGGCCGGTGCGGCGGCGAGCACGGTGAGGGCGAGCAGGGCGCGAAGGACGATCATGTCTGTAGAGATGGCGCCTGCGGCTCTGACCTCCAAGCGTGGCCGTCAGCCGGGGCGGGCCAGGGTCCAGACACGCGTGCGTTTGACCGCGTCGTCCTCAAGCTCGCGCGTGGTGGGGACGGCGTACTCGGCCAGAAGGTCAAAGCCGGTCTTCGGAAAATAGGTCCGCAGGGGATCGCCGACGAGGACGCGGATTCCGCGGTTCGCCGCGCCGGTCAGCCAGGCCAGAACCCGGCCCGC
Organism: Brevundimonas sp. UBA7664; assembly: GCF_002483305.1. GTDB lineage: Bacteria > Pseudomonadota > Alphaproteobacteria > Caulobacterales > Caulobacteraceae > Brevundimonas. The sequence goes on from NZ_DLHQ01000007.1 coordinate 54,560, forward strand.
CATCGGCTGTTCGTAGAACACGTCGCCGGCGCAGATCACATCCACGTCCGGCGGCGGGGCGTCCAGCAGGTCCGCATCAGTGAAGGCCAGGGTCACGCCGTTGGCGGCGGCGTTGAGCGCGACGGCGGCGCCGCAGAAGGGGTCGATGTCGGCGCACAGGACCGCGGCCGCGCCCGCCTGCATGGCGGCGATCCCAACCAGGCCCGAACCGGTCGCGAGATCCAGCACCCGTTTGCCCGCGACCTCGGCGGGGTGGTCGAGCAGCCAGCGCGCCAGCCCCTGCCCGCCCGCCCAGGCGAAGGCCCAGAACGGCGGCGGCAGGCCCATCTCGCCCAGTTCTTCCTCCGTCAGCCGCCAGATCGGGGTGATCTCATCGGCCAGCCACAGCGAAATCTCCGGCGCGTGGGGCACGGGCTGGAGGCGGGTGTTTGCGAGGATGAAGGCGGCGGGGTCGGGGATCACGCCTGGGCCGACGCCTTGCCCAGAACCGCCAGATAGCCAGGCGCCACCTCCATCCGGCCACCCTGGGGCAGGGCGCGCACCGCCCGGTGCAGGGCCGGGAGCTTCCAGCAGGGCACGTGCATGAACAGGTGGTGCTCGGCATGGAAATTGACCCAGTAGGGGGCGATGAAGGCGCGCTCCCACCACGCGGCGCGGGTCGTGCGGGCGGCGCGGAAGGGGTCGGTGGATGATCCCTCGACGCAGGCGTGCTCGGCGATGTTGCGCAGCCGGGTGACCATGGGGAACCAGGTCGCGAGGGGCAGCAGCCAGAGCGCGAAATACGCCCACCAGACGCCGGCCAGCGTCGCCCCGATCAGCAGGGCGGCGTTGACGAGCAGGAAGGGAGCGATCGAGCGTCCGGTGACGACGGCGCCCTCGGCCAGGTCTTCGTCCCGCCGGCTGGCGAAGGCCTTGAAGGCGAACAGGACGCGCTGCTTGAAAAAGGTCTGGCCGGTCAGGTCGCGGATGATCTTGCGGCGCAGGCTGGCGCGGGTGACCGGGAAGGGGGCCGAGAGGACCAGGTCGGGGTCTTCGGGCTGCTGGGCGTATTTGTGGTGCGACAGGTGATAGGGCCGATAGAGCGGCAGCGAGGCGCCCACCGGGACCGCGCACAGCCAGTGGCCGAGAAAGTCGTTCAGGCGGGCATTGGGCGACAGGCCGCCGTGCGCCGCCTCGTGCATCAATATGGCCAGTCCGAGCTGGCGCGTGCCGATGATCGCCACGCACAGCGGGATGAGGATCGGCCAGACCGCGCCAGCCACGACAGCCACGGCGATGACGCCCCAGCAATGGACGACCAGCAGCAGTCCTCGCCAGCCGGACCGCGTCTGGAAGGGCGCCCACTCTTCGGGCGTGAACAGGTCGGACGGACGGGCGCGGGGCGCGGCGGGCATGGCCCAGAATACGCCCGGCCCGCTGTCATTTCCAAACGGGTGAGCGGTGTCAGGCAGGGCTGACGAAAAGTCAGGTTGACATGACAAATCTGAACTGTAAGGTAGGCCTTACATTCAGTCAGGAGAAGTTGTCATGTTGAACGTATGGAAAACCGGGACGGCGGCGCACAAGCGGTACGTATTCCGCACCTTCGCCTTCATGATTCCCTACATGCTGGTCTGCATCTCGATGATGGTGACCGATGTCTTCGACGAGATCATCGGCAAGCCTGCGGGCTGGTTCCTGGCCGCCGCCGTCTCTGCGCCGGTGATCGGCCAGCTCTGGGCCACGCTGAGCCTGATCCGGGAAAGCGACGAGTTCGTGCGCGCGGTGACGGCCAAACAGTTCATCATCTCCGCCGGCCTGGCCATGGCCCTGGCGACCTTCTGGGGGTTCGCCGAGACCTTCGCCGCCGCGCCCCATCTGCCGGGCTGGCTGGTCTATGCGGCCTTCTGGGGCATCTTCGGCTGCGTTGCTCCGTTCGTTCGGGCGTCGAACTGATGAAGAACCGTCTCAAACTGCTGCGCGTCGAGCGCGGATGGACCCAGGAACAACTGGGGCAGGCGCTGGGCGTCTCGCGCCAGGCGGTCAACGCCCTGGAGACCGAAAAGCACGACCCCTCGCTGGACCTCGCCTATCGCATCGCCGTGCTGTTCGCGCGGCCGGTGGAAGAGGTTTTCGACAACCCCCACGCCTGACGGGCGTCAGGATAACCTTACAGGATCAAAGACCATGATGTTCATGTCCCGCCATGGCGGCGGCCGCCTGCTGCGCGCCTTTGCCCTCGCTTCCGCCGTCGCCCTGGGGGCCGGGGCGGTCGCCCTGGCTGCCCGCGCCGAACCCGCGGCGTTCGCCGCCCAGACCGCCTTCGCCTCGGACCGGTTGTCGGTCGAGGTCATCGGATCCGGTCCCGATGTCATCCTGATCCCCGGCTTCAGCTCTTCGCGCGAGGTGTGGCGGGCCGAGGCCGAGCGGCTGAAGGCGACGCACCGGGTGCATCTGGTGCAGCTGGCCGGGTTCGCCGGCGAGCCGTGGACGCATGGCGAGGGCGGCCCGTTCGTCCAGCCGGTCGTTGATGAGCTGACCCGCTATATCCGCGAGATGGGCCTGGAGAAGCCGGCGGTGATCGGCCATTCGATGGGCGGGATGACCGCGGTGATGCTGGCCCAGCAGCATCCCGAGGCCGTCGGGCGGGTGATGAGCGTGGACAGCCTGCCCTTCTTCAGCGCCCTGTTCGGGCCGCAGGTCACCGCCGAAACGGCGCGTCCGTTCGCCGATCAGGCCGCGGCCGGGATTCTGGCGGCCGATGCGGCGGGTTTCCAGGCGCAGCAGGGCCAGACCGCGATCGGGCTGGCGCGGGACCCGGCGACGCGGGAGGCGATGGTCGCGTGGTCGATGGCCTCGGACCGCCAGGCGATGGCGGCGGCGATCCACGAGGTGATGACCACGGATCTGAGGCCGGGTCTGCCGGCGATGACGACGCCGGTCTGGGCGATCTACGCTTCCGACGCCGACGGGGGCGCTCCGGCCGCGATGGCCGACGCGCTGTGGGGTCGGGAATACGCCGCCCTGCCGGGCGTCTGGCTGATCCGCGTCGATGGCAGCCGGCATTTCATCATGGCCGACCAGCCGGCGCGGTTCGCCGAACTGGTCGATCAGTTCCTCGCCGACTGAGGCAGGGCGGCTCAGTCGGCCGGCGGCGCGGCCCGGACCGGGGTCACGTCGCCGGCCTTGAGCAGCTGGCCGCCGAACTCGTCGGCATAGGCCACGGCCAGCAGCGAACGGAAGCCGGTGACCGGGATGGCGAGCTCATACCCGCCCTCGGCATAGGGACCGACCTGATAGGGTCCGATCAGGAAGGTCAGGCCGGCGGCCTTGCCCGGGACCGTGCCGGGGGTCAGGACGAAGGCGGTGTCGACGGCGCGAGGGCAGGACCAGTCCTTGCCGTCCATGGTAACGGAGGCGCTGTCGGGCACGCGGGCGCGTTTGGCGGCGTTGATGGCCGAACACAGGGCCTGGTCGAGGACCGTCAGGTCGGCGCCGGGGCGGAACAGGGCCGCGAGGCCGAGCCGCCGCTTCAGCGCCTTGTCCCACAGGATGCCGCTGGTCAGGGTGTTGGGGTGGGCGCCGCCGGAATAGTCGAAATCGACCCGTTTGAGACTGAACAGCTTGCCGGTCTCAAGGGCGGCGGTGACCGTGACGGTCTTTTCGTATTTGGGCCGGTCGGTGTCGGCCCCGGCCTCGGTCAGTTCGCCCTGGGCGCCCTCGATGAACTGGCGCAGCTGGCGCACCTCCTCGGCATAGAGGGGGGCGTGCAGATCGGTCTGGGGCTTGATGGCGTCGGGCAGGGTCAGACGGACATCGGCGTAGGGCGTCTTCAGCTCGAAGCCCATCGGCGCGGCGGCGTCGGCCGGGGTCACGGTCGCGGTCTCGCCGGGCGTGGAGGCGGCGGGCGGCGCGGGCTCCTTGTCGCGGTTGCAGGCCGACAGGGCGGTCGCCGCGGCGGCCAGGATCAGGAGCGTACGGATGGGGGAGGTCATGCGGGTCTCCTTCAGAACGGCCACGATACAGCGCCGAAAATGATGGCGGAAAGCAGAATGAAGCCGGCGTCGCGGTTCGAGCGAAACAGCCGCAGGGCGAGGGCCGGGTCGTCGGGGCGGACGTCGCGCGCCTGACGGAACAGATGGGCGGCGAGGGGCAGCAGGGCGACGTAGAAGATCGGCCCGAGCCCGGCGGCCAGGCCGGCCGCGACGGTCAGGCCGACGGTCGCGCAATAGAAGACGCCGACGCCCCCACGGACGTTCGAGCCGAGGCGGCGGGCCGAGGACTTCACCCCGACCATGGCGTCGTCCTCGATGTCCTGCAGGGCGTAGATGGTGTCGTAGCCGAGGGTCCAGAAGACGAGGGCGAGGTAGAGGAAGGCAGCCGACAGGGCCAGTTCACCGTTGACGCCCGTGGCTGCGCTGTAGGTGTACCATTGTCCCGAAGCCACCATGGCTTTCGCGACCAGCCAGAGCGCGAAGGGGAGCAACCCCGTCGCCGCCGCGAACCCCATCAGCGCGCCCCAGTTGAAGGTCAGGCCGAGCCAGGCCTGGGGCCACCAGGTGATCCGCTTCATGAAGGGGTAGGCGGCGACGAGGGCGAGGGAGGCGACGCCCAGCAGGACGGCGCTCAGGTTCAGGGTGAGCAGGATCAGCAGGCTGATCAGGCTGCATATGACCACGAAGGCCCAAGCCTGTTTGACCGAGATTCGGCCGGAGGGGATGGGACGCAGGGCGGTGCGGGCCACCTTCGCGTCGATGTCGAGGTCGACGATGTCGTTGAAGGCGCAGCCCGCCGCCCGCATCAGGCAGGCGCCGAGGGCGAAGCCGAGGAAGAGCCAGGCGTCGTAGAGGTCCGGCGTCTTGCGATACTGGGCCAGAGCCAGGGCGATGCCCTGCCAGCCGGGCAGGAGCAACAGCCAGATGCCGATGGGGCGGTCGAAGCGGCCGAGCTTCAGCCACGGCTTGAGGCCTTCCGGCGCATGACGGTCGACCCAGTTCGTCGGGGCGTCGGGAAGCGGGGCGGAGGTCATGGCCAAGGTTCTAGCCGGTTCGCTTCGCACGAAGAAGGGTCAGAGCACCTTCTTGAGGATCGGCCGCAGGTTCACCGCGCCGTCGCGGAAATCCTTCCACGGATCGGGCTTCTTCAGCAGGGCGGCGGCGTCGTGGAGGGTGAAGGCGCTGGGGTCGAGGCCGGTCTTCACCTTGCCCCAGGACAGGGGGAAGGCGACGCCCGCGCCGGGGCGGGCGCGGGGGGACCAGGGGGCGACGGCGGTGGCCATGCGGCCGTTGCGCAGATAGTCGAGGAAGATCTTTCCGCCCCGCGCCTTCTTGGCCAGGGTGGTGGTGAAATGGTCGGGATCTGCGGCGCGGACGCGCTCGGACACCGCCTTGGCGAAGGCCTTGCACTGGTCCCACTCGATGCGGCTGCGGGCGTCGGTCTTGATCGGGACGACGACGTGCAGCCCCTTGCCGCCGGTGGTCTTGACGAAGGCGTTCAGGCCGAGGGATTCCAGCGCCTTCTTCACCGTTTTCGCGGCGCGGATGACGTCATTGAAATCGAGGCCTTCGTCGGGGTCGAGGTCGAAGGTGACCTGTTCCGGAGTCTCGGGATCGCCGGACTTGCAGCCCCACGGATGGAGTTCCAGCCCGCCGGCCTGACCGATGGCGACCAGACCGCCGACGTCGAGGACGCCGACATAGGGTTTGCGCTCCTTCACATCGATCAGCTTCAGCCGCGGGTTGGCGCCGGGCATGGCGTGGCGCTGGAAGAATGTCTCGCCGGTGATGCCTTCGGGCGCGCGGATGATGGAGACGGGCCGGTCGGCGACGTGAGGCAGGATGCGGTCGGCGGCCATCTCGTAATAGCGGGCCAAGTCGGCTTTGGTGATGGCGGGTTTGCCGTCCGCCGCGGGCCACAGGACCTTGTCGGGGCTGGAGATGGTGACGCCGGCGACGATGACCTTGCCCTTTGACGATGTGCGGGCCGACGGGGCGGGTTCGCCGGGGATGTGGAGGTCCGGCGCGGCCTTGGTGGATTGGGGCGAGGTCTTGCCCGGGATCGATGGCGGCTGCGGTCGCTCCGTCACCTCGGCCGCCGTCTTGTCCTCGCGCAGGCCCTTGAAGGCGGCGTGGCGCAGCGAGCCGGATTCGGTGTAGCCGCCATGCTCCAGCTCGGCGACGAGGACCGGCTTCAGCCAGTGGATGTCGCGGCCCCCGCGCGGGGCGCCCTTGCCGGCGAAGGGACTGGTCTCCGCGGCGGCGGACTTCAGGGCGGGCAACAGGGTCTTGAGGAGGGGCGCCGAATAGCCCGTGCCGACCCGGCCGAGGTAGCGCAGGTCGTCCTTGTCCTGGACGCCGACCAGCAGGGAGCGGAAGCGGGTCCCGCCCTCGGACGACCAGCCGCCGATGACGACCTCGTCGCGGCCCCGGCATTTGGACTTGAGCCAGGTGGATGAGCGGCCCGCAAGGTAAGGGGCGTCCAGCTTCTTGGAGATGACGCCTTCGAGATCCATGCGGCAGGCGCTCTCAAGAATGGCGGCGCCGGTGGTGGCGAAATGGTCGACATAGCGGACGCGGTCCTTCGCCGCCTTCGGCATGCGGTCGATGTGGGCCTGAAGCCGGGCCTTGCGGTGCGACAGGGGCAGTTTGCGCAGGTCCTCGGTCCCCTCCGACAGCAGGTCAAAGGCGAAGAAGACCAGGCCGCTGGTCTTTCCATCGGCGATGGCGGCCTGAAGGGCGGAGAAGTCCGGCATGTGATCCCCGGCCAGGGCGCACAGTTCGCCGTCGATGACGCCGTCGGGCCATGAGCCGGCGTCCTTCACCACCTCCGGAAACTTGGCTGACCAGTCGTGGCCGCGCCGGGTGTAGAGCCGCGCCTTGCCGCCGCCGGTGGCGATCTGGACGCGGTAGCCGTCGAACTTGATCTCATGGGCCCAGCCGGTCCCGGCGGGCGGATGGTCGGCGACCTTGCACAGCTGGATCGGGATGAAGGCCGGCGGCCTGGCCAGATGCGCCTCGCGGGCGGCGGGCTGCGGTTTGGCCGGACCCTTGCGCGCGACCGGCTTGGACGAGGTCCACTGCGTCTTGCCGGTCGCGATCTCGGCCAGGCTGCGGCCGGTCGTGATGGAGGCGTCGATCTCCATATTGGCGTCGCCCTCGCCCTCGACGGTGTGTTCGTCGCGCTCCTTGATCAGCAGCCAGTTGTTGCGCTTCGACGGCTTGCCGCGGTCCGAGCGGAGGCGGATCAGGGCCCATTTTCCCTGCAGCCGCTCGCCGTGCAGGATCATCTTGATCTGGCCCTCCTTGAAGGCCGCGTCGAGGTCGGGCTCCTGCGGCTCCCAGGTTCCGCGGTCCCACATCTGCACCGTGCCGGCGCCGTAGTTGCCCGAGGGGATGGTCCCTTCGAAGGACCCGTAGTCGAGCGGATGGTCCTCGACCTCGACGGCCAGACGTTTGACGGCCGTGTCGCGCGACGGGGCCTTGGTCACGGCCCAGGACTTGAGCACGCCGTCGACCTCGATGCGGAAGTCGTAATGCAGCCGCGTCGCGGCGTGGCGCTGGATCAGATAGGTCAGGGCGGTGGTCTTCGCCCGGCCCTTGCGGCCTTTCGGCTCCGGGGTTTCAGCGAAACTGCGCTTGGCCTGATAGGTTTTGAGTTCGCCCTTGGCTGCCATGAGGGGGTGAACGCGGGTCGGCGGGGAGCGTTGCCGTCGAGGAGTAGGCAGTAGGCAGTAGGCAGTAGGCAGTAGGAGAGGTGGAGGGGGAGCGCCGCGTGCACTTCCTAATGCCTACTGCCCAAGCCCTACTGCCTCCCCCTACGGGTGAACCGTCTCCCCGTGCTGCGTGTAGTCGAGGCCCTCGATCTCCGCCTCCTTCGGCACGCGCAGGCCGGTGGTGAATTTGCAGATCATCAGGATCAGGAAGGTGCCGACGGCGCTCCAGGCGATGACGGCCGCCAGGCCGATGGCCTGGTTGAGCAGATTGGCGCTGGCCGCGGCGGGATTGATGGCGGCCGTGGCGAGGACGCCGGTCAGCAGGGCGCCGACGATGCCGCCGACGCCATGCACGCCGAAGGCGTCGAGGCTGTCGTCATACTTCAGGGCGCGCTTGAGCCAGACGGCGCCGGCGTAGCAGGCGGGGCCCGTCACCAGGCCGATGATGAAGGCGCCCTTGGGGTCGACCAGGCCGGCGGCGGGGGTGATCCCGACGAGGCCGGCGACGAGGCCGGAGAGCAGGCCCAGCAGGGTCGGCTTCCTGTGGTCGATCCACTCCACGGCGGTCCAGGCGATGGCGGCGGCGGCGGCGGCGAGAAGGGTGTTGAAGGCGGCGAGGGCGGCGATGCCGTCGGCGGCCCAGGCCGAGCCGGCGTTGAAGCCGAGCCAGCCGACCAGCAGCAGGCCGGCGCCGATGGCGGTGTAGGCGAGATTGTGCGGGGCCATATTGTCCCGCTGATGCCCGTGGCGCGGCCCCAGCACGAGGGCGGCGACGAGGCCGGCGACGCCCGCATTGACGTGGACCACGGCCCCGCCGGCGAAGTCGAGCACGCCCAGCGAGCCCATCCAGCCGCCGCCCCAGACCTGATGGCAGATCGGCGCATAGACGATCAGGTGCCAGAGGAAGAAGAACAGGATGGAGGCCGAGAATTTTATCCGCTCGGCGAAGGCGCCGGCGATCAGGGCCGGGGTGATGATGGCGAAGGTCAGCTGATAGGCGATCCACAGGAACTCGGGCAGGCCGGGGGCGAGGCTGTGGGCCGTGGACGGGGTGACGCCGTTGAGGAAGGCGGCCTGCAGACCGCCGATGAAGCCGTTGGTGGCCGGGCCGCCGGCGCCGAACGACAGGCTGTAGCCGGCGATGAACCAGAGAACGGTGACGATGGCCATGGCGGCGGTGGAATGGGCGATGGTGGCCAGCACGTTCTTGCGCCGCACCATGCCGCCGTAGAACAGGGCCAGACCGGGCAGGGTCATCAGCAGGACCAGGGCGGTGGAGGTCAGGATCCAGGCGGCGGAGGCCTCGTTCAGCGCCAGCGGGACCTGATGGGCGAGGAGCGGGGCGACGGAGGCTGGGGTCATGCGCGGCGTCCGGGGTCTGGCGACAGGAATCGGCCCGAACCGCGTTCGACGCCGCGGTTGGAGATGTGACTCTATTGCAGTGCAGCAGGCAAATTATTTCGTGTGCGGCGCAGCAAGTGAGGGTGCGCTGCACGGTCTGACGCGCGGCCCGGCGCGGGCGCATGGACTTGCCGCCCGACGTTCGCCCGCGCTTGCAGGGTCGTGGGCCACTTTTCGTTACGGCGCGCCTCAAACCACTGGACGCGGCCGGTCGCCGATGGAACCAAGGGCGGTGAGATCGGGCTCCCGCCGCCCGGCGACCGGGGACCGTCATGACCGATATCCAGAGCGCGTCGCACAACGGCCGTCCGTCCGGCGCCCCGCTCGCCTTCGCCTATGTAACCACCCTGTTCTTCGCGTGGGGTTTCGCCACCTCGCTGATCGACCCGCTGATCGCGGCGGTGAAGGGGGTGTTCGATCTCAACTTCACCGAGGCGTTGCTGACGCAGTTCGCCTGGTTCACAGCCTACGGGATCGTATCCCTGCCGGCGGCCGCTGTGCTGGCCCGGCTCGGCTACGCCCGGTCGGTGGTGGGCGCGCTCGCCGTCATGGTGCTGGGCGCGCTGGTGGTGCCGCTGTCGACCCTGCTGGACTTCTATCCAGGCGTGCTGGTGGCCCTGTTTGTCATCGCGTCGGGCGTGACCCTGCTGCAGGTGGCGGCGAACCCTCTGGCGGCGTCGCTGGGCTCGCCGAAGGGGTCCCATTTCCGGCTGGTGCTGTCCCAGGCGTTCAACTCGCTGGGCACCGTGATCGGGCCGTTGCTGGGGGCGACGGTGATGCTCTCGGGCGGGATCTTCGCCGTCGGCGGGGTGAGCGCCCTGGCGTCGCCCGCGGCGCTGCTGCTGATTCTGATGGGTGTCGGCATCGGCCTGGCCGCGGGCTTCCTCATCGGCCTGCTGCGACGCGACGTGAAGGGCTGGCTGGTGGTCGGGGCCGCGGCCGGGCTGGTCGTCGGTTGGGTCATCTTTCTGCAGAACTACATCGGCGGCATGGGCGCCTATGCCGGCTCGGCCGCGCGCGAGGCGGCGACCGCCATGGAGGGGGCGGCGCCGGTGGTCATGGATGCGGCGTCCCGGGCGGCCACCCTGCGCAACATCGACGCCATCTTCATCGGCCTGGCGGTCTTCTTCGCCCTGCTGGGGGTCTTCATCTGGTCCGTGCGCGGCAAGCTGACGGCCGCGAGCGCCAACGCCGCGTCCGGGACAGCCGGGTCCCCCCTCAAGGCGTTGAACTCCCGATGGGCCGTGTTCGGGGCCGTGGCGATCTTCGTCTATGTCGGGTCGGAAGTGACGATCGGCAGCCTGATGACCAATCTGCTGCACTCCGACCGCACTCTGGGCCTGCTGATCCATGACGCCGGACGGCTGGTGGCGCTCTACTGGGCCGGCGCCCTGATGGGCCGGTTCGCAGGCAGCGCCTTTCTGACGCGGGTCCCGGCGGGCGTGCTGCTGGCGGTCTGCACCGCCTGCGCGGGCATCCTGTGCCTGATCGTCGCCCAGACCGGGGGCGTCAGCGCGGCGTTCGCGGCGCTGGCCGTGGGTTTGTTCAACTCGGTCATGTTCCCGGCCATCTTCACCCTGACGCTGGAGCGGTCGTCGGCGCCGGCCTCCGCCACCTCCGGTCTGATGTGCATGGCCATCGCCGGCGGGGCGATCCTGCCGCTGCTGGGCGGCCGGGTGGCGGACCTCAGCAGCCTGAACCTGGCCTTCCTGATCCCGGCCCTGGGCTACGTCATCCTGACCGTGTTCGCGATCGCCGCCGCCCGGACGCCGGTGCGCGAAATCGATGTGGTCGCCGCGCCGTCGCCGCACTGACGAGGGCGTCGCCTTCTGCCGTCAGGGGACCAGCGGCTCACCCGCATCACGCAGGGCCGTGATCTCCGCCTGCGCCGTCTCGAGGGCGCGGGCGCGGGCCTCGGCCGAGGGATGGCCCCACTGGGGATAGCGGACGCGCCAGTTGTAGGCCCCGAACCGGCGCCAGAAGGCCGGCGCGATCGCCGTGTCGAACCCGGCCCGGGCGGCGAGATAGAGGCCGACCCGGTCCGCCTGGCGCTCGGGGCCGCCGGGCGCGTCGGACAGGGCCGGTACGGTCTGGGTCTGGCGGCCGCGGGTCTCGGCGTCATGCCAGGCGTGATGTTCAAGGACGTGATGGGCCAGTTCGTGGCCGAGGATGATGGCGAGCTCGTCGTCGGTGGCCGCGAACCCGGCCATGGCCGTGGTGATGAACAGGCGCTCGCCGTTCGCTTTGGCATTGAGGTCGTCGGACGGATCCAGCTGGACGTCGTAGCCGCAGGCGCGCTGCGGGGCGACGGAGGCCGTATGGTCGTTCCCGTCGCGGCGATAGCTGATCCCGACCGGACCGCGCGCCAGCGCCTGGTCGAGGCGGTTGATGTTGGCCTCCAGACCCTCAAAGACAGCCGCACGCCGGTCGACCCCTCGCACCAGCGCCACGCCGTCGACGGCGAGGATCAGATCGCCCCGGCGCAGGCCGGCGCGGGCCGCGGCCGACCCCTCCGGCGCCGCCAGTAGGCCCGGCAGGTCGCCGTCCAGACCGAAGCGGGCGACGGCGTGCGGCCGCAGTTCGGAGCTGTACTGGCTGGCGGCGTGAAGCAGCCATCCGGCCGAGTTGCGCACAGCGGGGCATAGGGCGGCGTTGGCGACCGACAGGCGATAGCCGACCCGGGCGACCCGCTGGTCCAGATCCGTCAGGGCGATCAGTCTTTGTTCGGCCGGAGCCCCGACGACGCCTGGGTCCGTCGTGGGGGCTCCGGGACCGCAGCTGACCAGAACGGTCGCGGCCAACGCCAGGACGGCCGGAACGGATGTGGGGGAAGGCCGCAGGAGCATGCCGCGCACCATGCGACCCCGCCCCCGGGCTGCCAAGCCCCCGGGGGCCATGATCGGACGGCCCGCGATCCGGCCGCCAGGAAGCCTCGGGCCCCGATCGGGCGCCTCCCCACGAAAATCGGCAGCCTCGGAGCCGCCGGGCATTGTCTGACGACAAAGGCAGGCGTTAGGGTTCGGAAGGGGCAGCGTAAATTGGAGTGGGGTATGCAGGTCCGTCGAAGAACTGGGCTGCTGGCTCCCGCCATGCTCGTGGCGATCCTGTGTCTGCCGCTGGCCGCCTGTGGCGGCGGCGG
>NZ_DLHQ01000053.1 GCF_002483305.1 Brevundimonas sp. UBA7664
GCGCCCGTAGCTCAGCTGGATAGAGCATCAGACTACGAATCTGAGGGTCGGACGTTCGAATCGTTCCGGGCGCGCCATTTTCTCTTGTCGGCCGACACATTGGCCCGAACGGACGCCTCGGGCTGTCCGGTCAGGCCGCTTCGGCGCCGCGCTCCGGTTCGGTCACGGCCAGGACCTGCGAAATCCCCGCGAACAGGGTCGCCATGGTCACCGGCTTGGCGAGATGGCCGTCGGAGCCGGCCTGGCGGCCCGCCTCGATGTGATCGGGCATGGCGTTGGCGGTCAGCATGAGCACGGGCGTGCGCGCGCCGCCGCGCCCGGCCTCGATCGCGCGAATGCCGGCGGTCGCGGTCAGGCCGTCCATCACCGGCATCTGCATGTCCATCAGGACGAGGTCGAAGACGCCGTCCCGGAAGGCGTCCAGCGCTTCCTGCCCGTCCGCCACGCACACAAGGTCGGCGTCCGTCCCCGACAGCAGGACCTCGATGACCTTGCGGTTGGCCGGATGATCATCGGCCAGGAGAATCCGCAGCCCGACCGCGCCGGCGTCGGCATCAGGCCCGGGCGACGCCCCGGCGCCCGCGGCCTCGGCCAACGGCAGGGGCGCCTCGAACCAGAACCGCGAGCCGACGCCGGGCTGGCTCTCGCAATCGAGGACGCCGCCCATCAGCTCGGCCAGGTCGCGCGAGATCGTCAGGCCCAGGCCAGTGCCGCCGAAGCGGCGCGTGATCGACCCGTCGGCCTGGTGGAAGCGGCCGAAGATGCGGGCCTTCTGTTCGGGCTCAAAGCCGACGCCGGTGTCCGAAACGGTGAAGCGGACGCGGTCGTCGGCGACGTCCTCGACGCTCAACCGGACCTCGCCCGCCGCCGTGAATTTCAGCGCATTGCTGACCAGATTGGTCAGGACCTGGCGGATGCGCACCGCATCGCCATGGACCAGCCGTTCGGCCTGCGCCGGAATCTCGATTTCCAGCGACACGCCCTTGGCCTCGGCCTTGGTTCGCCACAGGGCGGCCGTCTCGCGGACGACATCGGCGAGGTGGAACGGGCCCGGCTCGATGGTGATCTGGCCGGATTCGATCTTGGCGGTGTCCAGGATGTCCGAGAGCAGGCGCTCGAGCGTGCCGCTGGACGACCGGACGATATCGACCATCTCCCGCTCGCGCGGGCCCAGATCGCTCCGCGAAAGGGCGTCGGCCATGGCGACCACGCCATTCAGCGGGGTGCGGATCTCGTGGCTCATATTGGCGAGGAAATCGCTCTTCGACCGGCTGGCCGCTTCCGCCGCCCGGCGCGCGAGGCGCAGATGGCCGGCCGAGCGCCATTGCCAGATCAGCAGGCCGGCCGCGGTCAGGATGAAGAGCACGGCGATGCCGACGATCCAGCGCTGCGAACTGATGACGTCCTTCTGCAGACGGGTGTTGGTTCGCGCCGTATCGAGCTGGCGGCGCCGTTCGGCCAGCTGTTCCTGCATGTCCCCGGTGACCTGTCCGATACCCGCGCTGAACCGGCGCGCGGTCTGGATGTCCAGGGCCCTGTGATAGGCCTCCAGGCGCTGGAAGCCCTCCCGGGTGCGGCCCTCGGCGAACAGCAGGGCGGCTTCGACCCGGGGCACTTCCGAAAACCCTTCCTCGCGGAACAGGCCGGCGGCCTCGCGGCGGCGGATCTCGGCCAGATCGCGGCGGGCGAGGCCGAGCCGGCCGGTCCGGGCATAGGCGAGGGCGCGCGTCGGCAGCAGCTGCGGCGCCAGAAAGTCCGCCGCGCCGAGGTCGGCCCCGTAGGGCGAAAGGCAGTCGAGAACCCCACGCGAGTCTCCGCCGCCGTCGGCGACCATGGCGCAGAGATTGGCGTCATAGACCAGCAGGCTCTCCAGGCCGGCCCGGCGGGCGAGCCGATGGTGCGCGGCGTAGAGTTTGTTGGCCAGGTCCTGGTCGCCGACCTGAACCGACAGGCGCGTCAGATTGTAGAGGGCGTCGAAATCGGGACGGGGATAGGCGGGGTTCGAGAAATCGATCTCGTAGCGGCGGAACGCCGTGGTCGCGCCCTCGATATCGTTCAGCCGCATCAGGCCCATGCCGGTCACTTCCCACAGCCCGGCCCGGGCGGTGTCGGCGTAGGGGGCGCGTTCGGGAATGGCGGCGTCGGCCTCGGTCAGCAGGCGGAGGCCTTCGCCGATCCGGTCCTGATCGATCAGCGCCAGCGCGGTGATCCGCATCGCATGCGCCTTGACGAACCAGTCCGTGGCGGTCCGGCCGATCCGGTCCATCTCGACCGAGGCGGCGGTGTCGCCGCTGTCGTAGCGGATGGTCAGGGCGTTCAGCCGGGCGATCATCTGATACCGCTCGTCCCGGCGGGCCAGGGCGGCCGCGGCGAGGCGGTTGTTCCAGAACTCGGCGCGCTCGAAATCGCCCTGGTTCAGCGTGATCCACATCACGTGATAGAGGCGGTTCAGGCCCTCCCGGCCCGGCTGGTCGAGGGCGGCCTCGCCGAAGGCCTCGAGCGCCGGAAAGCTGGTGACGGCCGCGCGTTGTTCGACGCGCCGGGCGAGGTCTTCACGGCTCGCGCGGGACTGCACTGTCGCCATGGCGTCGCCCGGGAGCGCCAACACGGAAAGCAGGACAGCGACGAGAACAAGCTTGACTGGTGACATGTCGGTTCCGTGATGACCTTCCGATCATCACCCCCCGACCCTTTCACAAGCTTTAGCAAGGCGGTGCTTTTTCCACCGCCTGTCGTCAGGCGTCGACCGCCGCGTCGAGGGCGTTGGCCTGGATGAACTCGCGGCGCGGCTCGACCACGTCGCCCATCAGCTTGGCGAACAGGTCGGAGGCGTCCTCCTGATGCTCGACCTGCACCTTGAGCAGGGTGCGGGCGTTGACGTCCAGCGTGGTCTCCCAGAGCTGTTCCGGGTTCATCTCACCCAGGCCCTTGTAGCGCTGGATGGCGATGCCCTTCTTGCCGGCCTCGAGAACCGCCTCGAGCAGGTCCAGCGGGCCGCGCACGGTGATGGACTTGTCCTTGCGGCGGAAGACGGCGGGCTTGTCGAACAGGCCCTCGAAGGCGGCCGAGCGTTCGGCCAGGCGGCGGGCGTCGAGCGAGCGGATCAGGGCCTCTTCCAGCACGATGCGTTCGGTGACGGCGCGGCGCACGCGTTCGAAGGCCACGGCCCCCTGGGCGCCCGGCGCGCCGGTCCAGTCGCCGTCGCCCTCCTCGGCGTAGAGGTTGAAGCGGGCGGCGGCCTTTGACGGGCCGGCGGGTTCGTCGTCGAACAGGCCCGCGAGCGCCGCCTGTTCGATGGCGAAGGCCGGGGCGCGTTGCGACAGGCGATCGACGCCGGCCTTGAAGGCCTTGGCTTCGCGGACCAGCGCCTGCAGGTCGAAGCCGGTGCGGCGTTCGCCGCTCGGCAGGTCCAGTTCGGCCTCGGATGAGCCCTCCTCGATGAGGTAGGAGTCCATCTCGGACTGGTCCTTGAGGTAGCGCGACTGCTTGCCCTTGGAGACCTTGTAGAGGGGCGGCTGGGCGATATAGACGTGCCCGCGCTCGATCAGCTCGGGCATCTGGCGATAGAAGAAGGTCAGCAGCAGGGTCCGGATGTGGGCGCCGTCGACGTCGGCGTCGGCCATCAGGATGATCTTGTGATAGCGCAGCTTGTCGGCGTTGAAGTCGTCGCGGCCGATGCCTGTGCCGAGCGCCAGAATGAGCGTCCCGATCAGTTCGGACGACAGCATCCGGTCGAAGCGGGCGCGCTCGACGTTGAGGATCTTGCCGCGCAGGGGCAGGACGGCCTGGTTCTCGCGATTGCGGGCCTGTTTGGCCGAGCCGCCGGCGGAATCGCCCTCGACGATGAACAGTTCGGACTTGGCCGGGTCGCGTTCCTGACAGTCGGCCAGCTTGCCGGGCAGGGAGGCCATGTCCATGGAGGTCTTGCGGCGCGTCAGGTCGCGGGCCTTGCGCGCGGCCTCGCGGGCGGCGGCGGCCTCGATGATCTTGGCGACGACGGCCTTGGCCTCGACCGGATGTTCCTCGAACCAGGTCGAGAGGCCCTCGGAGCAGAGGCCCTCGACGGCGGGGCGGACCTCGGACGAGACCAGCTTGTCCTTGGTCTGGGAGCTGAATTTGGGATCCGGCACCTTGACCGAGAGGACGCAGGTCAGGCCTTCGCGGGCGTCCTCGCCCGAGACCGAGACCTTCTCCTTCTTGGCCGCGCCGGCGGCGTCGATATAGCCGCCCATGACGCGGGTCAGGCTGGCGCGGAAGGCCGACAGGTGGGTGCCTCCATCCCGCTGGGGGATGTTGTTGGTGAAGCACAGCATGGTCTCGTGGTAGCTGTCGTTCCACCACAGGGCGAGATCGATCTCGATCCCTTCCTTCTTGCCGCGGATGACGATGACGTCCTTGAGAATGGGCGTCTTGGACTTGTCGAGGTGGCGCACGAAGGCCTCGACGCCGCCCTCATAGTGCAGGATTTCCTCGAACTTCTCGGCGTGACGGTCATCGCGCAGCTTGATGACCACGCCGGAGTTGAGGAAGGCCAGCTCGCGCAGCCGGTGCTCCAGCGTCTTCAGGTCGAAGTCGATGTGAGCGAAGGTGGTGACCGATGGGTAGAAGGTGACTTCGGTGCCCGACAGGGGCTGACCGGCGCGCGCGCCTTCGGTGCGGATGGGGGCGTCGCCGGTGACCTTCAGGCTCTCCACCGTGTCGCCGCGGGCGAACTTCATCTCGTGGCGTTTGCCGTTGCGGTAGATGACCAGTTTCAGCCAGTCGGACAGGGCGTTGACGACCGAGACGCC
>NZ_DLHQ01000054.1 GCF_002483305.1 Brevundimonas sp. UBA7664
TACGAGAGGACCGGGATGGACATACCTCTGGTGGACCTGTCATGACGCCAGTTGTGCAGCAGGGTAGCTATGTATGGAATAGATAACCGCTGAAAGCATCTAAGCGGGAAACTAACCTCAAAACAAGGCTTCGCTGAGGATCGTGGAAGACTACCACGTTGATAGGCCAGGTGTGGAAGTGGGGCGACCCATGAAGCTTACTGGTACTAATAATCCGATCGGCTTGATCGTTTCTCAGCAAAACTCATTCGATTTTCGAATACGACAATGTCTTCTCACAATCGTCTATCCGCCTGGTTGACCTGGTGGCTATGTCGGAGGTTCCCCACCCGATCCCATTCCGAACTCGGTCGTTAAGGCCTCCAGAGCCGATGGTACTTCGTCTCAAGGCGCGGGAGAGTAGGTCGCCGCCGGGTCTACCAGACGGATAGATGATTGTATTATGGGCCGTCGCCCATCTCTCGAACTGCTCTTCCCTTACACTACCGTTTGCCGCGGGATGGAGCAGCCCGGTAGCTCGTCAGGCTCATAACCTGAAGGTCGCAGGTTCAAATCCTGCTCCCGCACCCAAGATCTGAAAGCCCCGCCCGGCATCGCCGGCGGGGCTTTTTGCTGTTCGGCCCGGGCTTTCAGTGCGGCCCGCCTTTCCCCTTACCGCGAGTTCACGCCTTCGCCTCAATCCTGCCTCGTTCCGCTACAAACGTAGCGCGACATATGTAGCGGATAACGGAGGCGCCGACGTGATCGAATCCCTGCCAAGACGCGAGCGAGAGGCCTTCGAGGTCCTGTGCCGACTGGAGGAGGCCACGACGGGCGCGGTGCGCGCGGCGATGAGCGGCGCGCTCAGCGACTCGGCCGTGCGGACCCTGCTGTCCCGGCTTGAAGCCAAGGGCCTCGTGGGGCGGCGGTCGGCGGACGACGGACTTGTCTATCGTCCGATGCAGCGGCCCCAGACCCTGGCGGCCGGAGCCCTGCGGCGCACGGTCGACACCTTCTTCGCCGGCTCGGCTGTCTCGGCCGCGACCGCCCTGCTGGGCCTGACGCAGAAGCTGAAACCCGAGGAGCTCGAGGCCCTGGAACGGGCCATCGAGCAGGCGCGGGAGCGGGGCTCGTGAGCGGCGCCGGCCTGGCCGTCGAGCTGCTGCTCAAGTCCGGCCTGATCGCCGGTGTGGGCCTGACCCTGGCGTGCGCGCTGAGCTTCCGGCCAGCGGCGGATCGCGTCGACATCCTGAGGGCCACGGTCTGTCTGCTGATCGTCCTGCCGCTGATGATGGCGGCCGCGCCCGCCCTTTCGGTTCCGCTGTTGCCGCCGCTCGAGGCCCCCTCGGCCCCGCCGCCTCCCGTGGCCTGGGCCGGGGCGGTCGAAACGGTCGAGGGCGTGGCCCTGTCCGGCTCAATCCTCTGGCCGTCGGCCGCAGACCTGGCGCTGTGGGCCTGGGCCGTCGGCGCCGTGCTGGTGTTGGGCCGGTTCGCGCTCGGAGTCTGGACCCTGCGGCGCTGGACCCGGAGCGGCCGGACTGTGACGGCCGCGGCCTGGACCGCACCGCTCGATCGCCTGGTCCCCGACCGTCGTCCGCGGTTGGTGGCGTCCCCGGCCGTGGGGGCGCCGTTGAGCTGGGGGACGCCGCCGGGGTTGGTCCTGATCGGCGAAGATCAACTGGCCCGTCCCGAGACCGCCCGGGCCGTCATGGCCCATGAGCTCGCCCATCTGCAGCGCGGCGACTGGCTCTTCCTGGTCCTGTCGCGGATCGCCCTTGGCCTGTTCTGGTTCAACCCGCTGGTCTGGCGACTCCATGCCGCCCTGTCGGCCCGCAGCGAGGAGGCTGCCGACGCGGTCGCCCTCGGTGAGGTCGAACCTCGCGACTATGCCCGCGCCCTTGTGGGCCTCGCCGCCGACTTCAACCCGCCCGCCGCCCTCGGGATGGCGGGACCCGCCGAAACCCTCACCCGAAGGATCGCCTGCATCATGAAGACCTCCGCACCACTGCGTCCCCGCCCGCTCGCCATGGCCCTCGCCGTTGGCGCCCTGGTCGGGGTCGCCACGCCGATCGCCGCCCTGGAACTGACGCCCCGCGCGCCGGCCGCACCTCACGCGGAGGCCGCGTCGACGGCCCCGGTGAGGACGGTTGCACCCGTTTCGGCGGTCGCCGAGGTCCGGCCGGTCGATGTGGTCGCGCCGACGGCTCCCGTGACGTTCGCCAGTGAATGGACCGCGATGCAGGACGCGTATGCGCCGCCCCCGCCCCCGCCCCCGCCGCCGCTTCCGCCTTCGCCGCCCGCACCCCCCGCGGCCTACGGCGTGGCGCCGCCGGCGCCTCCCGCTCCGCCGGCCCCGCCCGCGCCTCCGGCCCGTGCGACCCGCGCCGGTTGGGTCCATAGCGGCCGTCCGCTGACGGAACAGGAACGCCAGGCCGTCACTGAAGCCCGCCAGGCGGCGGTCGAGGCGCGGATTCAGGCACGCGAGGCCCGCCGGGAGGCGGCTGAAGCCCGGGCCCAGGCCCGCATCCAGGTCGCCGCCGCGGCTGAAGCCCGGACCCACGCACGGGCCGCGGTCGTAGAGGCGACGCGGGCCCGCGCCATGGCGGGGCAGGCCCGCGAGGCGGCGATGCTCGAGGTGGCCAACGCCCGGGTGCACATGGCCCAGGGCGCCCAGCAGATGATCGCGGGCGCCGGACAGATGCGTGAGGAATCGGCGCGACTGCGTGATCCGGCGTATCGGGCTGAACAGATCGAACGGGCGCGCGAACGCGGCGACACCGTCACCGACGCCGAGCTCAGGGCGCTGTCGCCCCGTCTGGCGACCCAGGCGGACGAGCTTGAGGCGCGGGCCGTGCAACTGCGCGAACGCGCGGCGCGGCAGCCGTCCTGATCGCACCGCATCATTCGCCCGCTCCGGTCGATCCGGAGCGGGCGGATGATCAGCCTTGCCGCGCGTCCCACCAGCGCACGGCGTCCGCGTCGCGGGCGCTGAGTTCGGGATAGGCGGGATCGGAGCCGACATCGGGCACGCGCCGCCATGAGCGGGCGCATTTGGGGTGGTCGGCAAGGCGAACCTCGACCGTCACGGCGTCCCCGGCCGTGATCAGTTCGGCGCCGGACGTCCGGAACACCTCGGCGGCGTCGAGCCCGTCGAACGGCGCGAAGGCCGTGGCGGGGCCGGTGACAACCGGCCAGGCGTCGAGCGCCCCGCCGATTGCCTTGTCTCTGCGCGCGGCCTCCAGCGACTCATTGACGACTTCCAGAACGGCCTGAACGTCCGCCCAGCGTTTGGCTTCGCCCACATTCCGCCATTCCGCTGGCGTCTCCGGGATCACCCGGGCGCAGTTCGACCCGCCATCGGGATAGCGCGTGCCCCAGGCCTCTTCCATGGTGAAGGGCGTGAGCGGCGCCAGCCAGGCGGTGAGGCGCAGGAAGACCTCGTGCATGACCGTGCGGGCCGCGCGGCGGCGGATCGCGTCGGGGCGGTCGCAGTAGAGGCTGTCCTTGCGGATGTCGAAATAGAGGGCCGACAGGTCATTGGAGCAGAACTCCAGCACCGGACGGACGACGTCCTGGAAGCGGTATTCGGCGTAGGCCTTGCGGACGTCGCGATCGAGCTCCCACAGCCGGTGCAGGATGAATGTCTCGAGCGGCGGCATCTGGTCGAGCGGCAGGCGTTCGGCCTCGTCGAAGCCGACGAGGGCGCCCAGCAGATAACGAACCGTGTTGCGCAGCTTGCGATAGGCGTCGACCGTGGTCTGCAGGATCTGTTTCCCGATCCGCTGGTCCTCGGCGTAGTCGACCAGCGAGACCCAGAGGCGCAGGATGTCGGCGCCGGATTCCTTGATGATGGTCGCGGGGTCGGTCGTGTTCCCCTTCGACTTGGACATCTTCTCCCCGTTCTCGTCCTGGGTGAAGCCGTGGGTCAGGACGGCGTCATAGGGGGCGCGGCCGCGGGTGCCGCAGCCTTCGAGGAGATTGGACTGGAACCAGCCACGGTGCTGGTCCGAGCCCTCGAGATAGAGGTCCGCCGGCCAGTGCGAGGGGCGGTCGCCGGTGTAGCCATGGGCCGGGTCGCGCGTTTCCAGCGTGAAGGCGTGGGTGCAGCCGGAGTCGAACCAGACGTCGAGGATGTCCTCGATCTTCTCGTAGCGCGCGGGGTCGTGAGCGCCGAGGAAGTCGGCGTCGGGACGGGTAAACCAGGCGTCAGCGCCGCCCTCGGCCACCGCGGCGGTGATGCGGGCGTCGACCTCGGCGTCGACCAGCGGCTGGCCGGTCTGTTTGTCGACGAACATGGCCAGCGGCGTGCCCCAGGCGCGCTGGCGGCTGATCAGCCAGTCAGGGCGGCCCTCGACCATGGAGCGGATGCGGTTGCGTCCGGCCTCAGGGTGGAAATCGGTCTTGTCGATGGCGTCCAGCGCCCGCTCGCGCAGCGTGCCGTCATCCGCCAGCGGCGTGTCCATGCGGATGAACCACTGCGGCGTGTTGCGGAAGATGATCGGCGCCTTGGAGCGCCAGCTGTGCGGATAGGAATGCTCCATCCGGCCGCGCGCCAGCAGGTTGCCGGCCTCGATCAGCTTTTCCATCACCGCGCCGTTGGCGGGACCGAATTTGCCGGTCTTCTTGCCCTCGGTCTCCAGCACCTTGAGGCCGGCGAACAGGGGGACGTGGTCGTGGTAGGCACCGTCGGGATCGACGGTGTCCGGGACCTCGTGATGGCCGTGGGCCTTCCAGACCTCGAAGTCGTCGGCGCCGTGGCCCGGCGCCGTGTGGACGAAGCCGGTGCCGGCGTCGTCGGTGACGTGGTCGCCGGCCAGCAGGGGCACGGAGAAACCGTAGCCGGGGGCGAGGGCCGCCAGCGGATGGGCGCACTCCAGACCGGACGGGTTCAGGTCGTCGAGGCGGGTCCAGGCGGCGATCTTCGCGGCCTTGAACACGTCCTCGGCCAGTTTGTCGGCGACGATCAGCCGGTCGCCGGGTTTGGCCCAGGGCTCGAACTCCAGCCCGGTTTCCATGGCCGTGACCTCATAGAGGCCATAGGCGATCTCGGGGCCGTAGCTGATGGCGCGGTTGGCCGGGATGGTCCAGGGCGTGGTGGTCCAGATTACGATCGACGGATTGGCGTGGCGGAAGGCCAGCAGGTCGTCCGGATGGCTGTCGGTCGCGCCGGTGACGGGGAATTTGACCCAGACCGTCGGGCTGACGTGGTCGTGGTATTCGATCTCGGCGTCGGCCAGGGCGGTGCGCTCGACCGGCGACCACATGACCGGCTTGGAGCCGCGGTAGAGCTGGCCCGAGTTCTTGAACTTGTGGAACTCGCCGACAATCGCCGCCTCGGTCGTGAAGTCCATGGTGGCGTAGCGATGGTCCCAGTCGCCGAGGACGCCGAGGCGTTTGAACTGGTCGCGCTGCACGTCGATCCAGCCGGTAGCGTATTCGCGGCAGGCCTGACGGAACTCGGCCTTGGAGACCTCGTCCTTGCGCTTGCCCTGGCTGCGATAGCGTTCCTCGATCTTCCACTCGATCGGCAGGCCGTGGCANNGTGGCAGTCCCAGCCGGGGACGTAGTCGACGTCATTGCCGAGCAGGAAGCGGCTGCGGACGACGAAATCCTTCAGCGTCTTGTTGAGGGCGTGGCCGATGTGGATGTCGCCGTTGGCGTAGGGCGGGCCGTCGTGCAGGACGTAGAGGGGCGCGCCCTCGGCCTGACGCTGTTTGCGCAGGGCGGCATAGAGGTCGCCCCATTGCTCGATGATCGCCGGTTCCTTTTGCGGCAGGCCGCCGCGCATGGGGAAGGGCGTCTCGGGCAGGAAGACGGTTTCGCGATAGTCGCGGCCGGTGGGGGTGTCGCTGGCGTCAGCCATGAAGTCTCGTTTCGTCGTCGATGTGTGATCGTTCGCGTCGGTATCGATCCCGGCGTGCACGGGGCCAGAGCCCTGCAGCGCTACGCCGGGCGGCTAATCGAAATCGGGCGAAACACGCGGACGGTCATGGTGGGAGTGGTCTAGCAGACGGCGAGGGCCGGGCGCCAGCCGGGATTGCCAGTTGGCCGCGGCGGCGGGATAGTCCCGGGTGTCCGGGAGGGTCCCATGCGCCGCCACGTCCTGAGTATCGCCGCCGCCGTTCTGACCGGCCTCGCCGCCTGTTCGCCGTCGGGCGATGAAGCCGTAGAGCCGGCCGACGCGCCCGCCGCCCTGCCGCCGGGACGTCCGGCCATCTACGAGGCGGCGCGGGCCGGGCCGGAGGAATTCGTCCGGGCCCTGTACGCGGTCCACGCCACGCCGGGCGCCGGGATGGGCGAGCCGCTGCGGCCGGGGCAGGACCCGATCTACGACCGGATGCTGAACGCCATGATCGGCGCCGACGTCGCCAAGGCGGCGGGCGAGGTTCCGACGCTGAACTATGATCCGATCTGCGACTGCCAGGACAGCGAGGGCTTCGCCCTGGAGTCGGTGACGGTGACGCAGTCCGGGCCGGCGGCGGCCGAGGCGGCGGTGGTGTTCACCAATGCGGGCGAGACGAAGCGGCAGACGCTGAAACTGGTCAAGGAGGGGCCGATGTGGAAGGTCTCCGACGTGCTGGTTCCGGGGCGTCCGGCGCTGACCGAAACCCTGATGGCGGCGATCAGCTAGCGAGCACACGTCGGGCCGCCGCCGCGTCCTTGTCGATCTGGACCTTGAGGGCGTCGAGGCTGTCGAAGGCCATTTCGCCGCGCAGGAAGGCGATGAGGTCGGTCTCGACGATCTGGCCGTAGAGGTCCTCGTTGAAGTCGAACAGCCAGACCTCGAGCAGGGGCTGGTCGATCTCGAACATGGGGCGGACGCCGAGGTTGGCGACGCCGTCGATGACGCGGCCGTCGGGCAGGCGGGTGCGGGTCGCATAGATCCCGTAGGCGGGGCGCATGTAGTCGCCCAGCGGCACATTGGCGGTGGGCACGCCGATGGTGCGGCCGCGCTTGTCGCCGTGGATCACCTGACCCTCGAGGGCGAACGGGCGGCCGAGGATAGCGGCGGCGCGGGGCATGTCGCCGGCCTTGAGCGCCTCGCGCACGGCGGAGGAGGACAGTTTCAGCCCGTCGGGGTCGTCGACGCGGTCGACAGCGGTGACGGTGAAGCCCAGGGCCTCGCCGTGGCGGCGCAGGCCTTCGGGGGAACCGGTGCGGCCCTTGCCGTAGGTGAAGTCGAAGCCGACGGCGGCATGGCGCACTCCCAGCCCGTCCGCCAGCACCTCCCGGGCGAAGGCCTCGTCGGACATGGCGGCCATGGCGGCGTCGAAGGGCAGGAGATGCAGGCGGTCGACGCCGAGCGGGGCCATGGCGCGGGCCATCTGGCCTGAGGTCATCAGGCGGAAGGGGGCGGCGTCGGGCTGGAACCAGCGGCGCGGGTGGGGGTCGAAACTGACCACGGCCAGCGGGGCGGCGAGGCGGTCGGCGGCGGCGCGGGCCTGGGCGATCACGGCCTGATGGCCGCGATGGACGCCGTCGAAGGCGCCGATGGCCACGGCCGCGCCGCGAAGCCGGTCGGGCAGGTCGCGCCAGTCGGTGACGATCTCGACCAAGTCAGTCCTTCGCGGGGCGCCGGCGGCGGGGAACGCGGACCAGGGCGACGCCGTCCATCACCCGCTTGCCGTCGACGAAGGCCTCGCAGTCCAGCTCGACGCGGGCGCTTTCGGGGTCGACGGACTTGACGCTGACGCGGACCAGAACGGTCTCGTCGATCCGCACCGGCATGTGGAAGCCGAGGGTCTGGGACAGGTAGATGGCGCCGGCGCCGGGCAGGATGGTGCCGACCACGGCCGAGCCGAAGGAGGCGGTCAGCAGGCCGTGGGCGATACGGCCGCGATAGGCGGTCTTCGACGCAAAGGCCTCGTCCATATGCACCGGATTGTAGTCATCCGAGGCGTCGGCGAACTGCTGGATGCGCTGTTCGGTGACGAGGATGTGCGTCTCCGCCGTCATGCCGACGTGGAGTTCCTCGAGGATGTAGCCGCCCGAGGGGTGCTTCGTCACAATCTCTGTCATCGTCCGGCCTTAGCGCGATTTGTCCCTGAGTGGGCCATTTTTCGGATTCAGGCCGACGCGGCCTGAGGCCAAAATGGCCGTGGTCACCACGTCAGATCGAGCGCGGCGTAGCGGGCCCAGGTGGTCTCGGCCTTGAGCAGGTCGGCGGCGCGGGCCGGATCGAGGCGGCCGTCGGGGCCGCGCGCGGCGTCGCCATGGATGCCCTGGGCGATGAACAGGCAGTCGAGGGCCTGTTTGTTCGCGCCGAGCACGTCGGTGACCACGCCGTCGCCGATGCACAGGACGCGGGAGCGGTCGACGGGGCGGCCCAGCAAGGCGGCGGCCTCGTGCAGGGCCAGGTCGTAGATGGGGCCGAACGGCTTGCCGGCCATGGTGACTCGGCCGCCGAGGCCTTCGTAGAGGTCGGCCAGGGCGCCGCCGCAGTAGATGAGCTTGTCGCCACGCTGGACCACGCGATCGGGGTTGGCGCAGATCAGTTCGAGGCCGCGGGCGGCGCCGGCGGACAGGCGTTCGCGGTAATCCTCGGGGGTTTCGACCTCGTCGTCGACCATGCCGGTGACGGAGATGAAGGCGGCGTCTTCGGCGCCGTTCGCGGGCGTCAGGCCGAGACCGTCATAGAGCGGGCCGTCGCGGTCGGGGCCGATGATCCAGGCGGGGCCGGGCGCGCGCCTGGCCAGCTCCACGCGGGTGGCGTCGCCCGAGGTGACCACGGCGCCCCAGGAGTCCCGCGGCACGCCGAGGGCGTCCATCTGGGCGATCATGCCGGGGGCCGGGCGCGGCGAGTTGGAGATCAGCACGACCTGGCCGTGGTCGCGGTTGAAGCGGGCGAGGGCGTCACAGGCCGCGGGCCAGCTTTCGCGGCCGTTGTGGATCACGCCCCAGACGTCGCAGAGCAGGATGTCATAGTCGGAGGCGATGTCGGACAGGCCGTTCAGGGCGTGGAGGAGGGTCATGGGCCGGAGATAGCGGGTTCGGGGGTGGGGGAGAAGGGCGGGTCGGCAAGGTCCCCGGCTTCGTCCCAATCAAAGAGGATCGCTTCCAGCTGGAGCAGGGGCCAGGACACGACGAAGTCGTTCCGGTCGGGGCGAAGCCCGCTGTTGAAGAGCTGGAGGTACATCATCTCCCGGTCCGACGCCGGTTCGAACCGGCCCGTTTCAAGGCCTTCGAGACGAAGCATCTGGAGGGTGCGGACGTAGTGGTTCTCGCTCACGCGGGGACGGCGGCAACGGGGCATGAAGGGACCTTTCGGCTGAAGCCTGAAACAGGACGGACATGACTCTTCGCCGCCTGTGTCGAGGCGGTTGGGGAGGGCGCGGAGCGGCCGGGCCTCGCCCGGTGCTTTGATATTATTACCGTTTCGACGAAGCAGGCCGCTC
>NZ_DLHQ01000049.1 GCF_002483305.1 Brevundimonas sp. UBA7664
CGATGGATGGCGTCTGCCTGCTCGCCGCGGGCTTCCGGAGCGAATCGATCCGCCACCGTGTGTGAAGTTCGCCCCGCGTCCGGACCAGCAATGGACCGGGCGACGATCCGGCCAAGGCCCGAACAGGACCACCATCCGGAGAGCGCGTGGAAAACGACTGCGCGGAGCGGCCTGCTTCGTCGAAACGGTAAAACAATCCAAGCACCGGGCGAGGCCCGGCCGCTCCGCGCCCTCCCCAACCTTTCCGGCAGTGATGCCGGGGAGCGAAGACGGCTGTTCAACGATCGACAGCGAGACCCGGATGGTCCGTGAAGGCCGCGTCCAGGCCGTACCCCGCGAAGCGCGCCAGCCGCTCGCGCAGCCGCCCGTGCGCGGCCGGCTCGTCGCCGATTCGGTCGGCCTCGGGCAGGAAGGCGTTCTCGGCGCGGAAGGTCCAGGCGGCGACCCTGAGGCCGGCGACGTGGGCGTGGGCGATCAGGACGGTCGGGGCGCCGGGGACGGGTTCGATCAGGGCTGTGTCTGCGCCGATCCAGTCGGCGTAGGCGGCGACAGCGGCGAGGCCGTCGCGCGTGGTCATGGCGGCGTAGCTGAGGTCCGGGCGATCGACCGGTCCGCCGGCGGCGGCGACCAGTTGCAGCAGGGGCGCGGCGATGCGGGCGCGCAGGCGTTGCAGGGTTCCGGTCTCGAAACACTGGATCAGGATGGGGGCGGCGGCGCCGGTCAGGCCGCGGCGTTGCAGCGTGGCGACGAAGGCGTCCTCGATCGGCAGGCCGAGGGCGGCGAAATAGCTCGGGTGTTTGAGTTCGGGGGCGACGCGGACGCCGGCCGTGGCGGCGATGTCGAGGACCTCGTCGAAGGTCAGGATGGGGTCCTGACCGTCGAAGGCGGTGTTGGCCGGGCGAAGGTCGGGCAGGCGTTCGCGGACGCGCAGGGTCTTCAGTTCGGCCAGGGTGAAGTCTTCGGTGAACCAGCCGGTGACGGACTGGCCGTCGATGGTCTTTGTCGTGTGGCGGTTGGCGAAGGCGGGACGGGCGGCGACGTCCGTCGTGCCGCCGATCTCGTTCTCGTGGCGGACGATCAGGACGCCGTCGGCGGTCATGACCAGATCGGGCTCGATGAAATCGGCGCCCTGCTGGATGGCGAGGTCATAGGCCGCGCGGGTGTGCTCGGGGCGTTCGCCCGAGGCGCCGCGGTGGGCGATGATCAGAGGGCGCGCCAGCCGTCAGGCCCCCAGGATCCAGCCCTCTTCCTGCTCGACCCTGGCGATCAGGGCCTCGGTCGCGCCCTTGGGCGGGGCGAAGGCGGCGGACAGGGTTCCGGCCTCGTCGAGGGCGGCGAAATGTTCGGCGGTGACGCGGACCTGGGCCTGATCCTTGAACTCGCCCTCGTTCGGCTTCGCGTTGAACATGGACGGGTACACCTCGACCACCAGGGCCGAGAGCGGTTCGACGTCGGCGGCGTCCAGCGCGCGCCAGCCGGTGCCGAAGGGCCAGACGGCGCCCGAGGGGCCGAGCTTCTCCAGCAGGCGGCGGACGGCCGGGACGCCGACCAGGGTCTGGCCGCCGACGGCGCCGGCGCCGTGCATCTGCCAGACCGATTTGGGCTGCAGCTTGCCCTTGCGGACCGCGTCCTGCGTCGCCCGGTATTCGGGGATGTCGGCGCCCGCGCCCGCGGGCGGCTTGGTCGTGGTCAGCCAGCGCTGGGCCTGATTGGCCGGAGCGCCCCACATGGGCCAGGCCTCATCGGTCATCAGCCGGTTGATCTTGGCCGCGACCTGATAGCGATTGTTGGTGTTGTCGGCCTTGTCGACCACGTTGGCGGCGAGGAATTTCCACATCGCCGACCACGGCGTTCCCGTCAGCTTCAGCCGTTCGGCCGTGCCGGCGGGGAAGCCGAAATTGAAGTCGAAGCCGACCAGCACCCGGTCACCGCGCTTGCGGTGTTCGGCCAGCAGGGAGGCCAGCAGGGCCTCGCCCTCGGCCCGCGTCGCGACATTGTGGGTCTCGGAATAGAGGCGGAACCGCACGTCGCGCTTGGCCACGCCGAGCCACAGGGACGTATCGCCGAGCTTCTTGCCCTCGGCGGCGGTCCAGTCAGCGATGATGTAGGCGTCGAACAGGCGGGCCACGGGGGCTCCTCAGGGTACTCGGTCACGGGGATGGGGGGTTCTAGCCGTCCGGGGCCGAGGGAGGAAGGGCTGTGCTGTCTCCTCCCCACATCGTGGGGAGGGGGACCGCCGGAACGGCGGTGGAGGGGTGATGGGGCGGGCGCCCCTCCACCACGCTTCGCGTGGTCCCCCTCCCCCCCAGAGCGGGGAGGAGACACTACCCCTTCAGCAGCGCTTCCAGATGCGACAGCCAGCGGCGGCCGAGGCGGAGGGCCTCGCCGGGGGAGCTGGTCTGGACCGGCAGGGTGGCGTCCCACAGGGCCAGTTCGAACTCGGGGTGGCGGGCGTCGGCGAACATCAGCCGCAACACCACCTGTTCGGCGTCGGGGGCCATCAGGTCGAGCGCCTTGCGGGCCTCGCCGCGGCGGACGCGGGCGACGACGTGGCCGTCGACGATGATCTCGCCGCCCTCGATCTCCTCGAAGGCATAGACCAGGCCGGAGCCACCGCGGTTCCACAGCACGGCGACCTGGGCGCCGTCGAAATCGAGACCGGCGGCGCGGCCCTCGGCGGGCGACAGGGCCTCGGCCTCGGGCGTGACCCCGAGAGACTTAATCAGGGCGCGGCGCATGCGGCGGATCGGCTCCATCCACCAGGCCAGGACCAGGGCGCCCGTGGTCAGGGCGGCCGCCGCCAGGGCCACCAGCAGTATGACCCGGAGGACGTCGGCCAAGCTCAGTCCTCCAGCTCGACGACGACGGGGACGTGGTCCGACGGCTTGTCCATGTCGCGGGCGTCGCGATGAGTCTCGACGCCGACGAAACGGTCCGCCGCCTGCGGCGACAGCAGGTGGAAGTCGATGCGGATGCCGTGGTCGCGCTGCCAGGCCCCGGCCTGGTAGTCCCAGAAGGTGAAGGTCCCCGGCGGCTGTTTGCCCAGCGCCCCGGCCTCGGACAGGCCGAGGTTGTTCAGGGCGCGGAAGGCGGCGCGGCTCTCGGGCTGGAACAGGGCGTCGGTCGCCCAGGCGGCGGGGTTCTTCGCGTCTTCCGGGGTGGGGATGACATTGTAGTCGCCGCACAGGGTGAAGGCCTCTTCCTGCCGCAGCAGGTCCTTCGCGTGGGCCTGAAGCCGGTCCATCCAGGCCAGCTTGTAGGCGAATTTCTCGGTGCCGATCGGGTTGCCGTTGGGCAGGTAAAGGCAGCCGACCCGGACCGGGCGCGGGCATTCGATCACGGCCTCGATATAGCGGGCCTGTTCGAACTCGGCCTCGAACCCCGAGGCGTCGACGCCGGGCAGGCCGCGTCGCACGTCGCTGAGCGGATATTTCGAGAGCAGGGCCACGCCGTTGTAGGTCTTCTGGCCATTGGTCTCGACGTTGTAGCCGAGCGACTCAAAGGCCTCGCGGGGGAATTTCTCGTCGAGGCATTTGATCTCCTGGAAGCCGACCACGTCGGGTTGGGCCGCTTCCAGCCAGGCCAGAACGGTCGGCAGGCGGGCGTTGACGGAGTTCACGTTCCAGGTGGCGATGCGCATGGCGGGAAGCTATGGCGGAATGGGCGGGACTGTGAAGCGCGAAGATCGCCGACGTCGCGCCCACGGCCCATCAATAACGAAATCGCCCTGATGGACAATGTCCACCAGGGCGATGAGTCGTCGCTCGCATCGGCGGGTCTCCGGCGCGGTTCACGCCGAAGATGACCGCCCTAGATCGTGCACGCCTCCGAGGCCGGAAGGCCCACGCAGGAGCGGGCGGCCGACGGCGCCCGACGGTTGGCCGGAACGTCAGCCAGATAGCCCGAGCCATCCGAGCATTTGACCTCGACGCTGTCGCCGACGCCTTCACCCAGCGAAGACGCCCGGCGGAACTCCACGACGGTGCATTCCGTGCCGCCGGCCCGCAGCGAGGCCGTGAGCGCGGCCTTGATCGCGTCGGCCGAAGTCCCCTGGCAGATCACGCCGCGCGCGGACGCGCTGAGGCAATCCTGGATGGTGACGTCGTCATTGCCCTGCATCGGCAGGAAGGCGACGAGGCCGATCGAGGTCTCCGCGCAGGTGAACTCGACGACCTCACGACCGTCTTCACCGCGTTCCTGACCGATCTTCACTTCGGCGGTCGAGCTGCAGGTCACCCCGGCGGCGGCCAGCTGGCTCTTGCGACGCTCACTCACGCTCGCCAGGGCGCCGGACATGTCGGTGAGCTTGCACCCGCCGGCGATCGAGACCGCCTGTTCGCAGGTGTAGGCCTGCTGGAACTCGCCCGCGAGGCTGGTGCGGAACATGTAGCCCGCGCCGCCGGCGCATTTCACTTCGAAGAACTCGCTGGTCGCGGTGGCGCCGGCGCCGCGGCCCTGTTCGACCGTGCATTCCGGCGCATTGGGGCCGGCGAAGCGCTGGCGGAGCGTCGCCGTCTGTTCCGCAGCGGTGGTGTAACGGCATTCCCCCGAGCTCGCCGTCACCGTGAGGCAGGAAATCTTGCTCACGGCGCCCGCGGAATCGACGTCGATCCAGTAGCCGTCGGCGCCGGCGCAGCCGATTTCGTAGCGGTTCTTGCCGTCACTCGCGAGGCCGAGATGGATCGCATTGTCGACGGTGCACGACACGTCGGCGGCGCGCGCCAGCGGCGCGATCAGGGCGGCACGGTTCTTGTTGGCCGGCAGGGTGCATTCCGTCGCGGTCTCGCCTTCCTCCAGCGGATTCATCTCCAGCGAGGAGGCCAGTTGCAGGCAGTCATAGACGGCGGGCGTGTCGGCGCTGGTCACCAGATAGCCGGGCCCCTCCGCACAGTTGGCTTCGTAAAGATATTTGCCGCCCTCGATCTCGCCGACCTCGACTGTGTCGACTGTCTCACAGGACACACCTGCCGATGTCAGGGCCGCGCGGGTGGCCATATCGATCTGGGCTTCGGTGCGGTTGCTCCGCCGGGAGTTGCGCACGATCGCGTTGCTGCGGTCGTTGTCATAGTCTTGGCGGACATTGCCGGTCGAACCGACCCGGAAGGCCGAGGTTTCGGAGTAACCGGGGGGAGGCGTCCGCGGGGGCTGCGCCTGGGCCGAGGCGGCAGAGGCGCCACCGATGATCACGCCGACGGCAAGAGCCACACCGGACAGTTTTACAAGCAAGGACATGGGCCGGAATCTCACGATTGACGTTGTGATCTGGATACAGGCTCGAACCAGCGTCATCCGTCAACCATTTCCAACAATTCCGCGGCGAAGATCGCTTCCCGGCTATTGTTCGCCGGGCGGGGGCGCCGGGGTCAGGGTGCAGCCGCCGCCGATCCGTTGGGCGACGGCGCAGGGATAGACCTGCTGGGTCGCGCCCTCAGTGTTGACGCGGACGATATAGCCCTCGCCCTCGGCGGCGCATTTGGCCTCGTAGAAGCGGCCATTGGCGTTCTGGCCCATCAGCCGCACCTGGGCGACGTCGCAGGCGGCGGCGTCGGTGCCGGCCAGCTTCGGTTCGAAACCGTCAGCCTGTTCCCGGGCGGTCGTGAAGTGACAGGTTCCGCCGGTCGAGGCGACCTGCAGGCAGTCCTTGAGGCTCCAGCCTGCGGCGGCCTCCTCAAGCCAGTAGCCGTCCACCCCGGCGCAG
Source organism: Brevundimonas sp. UBA7664 (assembly GCF_002483305.1). Taxonomy (GTDB): domain Bacteria; phylum Pseudomonadota; class Alphaproteobacteria; order Caulobacterales; family Caulobacteraceae; genus Brevundimonas. The sequence continues at coordinate 5,699 of NZ_DLHQ01000049.1, forward strand.
CCCACCTCATAGATCATGGCGTTGGCGTTGCTTCTGCCGACAGCCAGGGCCTCGTCGATGGTGCAGGTCACCCCCGCGCTGCGGGCCCAGCCGCCGATGACCGCGAGGGAATTCTGGTTGGCGGGCAGAATGCACTGCTGGCCGACGTCGGCGTCCGGGTCGAGCCGGCGGGTCGCTGCCGCGCTGCCGGCAAGCTCAAGGCAGTTAAAGGCCTGCGGCGGGCTCGAGGCGATCAGGATATAGCCCGGAGCGTCGGCGCAGGCGGCCTCATAGAGCGGCGTCTGCTCGGCGGTTTCGCCGGGAGACACGGCCTCGGTGACCTGACAGGTCAGGCCGGCGGCGGCGATCTGGGCCTGGGCCGCGGCCCTGACCTCGTCCGGACCGGGGGTGGGCGCGGCATCGCGGTTCTGGCGGCCGCGCGGACCCCGGGTCCCGCGGGCCTGGTCGGGCCGGCCCGCCTCATTGGCCGCGGCCGATCCGGCGGGCGGCGCGGTTTGCGCGAGGACGGGCGCGGCGCTGGCCAACACGAGGGCGCCGAGCGCGACGGCGAGGAATTTGATCGGGGACACGGGGATCACCTGCGTTTGAACTACCAACGCGTTTGACCGGCAGCCATGGCGCGGTCAAGGCCACCCGTGTCCGCGTCTGGACGGGCCCGCCCCGTTCGGCGTATCTACGGGCTGGGTTTCAATTGGAGACGGACTTGGCGGACGGTGTGGCCCCGGCGGACATCGATCAGGCGACGCGCGACGCGCGCGGCCTGACCTATCCGCATCCCGTCCCGCCCGGGTTCGGCGAGGCCATTGCGGTCGCGCCGGGCGTGCTGTGGATGCGGCTGTCGATGCCGATCGCCCTGAACCACATCAATGTCTATGCGGTCGAGGACGGGGACGGCTGGGCCCTGATCGACACCGGGCTGAACATCCCCGATTCGCGCGACCGCTGGGAGGCGATGCTGACGGGACCGCTGGGCGGGCGGCCGGTGACGCGGGTGATCTGCACCCATATGCACCCCGACCACATCGGCCTGGCCGGCTGGCTGTGCGAGCGGACGGGCGCGCCGCTGGTGATGACGCGGGTGGAGTATGTCACCGCACGGATGCTGCTGGCGGACACCGGACAGCCGGCGCCGGAAGCGGGCGCGGTCCACTATCGCGCCGCCGGCTGGGACGAGGCGCAGATCGAGACGTATCGCCGCGAATTCGGCCAGTTCGGCCGCGCCGTCTCGCCCATGCCCGTCGGCTATGTGCGGATGCGCGAGGGCGACCGGCTGAGCATCGGCGGGCAGGACTGGCAGGTGTTGGTCGGCGAGGGGCACAGCCCAGAGCACGCCTGCCTGTGGCGCGAGTCCGACGGGGTGGTGCTGGGCGGGGACCAGATCCTGCCGCGCATATCGTCAAATGTGTCGGTCTGGCCGACCGAGCCGGATGCGGACCCGCTGGGCGACTGGCTGGACTCGCTGGCGCGGATGAAGGGCGTCCTGCCGCACGACGGCCTGATCCTGCCGTCGCATGGCGAGCCGTTCCATGGCGTGCACACGCGACTGGACGCCTTGATCCGGGGCCACGAGGTCTCGCTGAAGCGGCTGGAGAAGACATTGAGGACGCCGAAGCGGGCGGTCGATGTCTTCGGGGCGCTGTTCGCCCGCGCGGTCGGGGACGGAGTGCGGGGGATGGCGACAGGCGAGGCGATCGCGCATTTGAACTATCTGCTGCATCGCGGCCGGGTCAGCCGCGTCCGCGACGCGGACGGCGTGGACTGGTGGACGATGATCGAAGGGGGAGAGGCGGCGTGACCGACCAAATTCAGACCGAACTGGCGGGCGGGGTCCTGACCGTCACCCTGGCGCGGCCGGAGAAGAAGAACGCCATCACCCAGGCCATGTACGCCGTGCTGGCCGAGGCGACCGTGCGGGCCCGGACGGATGACGCGGTGCGGGTGCTGGTCTTCAAGGGGCAGGGCGACAGCTTTTCGGCGGGCAATGACATCGCCGACTTCATCGCCCTGGGCTCGCAGGGTCAGCAGCCGGCGCAGATGCCGGTGTTCGACTTCCTCAAGGCGCTGGCCGAGCTCGACAAGCCGGCGGTCGCGGCCGTGCGGGGGCGGGCGGTCGGCATCGGCCTGACGCTGCTACTGCATTGCGACATGGTGGTGGTGGCCGAGGGCGCCCTGCTGTCGGTTCCCTTCATCAATCTGGCGCTGGCGCCGGAGGCCGCGTCGTCGATGCTGCTGCCGGCGGTGCTGGGGCATCAGCGGGCGTTTGAGCTGTTCGCGCTGGGCGAGCCAATTGATGGCCGCACGGCCGTGGCCTGGGGGCTGGCCAACCGGGCTGTGCCGGCGGACCAGGTCGATGCCGTCGCCGCGGAACTGGCGGGCAAGCTGGCCGCGCGGGCGCCCAACTCCATCCGCAAGACCAAGCGGCTGATGCGCGACGCCGAAAAGCTGTGGGCGCTGATGCAGCGGGAGGGCGAGGCCTTCGGCAGCCAGATGTCCAGTCCCGAAGCGATGGAGGCCTTCATGGCCTTCAGCCAGAAGCGCGCGCCGGACTTTTCAAAAGCCGGTTGATTCGAGGGCGTGCGGGCCCTAGTTGCGCGCCCTCATGTTCGACGCCCCCGCCAGACCCGCGCCCCTGCGCATCGAGATCGAGGCCCCCGCCGACGCGGCGGCGGTCGAGGCCCTGGTGCTGGCCGCCTTCGGCCCCGGCCGGTTCGCCAAGTCGGCGGAGCGGCTGAGGGAGCGGGCGCGCGTCGCCGCGGGCTTTGTCGCGCGGGAGGACGGGCGGGTCATCGGCTCGGTCCGGCAGTGGGCGGTCTCGGTCGGCGGCGAACCGGCTCTGTTCCTGGGCCCGATCGCGGTAGCGGCCGATAGCCGCCGGGCGGGGCTGGGCGCCGATCTGGTGCAGGCCTGCCTCGACCATGCGGGGAAAACCGGCATTCTGCTGGTCGGCGATCTGCCCTATTTCGGCCGGTTCGGCTTCCGGCCCGCGCCGAAGGTGAGGCTTGGCGGCCCCGTTGATCAGCGCCGGGTGCTCTGGCGGGGTGAGGGTGAGGCGGCGGGGCCGGTCCAGCCGGTCTGAGTCGCGGCCGACGCCTTTCCGATCCACGCGGCGCGGCCTAAGTCTGGGTGATGATTCAATCCCCGGACAGCAAGACCGGATTGGCGGGCGTCGCCGCGGCGGCGAAGCAGGCGCCGGGTCGTGGGCTGCCGCCCGTGCATCTGTGGCATCCGGCGCATTGCGGCGAAATCGACATCGTCATCCGGCGGGATGGGCTGTGGATGCACGAGGGCTCGCCGATCGGGCGGGCGGAACTTGTGCGCCTGTTCTCGACCGTGCTGCGCAAGGATGACGACGGCTATGTGCTGGTCACGCCGGGCGAGAAGCTGTCGATCACGGTCGAGGACCTGCCGTTCCGCGCGGTCGCCGTGGAGCGGCGCGGGGAGGCCTTGGTCTTCACCACCGACGTGGGCGACGAGGCCGAAGCCGGGCCGGAACATGCCATCCGCGTCGACACCGATCCCGAGACCGGCGAACCGTCCCCGTCGGTGCATGTCCGCGCCGACCTGTGGGCGCGGATCGCGCGGGCGGTCTTCTATGAGCTGGTCGAAATGGCGGAAGTCGAGGACGGGCGGCTGACGGTTCGGTCGGGCGGAGTCGGTTTCGCCCTCGGGCCGGTCGGGGCGGGCGTGGAATGAGCCTGGCGACCCTGCGCGAGCGTCTGATCGAGCATCTGGAGCCGGCGGTCAGCTGGACGCCGGATCGCGCCCCGGCCCGCTCGGACTTCGACCTCAACCCCGGCGCCGACCGGCCCGAGCGAACGCTGAGGCCCGCCGCCGTCCTGATCCCGGTCATCGCCGGACCGACGGGGGCGGCCGTGCTGATGACGCGGCGGTCCGACAGCCTGGCCAGCCACACCGGCCAGATCGCCTTTCCCGGTGGACGGCTCGACCCCGGGGAGACAGCGGTCGAGGCCGCCCTGCGCGAGGCCTTCGAGGAGGTGGCGCTGGACCCGGGTCTGGTCGAGGTGCTGGGCGTCGGCGACGCCTATGAGACGGGCACCGGGTTTCTGGTGACGCCGGTCGTTGGCTGGCTGACCGCCACCCCGGCCACGACCCCGTCTCTGGACGAGGTGGCCGAGGTGTTCGAGGTGCCCTGGGACTTCCTGATGGATCCCGCCAATCACCGTCGGGATTCCTACGACCGGGAGGGCCAGCCGCGCCGCTGGTACTGGGCCATCACCCATGAGCAGCGCTACATCTGGGGGGTGACCGCGGGGATCGTACGGGCGCTGCGGGCGCGGCTGTACGGCGAGGAAAACACGCCCGGGGCAGCCGTGGCGGAGGATGCGGCGTGACCGGCCGGCTGGAGAACCAGCCCTGGCTGACCGCCCCGGCCACCCGCGCGGTGATAGCGGCGCTGGAGGCCGCGGGCGGCCCCGGCTGCGCCCGCTTCGTCGGCGGCTGCGTCCGCAACGCCCTGATCGGGGCGCCGGTCGCTGATGTCGACATCGCCACCACCCTGAAGCCCGAGGAGACCGACCGCGCCATCCGCGCCGCCGGCCTGAAGGCCGTGCCGACCGGTATCGCCCACGGCACGGTGACGGCGGTGTCGGAGCGCCAGCCGTTCGAGATCACCACCCTGCGCCGCGACGTCTCCACGGATGGCCGCAACGCCACCGTGGCCTTCACCGACGACTGGGCCGAGGACGCGGCGCGCCGCGATTTCCGCCTCAACGCCCTCTATGCCGACGGCGAGGGACGTGTGTTCGACCCGACCGGCGAAGGTCGGGCCGATGCGGCGGCGGGGCGGATCGTCTTCGTCGGCGATCCCGGGACGCGCATCCGCGAGGACTATCTGCGCATCCTGCGCTTCTTCCGCTTCCATGCCTGGTACGGCCGGGGCGAGCCGGACGTGAAGGGGCTGGCGGCCTGCGGGGACCTGGCGGAGGGCATGACGCGCCTGTCCGCCGAACGGGTGTCCAAGGAGCTGATGACGCTGCTGGCCGCGCCGGACCCGCGCGTCGCCATGGCCGCGATGGCCGGAGCCGGGGTGCTGGCGCGGATTCTGCCGGAAGCGACGACGGGTCCGCTGTTCGAAGCGGCGGTGGAGCTGAGCCCCGATCCGGTGGTGCGTCTGATGACGTTGTTCCAGATCGACGAGCGCCTTGTGAGAGAAGCCTCGACCCGGCTGCGATTGCCCAATTCGACGCGGGACCGGCTGGCCGCCGCGGCCCGCGCGGCGCCGGACGTCGACCTGACGATGAGCGACGCCGAGGTCCGGGCGGCGGTCTATCGCCACGGGGACCGCGCGGTCGCCGACGCCCTGCGCCGACGGTGGGCGGAGCGACCCGCAGATGCCGACCACGCCCTTCGCCTGCTGGCTCTGGCCGAGGGTTGGAAGCGGCCGCCGATGCCGGTGGGGGGGCGCGAGCTGGCGCGGCTGGGCGTCGAGCCGGGGCCCGAAACGGGGCGGCTGCTGAAGGCGTTCGAGGACGGCTGGATCGTCGACGATTTCCCGGCGGACGGCCACGCCGAACGGCTGGCGGCCCTGGTCAGTCTTTCGCGCGGGTGATCTCGGTCACCACCGGACGATGGTCCGAACCCGTCGGGCGGCCAAGGCGGCGACTGACGAAGGCCAGGTCGGGCGAGGCATAGACCTGGTCGATGGTGATCCCGAACGCCGACGGCAGGTCGCCCGGCCAGGTGCCGGGAAAGCCCGGCGCGGGGCGCAGGCCGAGGTCGCGCTGGACCTGTCTGCCGATGCGGGCGGAGGAGACGCTGTTGAAATCCCCGGCGACCACCACCGGTCCGTCGAGGCCTTCGGCGACCATGTCCAGCGCCATGGTCTGGCTGATCTGGCCCCAGGAGTGCTGGAACGGCCAGGGTCGGGTCAGATGGACTCCGACGACGTTGACCGTCCCGAGCGGCGTCTGGACCGTCGCGGCCACGGCGTGGAGTCCGTCCGGCGGATCGGCCCTCGCGGTCAGGGGCCAGCGCGAGGCGATCAGCGACCGCGACGGCCCGCGGGTCTGGTCCAGCCGCATCGACGCGGCGCGATGCGGGTAGCCTTCGAGCAGTTGGTCGATCTTCAGGGCCGGATCACTGGCCAGTTCGATCAGGACGACGATGTCAGCGTCAGCCGCCTCGATGGACTGGCGAATCCGGGCCGTGTCGTTGTTCAGGTAGTACAGATTGGCGGAATAGACGCGCACGAGGGCCGCGTCGGGGTCGGGTGTCGAGGCCTTGGGAAACCACTGCGGCCAGACCGCCAGAACGAGCAGCAGGCTGGTCAAGAGGCCCAGTGCGGCCGGTTTCCCCAGCCGCAGCAGCGCCAGTCCTGCGGTGAGCAGAACCATCGCGATCAACAGCGGCGCCGTGAACTGGGCGAGCAGGTCCACCACCCGATTGTCGACGCCGGCCACTACGAGCGCGGCGATGCCCATGAGCGGCGTCAAACCCAGCAGAAGCAGGGTTTCCAGCCAATGCCGCGGCGTCCAGTGCGGCAAACTGAATGGCGGACCTTGCCTTTCCGGGTGAACGGGGTTCGTCATGGCGCGTTACGGTCTCGCTTCAGGAGGGCAGGCATGGCCAGACGGTCCGTCGCGGATATCGAGAAAATCTGGTCCAATGTCGAGGGCGTGAAGAAGCTGTCCGACCGGGCGGTGGGCTTCGGTCCGTTCGGCATCGGCCTCGACGGCCTGCTGACCTGGATACCGGTCGTGGGCACGGTCTACAGCGTCGGCGCGGCCGGCTGGCTGCTGGTGCAGGCGGCAAAGGCGAAAGCCGCGCCGGGAACCCTGATGCGAATGGCTGCCTATCTCGGGCTGGACAGCGGGGCCACGGCTGTCGGCGAGGTGATTCCGTTCGCGCCGGATGTCGTCGACATGCTTTTCCCGGGCCACCTGATGGCGGCCAAGGCGCTGCAGAAGGACATCGAAAGCACCCACTGGGTCGAGGCCAATGAGCGCGAGGCGCGGGCCTCGGGCGCCCATGAGGGCCATGTCGCGGACATGCGCCGCAATCCGAAGCTGCGACGGATCGTCTATCTGCACGACTGAAACGCTTGACGAAGTCGCGCCGCCAAAGCCAAGTCAAAGGCCCTTTTGCCGGACGTCCGAATGAGCGCCATCCTGACCCGCGATGAATTGGCCCTGGCGCTCGGCCGGGCCGGCGAAGGCGACCGCGCCGCCTTCCGTCGCGTTTATGAGGCGACCTCCGCGAAGCTGTTGGGCGTGACGCTGCGTATCTTGGCGGACCGCCAACTCGCCGAGGACGTTTTGCAGGACACCTATCTGACCGTTTGGAGGAAGGCCGGGAGCTTTGATGCGTCCCGCGCGAGCCCCATTACATGGCTGGTGACCATCGCCCGCAACCGCGCCATCGACCGGCTGCGGTCGGGCGCGGCCATGCGCAAGTCGACGCCGATCGACGAGGCCGTGACCGTCATCGCCGACGATGCGCCCTCGCCGGCCCAGGCGCTGGAGACCGGCGACGAGGTGCGCCGTCTGAACGACTGCCTCGGGCAGCTGGACGATCGCACCGGCGGCGCGATCCGGACGGCCTTCATGGAAGGCGTGACCTATGACGCCCTGGCCGTGCGCGAAAATGTGCCGCTGGGCACGATGAAGAGCTGGATCCGCCGCGGGCTGCTGCGGCTGAGGGCGTGTCTCGAATCATGACCGATCCCACCGACATCGACGGCCTGGACGAAGACGAGGCCCTGGCCGGGGAACTGGCGCTGCGCGTCCTGTCGCCGGCGGAGGAGGCCGGGGCGCGCGCCCGCGAGGCGTCCGACCCGGCCTTCGCCGCCCATGTCGACGCGTGGAACGAGCGCCTCGCCGGCCTGGCCGAGGGCGTCGCCCCGGTCGAGCCCTCGGCCTGGGTCTGGCCACGGGTCGAGGCGGGATTGACGCCGCCGACGGCCGCCAATGACAACGGGGTCGTCTTCTGGCGCCGCTGGGCCATCGGTTCGACCGGCTTGCTGGCGGCCAGCCTAGCCGCGGTGATCGTGATGCTGGCCCAGCCGGCGCCCGTGCCCGTGGCGCCGACGCCGCCTCCCGCGGTGATCCGGGTCGCGACGCTGACGCTGGAAAGCGGCGCCGCGGCGATGACCATCGCCTATGACTCCGCGACCGGGGAACTCTACCTGGCCCCGACGGACAAGATGGCGGGCGACACGCGCGTGCCGCATCTTTGGCTGGTCATGCCCGAGGGCGGGGTGCAGCTGGTGGGCGCCATCGACGGTTCTGCCACTTCGCGCCACAGCCTGGGCCAGGCCCTGTCCGGCCCGGCCGGAGCGGCCAATGCGGTGGCGGTCTCGATGGAGGCGCCTGGCCATACGCCGGCGGCGGACCACCCTGACGGACCGGTCGTCGCCTCGGGCGAGCTGCAGCGGCTCTGACCTGCATCCGGCGGCCGCCGGCCGGCGTACCTCTCGTGACGGGTACGTAGCGGTTTCGCGCAAGCGCACCGCCCGGTCCTGACAGCCTGCGGGCCCGTCGGCGGGGAGGCTGTCCAAGCCCTTCCAACTACGGTCTCCCCGCTACCTTTTCGCCGATTGTCAGCATATTCCGGCGCGCCCGATCGCTGATTTCGCGAGGGTTTTCGCCCCGACCAGCGTCATCATCCCGCCTGAGGAAGCCGCCTCGCCAGACTGATCTCCGACACCAATTCGCGGAGATTTCGATGAGCGACGACCACAGCGCGCGGCTGGCCCTGCCGTATCTGGCGGCCGGCCAGATGCAGAAGCATGTCACCCTGAACGAGGCCCTGACCCGGCTGGACGCCCTGGTCCAGACTGCCGTGATCAGTCGATCGGTCACGGCCCAGCCGGACGCGCCCGCCGACGGGGCCCTGTGGATCCTGCCGGCGGGGGCGACGGGCGCGGACTGGAGCACGCGGCCAGAGGGCGCGCTGGTGCGGGCGGAAGCCGGCGGCTGGACCGCGGTGGAGACGGGCGACGGCCTGAATGTCCTGGTGCTGGACGCCGCCGAGGTGGTGGTGCGGCACGCGGGAGGCTGGACGCCGCTGGGGACGCGGCTGGGCGTGGCGCAGGACCTGATGCGCCTGGGCCTGGGGACGACCGCGGATGCGGCCAATCCCTTCGCCGCCCGGCTGAACACGGCGCTGTGGACAGCGCTGGAAGCGGGATCGGGCGGCTCGGGCGACCTGCGGCTGACGCTCAACAAGGAGGCGGCGGTCAATGTCCTGTCGCTGCTGTTCCAGTGCGGCTGGAGCGGGCGGGCGGAGCTGGGCCTGGTCGGCGGCGACGATCTGGCGCTCAAGGTCAGCGCGGACGGCTCGAACTGGCATGAGGCCTTCGCCGTCGATCGCGCGACGGGGCGGATGACGTTCGCCCGGGGGGCGGGGCGTCGGACGGTGACGGTCTTCAGCGCCGACGGCGACTATGCCGTGCCGGCCTGGGCGCGGAGCGTCGAGGCTGTCCTGGTGGGGGGCGGAGGCGGAGGCGGCGCAGGGGCCTACGGCGCGTCGGGCGATCGCTTCGGCGGTGGGGGCGGCGGAGCCGGCGGGATCATCCGGGGCGAATGGCCGGCGGAGCTGCTCGGCGGGACGCTGACGGTGACCGTGGGCTCCGGCGGGGCCGGGGGCGCGGCGGCGGCCGGATCGGTCGGCGGCGACAGCACTATCCACATGGGCGGTACGGCCCTGCTGGCGGCGACGGGCGGCGGCGGCGGCGGATTGGGCGACCGGGCGGG
>NZ_DLHQ01000055.1:0-7695 GCF_002483305.1 Brevundimonas sp. UBA7664
CCATCCCGTCGGTGGGGAGGGCGTCGGATCCAACGCCTCGATGTCGGCGGGCTGTGGTCGAGCGATGAAGCCCGGGCGAAGGATAGTCCGGGGGGCCTTGCGGGCGTCGATGGATGGCGTCTGCCTGCTCGCCGCGGGCTTCCGGAGCGAATCGATCCGCCACCGTGTGTGAAGTTCGCCCCGCGTCCGGACCAGCAATGGACCGGGCGACGATCCGGCAAGGTCCGAACAGGGCCACCATCGGAGAGCCCGTGGAAAACGATCGCGCGGAGCGGCCTGCTTCGTCGAAACGGTAACAACACAACAGCACCGGGCGAGGCCCGGCCGCTCCGCGCCCTCCCCAACCGCTTGTCCGCAAGCGGGGACGAGTCATGCCAGCGAGGAAGCTTCGCCAGATGCGTCACCTCTGTTCATTGTCCCGGGACGGCCGTCCGCCTATCTTGCCGGGATGAGTATGCGCTGGACGCCCGATAGCTGGAGACAGAAGCCCGTCACGCAGATGCCGACGGACTATCCCGACATGGGCGCGCTGCATCGCGTCGAGGACGAGCTTCGCGCCCTGCCGCCGCTGGTCTTCGCCGGCGAGGCGCGGCGCCTGACCGCCAAACTGGCCGAGGTGGAGGCGGGCAACGCCTTCCTGCTGCAGGGCGGCGATTGCGCCGAGAGCTTCAAGGAGTTCTCGACCGACAACATCCGCGACACCTTCCGCCTGATCCTGCAGATGGCCGTGGTCCTGACCTTCGCGGGCCGCAAGCCGGTGGTGAAGGTCGGCCGCATCGCCGGCCAGTTCGCCAAGCCGCGCTCGTCCTCGCTGGAGACCATCGGCGACGACACCCTGCCCAGCTATCGCGGCGACATCATCAACGGCATGGCCTTCACGCCGGAAGAGCGGCTGCCCGATCCGCAGCGGCTGCTGCGCGCCTACAACCAGTCGGCCTCGACCCTGAACCTGCTGCGCGCCTTCGCCGGCGGCGGCTATGCCGACCTGTACAACATCCACCGCTGGACCATGGGCTTCGCCGCCGACAGCGCCTATGGCCACAAATACCGCGAGCTGGCCGACAAGATCACCGAGGCCCTGGCCTTCATGGAGGCCGTCGGCGTCACGCCCGAAAGCCATCCGGACCTCAGCCGCGTCGAGGTCTTCACCAGCCACGAAGCCCTGCTGCTCAATCTCGAAAGCGCCCTGACCCGCCTGGACGGCGCCACCGGCGAATGGTTCGACACCTCGGCCCACATGGTCTGGATCGGCGAACGCACCCGCCAGCTGGACGGCGCCCACATCGAGTTCGCGCGGGGGATCAAGAACCCCATCGGCCTGAAATGCGGACCGACGATGGAGCCGGACGACCTGCTGGCCCTGATCGACGTGCTCAACCCTGACAACACGCCGGGCCGGCTGACCCTGATCGGCCGTTTCGGATCGGACAAGGTGCATGATCGCCTTCCGCGCCTGATGAAGGCGGTGAAGGAGAACGGCAAACGCGTCGTCTGGTCGATCGACCCGATGCACGGCAATACGCTGAAGGCCGGCAACGGCTACAAGACCCGGCCGTTCGAACGCATCCTCGGCGAGGTCAGGGGCTTCATCGATGTGGCCGAGGCCGAGGGTGTTCACCCCGGTGGCGTCCATCTGGAGATGACGGGCCAGAACGTCACCGAATGCCTCGGCGGCGCCCAGGCCCTGACCGAGGACGACCTGTCCAGCCGCTACCACACCCATTGCGATCCGCGCCTGAACGCCGATCAGGCGCTGGAGCTGGCCTTCCTGGTCGCCGAGCGGCTGAAGGCCGGCCGTCGCGCCCAGTCCGAGGCGGCCTGACGTGGAACCCGTCGGCCGCCCTCCCAATGACGACGCAGGCGGGCGATGCGCCTACCAGGGCGCACCCGGCGCCTTCAGTCACGAGGCGGTGGTCGACCTGCGTCCGTGGGACCAGCCCGTCGCCTATGACACCTTCGAGGCCGCCATCGACGCCCTGAAGTCGGGGCAGGTCGGGTGCGCCCTGATCCCGGTCGAGAACACCACCATCGGCCGCGTCGAGCCGGCGGCCTCCCTCATCGAGGCCGCGGGCCTGACCGTGGTGTCCGAGGTCTGGCGCCCGATCCGCCTGGCGCTCATGGCCCCTCCGGGCGCGCGCATCGGCGACGTGAAGACGGCCGAAAGCCATCCCGCCGCCCTGGGCCAATGCACTGGCACCCTGGGCGAGCTCGGCATCCAGCCGGTCGAGGCCTTCGACACCGCCGGCGCGGCCCGCGCCGTCGCCGAGGCCGGCGACCTCACCCGCGCCGCCGTCGCCCCCGCGCGGGCGGCCGAAGTCTATGACCTGTCGATTTTGCGCAACGACATTCAGGATTCCGCCGACAACCGGACGCGTTTTGTCCTGCTGAGCGCCTCAGCGGCTTGACGACGCACGATCCTTGCGCCCAATGAGCCTCATGGTCCGTTCGCAAGCCATCGCTGCGACTGCATTCGCCCGCTTCAACGCGGCCGCGGACCTGTATTTCTACGGCTTTCGATACGCCGGCTGAGGCGTCGGGCATCGCGTCCTGACCGTCTCGCCGGCGACCGCTCCGCGACGGAGCGGCGGCTCGCAAAACGCCCTCATTGAAACGCCGTATCGAAATCGAAAGTCCTTCCGTGCCCCATTCCAGTACCCAGCCGGTCCTCCAGCAAGTCTGGCCCGCGCCCCTCGAAATGTCCGCCGAACAGATGGCCCTCGCCGCCCTGCGTCACGAGATCGACGATCTGGACGACCAGCTCCTCGCCCTCTTCGAGCGCCGCCTCGGCATCGCCGCCCGCGTCGGCAAGGCCAAGGACGCGCCCTCCGGCCCGCACGTCAAACTGCGCCCCGACCGCGAACAGGCCGTCCTCGACCGCGTCCTCGCCCAGGCCGCGCCCGACAACCGCGAGGCCGTCGAATCCCTCTGGCGCCAGATCGTCGGCTGGGGTCTCGCCTGCCAGGGCCGGATGCAGGTCCAGGTCTGGTCGCCGGTCGAGCCGACCCGCGCCTTCGACGGCGCCCGCCTCCGCTTCGGCGCCGCCGCCGACATGCGCGCCGTCCGCGATCCCCAGGCCGCGCTCGCCTGGGCGGCGGAAGGCCATGGCGTGGCGGTGCTGGCCGTCAACGCCGGCGATCCGTGGTGGACCGGCCTGCGCCGCGAGTGGACCGCGCTCAGCGTCTTCGACGGCTTCGGCGGCGACACCCCGACCGCCCTCGCCGTGGGCAAGATCGATCCCGCCGCCCTGCCCAGCGGCCGACGGGTGCTGGTCACCGCCGGCGGCGATGCGGGCGACGGCTCCGGCATCCGCCGTCGCGGTCTCGACACCCACCACGGCTGGACGCTGTCGCTGACCGACGCGAACCTGACCGTCGGCGGCGACGAAGGCTGCGTCGGCGCGATCGGCTAGGCCGTCGCGTCAGCCGGCCTTGGCGGCCCGAATGGCGCGATCGATATCGACCGGCTGGATGCTGGCGGTGGCCCGGCCGTTGACGAAGAAGGTCGGCGTGCCGAGCAGGCCGAGGCCCGTGGCCGAGGTCTGCACATCCGCCAGATGCCGCGCCGTCCGCGGGCTCGACATCGACGCCTGGGCGGCGGCTTCCGCAATGCCGTTGGCGGCGAGGATGCGGTCGATCGCCGGCTTGTCCAGCGCCGGTTCGGCCATCAGGGCGCGGAAGACCGCGAGATACTTGCCCTCGCGGTGCGCGGCCTGGGCGGCGCGGGCGGCATAGTGCGAGACGTCGTCGGTTCCTCGGTCCAGGATCGGCCAGTCCTTGAACACGAAACGCACGTCGGGATGCGTCTGCATCAGGCGCAGCACGTCCGGCGCCGTCGCCTTGCAGCCGGGACAGCGGAAGTCGAAGAATTCGATGACCGTCACCCGGGCGTCGGCCGGGCCGAATGCGGGATCGTCGGGACTGACCGCCAGCAGCGACGGATTGGCGGCCGCCTGCTGATTGACGGCCTCGGTGCGCGCGCTGTCCTCCCGGGCCTGCAGGGCGGCGCTGACCTCCTGCAGGATCTCGGGATTCTGCAGCAGATAGGCCCGCACCCGGCCGTCGAAATCGCCGCCGGTCACATAGGGGGCGGCGGCCAGGCCGAGGGCGACCACCGCCACGGCCATCGCCGCCATGCTCGAACGGGGGCGGTCGAAGAAGCCGGCCGCTCGCGCGGGTTCGGGCGTCGTGTCAGGCGCGTCGGTCATGGCGATCTCGGTTGGGAGGCTGTCAGCCGGCGGCGGGAATGACGCCGCCCTGATTGCGGCGCGAATTGCGACGGTCGACGTCATCGACGTCTTCCTGGGTGGCGCCGGAGGCGAAGACGATGTCCATGGCGCGGGTCCATTCCGCCGAGCCGCGCTCCAGCATGTCGCGGGCGCGCAGGGCGAACTGGGTCGCCTGAAGCTCGGCTCCGGCGGCGAAATACATCTCGGCCGAGGCCAGGCGCGCCTCGCCCTCCTTGCCCTGGCTGGCATAGGCTTGGCTCAAAAGCCGCCATCCCATGGTGTTGTCACGCTCAAGCGCCGTCGCCCGCTTCAGCTCATCGACCGCCTGTTCAAGTCGGGCGGGATCGCGCGTCTCGATCAGGGCGTGGGCCAGGTTGATGCGCAGCAGGGGCGCGTCCGGCTTCAGCTCGACCGAACGCTGGTGGGCGCCGATGGCCTCGGCGGGCCGGCCCTCCTCGAAGAGGATCTGGCCCCTGAGCTCCCAGAAGTACGGGTTTTCCTGCTGTTCGGCGAGCAGCGCATCGACGGCGGCCAGGGCCCGATCGGTCTGGCCGTCGCGATACCAGGCGATCGCGCGGGCATAGCGGCCGGGCAGGGAGACGTCGCTCTCGGGATATTCGCGCAGGGTCTGGTTCGGCGCGTCGAGGAAGGCGTGAATCTTGGCGACGATCAGGGCGTGCTGGGCGATCCGCTCCGGGCTGTCGACCTGATCGTAGTTGGACTGTTCGGCGACGAAGCGGCGCAGGTTCTCGATCCGGTCCGACGACAGCGGGTGGCTGCGGAAATAGGGGTAACGGCGAGCGTCGGAGAAGACTTCCTGCGATCGGAAATTCTCGAAGAAGGTGACCAGACCGCGGCCGGACAGGCCGGCGCTCTGCAACGCCCGGGCGGCGGTGTTGTCGGCCTCGCCTTCCTGGTGGGTCATGTAGCGGAGGGCGCTCAGGGTGCCGAAATACTGGCTGTTGCCGAGCAACACGGCGCCCGCGTCCGGCGCGCCGGCGGCGATGGCCAGGGCGCCGAGGGCCATGGTCATCAGCATGGGCTGCATGGCGGCGCCCTGGGCGCCGTCACGCAGGGTGTGGCGATTGCGGATATGCCCCGCCTCGTGGCCGATGACTCCCAGAAGTTCGTTGGGATTTCGGGTCTTGAGGATCAGCCCGGTGTTGACGCCCATGATCCGTCCGCGGGTGGCGAAAGCGTTCAGGTCGTTGTCGTTGATCAGCAGGATCTCGATCTCGGACGGCTCCAGACCCATGGCGGTGAACACCGGGTCCGACCATTCGTGGATGATTTCCTCGATCTCGGTGTCCCGAATCGCGCTCTGGGCCGCAGCCGGCGAGGCCGCCGCCAGCACCAGGCCGACGGCGACGGCAACCGCGCCCGCAGCGCGGGAGGTCTTTCGGGACAGCCAGTTCACGCCGAACTCCTCATACCCGCTACGTCCCCCCGACTGATCCTCACTACCTAATCACGGCCATTCAGCGGCGCCACCATCCGCGCTTGGGCTTCTCGGGCGGGGCGACGATCTGGTTCGGGTCGTCCGCGATCAGGGCGGCGACATCGATTTCGGGCTGGGGGGCAGCGGTGGGCTCGACCACCGGAGCGGCCTTGGGCTCCGGGGCGGCCTCGGGTTCAGCCGCAGCCTGCTCCGGCGTCACGTCGAGGACCGCCGGTTCGGCCGCGGGCTCGATCTCATTGGGCTCCACGAAAGAGGTGGGCTGCGCCGCCGATTCTTCTGTCGCGCTGGCCGAGACCTTGCGGCGCACGCGGCGACGTTTGGGTTCCTCGGCGATGGCGACGGGCGCGGCGTCCGCCCCGTCGTCGATGACCACGGCCATCGGCGTATCGGGCGACCCGTCCGGCGGCATGCCTTCATTGGTGGCGCGGGTTTCGACCTTGGTCTCGTGGGTCAGACCCTGTTCGGCGCCGCGGTCCCGGCCACGGCCCCGGCCACGGCGACGACGCGAGCGCGGACCGCGTTCGCCGCCGATCTCGCCCTCGGGACGTTCGCCGACAACCTCGTCGACGTCGGTGGCGGACGTTGCAGCTCCGCCGCCGTCAGCGGCGACCTCGGTCCGTTCCGGATTGATCGGGTCGAACCAGACATAGGGATCTTCCAGCGACGGCGTACGGCCGCGCACCCAGTTGAAGCCGTCGCGCTCGCCGCCTTCCTCGCGCACCCGGCGTCCGCCGCGGCGGCCACGGCGACGGCGCCGTCCGCTTTCGCTGTCGTCGTCATCCTCGCCCGCGGCAGGCGCCGCAGCGGCGGGAGCGGCTTCGTCGGACGAGGTCTCGGCGCCATCGCGACGTCCGCCACGGCGGCGGCGACCGCGTCGGCCGGCGCCTTCACCCTCATGGCGTTCGGTCCGCTCTCGCGGCTCGTCGTCGTCGCCGTCCTCGCGATCGAGCGCGGTTTCATCCTCGTCGTCGGCGATGAACTCCTCGCCGTCCTCGTCCTCATCCGCATAGGCGCTGTCGTCGAAATCGTCGTCGAGGTCGACGAAGGCTTCGGGGCGTTCAAGGGGAACGAAGTCCTCGTTGGTCTCGGTGCGTTCGACGGCGTGTTCGCCCTGGCCGAGGCTGTCGTCGATCAGGATGACGACGTTCAGGCCGCGCTGGGCCAGCATGCGCTGCAGATAGTCGCGCTTGTGGTTGAGGATGTAGAGGGCGACGGCGGTGCAGAGGCGCAGATTGACAGACCCCGCGCCATTCTTCCCGGCTTCGATATCCACGGCGCGCAGGGTCATCAGCGCAGCGCTTTCGGCGGAGCGGACGCGTCCGGCGCCCTGGCAGTGCGGGCAGACCTCGGTCGCGCCCTCGATGACGCCGAGACGGCGGCGCTGGCGGCTGATTTCCATCAGGCCGAAGCCCGAGATGCGGCCCATCTGGATGCGCGCGCGATCCTTGGCCAGGGCGTCCTTCAGGGCTTTTTCGACGGCGCGGTTGTTCTTCGACTCATCCATGTCGATGAAGTCGATGACGATCAGGCCGGCGAGATCGCGCAGACGCAGCTGGCGGGCGGCCTCGACGGCGGCCTCCATATTGGTCTTGGTGGCGGTGGCCTCGACGTTGCGTTCCTTCGTGGAGCGACCCGAGTTGACGTCGATGGCGACCAGAGCCTCGGTCTGGTTGATGACCAGATAGCCGCCTGAGTGCAGCGGCACGACCGGCTGGTGAATCTGGGTCAGCATCTCCTCGATGCCGTTGGTCGCGAACAGCGGACGGGCGCCCTGGTACAGGTGCACCTTCTTCGACTGCGAGGGCATCAGCACCCGCATGAAGTCGCGCGCCTCCTTGAAGCCCTCGACGCCCTCGACCTGGATGCCGTCGAAATCCTTGTCGAACATGTCGCGCACGGCGCGGCGGACGAGGTTTTCTTCCTCATAGATGATGGAAGGGGCGTTGGACTTCAGCGTGGTTTCGCGGATCGTTTCCCACAGGCGCAGCAGATATTCGTAGTCGCGCTTGAT
>NZ_DLHQ01000055.1:7787-7920 GCF_002483305.1 Brevundimonas sp. UBA7664
GATCTTGCGCGAAATGCCGCCGCCCTTGCCGGTGTTGGGCATGAGCACGCAGTAGCGGCCGGCCAGCGACAGCCAGGTGGTCAGGGCCGCGCCCTTGCCGCCGCGCTCGTCCTTGACGACCTGGACCAGCATG
>NZ_DLHQ01000041.1 GCF_002483305.1 Brevundimonas sp. UBA7664
CAGGGTCGGGATCATCAGCAGCAGGCGGCGTGCGATATAGGCTGTCATGGTTTGCCCGCCCTCTCGGCTGCCGACGCCTTGGCCGCGTCGCTCCACCACAATTCGATGCCGCCGACGCTGCCGAGGTAGCGCGGCAGCTTTTCAGGATGCGCGAACACGTCCCAATAGGCGATCGGATGATTGGTGCGATACCACTGCGGCACCCAATAGCGCCCGGCGCGGAACACACGGTCGAAGGCGCGGCAGGCGGTGGTCAGTTCCGCGCGGCTTCCCGCATTGATGATCTTCTCCACCAGCGCGTCGATCGCCGGGCTGGCGATGCCCGCGAGATTGTACGAGCCCTTGGTGGCCGCGGCCTGCGAGGTGAAGAACGGCCGCATGCTGTCGCCCGGCGTCGCCGACATGCTGAAGCGCTCGATGGTCATGTCGAAATCGAAATCCTCCACACGGGCGCGATACTGCACCGGATCGACGAGCCGCAGCGACGCCGCGATGCCCAGCGTGCCGAGGTTCTTGATGTAGGGCGCGTGGTGCGCCTGCAATTGCGGCTCGTCGGCGAGGAATTCCACAATGAACGGCTCGCCGTTCGGCAGCACCCGTTTGCCGTCCTTCACCACGCAGCCGGCGTCACGCAACAATTGCGCCGCCTTGCGCAGCAGTGCGCGATCCTGCCCCGAGCCGTCGGAGACCGGCGGCGAGAACGGCGCGCCGAACACCTCGTCCGGCACCTGGCCGCGAAACGGCTCCAGCAGTTGCAGTTCCTCGGGAGAGGGCATCCCCTCCGCCATCATGTCGGAATTCTGGAACGGCGACTGTGTGCGCGCATAGGCGCCGTACATGATGGTCTTGTTGGTCCATTCGAAATCGAAGGCGAGATCGAGCGCCTCGCGGACGCGCGGGTCCTTGAACTTGTCGCGCCGGGTGTTGATGAACCAGCCCTGCGCGCCGGAGGGCGTCAGGTCCGGCAGTTGCTCGCGCTTGACGCGGCCGTCCTTGATCGCCGGGAAATCGTAGCGCGTCGCCCAGACGCGCGCGGTGAATTCCTCGCGGAACAGATAGTTCTTCGCGGTGAAGCCTTCGAAGGCGACATCGCGGTCGCGATAGAATTCGTAACGCACGGTGTCGAAGTTGTAGCTGCCGCGCATCGGCGCCAGCTCCGCGCCCCACCAGTCCTTGACGCGCTCGAACTCGATGTACCGATTGACCTCGAAACGCGCCACCTTGTAGGGGCCGCAACCGAGCGGAATGTCCAGCGTCGATTCATCGAACGGCCGCTTGGCGTAATAGGCGCGCGAAAAGATCGGCAGCCCGGCGACATAGAGCGGCACGTCGCGCGCGTGACCCTTGGCGAAGCGCACCACCACGGTGACGTCGTCGAGCGCCTCGGCGCCGACGACGTCGCGCATCTGTTGCAGGATCAGCGGATGGCCCTTGGCTTTCAGCGTGTTGAGCGAGAACGCCACGTCATGCGCGGTCAGCGGCGAGCCGTCGTGGAATGTCGCCTGCTTCCGCAGCGTGAAGTGGTAGGCGAGGCGGTCGTCCGAGATCGACACCGATTGCGCGACGAGGCCATACATCGCGTCGGGCTCGTCATAGGCGCGCACCATCAAGGGCGAAAACGTCAGGTCCATGCCCTGCGCGCCCTCGCCCTTCAGGATATAGGCATTGAGTGAATTGAAGGTCTGGTAGGACTGGTTATAGGCGCGCACCGACGGCACGGTGGAGAACGCGCCGCCCTTCGGCGCTTTCAGATTTACGTAATCGAAGTTGCTGAAGTCGGCGGCATACTTCAGGTCACCGAACACCGACATGCCGTGCTTCGCCGCGCCGCGGGGCGCTGCGTCGGATGTTGACGTCGCGGCTGCTTGCGCGAGTGCCTCGCGCGGATCGAACCCGGCCGCGAGGCCGGCTGCGCCAAGACCGAGGCCGAACACCTGTCGGCGGTTGAAGATGGGGGTGCGGATCATCGGGTACGGACCGGGCGGTTATGAAACCTGAGGGGAATAACATTCTGCACTTCAAAAAGTCTCCCAGTCCGCCCTCGAATCGTCATTGCGAGCGAAGCGAAGCAATCCAGAAAACGACGAGGAAGAACTGGATTGCTTCGTCGCTTCGCTCCTCGCAATGACGATGATCGTGAGGCGATCTCGCCGGCCACGATGGAATGCCACACCCCTCACCCTCACTTGCCGATCTTCGCGGCCTTGTCGGCGTCATACCACCACACCGTGGGGAACGACGCCAAACCGTATTTGGGCATCGTTTCGGGCTTGCCGAAGCGGTCCCAGCGCGCGGTGCGCTGGAACGGATAGGTCCATTGCGGCACCACGTAATAGTGATGCAGCAGCACACGGTCGAGCGCGCGGGTGGCGGCCACCAGATCGTCGCGATCCTTGGTGAAGATGACACGCTCGATCAGCTTGTCGATCGCCGCGTTCTTGATGCCGATCAGGTTGCGCGAGCCGGCGGTGTCGGCGGCGTGCGAGCCCCAGTATTCGCGTTGCTCGTTGCCGGGCGACAGCGACTCTCCCCACGACGACACGATAATATCGAAATCCCAGCTTCGCATCCGGTTCTCGTATTGCGTGGGATCGATATTGCGCACGCTGACCGCGATGCCGAGCCGTTCCAGCGACGGCTTGAAGAACAGCATCACCCGTTCCATCGCCGGATCCTCAACCAGCAACTCGATGGTGAAGGGCGTACCGCTTTTCGTCTCCACCAGCTTGCGCTCGCGCACCTCGTAGCCGGCCTCCTTCAACAGCTTCAGCGCCTCGCGCAAATTGTTGCGCACGGCCTCGGCGTTGCCGCCGACCGGATTGGTGTAGGGCGCGGTGAAAACCTCGGGCGGCACGTCCGCGCGAACGGTTTCCAGAATCTCCAGCTCCCTGCCTTGCGGCAAGCCGGAGGACGCCAGCTCGGTGCCGTGAAAATAGCTGCTGATGCGCTGATACTGGCCGAAGAAGATCTGCTTGTTCATCTCCTCGAAGTCGAACGCGAAGTTCAGCGCGCGACGCACCCGCGCATCGGAAAATTTCGGCCGGCGGCTGTTCATCACAAAGGCCTGCATGATGCCGGAGTTGCGGTTGGGGAATTCCTCCAGCACCACGCGCTTGTCCTTCACCGCCGGGAAATCGTAGGCGGTCGCCCAGTTCTTGGCGCTGTTCTCGCTGCGCCAGTCGATCTGGTCGGCCTTGAAGGCTTCCAGCGCCACGGTCGGATCGCGAAAATACTCGTAGCGGATTTCGTCGAAGTTGTTGCGGCCGATATTGACGTTGAGCTTCGCGCCCCAGTGATCCTTGACCCGCTCCAGAGTCACCGAGCGCCCGGCAACAAAGCTCTTGATGCGATAGGCGGCCGAGCCGAGCGGCGGCTCCAGCGTGGTCGCGGTGACATCGCGCTTGTTGCCCTTGGCGTCGGTGCCTTCCCACCAGTGCTTCGGCAGCACCATGAGCTGGCCGACAATCTGCGGCAGTTCGCGATTGCCCGGCGCGTCGAAGGTGAAGGTCACCTCGCGCTCGCCGGTTTTCTCGGCCTTCACCACGTGGCGATAGTAGGCGGCGTATTGCGGATGGTTCTTCTTGAACGCCTCCAGCGACCAGACCACGTCCTCCGGCGTCACCGGCTTGCCGTCGTGCCAGCGCGCCTCGGCGCGCAGGCGATAGATGACCGAGGCATAATCGTCGGGATAGCGCACGGCTTCGGCAAGCAGCCCGTATTCGGTGGAGACTTCGTCGAGCGCCGGCGTCGTCAGCGATTCATAGATCAGCCCCACCGCGCCGGCGATCGAACCCTTCACGCCGGAGACCACGACATTGAAACTGTCGAAGGTGCCAAGCGCGGTCTGCCGCACCACGCCGGCCTTCGGCGCGGCCGGGTTGACGTAGTCGAAATGCTTGAAGCCGTCCGCGTATTTCACGCTGCCGAACAGCGACAGCCCGTGCCGCCACGCCGGCCCTGCGGCGGCTTGCGCCCGCGCCCGCGATATCGGCGGCACACCCGCCGCGAGAGGAAGAACCGGGGCGGCGGCCAACGCCGCGCCACTCTGAAGCAAAACTCGCCGGGTAATTGCCAATGCGCTTTCCCTGTCCGTGCCGTTGCCGCAGCCTCGGGCGAATCGCCCGCCGCCGCGCGTGGTTGATCCTAGAGCGATTTGATCCCCGATTGAATCGGGGGCAGCTGCCGTCCGGGCTCGCGGCGCCCGATCGGACTGCCACGATTCCGCAGGTCGCCGCGGGATCGTTCATGACAAAGTGGACACCGATTTGACGGCGAGAGCACGTGAAATCGGTGTCATCTTGTTTTGTGCGCGGATTTGCAGCACGAAAATCGCCATCCCCACGCAGGCGGGCCCCATACGCCGCAGCCGTTTGGCTCTATCAACAGGCCAAAATTACTCCGTAACAACCAGCCGCAGGGTTATGGCTCCCCGCTGCGCGAGGACGACGGCGAGGTTGTTTCACTGTCCTGCGACCAAACGTCCCGCCGGACAACGGGCGGACCGAGGCAACACGCATGCAACAAAAAAGGCCGGGAAACCCGGCCTTTTCGAGATCATGTCAGAACGACCGAGTGCGTTTACTTCGCCGCGGTCGGCAGCGGCGCCGGGTGGTCCGACATCGAATTGAGGTAGGCGATCATATCGGCGCGCTCGCTATCCTTGGAGAGGCCAGCGAAGCCCATCGCGGTGCCGGGGACGAAGCCCTTCGGGCTCTTCAGGAAGTGGTCGAGATCCTCGAACGTCCAGGTGCCGCCCTTCTCCTTCATCGCCTTGGAGAAGTTGAAGCCGCGACCCTCGCCCTTCTTCTCGTTGACGACGCCGAACAGGTTCGGGCCGACGCGGTTGGGGCCGCCCTTCTCGAAGGTATGGCAGGCGGCGCATTTCTTGGCGGCGGTGGCGCCCTTCTCCACGGAGGCAGTCTGCAGCAGCTTTTCGATCGGCTCGGACTTCTCCGCCGCGGCGCCCTTGGCGTCGCCGCCGGCGGCTTCCTTCACGGCAATCTCAAAGCCCGGCTTTTCCGGCATGACCGGCGAGAAAATCGCCTGAGCGGCAAAGCTGGTGACGAGAACGACGAGACAGGTGGCGAGGATCGCCCCGAGAATCTTGTTAAGCTCAAAGGAGTCCATTGCGGATCAGGCTCCAGACCGGAAGGTCAACTTGTAGGCCGAACGAAGGCGACCAAGGATTTTGCGCCCGGAATCGATCTAAAAAGAGGGGGCGATGGCGATGAGATACCGGTTTGCCCCGCCTCTGGCAACCCGTATAAACAGACCGTCACGGGAAAAAAGTCCCGCTATTTGGGCGCAAGTCACGCCCTCGCCAGACCTGTAAACACGCGATGCCACAGCCGCTTATCCTGATCCCCGCTCGCATGGCGGCGACCCGCCTGCCGGGCAAGCCGCTCGCCGATATCGGCGGCGTGCCGATGATCGTGCGCGCCTGGAGTCAGGCGGTTCTTTCAGGCCTGCCCGTCGCCGTCGCCGCGGGCGATCCGGAGATCGTGGCCGCCATCGAGTCGGCCGGCGGCGTGGCCGTCCTGACCGATCCGGATCTGCCGTCCGGCTCCGACCGCATCCGCGCCGCGCTGCACGCCATCGACCCCGACGGCCGCCATGACGCGGTGATCAACCTGCAGGGCGACATGCCGTTCGCCGATCCGGGGCTGGCCCTGGCCTGCGCCGCCCTGCTGCATGGCGAGCCCGCCTGCGACATCGCCACCCTGATCGCGCCCGAGGCGGACCCCTCGGACCGCTCGAACCCCGACGTGGTCAAGGCCGTGGTGGCGTTGGAGGCGGGCGAGCGCCACGGCCGCGCCCTCTATTTCACCCGCTCGACCCTGTACGGCGACGCCCCCGTCTGGCGGCACATCGGCCTCTACGGCTACCGCCGCGCCGCCCTCGATCGCTTCTGCGCCGCCCCGCCGTCCCCGCTGGAACGCCGGGAAAAGCTGGAACAGCTCCGCGCGCTGGAGATGGGCCTCCAGATCTGGGCGGCGGTCATCGACGAGGCGCCTCTGTCGGTCGACAATCCTGACGATCTGGCGGCCGCGCGGGCGCTCGCTCGCTAGGCTCGCCACTCATCCCGGCGCAGCCGGGAATCTTTCGATCCCGGTTCATCGATGAGATGGTTCATCACCAAGGACACCAAGGATCACAAAGAACACGAAGAAGGTTGCGCCGGGCTCCGGTCCCTTTGTGCCCTTCGTGACCCTTCGTGTCCTTTGTGATGAACCTTCCAGTCTTGGCCAGACGTCCTCGAACGCCGGCTAGGCCGGATTGCGTCTCAGATGTCGAAACCGTCCACCCAGGCCTGCAGCAAGGTGCGCGCGATCGCGATCCTCGGCGGGGCCTTGATCGTCGGGTGGGTCCCCTCAAGACAGGCCCGTGCTTCCGATTTCGTCAGCCAGGCGACCGCCTCCAGTTCCGTCTGATCGGGCCGCGCGTCGTCAGAATCGACCTCGCACACCAGCCCGATCATCAGCTGCGACGGGAACGGCCACGGCTGGCTCGAGTGATAGCGGACCGCCGTCACCGTCAGCCCGGCCTCCTCGGCGATCTCGCGGGCGCAGGCCGCCTCTATGGTCTCGCCGGGCTCCAGGAAGCCCGCCAGGGCTGACATCCGCCCCGCGGGCCAGGCCGCCTGCCGGCCCAGCAGACAGACCGGCTCCGCCCCGCCCTTGTAGACCGCCAGCATGATGGTCACCGGGTCGACGCGCGGAAAATGCTCCACGCCGCAGGCCGGGCAGACCCGTTTCCAGCCGCCGCAGGCGTTCTCGCTCTCCACCCCGCAAGCGGCGCAGAAGCCGTGCCGCCGCCGCCAGTCGAACAGCGACTTGGCCGTCCCCGCCATGGCCGCGTCCGGCCCCGGCAACATCGCCGCCGCCTCGCGCATCTCGTGAAACGCCCCCAGCCCGGCCATCGGCCCGGCCGCCGGGTCGACCGATCCCTCGACCTCCACCGCGAAACAGGGCGCGCCCTTCCACAGGCCGAGGAACAGCTCGCGATCCGGGACCACCGCCCGCGCATGGTCCAGCGCCAGCCAGGCCAGCCGTGGCTGAGTCCCGACCTCGATCAGCGGCCGGCCCTCCCACAGCACCAGGGCCACGGCGTCAGGGCTCGCGCCCTGTTCGGCCAGCCAGTCCGGATCGTTACGGAGATCGCCCGCCCGGTCGAGCGGGTCTCCGGCGAAGGTGTTCAGCACGGGGAGGGGCATGGACGCTGTCTAGCAAGCCCCGGCTTGCATCCGCGAGCCGGAATCGTCATATCTCCTCACGGAGATCGCGGGCGAAGGTTTCGCCAACCTGGTCAGGGCCGGAAGGCAGCAGCCACAACGAATTCCCCTTCGGGTCGCGGTCTCCACTCTCCCTTCTTTGTGCGCTAACGCTCGCGACGCGGTCGCTCGCTGTTTGAGCGCGGCCGCACGGAACCCCGTCCGCCGCCAACCGCTCCCTCTGCTCATCCATCGAAGGAGCGGACATGAGCATTCTCGGCAACATTCTCGGCAAGATCTTCAAGAAGCGCGACGCGACCCCGACCGCCGCCCCGGCGCCCTCGGCCGCCCCGACGCCGGCCCCGACGGCCGCACCCGCCGCGGCCGCGCCGGTCGACGTCGACGGCATCCTCGACTTCATGAACGAGCAGCGCGACCAGAAGCTGAACTGGCGCACCTCCATCGTCGACCTGATGAAGCTGACCGGCATGGATTCGACCCTGGCCGAGCGAAAGGAACTGGCCAATGAGCTCGGCTACACCGGCGACACGTCCGATACGGCCTCAATGAATATCTGGCTGCACAAACAGGTGATCGCGCGCATCCGGGCCGACGGCGGCCAGATCCGCGACCTGACCGACTGATCCCCATCGTCATCCCCGCGAAAGCGGGGACGCCTTGCGGCGAGGGGGTGCGCGACGCAGCCCTCTCGCTGTAAGACGGTGACATGAGCGACGTCGACCCGAGTCTCGAAGGCCCTCCGTGGGAGGAAGACGCCCCCGACGCGGACGTCGTCGAGCGCGATCCCGACACCGACGACATGTTCGGCTCGCCCGAACCCGCCGGCATGCGCGAGGCCGAGGCCGCCTCGACACCCGCCCCAGCCGTCGAAACGAACGCCGCCCCGAAGGCCGCAATGTCCGCCCCGCCCGCCGATGCCGGCCCCGCCGCCCATGCCGACGACGGCTCGGCCTATACCGTCCTCGCCCGCAAATACCGGCCGCACGCCTTCGAGGACCTGATCGGCCAGGAGGCCATGGTCCGCACCCTGACCAACGCCTTCGCCACCGGCCGCATCGCCCACGCCTTCATGCTCACCGGCGTCCGGGGGGTCGGCAAGACGACCACCGCCCGCCTGCTGGCCCGCGCCCTCAACAACGAAACCGACAGCATCGACCGCCCGTCCCTCGCCCTGACCGCCCACGGCCGGCACGACGCCGCCATCATGGCCGGCCAGCATATGGACGTGGTCGAGATGGACGCCGCCTCCCACACCGGCATCGACGGCATCCGTGACATCATCGAGAGCGTCCGCTACGCCCCGGTCGAGGCGCGCTACAAGGTCTATGTCCTCGACGAAGTCCACATGCTGTCGAACCAGGCCTTCAACGCCCTGCTGAAGACGCTGGAAGAGCCGCCGCCGCACGCCAAATTCATCTTCGCCACCACCGAGATCCGCAAGGTGCCGGTGACCATCCTCAGCCGCTGCCAGCGTTTCGACCTGCGCCGCGTCGAGCCGGAAATCCTCGTCGAACACCTCGCCCGCATCGCCGAGCGGGAGGGGATGAAGATCGAACAGGACGCCCTCGCCCTGATCGCCCGCGCCGCCGAGGGATCCGTGCGCGACGGCCTGTCCCTGCTGGATCAGGCCCTGGTCCAGGGCGACAAGGGCGAGACGGTGAAGACCGAGGTCGTGCGCGACATGCTCGGACTCGCCGACCGCAGCCAGACCATCGCCCTGTTCGAATCGATCATGGCCGGCCGCACGCCCGAGGCGCTGGAGCTGTTCCGCACCCTCTACGGCTACGGCGCCGATCCGGTGCAGGTGACCAACGACCTGCTCGAACACTGCCACGCCGCCTCGGTGGCCAAGATGCTGGGGCCCCAAGCGACCCGCCTGCCCAACGACCAGGCCCAGAAGCTGACCGCCCTCGGGTCCGTGATCTCGGCCGGGACGCTCGCCCGCGTCTGGCAGATGCTGCTGCGCGCGCTCGACGAGGTCCGTCGCGCCCCCAACCCCGCCGACGCCGTCGAAATGGCCATCGTCCGCCTTGCCTACGCCGCCGACCTGCCCGGACCGGAAGAGGCGCTCAAGGCCCTGCGCGACGGCGAACCCATGCCCGGTGGTTCAGCCCCGCGCGGCCCCTCGGGCGGCGGCGGGGGAGGCGGCGGGGCCTCTGCCCAGCTCGCGGCCCGTCCGGTCGCCGCGCCTTCGCTGCCCGACCCCCAGTCATTCGAACAGGTCGTCGCCCTGATCGGCGAAAAGCGCGAGGTCGGCCTGCAGATGGACGTCCAGCGCTACGTCCGCCCCGTGGCCTTCAAGCCCGGCGCCATCACCTATGAAAGCCTCGACGGCGCGCCGATGGATCTGGCGCGCAAGCTGGCGTCCCGGCTCAAGGACTGGACCGGCCGCACCTGGCTGATCGCCGCCAACGGCCAGGGCGGCGGCGAGACCATGATCGAGATCGACCGCCGCAAACGCTCGGAAGAGCGCGCCGGCGTCGAGGCCGATCCCTTCGTCGTCGCGGTGATGCAGGCCTTCCCCGGCGCCGTGCTCGGCGAGATCAAGACGCTGGCGCCGGCCGTGGAGCTGCCGGTGATCCCGGATGAGGCGGTCGACCTCGACGACTGATCCTGACGAAACCTGCCACGGCGGGCTGCTCCAATGGTCAAGCGACGCGCCAGAGAGCTATGTTTGGCCGGAGCGGGGGCGGAACATGAAGCGCGGGACGAGCATCCTGGCGGGGGCAATGGCCCTCATACTCGCCTCCGGCGCGCCTGCGGTGGCGCAGGAGCGGGCCTCCGATAACGAGGTCGCCGACGCGGCGACCATGCTGCTCGACAAGCTGGCGATACTCGCGGAGGGGCTGGGCATGGAGGCGCCCCTGCTGTCGCGGGAGATGCTGACGTCCGCCTTCGCCGGCGCCCTGCCCATGCTTCCGGCCGACGATCCGGGCCTCAGCTGGTCCACCGGGTTCGCCTTCGATTTCACGACCAACGTCACCACGGGCGAGCTTGAGCCGGACGAAGAGGGCCGGACGGTGCTGACCGACGCCCGCGGCTGCCTTGAGGCGGACGACAGCGCCGAGGTCGTGCATTTCCAGCGCTTCACCCGCGGCGACGTGCGGGGCCATCGCTGCATCATCGCTTTCGGGGGCGCGGACGGCGAGAACTCCTGGGTCATCCAGTCACGCACCTTCGCCGAGGGCCCCGACCGTCGACTGGCCGCCTACTACGGCGTGGCGACCGCGATCTCCGGCGAGTCCGCGCGGGCGCGGCAGGTCCTTGAGGAACGTCTGGAACAGAATGTCGCCCTCGCCGGACTCATGGCCGACTACGCCCTGGAGCTTCTTCTGGCGAAGGACACCGCCTCCACCCCCCTGACAACAGACAGTGCGGCCGAACGCATGGCCCGTCTTCAGGAACGGCTGGCGGACATCGCGGCGTCGTTTGAAACCCTTGCCCCGGCCCCGGAACCCGGCGCATCGATCGGGCCGGTCGAGGATTGACCGAAGCGGGCGGGGCGAGCCGGTTGTCAGGCCCTGTCAGTATGTTCTGTCGCGCTGCCGCCCCAGGCGCCCGCGATGACGGGCTCGGGCAACCTGCCGCTGGCTGCGCCGAACCGGCCCGCCGCGGATCCAGCGCAGCCCTAGAGGATCGACGCCGCCTCATCGAACGACAGGCGCGGCGAGCGCGGAAACAGGTTCTCGTCAGAGCCGTAACCGAGGTTGACGATGAAATTCGGCTCGACCGTTGTGCCGCTGAAGAATTCATTCTTCACGCCCTCGGCGTCAAAGCCCGACATCGGACCGACGTCCAGCCCCAACGCCCGCGCCGCCAGCAGGAAATAGCCGCCCTGCAGCGAGGCGTTGCGGAAGGCCGTCTCGCGCGCCGCGACCGGATCGGCGAACCAGTCCCTGGCGCCCGGCGCATGGGGGAACAGCACCGGCAGGGTGTCGGCGAAGGCCAGGTCCTGACCGATGATCACATTGACCGGCGCCTGCAGGGTCTTGGCGCGGTTGGCCTCCGACATCAGGGGCGAGAGCCGGGCCTTGGCCTCGGGAGAGGTCAGGAAGACGAACCGGGCCGGCGTGGCGTTGACCGCCGTCGGTCCGAATTTGGTCAGGTCATACAGGCGGCGCAGCAACTCGGCCGGCACCGGCCGGTCAGTCCAGGCGTTGCGGGTCCGCGCGCCGGTGAACAGCTGGTCCAGCGCCGTGTCCGACAGGGGCAGGTCGCGGGCGGGGGTCGAGTCGAAGGCCATGGAAGTCGTCCTGATTAGCAACTGTGACAGATGCTAAATAGGCCTGCGCCGAAATGGTTCAAGATTATCCGAAACAAATTCTGTTGCTGATTTTCAGCCCTGTTCCCGGCCGGGGTCCGCGCCTATCTTGGGGCCATGAAAGATCTCAACGCCCTCATGCAGCAGGCCCAGGCGATGCAGCAGAAGCTGCAGGACGCCCAGGCGAAAATGGCCGAAACCACCGCCTCCGGGACCTCCGGCGGCGGCCTCGTCACCGTGGCCCTGAAAGGCGCGGGCGAGATCACCGGCGTGACCATCGACGACAGCCTGCTGCTCCCGGGCGAGGGCGAGATTCTCGCCGACCTGATCGTCGCCGCCCACGCCGACGCCAAGCGCAAGCTGGACGAGGCCAACGGGGCCCTGATGCGCGAGGCCGCCGGTCCCATGGCCGGAATGAACATCCCGGGCATGCCCAAACTGTTCTGAGCCTGCGGGCCGCGGTGAGGCGGCCGAGGCCGGAAGGTTCATCACGAAGGCCACAAAGGGCTCACGAAGAACACGAAGAGGCCGGTGGGCCCGCGGCGCCCGTCAGGGCGACGCAATGGATGGCGTTGCGGGCAAGGGCCCACGAAGGGTCGAGTTGCCCTCGCTCCCTTCGTGTCCTTCGTGCCCTCCTTCGTGTCCTTCGTGAAGAACCAGCATGCGTTAGGGCCGGAGCGCGGCAGTCCGTCATGGCCCCGACAGGGAGATAGGCAACCGCTCAACCCCCATGGTATGCGCGGGTCATGGCTGCCTCCGCCGGACCCGAAATCGAACGGCTGATCAGCCTCCTCGCCAAACTGCCCGGCCTCGGTCCCCGCTCGGCCCGCCGCGCGGCCCTGGCCCTGCTGAAGAAGCGCGAACAACTGCTCGTCCCGCTGGCGGCCTCCCTCGCCGAGACCGCGGCCAAGGTCACCTCGTGCAGCGTCTGCGGCGCGCCCGACACCCGCGACCCCTGCTCGATCTGTTCCAACAGCGCCCGCGACAACGCCCTGATCTGCGTGGTCGAGGAGGCCGGCGCCCTGTGGGCCATGGAGCGGTCCGGGGCCTTCCGCGGCAAATACCATGTGCTGGGCGGCCTGCTCTCGGCCCTCGACGGCGTCGGCCCCGATGCGCTGCGGGTCGCCGAACTGGTCGGACGCGTGCGCGGCGGCGAGGTCAAGGAGGTCGTCCTGGCTCTGCCCGCCACCGTCGACGGCCAGACCACCGCCCATTACATCGCCGAGCGCCTGGCCGGCTCGGGCGTCGAGATCACCTCCCTCGCCCGCGGCGTCCCCGTCGGCGGCGAGCTCGACTGGCTGGACGACGGGACGATCATTCAGGCCATGCGGCAGCGGCGCCCGACCTGAACCCTGCGTCCATTTCTGACGCAGCGCCGGGGCAGAGTGGGGCCATGACCCGCCCTCGCCCGTCCGACCTGAACAAAGCGACCGATGCGCACGATGCGCACGGTGTTTTTCTGTCTCTTCCGGCCGAAGCCTGGCCCCGTCGCCCATGGCGGCGACGGGCGACTCCCGCTAGGAACGGAGCATGAACGCCTCTCTTGTCGCCTTCCTCGCCGCTTCCATCGTCGCCGTCCTCGCCGTCGTCTGGGCCCTGATGGAGCGCCGCCGCGCCGCGGCCGCCGAGACGAAGGCCTGGGACCTCCACGCCCGCCACGCCGAGACCGAGGCCCGTATGCGGCTGTTCGAGGACCAGGCCGCGGCCTCGACCGAACTGCTGCGCGTCCAGGCCGCCCAGTCCGCCAGTACGGCGGCCAACACCGTGGCAGAGGCGTTGCTGAAGCGCACCGACGAGACCTTTCGCACCCGGGAGCTGATGTCGCAGCAGCGGATGGAGGCTCAGCTCAAGCCCGTGGCCGAGACGCTGAAACAGTTCCAGGAACACGTTGCGGCCCTCGAAAAGGTCCGCTCCGAGGAGACCGGCGGTCTCAAGGAACAGCTGGCCCTGCTGATGACCGCCTCGACCGCCACCCGCGACGAGGCCCGGCGCCTGACCGAGGCCCTGCGCGGCAACACCGGCCGGCGCGGCCGCTGGGGCGAGCAGACCTGCCGCAATGTGCTCGAGGCCGCCGGCATGGCCGGCCGGTTCGACTTCGAGGAACAGTCCTCCAGCGCTGACGACGCCGGCCGCCAGCAGCGCCCCGACTTCGTCGTCCGCCTGCCCGGCGGCGGCATGTTCGTGATCGACGCCAAGGTGTCGCTGGCCTTCGGCGATGAGGCCGACGGCGACGAGGAGGCCCAGGCGAAGGCCGCCTCCCTGCGCACCGCGACCAGCATGAAGACCCACGTCCGCCAGCTGTCGTCCAAGGCCTATCAGGACCAGTTCAAGCCCAGCCCGGACTTTGTCGCCATGTTCGTGCCCGGCGACGCCTTCCTCGCCGCCGCCCTGGATCACGAGCCCGATCTGATGACCACCGCCATGGCCTCGCGCGTCGTCATCGTCACCCCGACCACCCTGTTCGCCCTGTGCAAGGCCGTCGCCTACGGCTGGCGCGCCGAGGAGCAGGCCCGCAACGCCGAGGACGTCGCGAAACTGGGCAAGGAGCTCTACAAACGGCTCTCGGTCATGGGCGGCCACGCCGCCGCCGTCGGGCGCGCCCTCGACACGGCCGTCGGCAAATACAACCAGTTCGTCGGCTCGCTCGAGAGCCAGGTCATGGTCTCGGCCCGCCGCTTTGAGGATCTGCAGGTCGATCATGAGGGCAAGGATCTGGCCGAACTGACGCCGGTCGAGACCGCGCCACGCGCGCTGAGCCGACCCGAGCTGACCGAAACCCCCGCGTTGCGCATCGCCGACTGAGGCGCCGTCCACCGTCCGGTTGACAAGGGTGCTTGACAGGCTGGCGGCGGTTTATGTAAAACATCCTTGTCATTCGAGCGAGGACCTCTCCGCCATGGCCAAGGGCCTGAAATCCGTCTTCCTCTGGTCCGCCGTCGGCCTTGCCGCGCTGATCGCACTGCTGTTGGTCGGGGCCGCCGTGGTCGGCTATCTCTCGGCCCAGGGCGGCATCGACGAGGATCGCGCCATCGTCTGGGTCATGGGCGCCTTCGTGATCCTGATCATGACCGGCGCCATGGTGGCCGGCGCCGCCTGGATGCGGTCCATCGACGAGGCCGCGCGCGAGGCTCACAAGGCCGCCTGGTACTGGGGCGGCTCTGGCGGCATGGCTGTCGGCGGCGTGCTGCTGTGCATGGCCACCCTGCCGCAGGCCGCCGCGATCCGGATCCCGTCCTGGCTGGACGGCCGCACCGACCCCGCCGCCTACGCCGCCACCGGCGCCTTCGGCATGATGCTGCTGATGCTGATCGGCTACGCCGTGGTCTGGGCGTGGTGGTGGGTCACCCGGATGCGGGGATGACGTCATGAACAACCGCCTCAAGGTTCTCCGCGCCGAACGCGACTGGAGCCAGGCCGACCTCGCCCAGGCGCTGGGCGTCTCGCGCCAGACCGTCAACGCGCTGGAGACCGGCCGCTACGACCCGTCCCTGCCGCTCGCCTTCAAGATCGCGCGGGTCTTCGGGCAACCCATCGAAGCCATCTTCACGGAGGACTGATCATGAACGCCAGTCTCGACGCCCCCCGGCCCTCGTTCTTGCGCAAGGCGGGCATGGTGGTCCTGCTCGCCGGTCTCGGCGGAGCCTTCGGCTACGGCGCTGCGACCCTGACCGACGGCGCCCTGGCCAGCTGGGAGGACGAACTCGCCGTGGTTATGGCCGCCGCCATGATCGGGGTCGCCGCGATCACCGCCTTCATCGTCGCCCGCCGGCCCGCTGATGTCCCGCGCGGTTGCGGCATCCTGCAGGTGATCGTCATGCTGCTGGCCGCCGCGATGTTCCTGCTCCCGGTGTTCGGGTCCGCCTGGGCGACGCCAGACGTGGTGTTCGGGGCCGTACTCCTGCTGGTCGCGGTCCAGAGCGCAGCCAATCTCATGCTGTGGCGAACGGCCGATGAAATGCTTCGCCGGGTCATGCTCGAAACCAGCGCGCTCGCCTTCTGGTCCCTCCAGCTGGGCCTGTTCATCTACGCCGCAGCCGAACGCCTGGGACTGGTCGGGACCGTCACCGCCTGGGGCCTGATGGGCATTCTGATGGGCGTCTATTTCATCGCCTCCGCCGTGGCGGCGGCCCGACGCGGCCTCCACTAGGGCCGCTCCCCAAAAACTTCCAACCCTCCCCAGGATTGACCTCATGACCACCAATCTGCGCCTGAAATCCCTCTCCCGCACCGCCCTCGGCCTCGTGCTCGGCCTTGGCCTGGCAGGCGCGGTCGCCTTCCAGCCCGCCCGGGCCTTCGCCCAGGCTGCCGAGGCCGCCCCGGCTCCGGCCGTCGCGTCACGGGTCGTGCCGCAGGCCGAGGGCGCCGGCCCCGCCCTCTGGGTGATCCGGGACGCCGACTCGACCCTCTATCTGTTCGGCACGGTCCACGTGCTGCGTCCGACCACCGCCTGGGGTTCGCCCCGCGTCGACGCCGCCTTCGACAGCG
Organism: Brevundimonas sp. UBA7664; assembly: GCF_002483305.1. Taxonomy (GTDB): domain Bacteria; phylum Pseudomonadota; class Alphaproteobacteria; order Caulobacterales; family Caulobacteraceae; genus Brevundimonas. Next base: position 15,978 of record NZ_DLHQ01000041.1, read on the forward strand.
CCGAGCAGGTCTGGTTCGAGATCTCCAACCCCGACGACCAGATGGCCATCGTGCCCCTGATCCAGCAGCACGGGCTGTCCCCGGACCGTCAGCTGTCGCATCTGGTCACGACGGGCCAGCTGACGCTGCTGGACAGCGCCGCCCGTTCGATCGGCTCCAATGCGGTGCAGATGGACGTCTTCCGTCCCTGGCTGGCCGCCCTGACCCTGTCGGTCGCGCCCCTGACCGCTGCGGGCTACGATCCGCGGTCCGGCGTCGAACTGACCCTCAAGGCCCGCGCCGACGCCGCCGGCAAGCCGGTCCACGGCTTCGAGACCATCGACAAGCAAGTCCGCATCCTCGCCGGTATGTCCGAGTCCGAGCAACTTGCCTACCTCGCCTCCACCCTGGAGTCCTATGAGGGCGCCACGGTCGAACTGGACCGGATGGTCGAGGCCTGGGCTTCGGGCGACGTCGCCACCCTCGAGGCGGTCGGGGTCGAGGAGATGCAGTCGGAGAGCCCGGCCCTCTACCGCGCCCTCCTGGTCCAGCGAAACACCGACTGGGCCGATCAGATCCAGACCCTGCTGGCAGGCTCGGGGACGGTTTTCATCGCCGTCGGCGCCGCCCACCTCGCCGGCGACGACAGCGTCCAGGAAATTCTCGAGGACCGCGGCGTCACGGTGACCCGGGAGTAGGCGGAAGGCTGGAGCGGGCGGCGGGAATCGAACCCGCACGAAAAGCTTGGGAAGCTTTCAGGCTACCACTACATCACGCCCGCGGAGCCGGACGCAGCCTTAGGCGGAACGGCGGGACGCATCAAGGCGCGATGCGTACGGGGCTTTCCGCCCGGTGGACCACCACGCCGTCCACCACCGTCAGTGTCGCCCGGCCGTTGAGAATGTCCGCGACGGGGGCCGTCATCAGATCCACCGAGAAGGCGGTGAAGTCCGCCCGCTTGCCTACCTCGATCGTGCCCAGTTCGTCCTCGCGGAAGCTGGCATAGGCGGGCCAGAGGGTGAACATTTTCAGCGCCGTGGCCCGGTCGACGGCCTCGCCGGGGCGCCAGTCAGGACCCTGGAATCCTTCCAGATCGGCGCGGGCGACGGCGGCGTAGAATTCGATCAGCGGGTCGCCGCGCTCCACCGGAGCGTCGGACCCGCCGACCACGATCACGCCCATGTCCGACAGGCTGCGCCAGGCGTAGGCCCCGTCCAGTCGGGCGTCCCCGAGGCGGGCGGGGGCGAAATGCAGGTCGCCGATGGCGTGGCTGGGCTGCATCGAGGCGATGATCGGCAGGTCCTTGAACCAGTGGTAGTCCGACGGCCGCAGGATCTGGGCGTGTTCGATGCGCCAGCGTACGTCGGCGCCGTTCGGACGGTCCGCGGGGGCGACGCCGGCCAGCGCCTGCTGGTACCATTCGGCCACTGAGGCGTTGCCGCGGTCGCCGATGGCGTGGGTGGCGACCTGGATGCCGCCGCGCAGGGCCGCCTGGTACAGGGGCACGATTTCCTGCTCGGTGATCTGCATCAGGCCGGTGGTGTCGGGCCGGTCGGCATAGGGTTCGAACAGGGCCGCGCCGCGTGAACCAAGGGCGCCGTCGGCGTAGTATTTGATTGCCCGGGTGATGATCCGGCCGTCGGCGACGCTGCGCGGGCCGCCCGCGATCAGTTCCGCCGCGCCGTCCGGGGTCACGCTGTTGTAGATGCGCAAGGGCGCCTCGCCCGCCTCGGCCATGGCCTCCAGCAACGGGATGTCCTTCCACGGGGCGCTCATGAAATGGACCCCCGTCCAGCCATAGGCCGCCTCGACGCGGAAGCCCGCGCGATAGGCATCGCGCAGCGCCTCGGGATCCGCCTGGGGCATCAGGCCGGCGACCAGCTGTTCGGCGGCGTCGACCAGCAGGCCCGTCGGCTGGCCGTCCGGGCCCTTGAGGATCTCGCCGCCCGAAGGGGCGACGGTCGCGGCGTCGACGCCGGCGGCGGCGAGGGCAAGTGAGGAGGCGACCACCGCATGGCCGTCAGCCCGGCCCAGCAGGACCACCCGCCCCGGCGCGGCGGCGTCCAGGTCGCCGGCGGTCAGGAAACGCGCCTCGGGCCAGTGGGTCTCGATCCAGCCGCGGCCGACGATGGGGCCCTCCGGATGGGCTTCGGCCCAGGCGGTCAGCCGCGCCATCGCTTCGGCGACCGAGGCGGAGCCCTCGAGGTTCAGGGTCAGTTCGCGCCAGCCGATGCCGTCGAGGTGGGCGTGGCCATCGGTGAAGCCGGGGAACAGCGTCGCGCCCTGGAGGTCGAGGATCTCCGCATAGTCGACGACCGGAACCCCTGAAGCCGGACCGACATAGGCGATGCGCCCGTCCTGGACCAGAACCACCTCGGCCGTCGGCTGGGCGGCCACGCCGGTGTAGATCGTGCCGCCCCGGATCAGCAGCTCCTGCGCCTGGGCGCTCCAGGCGGCGGAACTGAGCAGCAGGGCGAGGGCGAGGATTGGGCGCATCTGACGGGTCCTGAGTCTGGCGACCTTCGGACTCGCCTTATCGCGGCCGCCGCGTCAAGCTCCCGACCTCAACCCCTTGGGGAGATCGACTGTGATCGCCAGCCTGCTGCTCGCCCTCGTCCTGCCCGACACGCCGCCGCCGCGCGCCGAACTCTGCCTGGCGCACATGAACGCCATGATCGCGGAGGCCCAGCGCGAGACGGGGAGGGTGGCGGGGCCCAGCTGGTTCATCCGTAGCTGGTGGACGGCGCGGCTGCCGGAGGCGGGGACGCCGGAGGCCCTCACCGAGGAACAACGCCGGGCCCTCGACGCTTCCATGCCCGGACGCAAGGCGGCCGACCCCGACGGATATCGGGTCGAGCTCCAGTCCTGCGTGGACGCGGCGATCGAGGGCGGCGCCCTGCCCTGAGGAGACGGGATGAAGCTGTTCACCATCGGCTATGAAGGCGAGCCCCAGGCCGCGGTGATCGACCGGCTGAAGGCGGCCGGGGTCGAGGTGGTCGCCGATGTGCGGGCGGTGGCGGCGTCGCGCCGGGCCGGCTTCTCCAAGACCATCCTGGGGACCAGCCTGAACGAGGCCGGCATCGACTATGTCCACCCGCGTCCGCTGGGCACGCCCAAGGCCGGCCGGGACGCGGCGCGCAAGGGGCGGATCGGCGAGATGCGCGAGATTTTCGCCGGCCATATGGCCGAGCCGACGTCCGAGGCCGCGTTCCAGCTACTGCGGACGCTGGCGGCGGACAAGAAGACGGCCCTGTTGTGCTTCGAGGCTGACCATGCCGGTTGCCACCGCGCGGCCCTCGCCGAACGGCTGGCGGCCGAGGACGGGTTCGAGGTGGTGAACCTCTGACCCGTCCCTGTCGGCCTCAGGCCGCGGCCTTCTGCTTGCCGGCGAAGTTTCCGTAGAAGGTCTCGCCCTTCCCCGCCATGTCGCGCAGCAGCTGCGGGACCTTGAAGCGGTCGCCGTAGCGGGCGGCGTAGTCGTCGGCCTGGGCCACGAATTCCTTCAGCCCGGTCTGGTCGATCAAGGTGATCGGGCCGCCGGTCCAGGGCGCGAAGCCCCAGGCCAGGATGGCGCCGACATCGGCCTCGCGCGGATCGTCGATGACGCCCTCTTCCCAACAGCGGGCCACCTCGACCGCCTGGCGGTAGAGCAGGCGGCGCTTCTGGTCCTCGACCAGTTCGGGGGTCGAATCGTCGATCTTGACCGGGGCCAGGTCGGACAGGCCGGACCAGAGCTTTTTCGGCTTGGTTTCGTAGTCGTAGAAGCCCTTGCCGTTCTTGCGGCCGTAGCGGCCGAGGTCCTCGACCATGGTCTTGACGATCTTCCAGCCCGGCAGCGGCTCATAGGCGTCGCCGAGGTCTTCCTGGGTCTGTTTGGCGATCTTGACCGACAGGTCGAGCGCCACGTCGTCGTGCATCTCCAGCGGGCCGCGCGGCATGCCGGTCATGCGGCCGATGTTGTCGATCAGGGCGGGGGCGTAGCCCTCCTCCAGCATGGCCAGACCCTCGGCCACATAGGTGCCGAAGCAGCGCGAGGTGTAGAAGCCGCGGCCGTCGTTGACGACGATCGGGGTCTTCTTGATCTTCATGACGTAGTCGAGCGACTTCGCGATCGCGGCCTCGCCGGTCTTCTCGCCGAGGATGATCTCGACCAGCATCATCTTGTCGACGGGCGAGAAGAAGTGGATGCCGATGAAGTCCTCGGGCCGGATGCTGGCCTCGGCCAGGCCGGTGATCGGCAGGGTCGAGGTGTTGGAGCCGAACACGGCGCCCGGGGCCAGCTGGGCCTCGGCGCGCTTGGTCACATCGGCCTTGATCTCGCGGTTCTCGAACACCGCCTCGATGACCAGGTCGGAGCCCTTGATCAGGTCGTAGTCGGTGGTGGCGGTGACGGAGCCGAGCAGGGCGTCAAACTTCTCCTGCGTGATCTGGCCGCGCGAGAGGCGCTTCTTCAGCAGGTCGGCGACGTGGCTCTTGCCCTTGTCGGCGTCCTCCTGGGTGCGGTCGATCAGAATGGTTTCGATGCCGGCCAGGGCCTGCACATAGGCGATGCCCGCGCCCATCATGCCGGCGCCGATAACGGTGACCTTCTTCGGATCGGATTTCGGCACGCCCGCGGGGCGGACGGCGCCCTTGTCCAGCTCCTGCTTGGACAGGAACAGGCTGCGGATCATGGCCTGGGCCTGCGGCGTCATCAGGGTCTTGATGAAGTAGCGGGTCTCGATACGCAGGGCCGCGTCCATCGGCACCTGGATGCCTTCATAGACGGCCTTCATCAGGTTCAGCACGGCCGGATAGTTGCCGTAGGACTGCTTGCGCAGCATGGCGTTGCCGACGAGGAAATTCTGGATGCCGGCCGGGTGGTAGGGGCCGCCGCCGGGCTGTTTGAAGCCCTTGTCGTCCCACGGCTGAACAGCCTTGCCGCCGCCCTTGATCCACGCCCTGGCGGCCTCGACTTCCGAACCCTTGGCCACGACCTCGTGGACCACGCCCGCGCCCTTGGCGTCGTTCGGGCGCCAGGACGAGCCGGCGCTCATCGCCGTCATCGCCGCCTGAACGCCGATCAGGCGCGTCAGTCGCTGGGTGCCGCCCCCGCCGGGGAAGAGGCCGACCTTGATCTCGGGCAGGCCAAGCTGAATCTTGTTGTCGTCGGCGACGACCCGGTAGTGGCAGGCCAGGGTCAGTTCGAGACCGCCGCCGAGGGCGAGGCCATTGATCGCCGCGGCCACCGGCTTGCCGCAGGTCTCCAGCGCGCGCAGGGCCCCGTTCAGCTTCCAGCCCGCATCATAGGCGTCCTGCAGCGAACCGCCGGCCAGCATGCCGCCGGCCATGTCGCCGAGGTCGGCGCCGGCGCAGAAGCCCGAGGCCTTGCCCGAGGTCAGGACCGCGCCCTTGATGGCGTCGTCGCTCTTGATGCGTTCGACCACCTGCGGAATCTCGGCCATCACGCCCGAGGTCAGGGTGTTCATCGACCGCCCGGGGACGTCGAAGGTGATCAGGGCGATGCCGTCGGCGTCGACGTCGATCTTGAAGTTTTCCATGGTCAAAATCCTCAGACGCGTTCGATGACGGTGGCGGTGCCCATGCCGCCGCCGATGCACAGGGTGATCAGGGCGGTCGATTTGTTCGAGCGTTCCAGCTCGTCCAGGGCGATGCCGGTGATCATGGCGCCGGTGGCGCCGAGCGGGTGGCCCATGGAGATGCCGCCGCCGTTGACGTTCATCTTGTCGTGCGGGATGTCGAGGGCCTGCATGTAGCGCAGGACCACGGCGGCGAAGGCCTCGTTCAGCTCCCAGACGTCGATGTCGGCGGTGGTCATGCCCAGCTTGGCGAGCAGCTTCTTGGTCACGAACTCGGGGCCGGTCAGCATGATCGAGGGCTCGGAGCCGATCGAGGCGGCGCCGACGATGCGGGCGCGGGGCTTGAGGCCCAGGGCCTGGCCGGCTTCCAGCGTGCCGATCAGCACCCCGGCCGAGCCGTCGACGATGCCCGAGGAGTTACCGGGCGTGTGGACGTGATTGACGCGTTCGACCTCGGGGTAGCGCTGGTTGATCACAGCATCGAAGGCCATTTCGCCCATCATGGCGAAGGACGGGTTGAGGCCGCCCAGCGACTGCATGTCGGTGTTGGGGCGGATGGTTTCATCGCGGTCCAGCTGGACCAGGCCGAGCTGGTTCTTCACCGGAATGACCGATTTCGAGAACCGGCCGTCGGCCCAGGCGGCGGCGGCGCGCTTGTGGCTTTCCATCGAGTAGGCGTCGACGTCGTCGCGGCTGAAGCCGTATTTGGTGGCGATCATGTCGGCCGAGACGCCCTGGGGCACGAAATAGGTCGGGAAGGCGCTGGACGGATCGACCGGCCAGGCGCCGCCGTCCGAGCCCATCGGCACCCGGCTCATGGCCTCGATGCCGCCGCCGACGGCGAAGTCGGCCTCGCCGGACTTCACCTTGGCCGCGGCCATGTTCACCGCCTCGAGGCCGGAGGCGCAGAAGCGGTTGATCTGCACGCCGGCCACGGTTTGGGCCCAGCCGGCCGAGAGGACTGCGGTGCGGGCGATGTCCGCGCCCAGCTCGCCCACCGGGGTGACGCAGCCGAGGATGACGTCGTCGACCTTCGAGGTGTCGAGGTCGTTGCGGTCGCGCAGGGCTTCCAGCACCTGGGTGGCGAGGCTGAGGCCCGTGATCTCGTGAAGGGATCCGTCCTTCTTGCCCTTGCCGCGCGGGGTGCGGACCGCGTCATAGATATAGGCTTCGGCCATGGGTGTGCGTCTCACATTTGAGCGCCCTACGCTCGCCACGCGGTGGCTCGCGGCTTGAGGGCGAGTGCGGAATCGAAACTTGCCCGTCACAAACCCTACGTTTACGTCAACGTCAAGTATTTCGTCGGGGTCGGCCTTGCTGTCTCAAGCGGCGAACCCGCAAAGCCGTGAGTTCCGATAACGACTCTCAGCTGCCTTGGGGGAGGGAACGCGCCGCCGCTCCACGTCTTAACTCCGCCGGACACGCCCGGGTGTCTGGAGGAGACGGCCATGGCCCAGAGCTACGAAGAGATGGATGCGATCGCCCTGCTGAAGGCCGATCATCGTAAGGTGGAAGACATTTTCGCGGCCTTCGAGAAGGCGACATCGAAGGCGAAGAAGCAGGCGCTGGCCGAACAGGCCTGTCTCGAACTCAAGGTCCACACGGTGCTGGAAGAGGAAATCTTCTATCCGGCCTGCCGCGGCCAGATCGAAGGCGACCTGCTCGACGAGGGCTATGTCGAGCACGACACGGCCAAGCTGCTGATCAACGAGATCGAGGCGGCCAGCGCGGAAGACGATTTCTACGACGCCAAGGTCAAGGTCCTGTCCGAGGTGATCGAGCATCACGTCGAGGAGGAGGAGAAGCGGTCCGAGGGCATGTTCAGCCAGGCCCGCGCCGCCGGCCTCGACATGGACGCCCTGGCTGACGCCATGCGCGCCCGCAAGGTGACCGCCATGGAGGAGTTCCAGGCCGGCAAACCGGCGGAAACGCTGACGCTGGAGGGCGACGACACCGAAAAGGCGCTGATCGACACGCCGCTGGACGCTGACGCGCGCTGACCGGAACCTGGGAACGGCGCAGCCTTCAACGCGCTATGATCGCGCCTGACGAAGGAGGTCGCATGCGCCGTTCCCTGTTGCTCGCCGCCCTGGCCGGTCTGACCGTCGCCAGTTCGGCCTGCGCGACCGACTTTCCGATGCCGGCCGGTCCGCTCCAGTACGGCGCGCCGATCGCGGAGCCCGCGCCGCGTCAGGCCCTGCCGATCGTACCGATTCCACTGGCGCAGGATTCACGGCCCTCCAGCGCCGTCGAGGCCCGGCTGCTCGCCGCGCACAACGTGGAGCGCGCGCGGGTCGGGACCCCGGCCCTCACCTGGGACGACGGCTTGGCGGCTGAGGCCGATGCGTGGGCGCGGCAACTGCTGGTCAGTGGGCGGTTCGAGCATGATCTCAGCGGTCACGGACACGGCGAGAACCTGTGGACCGGCTGGGGAGGCCGCACCTGGACGCCTGAGGAAATGGTCGGGGAGTGGACGGCCGAGAAACGGGACTACGTCCGCGGTGTCTTTCCGAATGTCAGCCGGACCGGCGATTGGACCGCCGTCGGCCACTACACCCAGCTGGTCTGGCGCGGCACGACCCATGTCGGCTGCGCCATTGCCACGCGCGGCGACCGGTCGGTGCTGGCTTGCCGCTATTCGCCGCCCGGTAATGTCGATGGGCGCCGGGCGTTCTGACCAATCCTAGCCGACGTAGCCGGCCTGCATCAGTTCGGCGATGTGGACGATGGCGATGGGCCGCCCGTCCTCGACCACCAACAGGGTGGCGATCCGGTTCTGGGTCATCAGATCGACGGCGTCGCTCATGCGCGCATCCGGCGGGATGACCTTGGGCGAAGGGCTCATGACGTCGGCGGCGGTCAGGCCGTTCAGGTCGCGCGAGAAGGCCCGGCGGACGTCGCCGTCGGTGACGATCCCGGCCAGTCGTCCGTCATTGTCGAGCACTGCGACCGCGCCCTTGCGGCCTTCGGTAATTGCCGAGACCACTTCAGCGAAGGTCGCGGTCAGGGGCACAGTCGCCGGGGCCGGCGGCCGGTCGCCCATCCAGTCGCGCACGCTCTGCAGGCTCATGCCCAGCTTGCCGCCCGGATGATGCAGGCCGAAGGCCTCGGCGGTGAAGCCGCGGCGGTCCATTAGCACCATGGCCAGGGCGTCGCCCAGCGCCAGCGTCATCAGGGTGGAAGTGGTGGGCGCCAGGCCGTTGGGGCAGGCCTCGGCGACCTGCGGCATGGTCAGGCAGACGGCGGATGAGCGGCCGAGGAAGCTCCCGGGCCGCTGGGTCAGGCCGATCACCGGAATACCCTCGCGCTGGCAGTAGATCAGGGGATCGCGCAGTTCGCGGCTCTCGCCGGAGTTAGAGATGGCCAGCAGGGTCACGTCCTTGCGCAGCATGCCGAGGTCGCCATGGCTCATCTCGGCCGGGTGGACGAAGAAGGCGTTGGTCCCGGTGGAGGCGAGGGTGGCGGCGATCTTCCCGCCGATATGGCCCGACTTGCCCATGCCGGTGACGACCAGATAGCCGGGGCGGGACAGGATGACGTCGCAGGCGCGGGCGATGCTGTCGTCGAGTCCGGATTCGAGCGCCTGAAGCGCGGCGATGTTCAGCTGGATCACCTCTCGCGCCCGGGCCGTCATGGCGGCGGGATCGGCGGAAAGGGCAGGGGCGGCAGCGTCGGTCATGCTGCGGAATTGGCCCATCCCGCGCGGTTTCACAATCCGTCGGCTCGCCCCGGCCGAATGCTGCAATGCGAGAAAAATCAGGGCCGTGGTCAACCTTTGCCGCACGGATGCGTTGGAACAGGCATGCGGACCTCAAACCTGAACACCGGCGGCGCGCCCGCGCCGGCCGGGGCGCTCTCGCATTTGCCGCCGCCGCCCGCCCGTCTGGAGCGGCCCGCCCTGTTCCTCGACATGGACGGCGTGCTCGCGCCGCTGGCCGCCACGCCCGATGCTGTCGTGCCCGATGCGCGGCGCACAGCGGTGTTGCGTCGGCTGGCTGAGCGGCTGGACGGTCGGGTCGCCATCCTGAGCGGCCGGACGATCGCCGAGATCGACCGCATCGCCGAAAGCGCCGCCGCCTCCGCCTCGGGCGTTCACGGACTGGAGCGCCGGCGCGCGGACGGGTCGCTGGATCATGCTCCCGCCGCGGCCGGCGTCCGCGACGCGGTGGCCGCCTTCGAGGCGTTTGCGAGCGACCGACCCGGCATGATCGTCGAGGACAAGGCCGTGTCGGCGGGCCTGCATTTCCGCGGCGCCCCGACGGAGGCCGCCGCCGCTAAGGCCCTCGCCCATACCCTGGCCGCCGAGACCGGCCTGGCGCTGCAGGCCGGCAATCTGGTGGTCGAGCTGAAGACGCCGGGCACCGACAAGGGCACGGCGCTCAAGGCCTTCATGAAGGAGCCGCCGTTCGCCGGCGCCATCCCCGTCATGCTGGGCGACGACCTGACCGATGAAGACGGATTCCGGGCCGCCGCCGACCTCGGCGGCTTTGGGGTGCTGGTCGGTCCGGCGCGTCCGACGGCTGCGCGCTTCGCCTTGCCCGATGTGGCCGCCGTCCTGTCATGGCTGGATGCCGTTGAGGCCCGCCCATGACCCCGAACCTGGACCTCGCCCCCATCGGCAACTGTTCGATCAGCGCCCTGATCGACCGCGACGGCCGCTATGTCTGGGCCTGCGCGCCGCGGGTTGATGGCGACCCGGTGTTCTCGGCCCTGATGGACGGCTCCGACCCCGAGCACGGCTTCTGGGACATTGAGCTGGAAGGCCAGACCACGGTCGAACAGGCCTATATCCGCAACACCCCGGTCCTGCGCACCGTCCTGACCGCCGGGGACGGCGCCGCGGTCGAGATCATCGACTTCGCCCCGCGCCATCCGAAGCACAGCCGCACCTACCGGCCGCTGGCCTTCGGCCGCATCCTGCGGCCGCTGAGCGGAGCGCCGCGCATCCGCGTGCGCCTGCGACCCTCCGCCGACTGGGGCGCGCGCCGGGCGGAGACGACCAATGGCTCGAACCACATCCGCTATCTCTGCACGGACGTGACCTTCCGCCTAACCACCGACTGTCCCGTGTCGCATATCCTGAAGGAGCGGACGTTCCGTCTCGAACGGCCCCTCGCCTTCTTCTTCGGCCCGGACGAGGGCTACGACCAGGACGTCGGTCCCGGCGTGGCGGCGGTGCTGGGCCGGACCGTGGCCTACTGGCAGGACTGGGTCCGCACCCTCTATCTGCCGCTCGACTGGCAGGAGGCGGTGATCCGCGCGGCGATCACGTTGAAGCTCTGCGCCTATGAGGAAACGGGCGCGATCGTCGCGGCCATGACAACCTCCGTGCCCGAGTTCCCCGAGAGCGGGCGCAACTGGGACTATCGCTACTGCTGGATCCGCGACGCATACTATGTGGTGCGGGCGCTGAACCGCCTCGGTGCCGTCGACCTGCTCGAAAACTACCTCGGCTATCTGCGCAACCTCGTCGACGCCTCCGCCGGCGGCCACGTCCAGCCGGTCTATGGGGTTGGTCTGGAGGAGGACATCGACGAGCGGATCACCGAGACGGTGGCGGGCTATCGCGGCATGAAGCCGGTGCGCATCGGCAACCAGGCACGCGAGCATCTGCAACACGATGTCTACGGCCAGATCGTGCTGCCGCTGGTGCAGGCCTTTTATGACCAGCGGCTTCTGCGCCCCGGCACGATCGACGACTTCCACGCCCTCGAGAAGGTCGGCGACCGCGCCTTCGCCATGCACGACCAGGTCGACGCCGGTCTTTGGGAGTTCCGCACCATCGCCCGGGTGCACACCTATTCCTCCGTGATGTGCTGGGCCGCCTGCGACCGGCTGGCCAAGGCGGCCGACCACATCGGCCTGGGCGATCGCGCCGCGTTCTGGAAGGACCGGGCGGCGATCATCCACGCGCGGATCGAGCGGGAGGCCTTCGTCGAGGACGAAGGCCGGTTCGCCGCCAGTTTCGGCAACCGCGAACTGGATGCCTCCCTGCTGCAGCTGACCGACCTCGGCTTCCTCGATCCCATGGACCCGCGTCAGGTCAGGACCTTCGAGGCGATCGAGCGCGACCTGAAGAAGGGCCCCTATCTGTTCCGCTATGTCGAGCCCGACGATTTCGGCGAGCCCGAGACGGCGTTCAACTTCTGCACCTTCTGGTTCATCGAGGCCCTGTACCTGAACGGCCGGAAGGAAGAGGCGCGCGAGATCTTCGAGGAGATGCTGAGCCGCCGCACCCACGCCGGCCTGCTGTCCGAAGATCTGTCGCTGAGCGACAAGGAGCTGTGGGGTAACTATCCGCAGACCTATTCCCTGGTCGGCATCATCAACTGCGCCGTCCTGCTCAGCCGCTCCTGGACGGATGCCCGATGAGGGCGCTCACGACATCGCGTTGGCGCCCGGCGCCGGTCGAATGCGTTGGTGCGCCATGAGCCGCCTGATCGTCGTTTCCAACCGCGTGTCCGCGCCCAAGGACCCCGCCGCCGGCTCGGCGGGCGGTCTGGCCATGGCGCTGTCGGCCGCCTTGCGGAAGTACGACGGCCTGTGGTTCGGCTGGTCCGGCGAAACCGTCGAACATTTCAGGCCCGAGGCCAAGATCGAGGATCGCGCCGGCGTCACCGTCGCGCTCGTCGATCTGGAGGCCCAGGACGTCGATGAATATTACAACGGCTACGCCAACAAGACCCTCTGGCCGCTGTTCCATCACCGCGTCGACCTGACCGCCTATGAGCGGTCCTATGGCGAGGGATATGAACGCACCAACGCCCGCTTCGCCGAGGTCCTCGCGCCGCTGATCCAGCCCGACGACATCATCTGGATCCACGACTACCACATGATCCCGATGGCCCGGGACCTGCGGCGGCTGGGCGTTCGCAACCGGATCGGCTTCTTCCTGCATACGCCGTGGCCGGTGCGCCAGCTGCTGGTGACCCTGCCGCATCACCGTCGGCTGGTGGAGGCGATGTTCGACTATGATCTGATCGGCTTCCACACCCGGGAATGGCTGGATCTGTTCCGCGACTATGTGGCCGCCGAACCCAGCGTGAACGGCAAACTGTTGCCCCATGACGCCCTCGAGGCCTTCGGCAAGACCGTGCAGACCGGCGTCTTTCCGATCGGCATCGACGTCGAGGGATTCATCGCGGCGCGGAACTCGCCTCTCGGCAACCGCACCTATGACCGGATGGCGGCCTCGGCGGCCTTCCGGACCCTGATGGTGGGTGTCGACCGGCTGGACTATTCCAAGGGGCTGGAGGAGCGCCTGCTCGGCTATGAGCAGTTCCTTGAGACCCATCCGGAGATGCGCTCCGAAGTCCTGCTGCTTCAGGTCACGCCCATCTCGCGTGATGAGGTCGATTCCTATCAGGACATCCGCGGCCGGCTCGACGCCCTGGCGGGCCGGATCAACGGCGCCTATGCCGAGATGGACTGGCAGCCGATCCGCTACCTGAACCGCACCTATCGCCGCGATCAGCTGGCCGGCATCTACCGCGCCGCGCGGGTCGGGCTGGTCACGCCGCTGCGCGACGGCATGAACCTGGTGGCGAAGGAGTATGTCGCGGCCCAGAATCCGGACGATCCGGGCGTGCTGGTCCTGTCCCGGTTCGCGGGCGCCGCCGAACAGATGGGCGAAGCCCTGCTGGTCAATCCGTTCAGCCGCGAGGAGCTGTCGGACGCCATCCAGCGGGCGCTGACCATGCCGCTCGAGGAGCGGAAGCGGAAATGGGCCTGCCTGATGCAGGTGGTGCGCGACACGGACGTGGGCATCTGGCGCGATGACTTCGTTTCGACCCTTCGCGCCATCGAATGCCCGGCGGACGGCGGCGATGGATCGGTCGCCGCCGCCTCCGATCAGGCCGCCTGAACCGCGCCCGGCGGCGTGCCGTCCTTCGCCGCGGCCCGGGTGTTGGCCGGCCGGTTCAGAGCCCGCTCCAGATACGCGTCGATCAGGGCGCTCTCCGGGACGAACTCGCGACCCCAGGCGAGCGCTGAAGCAATCATCACGTCCACCGCCGTGAACCGGTCGCCCATCAGATATTGCCCCGTCGCCAGGGCGGTCAGCAGGCGCGCGATGGCGGCGTCATAGCGCGCCCGGGCGTCGGGGTCCGTCTCGGCCGCGCCGCTGATCTTGCCCCAGAAGGCCGGCTCCATCTCGCCGGCGGTCCAGGCCAGCCAGGTCACATAGGCCGCCCGATCCGCCGAACCGACCGACGCGCCCAGGTCCGCTTCAGGGTGTATGTCCGTGAGGTAGAGAGCGATCGCGGCCGACTCGGTCACCAGCGCATCGTCGTGAAGCAGGGCCGGAACCTTGCCGTCGGGGTGAAGATTGGCGGGATCGCGCGCGCCCGTCAGCGTCATCGACCGGAAGATGTCGACGTAGCGAATATCGTAGTCGGCGCCGATCTCCTCCAGCAGCCAGACGATACGGCCCGAACGCGACTGGGGTGCGTGGAACAGGGTGAGCATGGCGGTCTCTCCTTACCGTGTGCGCTAGCGCTCGGCGCGCGACGCCTCGCTGTTTGAGCGCGTCGACAGCCCCTCGCCGCCGACCGGTATTGACTACCGCCACCCTGCTGACAGCATGCTGTCAGCAGTCGCCAGCCAGGGTGGATGGATGAGACGCGCCGACCGCCTGTTCCAGATCATCCAGGTGCTGCGCCGGTCCTCGAAACCGGTGACGGCCGACGCCATGGCGCTTGAACTGGAGACCTCGAAACGCTCCATCTATCGCGACATCGCCACCTTGACGGGTCAGCGCGTGCCGATCCGGGGCGAGGCCGGGATCGGCTATGTCTTGGACGGCGGCTTCGACATGCCGCCCCTCATGCTGACGTCCGACGAGATCGAGGCGGCGGTGTTGGGCGCGCAATGGGTGGCCGGGCGCGGCGATCCGGCCCTGGCCCGCGCCGCCCGTGACCTGATCGCCAAGATCGCCGCGACGGTGCCGGAGAGGCTGCGCCCGGTGGTTCTCGAGCCCGCCGTGGCCAGCGCGCCGGTCTGGAAGCCGAACGAGATCGAGACGCTCGACATGTCGAAGGTGCGCGCCTGGATCCACGCCGGCCGCAAGCTGCGGCTGCACTATGCCGACGAGCAGGGAAACGAGACCGAGCGCGTCATCTGGCCCTGCCTGGTCGGCTACCGCGAAACCAAACGACTGCTGGTCGGCTGGTGTGAGACCCGCGAGGACTTCCGCACCTTCCGCGCCGACCGCGTGGTCGAGGCCGATTTTCTCGACGAACGCTATCCGGGTCGTCCCGCCGTGCTGCGTGGCCGGTGGTTCGCCAGGATCGAGGCCGAACGCGCCGCCTGGGAGGCGGCCGGCTGCCCGCCGCCTCAGTAGATTTCGAACAGGCCCGCGGCGCCGCTGAAACCGCGTAGCGGTTTCAGCCATCGTTGGTAATGGGCGCCGCTGACCGGCTCAGTAAATCTCAAACAGACCCGCGGCGCCCATGCCGCCGCCGATGCACATGGTGACGACGCCGTATTTTGCGCCGCGCCGCTTGCCCTCGATCAGGACGTGGCCGGTCATTCGCGCGCCCGACATGCCGTAGGGGTGGCCGATCGAGATGGCGCCGCCGTCCACATTGAGCAGCTCGTTCGGAATGCCCAGCTTGTCGCGGCAGTAGAGAACCTGCACCGCGAAGGCCTCGTTCAGCTCCCAGATGCCGATGTCGTCGATGGTCAGGCCGTGCGTCTTCAGCAGCTTCGGCACAGCATAGATGGGGCCGATGCCCATCTCATCAGGTTCGCAGCCGGCCACCGCCATGCCGCGATAGGCGCCCAGTGGCTGAAGACCGCGATGCACCGCCTGGCCCGCCTCCATGATGACGCAGGCCGAGGCGCCGTCCGACAGCTGCGACGCATTGCCGGCAGTGATGAACCGGCCCTCGGTGACCGTCTCGCCCGAACCGAAGACAGTCTTCAGCGATTTCAGACCCTCCAGCGTGGTGTCTGCGCGGTTGCCCTCGTCCTTCGACAGGGTCACCTCCTGCGACGAGGTCTGGCCGGTGGCCTTGTCCATCACCAGCACGGTGGTGGTCATGGGCACGATCTCGGCGTCGAAACGGCCGGCCGCCTGGGCCGCGGCCGTTCGCTGCTGGGACTGCAGGGCGTATTCATCCTGGGCGTCGCGCGAAATGCCGTAGCGGGCGGCGACGATCTCGGCGGTCTCCAGCATCGACATATACATGTGCGGAACCTGCTTCAGCAGAGCTTCGTCCTTGCCGCGATACAGGTTCATGTTCTGGTTCTGCACCAGGGAGATCGACTCCAGACCGCCGCCGACGGCGACCTTCTGGCCATCGACGATCACCTGCTTGGCAGCCGTGGCGATGCCCATCAGGCCCGAGGCGCACTGCCGGTCCAGGCTCATCCCTGCCGTGGTCACCGGCAGGCCGGCGGCGAGGGCCGCCTGACGCGCCACATTGGTGCCGGTCGAGCCCTGCTGCAGGGCCGCGCCTATCACCACGTCCTCGATCTCGGCCGGATCGACGCCGGAGCGGGCGACGGCGTGACGGATGGCGTGACCGCCCAGCTGCTGGGCCTGGGTGTCGTTGAAGGCGCCGCGATAGGCGCGGCCGATGGGGGTGCGGGCGGTGGAGACGATGACGGCTTCGCGCATGGTGCTTTTCCCGAGAGCGTTTTGTTTCAGAACCTACTTATGCACCGCTTGCGCCTTGGACAACTCGACCATCCCCTGGGCGGCGCCCATTTCCGGCACGATCTCGCTCGTCCGGTCCGAAATCTCGGCGAAACGGGCGGCGACCTGTTCCGGCGCATCGTCGCCAACGGCGCGGATGCCCTGGGTCAGGGTCACATAGGCGCGCTCGAAACCGCCGGCGCCGGCCGTCAGGATGCAACGGCTGGGCGCGTCCTCGCTGACCAGATGCAACAGGCCGGGCGAGACGGTATCGGGGCCCAGCAGCTCGAGCGGCAGGCGGGCGCCTAGGTCCTCGGTCATCCGCGTATGGGCCGTCGGGGCCAGGCAGTTGACCCGGATGTCGTTCTTGGCGCCCTCGATCGACAGGGTCTGCATCAGGCCTACCAGGGCCATCTTGGCCGCGCCGTAGTTGGCCTGGCCGAAATTCCCGTACAGGCCCGACGAGGAGGTGGTCATGACGATCCGGCCGTAATTCTGCTCCCGCATGATGTCCCACACCGCCTTGGTGCAGTGGACAGCGCCCATCAGGTGGACGTCCATGACGAAGCGGAAGTCGTCCAGGTCCATCTTGGCGAAGGTCTTGTCGCGGAGGACGCCGGCGTTGTTCACCAGGATGTCGACCCGACCCCATTTCGCCATCGCCCCTGCGACCATGGCCTGTACGGCGGCGAAATCGGTGACCGAGGCCGCATTGGCCATCGCCTCGCCGCCCGCGGCGACGATTTCGGCCACCACGGCCTCGGCGGCGGTCGCCGATCCGCCGGAGCCGTCGCGGGCCCCGCCCAGATCGTTGACGACCACCCGGGCGCCGCGTTTGGCCAGGGCAAGGGCGTGTTCGCGCCCCAGTCCGCCGCCGGCCCCCGTTACGATCGCCACGCGCCCGTCAAACCTCATCGCCATCCGATTGCTCCTCCTGTCGCCCACGCTTCCTAGCAGCGGTTCGCCTGGGAGGAACCCCGCTCAATGTGTTGAAATGGCGCCACAGTCGCCGCATTCGTAGCCAAAATGAGGAACCGCGCCCGTACATTCCCGTTCGGCCTTGCGAGCACCCCGTATAGACGGGGACTTCGGGCAACTACTGAATATGAGGGATATGATGAAGGTGAAACTTCTCGCCGGCGTCGCGATGGCTGGGCTGTTCGCAGCCGGAGTCGCCAACGCCGAGCCGAACGGCTGGT
>NZ_DLHQ01000057.1 GCF_002483305.1 Brevundimonas sp. UBA7664
GACCACGGGCGCAGCGGCCCAGCCCGCGACGACGGCCACCGGCGCCGCGCAGCCCGCCGCCACCAGCCCGGCCCCGCCGAACCGCTAGGTCCGGCCGGTTCCATCGATTTCGGGAAGGGCGGTCTTCGGACCGCCCTTTTTCGTTCGGCTCAGAGGCGGCGGATCGCCGGTCCGGCCGAGCCGGCGACGCGATGGCGGGCGTCGGCTTCGGCGAACGGCTCGATCACGACGCCGCCCAGCCGGCCGACGGCGTGCAGCACGCGGCCGCCGTCGAGCATGAAGCCGGCGTGGCCGTTCCACGGTCCCTCGTCCGGATCCAGCCAGATCACCAGATCGCCGCGCCGGGCCTCGCCCGCCGCCACGGCCTGTCCGAGTTCCGCCTGCTGGTCGGCATAGCGCGGGGCCGCGCGGCCGCAGGCGTAGAGCGCCTGTTGCACCAGGCCGCAGCAATCCGTGCCGAGCGATGAACGGCCGCCCAGTTTGTATGGCGTGCCCAGGAGCCCTTCGGCGACATCGACGGGCTCGGCGGCGAAGCTGCCGATGGGGGCCAGGCCCGGCACGTCGCCCGCTTCGACAATCAGGGCATTGAGCGGGAGGGCCTGCGCGGTCGATCCGACCCGGTGGGTGGCCAGGGGGGCCCCGTCCTTGAGGGCTGCCCGCAGCACCCAGCCGACGACCCCGTCGCGGCGGGCCCGGCCCCAGACGAGTTCCTCGCGCGTCTCTAGGACGTCGAAGGCCTCTCCGAAAATCAGTTGATCGACGGGATGTTCCCCCGCCACGGCCTCGGCCTGGATGTCGGCCACCGGGACCGCGCAATGCATCGCCCGCACCGCGCGGAAGGCGGCGGCGCGCACGACTCCTTCCAGCGCCTGCTCGGCCAGATCGGGCCGGGCGAGGGTGGTGCGGGGATCAAGGCTGGCGGCGACTGCGGTCAAACGTGGGCTCGTTCGATTGAGCCGGCATCCTGACCCATGAAGGCGAAAGGGCCGTTAACGGGAGGGTCGAAGGTCAAGGGATTGGGGATGAGGGTTTGGCGATGAGGGGTTGTGGGGTCTGATCCGATCTTCCCGTTTCCCACTCGACCCTCGCCCCTCCACCCTACGCGTACCGCCGGCCCAGCATCGCGAAACACGCTCTCAGCGCCTGGGCCTCGCCGCCTTCTGGCCAGCCCGGACGGGCGCGGGGGTTCCAGGCGAAGATATCCATATGCGCCCAGACGCCCGTCGTCGGGGCGAACCTCTGCAGGAACAGGGCGGCGGTGACCGACCCGGCCTGGGCCCATCCGGCGGAATCGTTGCGCAGGTCGGCGATCTCGGTGTCGAGCGCGGCGCGATAGCCGGGCCACAGCGGCATCCGCCATAGCGGGTCGCCCACCGCGCGGCCCGCCTCCAGCAGGTCGGCGGCAAGGGCCTCGTCGTCGGAATAGAGCGGCGGAAGGTCCGGCCCCAGGGCGATGCGCGCGGCGCCGGTCAGGGTGGCGAAGTCGAGCGTCAGATCGGGCGAATGCTCGCCGGCCCGGGTCAGGATGTCGGCCAGGATCAGCCGGCCCTCGGCGTCGGTGTTGCCGATCTCGATCGTCAGTCCCTTGCGG
The DNA here is from genome assembly GCF_002483305.1 of Brevundimonas sp. UBA7664. Classification (GTDB taxonomy): domain Bacteria; phylum Pseudomonadota; class Alphaproteobacteria; order Caulobacterales; family Caulobacteraceae; genus Brevundimonas. The sequence goes on from NZ_DLHQ01000057.1 coordinate 1,592, forward strand.
CTGTTGAGGATGTCGCCGGGGCGGAAGGCGTCGGCGGAGATGGCGTTCTCGACCGCCGCCACCAGCACCACCAGACGCACGGGCAGGCCTGACTGCATGACCAGACGGCCGAGAGCGAGGGCGTGGGCCGAGCCGCCCATGTCCTTCTTCATGTTGCGCATCCCGGCGGCGGCCTTGATGTCCAGACCGCCGGAATCGAACACCACCCCCTTGCCGACCAGGGCGACCAGCGGGAGGTCGGCCCGGTCGAGGTTCCAGCCGATCTCGATCACCCGCGGCGCGCGGTGCGGCGCGGCGGCGCGGCCGACGGCGTGGACGGCGGGATAGTTGTCTTCCAGCAGGGCGTCGCCGGTGGTGACTGCGATAGTCGCGCCGGAGGCGGCGGCGATCTCGCGGGCGATGGTCTCGATCTGCAGGGGCCCCATGTCGGCGGCGGGGGTGTCGATCATCTCGCGCGCGAGGGCGCAGGCGGAGGCGATGCGCAGGGCGGCCTCGACGTCCAGGCCCTCGGGCGCGACCAGCCGCACCTTGTCGCGGTCGGGTTTCGCCTTGTAGCGGTCGAACACATAGGCCCCGAGCAGAAAGGCCAGGGCGGCCCGGCGTGCGTCCTCCGGTCCGGCCTCCAGGCGGTACAGGCCCGGCGGCAGTCTCGCCGGCAGGGCGCGGGCGGCCATCGGATCGAAGGCGTCGCCGACGCCGACCAGGACCGCGGCGATTCCGCCCAGTCCGTCCGGGGCGACCAGCAGCTGACCGGGCTTGCCCTTGAAGCCGTTGGCGTCGGCCCAGCCCCGGAGCGCCGCGTCGACCGGGACATCCGGTCCCACGAAACGCACCGGAATCGCGCCCTCAGCCTCGGCGGTCAGCAGGTCGGGGTGCAGGACGGACATGGAAGGCGGCCTTTCCGGCTCAAGGGAGCCGATCTTAACCAAGGATTGACGGGAAGGGCCGAGTCTCGGACCGAACCCTTCCGGAGCGCCTTCCATGTCGCGCACGACCGCCCGTATCGCAACCATCGGCCTGCTGCTGGCCGGCCTGGCCACGCCCGCCCTGGCCGATCCCGTCACCGCGCCGCCGACCCAGGCGCCGGCGACGCGTCAGCCGGCGACGGCCGACGTGCGGGCCGCCTATGACCGCACCGACGCCCTGAGCCGCCAGATCTTCTGGACCGAACAGGCCGAGATCAACCCGATGGACCCCGTGGCCGGGGTCAAGGCGGCGCAGGCGCTGCGCGAACTGGGCCGGTTCGACCAGGCCGCCGAGATGGCGGGCAAGGTGCTGGTGGTTCAGCCGGCCAATGTCGAGGCCATGCTGGAGGCCGGACGCGCCCATATCGCGCGCGGTCAGGCCTTCTACGGAATCGCGGCGCTGGAAGGCGCGAGGAACGCCCGGCCCGACGACTGGCGGGCGTGGTCCCTGCTGGGCGCGGCCTATGAGCAGGTGCGCCGGGCCGACGACGCGCGCGCGGCCTGGGCCCAGGCCCTGGTCCTGTCGCCCGACAATCCCGATGTCCTGACCAATATGGCCATCTCGGCCATGACCCGCGGCGACGCCGGTTCGGCCGAGCCCCTGCTGCGCCGCGCCGCCGCCCAGCCGGGCGCCTCGCTGAAGGTGCGGCTGAACCTGGCCATGGTGCTGGGCCTGACGGGGAACCTGGGCGAGGCCGAGCAGATCCTGCGCCGCGACCTGCCGCCGGAAGCCGCCGATCGCAATCTTGCGTGGCTTCAAGCCCGGGCCGGAGGCGGGGCGGTGGATCAGGCCCGCACCTGGAACTCGCTTCAGGGCAGCTGATCGCCTATATTCCGCCCATGATCGACGAGCTCTACAGCGCGCGTATTCTCAGGCTGGCGGCCAATCTGCCGCACAGCGGACGGCTGGAAGCGCCTGAGGGCACGGGCGAGCGGGTCGCCAAGCTGTGCGGCTCAAAAGCCATTGTCGATGTGACGCTGGACGAGACGGCCCGGGTCCTGACCTTCGCCCAGGATGTGAAGGCCTGCGCCCTCGGACAGGCGGCGGCCGGCGTGCTCGGCGAGGCCGTCATCGGTGCGACGCTCGACGAGATCGTCGCCGCCCGTGACGCCATGGCCGCCATGCTGAAGGCCGGCGACGAGGGTCCGACGGGCCGGTTCGAGGGCCTGAGGGCGCTGAAACAGGTCGCCGACTATCCGGCGCGCCACGCCTCGACCATGGTCGCGATCGAGGCGACGCTGGACGCGGTGCGGCAGGCCCAGGGGCGTCCGGTAACGCGGGATCGGGCCGATACGCGAACTAGCCTCGCCGGCGCGGCCTAGAGCCCGTTGCTCCTGCGCGCATTGCAGGGGATAAGCGCGGCGACATGGCTTCCGGCGGAACTCTCTATGAACGCGGCGTGCGGCTGGCCCATCGCGGCTACAAGCTGACGCTGTCGCCCCTGATCGGGCAGTCGTGCCGGTTCCGGCCGACCTGCTCCGACTACGGGCGGGACGCGCTGATCCTGCACGGACCGCTCAAGGGGGGATGGCTCACGGTCAGACGCCTCTGCAAATGCCACCCCCTCAGCGAGGGCTGGAAATACGATCCGGTCCCGCCCGTGAAGACGAAACGATGATTGACCTCAAATTTCCCGACGGCGCCTCGCGCCAGTATCCCGACGACGCCACGGGCCGTGACGTCGCCGCCTCCATCTCGCCGTCGCTGGCCAAGCGTGCGGCCTTGGTCGCCCTGAACGGCGAGCAGCGCGACCTCGACCGGCCCTTGGGCGGGTCCGGCGACTTCAAGCTGATCATGCGCGATGATCCGGAGGCGCTGGAGACCATCCGTCACGACGCCGCCCACGTGCTGGCGCAGGCGGTGCAGGAGCTGTTCCCCGGCACCCAGGTGACCATCGGCCCGGCGATCGAGGACGGCTTCTATTACGACTTCCACCGCGAGGAGCCGTTCTCGACGGACGACTTCGCCGCCATCGAGAAGAAGATGGCCGAGATCGTCGACCGCGACGAGAAGCTGGTCCGTCAGGTCTGGGACCGGGACGAGGCGATCAAACTGTTCGAGGGCAAGGGTGAGACGTTCAAGGCCGAGCTGATCCGCGACCTGCCGGGCACGGAGACGATCACCACCTATGCCACGGGCGACTGGGTCGATCTGTGCCGGGGGCCGCATTTTCCCTCGACCAAATTCGTCGGCAAGGCCTTCAAACTGACCAAGCTGGCGGGGGCCTACTGGCGCGGCGACCACCGCAATCCGCAGCTGCAGCGCATCTATGCGACGGCCTGGGCCTCGAAGGAGGACCTCGACGCCTATCTGCTGCGCGTCGAGGAGGCCGAGAAGCGCGACCACCGGCGCATCGGCAAGGCCATGGGCCTGTTCCACATGCAGGAGGAAGGCCGCGGCATGGTCTTCTGGCACCCCAAGGGCTGGGTGCTGTGGCGCGTACTGGAGGACTATATGCGCCGCCGGCTGGACGCCGCCGGCTATGTCGAGGTCAAGACGCCCCAGGTGCTGGACCGGACCTTCTGGGAGAAGTCGGGCCACTGGGAGAAATACCGGCCCAATATGTTCGTCTGCGAGACGGTCGAGGGCGAGACCCTGTCCCTCAAGCCGATGAACTGCCCCGGCCACGTCCAGATCTTCGACCAGGGCCAGCGGTCGTATCGCGAACTGCCGCTGCGCATGGCCGAGTTCGGGGCCTGCCATCGCTATGAGCCGTCGGGCGCCCTGCACGGGCTGATGCGGGTGCGCGGCTTCACCCAGGACGACGCCCACATCTTCTGCCGCGAGGACCAGATCGTCGAGGAGACGGAACGGTTCATCCGGCTGACCCAGGTGATCCACGCCGATCTGGGCATGACGACGCACGAGATCGCCCTGGCCACCCGGCCGGAGGTGCGCGCCGGCACGGACGCGTTCTGGGACAAGGCCGAGGCCATGCTGGGCGAGGCCGCGCGGCTGGCCGGGGTCGACCCGGTCATCGCCGAGGGCGACGGCGCCTTCTACGCGCCCAAGCTGGACTTCATCGTTAAGGACGCCATCGGCCGGACCTGGACCTGCGGCACGCTGCAGCTCGACTATGTCCTGCCCGAGCGGCTGAATGCGGAATATATCGGCGAGGACGGCCAGAAGCACCGGCCGGTCATGCTGCACCGGGCCATCCTCGGCTCGTTCGAGCGGTTCATCGGCATCATGATCGAGAACTACGCCGGGGCCTTCCCGCTGTGGCTGGCGCCGACGCAGATCGTGGTGGCGACCATCGTCTCCGAGGCCGACGACTATGCCCGCGACGTGGTGGCCCGGCTCAAGGCCGTCGGGCTGCGCGCCGAGCTGGACCTGCGCAACGAGAAGGTCGGCTACAAGGTGCGCGAACACTCGGTCGGCAAGGTCCCGGTCATCGCCGTGGTCGGCAAGAACGAGGCCGAGGCGGGCACGGTGGCGATCCGCCGTCTGGGCTCACAGGCGCAGGAGGTCGTGTCGCTGGACGAGGCGATCCGCATTCTGACGGAAGAGGCGACGCCGCCGGATCTGCGCCCGGCCTGATCGAGTGCGGAAAGAAAGAAGCCCGCCCCCGCGATCGCGGAGGCGGGCTTTTCAATGGGCGGTGCAGCGACTGTTAAAGCAGGCGCTTGCGCATGGCCTGGGACAGCATGTCGATCAGGGTCACGGCGATGACGACGATGATCACGACGGCCGACACGTCGCGGAAATCGAAGGCGTTCATGCGGTCGAACAGGACCTGACCGATGCCGCCCGCGCCGATCAGGCCCAGCACCGTGGCCGAGCGGCTGTTGGACTCGAAGCGGTAGAGGGCGAACGAGGTCCACAGCGGGGCGACCTGCGGGATCACCCCCCAGACGATCTCGTGCAGCTTGGAGGCGCCCGTGGCGCGCACGCCCTCGACCGGTCCCTTGTCGATGGACTCGACCGCCTCGGAGAACAGTTTGGCCAGCACGCCGGCGGTGTTCAGGGCGATGGCCAGCACGCCCGGCAGGGGGCCGAGACCCACCGCCACCACGAACAGAAGGCCGATGACGAGGTCGGGGATCGACCGCAGCATGTTCATCACCCAGCGGACCGGCGTGACCACCCAGGCAGGGGCGATGTTGCGCGCGGCGGCCAGTCCCATCGGAATGGCTGCGAACACGGCCAGGAAGGTGCCCCAGAGCGCGATCTGCACCGTTTCCCACATCTTGGCGACGAACAGCCGCCAGTCAGAGAAGTCGGGTTTCAACAGTTCCTGGGCGAAATTGCGCGTCGCCTCGGAATTGCTGAACAGCTTGGAGATGTTGCCCAGGTCGACAGCCTTGATGCTGTAGATCAGCACGGCGGCCACCCCGCCCCAGATCAGGAGGTCGAGCAGCCACGCGCCGAGCGACTTGGACGGCGGGTTGGGAATGCCGGATGCGCCGGGCTTTGCGGCGGCGTCGGTCAAGGCTGGACCTCGCGCAGGCTGCGCAGGCGCTGCAGTTCACGCTCGGCCGTCGCAGCCGCGGCGGTGTCTCCCTTGGCGCGCGCCTCGTTCAGCTGCTGGTCGGCGATCATTTCGCGGATCGGGTTCAGGTAGCCGTCGTCGGCGGCGTTGAAGCGCGAATACTCCAGCCCTGCCAGAACCTGGCGCTGGCGCTCGGCCTCAGCCCCCTCGCCCTGGCCGTAGGTCAGGAAGAAGCTGCGGATCTTTTCCTTCAGCGCCGGATCCAGGTCTTCACGCACGAGAATGCCGCTCTCGGGGATCGGGGGCGACTGCCAGATTTCCTGAATCTGGGCGGCGACCTGGGGATTCTGCTTTCGCAGGAAGACGGTGTTGACCGTGTTCGAGGTCGCGACGTCCAGCACGCCAGAGGCGACCGAGAAGGCGTTGGACTGGTGGTTGGCCGAACGGACGGTCTTGAAGCACTCGGCCGGGGCGATGTTCCGCGGGTTGAACAGGAAGGCCATGGGCGCGAGCGTGCCCGAGGTCGACTGGGCGTCGCCGATGCCGAAATCATAGCGTTTGCCGCAGGCCAGGACCTGCTCAAGCGTGATGCCCGATCCGGCGCGGACGATCAGGGTCGAGCGGTAGCTGTCCAGACCTTCCTTGTTGACGGTGCGGGCGATGACCTCGGCGTCGGCGCGGTCGATGGCCTCCACCGCCGGCTTGGCCGAGAACCAGGCGACCTGGGTCTGGTTGCCGCGCATGGCTTCGACCAGCACGGTGTAGTTCGAGCCGAAATAGGGCTTCACCGGCACGCCGATGGCCTTCGACATGTCGTCGAGCAGGGGCTGCCACAGCGGCCCGGCGGACGCCTGGCCCTCGGCCGACAGGATCGAGAAGGTGATTTCGGTCGGCGCGCCGCCGGCCTTGGTGTCGTCGCCGCCGCCGCACGAGGCGACGCCCAGGACGAGCGCGGCGGCGAGAGCCAGACGGCGGGTGAACAGGGGCAGGGTCATGCCTTGGTTTCCCAGAACGCGTCCTCGAACTCGGGACCGTAGATGTCGATCAGTTGCTTCGTGTCCAAGCCTGTCGCCGGGCCGTCATAGACGATCTGGCCGGCCTTCAGGGCGATGACGCGATCGCAGTAGCGGATGGCGTAGTCGACCTGGTGCAGGGTGACGATGACGCCGAAGCCGTCGCGCTTGTTGAGCTCGACCAGCAATTCCATGACCTTGCGGGCCGAGACGGGATCGAGCGAGGCGACGGGTTCGTCGGCGAGGATGGCCTGGGCGCCCTGGACCATGGCGCGGGCGATGGCGCCGCGCTGTTGCTGGCCGCCGGACAGGGTGTTGGCGCGCTGCGCGGCGTAGTCGGAGACGCCCACGCGATGCAGGGCCGCCATGGCGCGCTGCTTGTCGGCCGCGGGCCAGAGGCCGAGCATGCCCTTCCAGCCGGGAATGCGGCCAAGCGCGCCCAGCATGACATTGGAGAACAGCGACAGCCGGCCAACCAGGTTGAACTGCTGGAAGATCATGCCGAGCTTCTGGCGCGCCGCGCGGGTGGCCCCAGTGGTGCGGCCGTTCTTCTGCACGACCTCGCCGAAGACGCTGATCGTCCCCTTGCCGGGGTCGATGCTCTGGAGGCCGGTGATCGAGCGCAGGAGCGTCGACTTGCCCGACCCCGAGGGGCCGATGAGGGCGACCATTTCTCCGGCCGCGACCTCGACGGACACGCCGTTCAGGGCCTTTCGGGCACCGAAAGTCTTGGACACGTCCCTGACGGACGCGACGGCGGCGGCGGGTGAGGTCATGGACACGCTGGAAGCGGTTGCAAGGGCGCGCCGCATCGCCCGATCGGGCTTGCGAGGCAAGTCTTAATGGCACGTCCGCGGCGATTTCGTCCAGCGCGACGGCAGGGGGCTGTCCCGCGGGGACTGGCGCGACCTGCACAAGCAGGCCTGTTCGGTCCGCGGCGCCGCCGGGACTCGATCCGGGGGCTGACAGATCCCCGGCCAAACCCAGAGTCCGCCTAGAAAAAACCGCTTTACATGACAGGCCCGTGACCCTACATCGCGGCTTCCGGCGGACCCCGTGGTCTATACGTTGCGCTGCTAACGCCGGCTGGGTTTAACAATTACAGGGGTTTACGTGAATTGCGCACGTATCCATTTCCCCTGGACCTGGTCCGCGAGCGGTCCCCTGAACGTCCCGTCGCCCTCGTGCGACCGCGTTCGGTTTCCGTAGCGGCGCGCTGGTTCCAGGACAATCTGAACGCCGACGTCTTCTATGCGGTGAAGGCCAATCCCTCGCGGTGGGTCATCGAGACCCTCGTGGAGGCTGGAGTCACCGGCTTTGACGTCGCCTCGCTCGCCGAGATCGAACTGGTCCGTTCGGTCAGCGCCGACGCGCGCCTGGCCTTCATGCACCCGGTCAAGAGCCGCGGCGCGATCACCAAGGCCTATTTCGAGCATGGCGTCCGCACCTTCTCGCTGGACAGCCATGACGAGCTGGCCAAGATCATCGACGCCACCGGCAACGCGACCGACCTGAACCTGCTGGTCCGGATGACGGTGTCGGCGGACGGCGCGGCCTATTCCCTGTCGGGCAAGTTCGGCGTCTCGCCGGATCATGCCCCGTCCCTGCTGCTGGCCACCCGCCAGGCGGTCAAGGACGGGCTGATGGGGGTCTGCTTCCATGTCGGGTCCCAGTGCATGCGCCCGTCCGCCTATGAGGCCGCCATGGCCCAGGTCGGCCGCGCCATCACCCGCGCGGGCGTGTTCGTGGACATCGTCGATGTCGGCGGCGGCTTCCCCTCGGTCTATCCGGGCATGGTCCCGCCGGACATGCAGGAATACGCCGACGCCATCCATCGCGGCTTCAACGAGATGCCGGTGTCGGAAACGACCGAGCTGTGGTGCGAGCCCGGCCGGGCGCTGGTCGCCGAGTCGTCGTCGGTGCTGTGCCGGGTCGATCTGCGCAAGGGCGACGCCCTGTATCTGAACGACGGGTCCTATGGCTCGCTGTTCGACGCGACGCATTCGCGCTGGCCCTTCCCGACCAAGCTGGTCCGGGACGGCGCGAGCGCGAATGAGCTGAAGCCGTTCCGCTTCTACGGCCCGACCTGCGACTCCATCGACCACATGCCGGGACCGTTCTGGCTGCCGGCTGATGTGCGGGAAGGCGACTTCATCGAGATCGGCATGCTGGGCGCCTATGGCGTGGCCATGTCGACCGGCTTCAACGGCTACGGCGAACACGACATCGCCGGCGTCGAGGATGCTCCGATGGCTTCGCTCTACGGCCTGGCGCCGCGGTCCATTCCGACCGTGCGCACCACGGCGGAAGAAGCCGCGCGCAAGGTGGTTCGCCTGTCGCGTCCGAAGGGCAAGGCCGGCCAGCGGAAGAAGTCGCGGCGCTAAACCGTCGCTTTCGCGTTGTACTCAGCAGCGGCCCGTCGCTCCGTCCGGGCCGCTGTTTCTTTTGACGACGGGCGCTCAAACCAAAGGGAAACCCTTGCAATGAACGCTCCCGTTCAGACCAACCAGAAGGCCCAGCTGCTCCAGAACACGGTGGAGCACGTCGACATCACCTCGTTCGACGCCCGTCCGATCATCGACAGCATGCGCAAGATGTCGTTCTCGAGCCGCGACACGGCCCGGGCGGCTGACATCTTCAACATGGCCATCGAGGACAAGGACTGCTCGCCGTGGCTGATCCTCGCCGGTTCGACCTCGGCCGGCGGCTGCATGCATGTGTACCGCGACATGGTGAAGTTCGGCATGATCGACGCCGTGGTCGCCACCGGCGCCTCGATCGTCGACATGGATTTCTTCGAGGCCCTGGGCTTCAAACACTACCAGGCCGCCGGCGAGGTGGACGACAACGTCCTGCGCGACAACTACATCGACCGGATCTACGACACCTATATCGACGAGGAAGAGCTCCAGGCCTGCGATCACACCATCCTGGAGATCTGCAACCAGCTGGAGCCGCGCGGCTATTCCTCGCGCGAGTTCATCTGGGAGATGGGCAAATGGCTGTCGGAAGGCAATGCGAAGAAGCCCGGCTCGCTGATCCAGACCGCCTATGAAGAGGGCGTGCCGATCTTCTGCCCGGCCTTCGTCGACAGCTCGGCCGGCTTCGGCCTGGTCAAGCACCAGAAGGAGCGGATGGCCGAGGGCAAGCCGTATCTGATGATCGACGCGGTCGCCGACTTCCGCGAACTGACCGACATCAAGATCGCCGCGGGCGTCACCGGCCTGTTCATGGTCGGCGGCGGCGTGCCCAAGAACTTCGCCCAGGACACCGTCGTCTGCGCCGAGATCCTCGGCGTCGAGGCCGAGATGCACCGCTATGCGGTCCAGATCACGGTCGCCGACGTGCGCGACGGCGCCTGCTCGTCCTCGACGCTCAAGGAAGCCGCCTCGTGGGGCAAGGTGCAGACCACCCACGAGCAGATGGTCTTCGCCGAAGCCACCACGGTGGTGCCGCTGATCGGCTCGGACGCCTATCACCGCGGGTCGTGGAAGAACCGCGACAAGCGCCGCTGGAACAAGCTGTTCGGGAAGTAAATCGCCCGACGGTGCAGCAATCGGAGGGCCGGGATCGTGATCCCGGCCCTTTTCGTATGCGGAACCCTGACCGGCGCGAGTCGCTATGTGTGGCGAAGGAGCCTCCCCATGACCGACCCGCACAAGACCGCCGACGCCCGCGAGGCCGAGGACATGGGCGAGAAGCCCGATCTGGGCCGCACCCCTGACGCCCTGACCGAGGCCCTGACCGGCAGCGGCATGGGGTCGGACACGCGCGCGGGGACCTTGCAGGGCGGCTCCGCCTCCGGATCCGAGATCGATCCCGACCAGGAAGCCATAGACGCCATGCTGGCCAGCGAGGGCATGGCGATGGCCGATCCGCAACCGCCTGCCCCGGCCGACCCCAATCCGGTCAAGAACACCGGCGAGGACGCGACCGGCGCCGACGGCGAAGCCGTCGACGGCGGGGGCGGCGAGGCGGACGCCGCGACCGGCTGACGGCTGCGTCATTCGCGCCGCGGCGAAGGCGCGAACCCGCCTTGCCGCCGCCGCAGGCTTCCGCCACGGTGGAGCCGCTCAGAGACAGTCTTCTTAAGGACGATACGGGATGAAGCGCACCCTCGCGGCCACCGCACTGATGGCGACCCTGGCCATGGCCGGTTGCAGCCAGGCCCCCGCGGATGAAGCCCCGGCCGCCGCCGCCGAAGCCGCTCCGGCTGCCGACGCCGCCGCCCCGACTGCGGCGCCTGCGACAGCCGCAGGCGCTGCAACCCCGGCGGCCCCCGGCGCCCCCGCTTTCGCCGTCGTCTATCCCGGCGGCGCGGCCCAGGGACCCGCCACCGTCGCACGCGGCCCGGACGGGCCCGGCGGGATCCTCAGCTTCACCACTGACGCCACGCCCGACGCCGTGGTCGACTTTTACCGCCAGCGCGCCGAGGCGGCCGGCCTGGCCTCGGTCATGGCCATGAACACCGGCGACGCCCGCGCCTACGGCGCCGCCGCCAGCGACGGCAGCGGCAAGCTGTTGCGCGTGGTCGCCACGCCGGTCGCGGACGGCCCGACCAACGTGCAACTGGACTGGACCGCCGGCCGGTGAAAACCGCCGGTGCCGTGGCCGCCTGCCTCCTGGCGGGCGGTTGCGCCGCGGCGAGCGCCCTGGCCGTCGCCCCGCCGGTAGAAGGTTATCTGGACGCGCAGGCCGTCCAGACCGCCACCGCGGGCTTCACCCCCTATCCTGTGCATCCTGACGCCGAACAGGCGGTGTTCGATCTGGCCGCGCCGGGCTCGGATCGCTGGTGGCTGGCCATCGCCCAGGCCGAATTGCGGCCGCCCGAGGCCGCCCAGCATTTCGACTGCGTCCTCGGGACCCGGCTGGCGCAGCGCCCGCGCCCGGCCCTGATGCGGCTGATGAACCGGCTATTGACGGACTCACTCCGCGTCACCGCCATTCTGGCCGAACGAGAACCGCGCCGGCGCCCCGTCGCTGAGCGGCCCGATCTTCAGCCCTGCGTGCGGATCGACGCAGTGACGCGCAACAGCCCCTCCTGGCCCGCGAGCGGCGCAGTCGCCGGATCGGCCTATGGCGAGATGTTCGCGGCCCTGGCGCCTGACCGGACGGACGCGGCGCGGACGCGTGGGCTCGACATCGGCCTCAGCCGGGCCCTGTGCCGGGTGAACTGGCATGCCGACGTCACCGACGGCTTTCAGATCGGGCGGACCGTCTACGAACGCGCCGCCGCGACCCCCGAATTCGGCGCCGATCTCGAGGCCGCGCGGGTCGAGGTCGCCGCCGCCCGTGCCGAAGGCCTAACCAACCCCGCCTGCGCGGCGGAGCGGCGAGCCCTGAGGCGAACGGGGTACTAGGCCGGGCGGGGACTGACCAGCGAGCCGTAGAGGTCGGTCCGCCGGTCGCGGAAGAAGCCCCAGGCGGCGCGGTGCCGGTCGATGTAGTCGAGGTCGAAGGTGTGGACCAGCGCCCCCTCGTCCTCGCGGCCGAAGCTTTCGACCAGGTCGCCGCGATGGTCGGCGATGAAGGACGAGCCGTAGAAGACTTGGCCGGCCTCATTGACCCGTTCATGGCCGATGCGGTTGGCGCCGACGACCGGCACGACATTGGACACTGCGTGGCCCTGCATGGCGCGCCGCCACGGGTCCGCGGTGTCCAGTTCCTTGTCATGCGGTTCCGAGCCGATGGCGGTCGGGTAGAACAGCACCTCGGCCCCCTGCAGCATCATCGCGCGCGCGGTCTCGGGGTACCACTGGTCCCAGCAGATGCCGACGCCGATGCGGCCGTGGCGGGTGTTCCAGACCTTGAAGCCCGTATCGCCGGGCCGGAAATAGTATTTCTCCTGATAGCCGGGGCCGTCGGGGATGTGGCTCTTGCGGTAGACGCCGAGGGCCGAGCCGTCGGCGTCCAGCATGACCATGGAGTTGAAATAGTGCGGTCCCTCGCGCTCGAAGATCGAGACGGGGATGGCGACGCCGAGCTCGGCCGCGACCGGCTGGAGCGCGGTGACGCAGGGGTGGTCGCGCCACGGATGGGCGCCGGCGAACCACTTCTCCTCCTGCGAGACGCAGAAATACGGGCCCTGGAACAGTTCCGAGGGCAGGATGACCTGGGCGCCCTTGCCGGCCGCCTCGCGGATGAGGGCGATGGTCTTGTCGATATTCGCCTGCAGGTCCTCGCCATAAGAAGTCTGCAGCGCGGCGACGGAGAGCGTACGGGCCATCAGGCGGGCTCCTGCTGGGAGATGCAGTGAAAGGATCCGCCGCCCGACAGGATGGCGATCGACGGCAACGGAATGATCTCACGGTCCGGGAAGACGGTCTGCAGCCCCTGACAGACGAGGTCGGCGGCGCGGGCGTCGCCATAGGTCGGAACGATGACGGCCCCGTTGGCGATGAGGAAATTCATATGGCTGGCGGGGATCGGCCGCTCGTCCTCATCGCCGATGAAGCCGGGCGACGGCAGGCGCAGCAGTTTGAGAGGCGCGCCGGTCGCGTCCGTCATCGCCGACAGCGCCTTGGCGATGGCGTCATAGACCTCGTCATTGGGATCCCCCCGGCCCCAGGCGATCGGGCAGGCGACCACGCCCGGCGCGACGAACCGGGCGAGGTTGTCGACATGGCCGTCGGTGTGGTCGTTGAGCAGACCGTCGCCCAGCCACAGCACCTTGCGCGCGCCGAGCGACGCCGCCAGCGCGGCCTCGGCCTTCGTTTCGGTCCAGCCGGGGTTGCGGTTCGGGTTCAGCAGGCATTGCCGGGTGGTGACGATGGTCCCCTGCCCGTCATGATCCAGCGCCCCGCCCTCGAGGATGAAATCATGCCGGTCCAGCGGCGTGTCTGCGGCCTTGCCGATCTGGTCCGCGACCGTGTCGTCATGCTCGAGCTCGTATTTCCCGCCCCAGCCGTTGAAGCGGAAGGCCGCGGCCGTGGCCGAACCGGGGCCGAAGATCGGACCGGTGTCGCGCAGCCAGATGTCGCCGAAACGGCCGTCGATCACCTCGACGTCCCCCACGCCGGCGAACCGCGCGCGGGCGTCGTCCAGGGCTTCCGGCTTGCCGACCAGCAGCCTCACCCGCTCGCGGCCCGGACCGGCCAGGGCGCGGACCAGGGCCTCGACCTCCGCCTGGGCCGGCTCGAGGTTATCCTCCCACAGTTCGCCGTGGCTGGGCCAGCCGACCCACATGGCGCGGTGCGGCGACCATTCGGCGGGGATGGGTGTGGTCATGGGCGGGTCGATCCTCGGCGGGAAGGGTAGCCGCGCCAGATAGACACGGCGGCGTCCGACTTCAACGTATGGGCCGGGTTCCGGTCCCGCACGACATGGGTTCCGCGGCCGCCGGCGCCTGAAAGCAAGAAGGGGCGGCCCGTTTCCGGACCGCCCCCTCCTGGTCGTGATGTCAGGCGTCGGTTCTAGAACTCGAACCGCGCGCCCACCTTGATCTGCCAGGTCGAGGCCGGCAGTTGCGCGATCGGGCGACGGGCCTCACCGGCCAGAGAGCCGCCAGGGCCGGCATTCTGCAGCGAGGAGTATCGATAGACCGCGGCGGGATTCGCGCACGAACCGGCGACGCCGCCGACCCGGCAATCGAGCACCACGGTGCCGACGCCGCGATAGAACGGGTACTGCTCCGTGACGCCCCAGTGCTCGTTGATCAGGTTACCGATGTTCTCGATGTCCATGTAGAGCTTGACCTTGCCGGTCGGAACGAACGGCACCGAGATCTCCTGGGACAGACGGACGTCCGCGGTCGTGACCGCCGCCGAGCGGAAGGCGTTCCGCGGCGCGATGGAGCCGGCGTATTTGATCAGGCCGGTGTTCTGCAGGAAGGCGTTGAAGTCGGCCAGGTTGATGCCGGAGTAGGTGATCCGGGGATCGCTGACAGCGGTGACCAGACCGTTGGAGTCCACCTGCGGCACGTAGAACAGCTGGTTCGAGGTGCCCAGGGCGCCCGAGTAGGACTGCGGCACGGCGTTGCCGAAGTCGTTGTCGAAGTTGCCCGTACGGCTGCTGTGATAGACGAACGAGTAGGGCAGGCCCGACCGGCGCTGAACGAACAGGTTCACCGAGGTCTCGTTGTCGCCGAACAGCTCGCGGGCCCAGTGGGCGTTGACCGAGAAGCGGTGCCGGATCTCATAGTCAGAGGTGGCCAGAACCGGGTTGTTGTGGTCCGACGAGGCGAAGCGGACGAACGACGAGTCCGGCTGCGAGCTGGTCATCGGGTTGCCGTCTTCGGCCTCGGTATAGGTGTAGGTCGCGCGAACGTCGAGACCTTCGAACACACCCTCGACCCAGTCCTTCTGCGCCGTGATCGCGGTCGAGAACGACGAACCGCCCTCTTCGAGATTGGTCAGAAGCAGGTCGAAGCCGACCGGGCCGGCCGGGTGCGAATAGACAGGGCGCCCGTCAGGAGCCGTGCCGATCTCGGTGGCCAGCAGGTCCGTGTAGTAGAGGGCGTTCTCGAAGTCGTTGAACAGGACGTCTGCCTGCAGGCGGAAGTCCTCGATCAGCGGCAGCCTGAAGTCGCGGGCGACCGTCAGGTTGTACTTCCAGGCGCTCGGAACTTCGAAGTTCGGATCCAGGGCCACAACGCTGCCGTTGCCCGGGGTGAAGGTGCAGTTGGCGCCCGCGGGCACGACCGACAGGTCGGTGATGCCGGTGAGCGGGCCGGTGCAGACGGCGTTGGTGATGTTGACGCCGTTGTTGCCGAAGGGGTTGCCGATCTGCACGTTGGTGCCGATCGCCGAGAACCGGCCAATGCCGCCCGAGATCGTCCAGTCGCCCGGGGTCCAGTTGAAGCCGAACCGCGGCATGAACAGGTCGCGGCCGTCGAGGTTGGCCGTGTTGGCGAAGCCGTTGCGGGTCTCGAAGCCGGTGTTGAGCGGCGGCTGGTCGTCCATGCCGAACCAGTCGTAGCGCAGGCCGTAGGAGATCCGCAGTTCGTCCGTCAGCTGCCAGGTGTCTTCAGCATAGAGCGAGTTGAGGTCGTAGCCGAACTCGACGGCGCCGTCGCGGGCGGTGCCGAACGAGGCGGGCACGGTGCCGCCGGTGGGGTCGACCGCGCCGCGGATGAACAGGCTGGCCGCCGTGCCGGCCTGGAAGTTGGCGAAGCTGGAGAAGGTCCAGGTGCCCAGCGACTGGGAGACGAAGACGTTCAGGAAGTCACGACGCTCGGTCCGCAGGCCGAAGAGGAGATCGTGGGCGCCCACATTGTAACGGCCGATCAGCTCGGCGTTGGTGTTCTCGCTGTACAGGTAGTTGTCGTGGCGGAAATTGTCCGCGCCGAACTGGATGGCGGGGCTGCCGCCGCCGGCGGTCACGCCCGCCAGGTCCGAGACCGAGACGGTCACCTGACCGACGGTCAGGCCGCCGACCGGGATCTGGGTGGTTTCGGTTTCCTTGTAGCCGAAGCGCAGCTCGGTGGAGAAGGCGTCGGTCCACTGCGAGTTCAGCTGGGCGTTCCAGGTCGTGAGACGCTCGTCCTTGAGATACTGGCTCGACTCGAGCGCCAGTCGCGGCACGCTGGTGGAACCACCGTTGAGGAAGGCCGAGGAGGTCGAGCCGTTGAAGGAGTTGCCGATCGTCTCCTGGAAGGTGATGGCCAGGCGGTGATCGTCGGTAATGTTCCAGTCGACCTTGGCGAGGATCTTCTCGTCCTCGACCGGGGGGGCGACGTTGACGAAGGAGCCGGTGTCGTAACCGTAGCGGGTCTGGGCGGCGTTGCGGAAATTCTCGACGGCGGTCGTGGTGATGCGCGGGATCGGGTTGGCGAAGCCGGCGTCGGCCGGACCTTCGTTCAGCGAGAACTCCGACTCGTACAGTTCGTACGACAGGAAGAAGAACAGCGTGTCCTCGATGATCGGGCCGCCCAGGGTCGCGCCCCAGGTCTGCTCATCGAACACGCGGTTGTACGTGCGGCGCTCCTGGAAGCCGCTCGGGCCGTAGCCCCAGTAGCGATCGCCCAGCATGCTGTCGTCGCTCTTCTCGAAGAAGGCCGAGCCGAAGAACGAGTTGCCGCCCGACTTGGTCACGGCGTTGATCGAGCCGCCGATGAAGCCGTTGTTGATGACGCTGAACGGAGCCGCCGAGACGTTCACCGCCTCGACCGAATCCAGCGAGATCGGCGAGCGCTGGGTCGGATAGCCGTTGCCGTTCAGGCCGAACTCGTCGTTCTGGCGGATGCCGTCGATGGTCAGCTGGTTCAGGCGGGTGTTGACGCCCCCGAAGGACAGGGCGTCATCGTTCGAGGCGTCGATGGTCGCGAACGGGTCGAGACGGGCCACGTCCTTGAGGTCGCGGCTGATCGAGGGCAGGGACTGGATGGTGTCGGCGCCGTAGTTCGAGGCCGAGCCGGCGCCGAAGTCGTTGGAGAAGCGGCGACCCGAGACGAAAACCTCTTCCAGCGCGCTGGCGGTCTCGCTGTAGACCACCACGTCGCCATTCGCCGCGTCGCCGACGCCGATGGCCGACAGTTCGGTCGCGCCCTGGCCGGACGACGAGGTCGCCGCGACGGTGTAGGGACCGCCCACCCGCAGGCCGCGGGCGCTGTAGAAGCCGCTGCCGTCGGTGACCGTGCTGACCGTGGTACCGGTCGGCTGGTGGGTGATGGTGACGGTCGCGGACGCCGCGGCGGCGCCGTCGGCGGTCAGCACGCGACCCCGGATCGCGCCGGTCGTCTCCTGGGCGTAGACGGCCGTCGAGGCCATGAGAGTGAGCGCGGCGAGCGACACGCCACAGCCAAGCGTTTTGATGTGCATCTGAAGAGCATCCCCTCTTGGCCGTCTCGTTCCGGCCGAATGCCGGGCGCAAAGATGACGAGATTGACCGAGTTGGGTTCGCTCTAGGCGCGGAATCGAACGCGTCGGCGACAGATATATGACATTGATGTGACGGCGATTGGGGGTGGCGGCAGGGCCACAGTCAGGCGGCCTCGCCCCAGACGGCCCGCAGGCGTGCGGCCCGGCCGCAGAACCGGCTGTAGCCGGCATATCGGGCCGGATTCAATCGGGCGAAATCCTGGTGATAAGCCTCCGCCGGCCAGAACCGCGCGGCGTCGCGAACGGGCGTCACGAAGCGGGCGGCCCCGATCCGGGCGACGGCGGCGCGGCGCGAGGCCTCGGCGGCCGGCTTCTGGGCCGGACTGGCGAAAACGGCGGTCGCATAGGATGCGCCCTGGTCGCAGAACTGGCCGTCGGGGTCCGTGGGATCGATGGTCCGCCAGAATCGGTCGACCAGTTGGCGATAGCTGATGCGGGCCGGATCGAAGGTGACCTGGACCGCCTCGAGGTGGCCGGTTCCGCCGCGGACCACCTGGTCATAGGTCGGATTGGCGGCCCGGCCGCCGGCGAAGCCCGACACCGCCTCGACCACGCCGGGGATACGCTCGAAATTCGCCTCCACCGACCAGAAGCACCCGCCGGCGAAGACCGCGACCTCGCGGCGGCCGCTGTCGGCGGCCTGGGGGCCTGAGGCCGCGCTCTCGGCCGGCGCGCCCGGCGAGCAGGCGGCGAGGACGAGAAACACAAGGCTGGCGAGGGCGCGACGGGACATGGGCGGTTCCTCCGGCGGCGGCGACGGTGCGCGCCATGACCGAGATACGACCGTCTCTCTCTGGAAGTTTCAGATCAAGCGCCCAAAGCAAAACCGCCGCCCC
>NZ_DLHQ01000027.1:0-26193 GCF_002483305.1 Brevundimonas sp. UBA7664
CGGCGGGCGGATCCGCAGGCGGCGGAGGCGGCGGCGGCGGAGCGGGGGTGTCGGCGGGCGGAGTCGGCGGCGCTGGCGCGCCCGGCGTCGTCTGGCTGGTGGCGGTCGGATGAGCCGCGCCATGAGCCTTGCCGATGATCGCGCCGACCCGTGGGTGCTGGATGAGGAGGTCTGGGACTGTCCCCGTCGCCTGACCGACGCCGACCTGTTCGCCCATGCCAGCCCCGGCTGGCGCCGCGGCGACGGCGCTCTCGATGACCCGGAGGATGACCGATGACCGCCCCGTCGCTTTCCTCGCCATCAACCTCGCCGGTGCTGGCGGAAGGCCGCTGGCTGTGGCGCAGGCTGTATGTGTTCGCGACCAGCGGCGGCGCCTGGCTGTTGCTCGACCGGCTGATCGCCCTGACGCCGGCGGAAGCCGCGCCGCGGCTGGCGCAGGGGCTGATGGCGCTGCTGGCGCTGATCCTGGTCCTCTATCTGGTGGCGCCGACGGCCCAACAGCTGATCGCGACGCTGGCGATGCTTCGGTCCGGACCGGGCGGAGAGGGCCGGCCATGAGCTTTCGTTTGTCCGAGCGGTCGATGAAGCGGCTCGAGGGGGTTCACCCGCGGCTGGTCGCCCTGGTCAAGGAGTCGGCGGCTCTGAGTCCCGTGGATTTCATGGTCACCGAGGGCTTGCGCACCCCGCAACGGCAGGCGGCGCTGGTCAAGGCGGGGGCGAGCCGGACGTTGCGGTCGCGCCACCTGACCGGGCACGCCGTCGATGTCGCGGCGCTGGTCGAGGGTCAGGTGCGGTGGGACTGGCCGCTGTATCCGCAGATCGCGGCGGCATTCAAGGCCGCTGCGGCGCGTCAGGGGACAGCGATCGTCTGGGGCGGCGACTGGACCCGTCTGAGGGATGGTCCCCATTTCGAGCTGGACCGGCGGGTGTTCCCGTGAGGGCGCCGCCGCTTCCGCGGACCCTGACTGCGCTGGGCTGGACGCTGGTCGTGATGGCGGTTGTGGCGGCTGTCCTGACAGGCCTGCACGGCCTGGGCTTCCGGTGGGACCCGCTCGATCTCGCCGGCCGTCGGTTGCAGTCGACCGAAGCCCGGGCCGCAGCCGCAGGCGCGGACGCCGTGGCGCGGCGTCTCGAGGTCGGGGCGGCCGTGGATCAGGCGCGCCGCCTTGACGAGATTCACCAACAGACTGTCGCGGTCGAACGGTCGACCGCGCGCGCCGCAACACTGGCCAGGAGCGCCCATGACGCCGAAACCCCGCTGGATCCCGATCGCGCCGCTCGCCTTGCTGGGCATGACCGCGAGCTGTGCCGCCTCGCCCCCGTTGTCTGTGGAGCCGCCGCGCCTGACCCTTCCCCGGGCGGCGACGACGCCCTGCGTGCTGGAACGGCTGCCGGAGGCGCCGACCCAGGCGGATCTTGAGATCGCCTATATCGAGCGAGGCGTTCGCCTGATCGCCTGCGAAGGAGCCCGGGCGCTGGCGGTCGACACCCTGCTGGCCGAGCGCGCGTTGCAGGATCAGTGGCGCCGCGAGAACCCGGCCCCGCGCCGAGCGGCGATCTGGCCCTGGTAGGCTTCGCGAGGTCTCAAGGCTCGGACCGGCACGAGCTGCCGACCACCCGGCAAGACCTGCCCGGCCCGGCATGTTCTGCCCAGAGAGTCGGGATGTCAGGCGGACGAAAACGCAGTAAAATCAATGGTCTGTGCGCATGAGGGAGCGACTGGCCCGTGGCTTCGTCCTTGCTCAGTGAAATCCCGAGCAGAACGCTCCTGACCGCCAAAATGGCGTCAGACATGTCGAAGACAAAGGACAGCCAAAATGGCTAACAGCATCAATACGAACGTCGGCGCCATGGTTGCGCTGCAAAACCTGAACGCGACGGGCCGCGACCTGAAGGTCACGCAGGACCGCGTCAGCACCGGCCTGAAGGTCGGTTCCGCCAAGGACAATGGCGCGATCTGGGCCATCGCCCAGAACCAAAAAGCCAACATGCAGGTGCTGAACGCGACGCGAAATGCGTTGCAGCGGACCCAGTCCGTGAACGACGTGGGTCTGGCCGCCGGCGACACCATCATGGACGCCCTGCGTCAGATGAAGGAACTCGCTGCCGGTCCGGTCAGCACCGCCCGCGATGCCGACCTCAACGCCCTGAAAGCCGAAGTGGCCGCGGCCAAGGCGGCGGCGGTGTTCGACGGCACGGACGCCCTGGCGTCCCTGACGATGACCTTCGTCGCTACCCCGACCGCACTTGAAATCGATACGGCCATGACGGCCGCTATCGGCGCCCTTCAGACGCTCGGCACCTCGGCCAAGTCGACGGAGCGGTCGCTGACTTTCAACGACAAGCTCCAGGACGCCCTGGAATCGGGCATCGGCAATCTGGTCGACGCCGACCTGGCCAAGGAAAGCGCCCGCCTGACGGCTCTGCAGACCAAGCAGCAACTGGGCGTGCAGGCGCTGTCGATCGCCAACCAGTCGGGCTCCATCCTGCTCGGCCTGTTCCGCTAAGAGCGCCGGGACAGAGGCGGGGCGCCAGCAGTCTCGCCTCACTGGCTGGATCTTCGTCCAGCTTTCAATCTGGTGACCAAAACAAAGGGCCCCTCTCGCGGGGCCCTTTGCCTATGGTGGTGTGGCCTCAGCCTGGGTGAACGGGCCAGGCGACAATCGGGCGAGCGGCAACGCGAGGGCAGAGTCCCGGCCTGATGCGGCTCCGGGCGACGGCCTTGCGCGGTATGCGGGACGGCCGCCGCGAAGCTGAACCGGGACAACCGCAGACCCGCAGACTGATGCGGCATCCGGCACAACCTGCCGACAACCCGGCAAGTTCTGCCTGAAGCCCGGCAAAGTCTGCCGGGTGAGCAACGTGATGAACAAGAACTAACGTAACAAAATCAACGGTCGCCGGTCTGGCATGGGGCAGGGGCGGGTGGCTCCGTCCTTGCTTGTTCCCATGCGGGCAGAATGCTCCCGGCAGCCAAAACGGCGTCGGACATGTCGAAGACAAAAAAGGACAGCCAAAATGGCTAACAGCATCAACACGAATGTCGGCGCTCTCGTTGCGCTGCAGAACCTGAACCAGACGAGCCGCGAACTCGCCGTCACGCAAAACCGCGTGAACACCGGCCAGAAGGTTTCGTCGGCCAAGGACAACGGGGCCATCTGGGCCACCGCCCAAAACCAAAAAGCCAACATGCAGGTGCTCAACACCACCCGCAACACGCTGCAGCGGACCCAGTCGATCAATGACGTGGGTCTGGCGGCCGGCGACACCATCATGGACGCCCTGCGTCAGATGAAGGAACTCGCCGCCGGTCCGGCAAGCACGGCTCGCGATGCCGATCTGGCCGCCCTGAGAACGGAAGTCGTCGCCGCCAAGGCCGCGGCCTCGTTTGACGGCACTGACGCGCTTAGCGGCCTGACGCTGACCATCAGCGCCGCGCCGACCGCTGGCGAGATCAACGCCGATCTCGCCTCGGCGATCTCCGCCCTGCAGACCCTCGGCACTTCGTCCAAGTCGACCGAGCGTTCGCTGGCATTCAACGACAAGCTCCAGGACGCCCTGGAAGCCGGTATCGGCAACCTCGTCGACGCCGACCTGGCCAAGGAAAGCGCCCGCCTGACGGCTCTGCAGACCAAGCAGCAGCTCGGCGTGCAGGCGCTGTCGATCGCCAACCAGTCGAGCTCCATCCTGCTCGGCCTGTTCCGCTAATACCGGGGAAGGGGACGGGGCCGCTCGCGGCTCCGTCCGTTTCGCCAATCCCTGAGCAGAATGCTCCCGGCAGCCAAAATGGCGTCGGAAATGTCGAAGACAAAAGGACTATCCCATGGCTAACAGCATCAACACGAACGTCGGCGCTCTCGTTGCGCTGCAGAACCTGAACCAGACGAGCCGCGATCTGGCTGTCACGCAAAACCGCGTGAACACCGGCCAGAAGGTTTCGTCGGCCAAGGACAATGGCGCGATCTGGGCCACCGCCCAGAACCAGAAAGCCAACATGCAGGTGCTCAACACCACCCGCAACACGCTGCAGCGGACCCAGTCCGTGAACGACGTGGGTCTGGCTGCCGGCGACACCATCATGGACGCCCTGCGTCAGATGAAGGAACTCGCTGCCGGTCCGGTCAGCACCGCCCGCGATGCCGACCTCAACGCCCTGAAAGCCGAAGTTGCGGCGGCCAAGGCGGCGGCGGTGTTCGATGGCACGGACGCCCTGGCGTCCCTGACCATGACCTTCGCCGCTACCCCGACCGCACTGGAAGTCGACACGGCCATGACGGCCGCGATTGGCGCGCTGCAGACCCTCGGCACCTCGTCCAAGTCGACGGAGCGTTCGCTGGCCTTCAACGACAAGCTCCAGGACGCCCTGGAAGCCGGCATCGGCAACCTCGTCGACGCCGACCTGGCCAAGGAAAGCGCCCGCCTGACGGCTCTGCAGACCAAGCAGCAGCTCGGCGTGCAGGCGCTGTCGATCGCCAACCAGTCGAGCTCCATCCTGCTCGGCCTGTTCCGTTAAAAAAACAGGGAAGGAGGCGGAGCCGCACGCGGCTCCGCCTCTCTTTCCGCGCGCACGTAACCGGGAGACGCCGGTCTAGTCGCCGGCGTTCAGGAGATGAATGCAGATGCAACCATAAGGGCGATCCCGGCTGTCACAGCCGACAAATCGCTCCCGTCCGGAGCTGACGACGAAGCCAATTCCAGAGCCGCCGCAGACGCAGAACGCCAGGCCCGCTACCGACTGGTGATCGAACAGGGCCCCCGCTCGGGGTCCTTCGTCTACAAGACCCTGGACCGGGAAACCGGGGAAGTCGTCCGTCAACTGCCGAGCGAAGAAGTCCTCAAGCTGAGGCAGAGTGACGACTACGGCGCGGGCGCGGTGATCAACACCACCGTCTGAGAGGCCGTTCCATCCTGACTGACGCCGGGCCGCGACAGCGCGCCCGGACATAATGCGTTAACCATACGCTCACGACTCGCTGAATAGGTTGTGCCGGTACCAATCCAGGGGCGAGAGCCATGTCCAATAGCGTCCACTCCAACGCCTCCGCGCTCGTCGCGCTGCAAAACCTCAATCAGATCAATGATCGGATGGCGGCGACGCAGAACCGGATCAGCACCGGGCTGAAGGTTGAGGGCGCCAAGGACAACTCTGCGATCTGGGCCATCGCCCAGAACCAGCGGGCCGATCTCGGCGCGCTCGAGGCGGTCAAGACCAGCCTGGACCGCGCCACCTCGCTGGCGGACGTGACCCTGGCGGCCGGCGAGTCGATTTCCGACCTGATAATCCAGATGCGCCAGAAAGCTGTCGCTGCCTCCGATCCGTCCCAGACCCCCGAGTCGCGGGCCGCCTACAACGACGATTTCCAGAGCCTGGTGCGTTCGGTGCAGCAGTTCGCCGACAGCGCGTCTTTCGACGGCGTGAACCTGCTGGACAACTCCGAGGCGGCGCCGCTGGCCTTCCTCGCCAATGTGGACGCGGTCGACACCATCACCATCGACCCCCAGGATCTGACCGAGGCGGGTCTCGGTCTCGATACCGAGGATCTGCTGACGGAGGCCGATGCGACGACGGCGCTCGCGGCCATCGATCTGGCCCTTGCGACGGTCAACACCGCCATGGCGTCACTGGGCGCGCAAGCCAAGCAGATCGAGACCCACAACACCTTTGTCACCAAGCTGATGGATTCGCTTGAGACCGGCATCGGCAAGCTGGTCGATGCCGATCTGGCGAAGGAAAGCGCGCGCCTTCAGGCGCTGCAAGTGCAGCAGCAGCTCGGGGTGCAGGCCCTGTCGATCGCCAACCAGGCGCCGCAGATGATCCTGTCGCTGTTCCGGACCTAGGCCGGACGGCGGACGCCGGCGGGGCCGATCTGGATGGCGGCGGGCCGTCGCCGGGTGCCGCTTCTCCCAAATCCGTACAGCGAAAGCAGTGATATCAAGGCATTGACGAAGGCGGTCTTCACAGCGTCCTCCTCATCCGGCGCGCCGTAAACGGGCGCGTCAGATCATTGTTCCCTGAGTCGCGTTCAAAGTCGCTCCGCAGCCTGACGTTAAGGGCCCGTTACGGTTGGCCCTTCACAGTGGCCGGCGGGAGCCGTCTGTGATCAACAACAGCTATCTACTGGGACTGTATGGCGCGTCGTCGGACACGATGTCCGCGCTCGCGAGCGCCTCTTCGAGCGTGACGACCCGCAAAGCCCAGCCGACCGCACCCTGGGTCAAGGACGCCACGGCTTCCGAAGCCAGCGCCGTCGTTCGCGCCGCGCTTTCTGGCCGCCGGTTGATCAACGAATCCGCCGCCCAACTCGATGTCGCCGGAGCCTCTTCCGACTACCGGAAACTGTTCGCCCTCTATCAGGGGCTCAGTTCCCTTTCAGCCCTGGCGTCCCGTGCCGACGACCGGGGCGTTGGAACCAGTGAGGCGGCCCTGATCCGCAAGCGGTTTGATGCGGGCCTGACGGAGGTCAGCGACTACCTGCGAACGTCCGAATTCGCCGACTTGCGCATGATCCAGGGCGTTTCGACCACGACAGCCAAGACGTCCGCGGCCGTGGCCAGGGACGCGACGCGGATCGTCACCGGAGCGGTTCATGAGGGCTCGCTGACGTCGGCGGCGGACAAGTTCGCGGGCGACGTTGCGTTCGACATCACCATCTCGACCATCAATGGAGACAAGCTCGTCTCGATCGATCTGGCCGATATGGGAGCGGAGACCCGCACGCTCGACAACGTCATCGCCCATATCAATGGCAAGCTGGAGGCTGCGGAGGTCGCAACCCGGTTCAGCCGGGAAAATGTCACCGGCGAACCCCGCACCATCAAGGTCGGGACAAAGACCGTCACGCTGCCGGCGAGGGCGGATCAGTGGGCGCTGGTGATCCAGGGCACAAACGTGGAGACGGTGCGGTTCGATGCGGCGGCGAAATCGGACGCCGTCTATGTCGTCCAGGCGGCGGGCGCCGACGGCCGTGCCGAGCTGTTGAAATTCCAGAGCGACGGAGGGTCCGCGCCGGAGCCCACGCAACCCGGCGGACAAACCGGCTGGGTGGCCGGGCGCGCCGCCCAGACGGCCCTGCCCAAGGGGGTTGAAGCCGTTCGGGCCAGTGCGGTCGCGGCGGACGGCTCGCTGTGGATGGTCGCCGACATTGAGGCCGCGCCCGGAGAGCAGCCGATCAAGGGCGAGCGCGACGTCGCCCTGATGAAGTTCGACACATCCGGCCGCCTTGTGGCGACCCGGATGCTCGGCGCCGCGGATCAGGCCAGCGGCTACGCCATAGCGATCGCCGCGGACGGGCGCGTCGCCGTGGCCGGTTCGGTGACGGGCGCCCTCGAGCCGGGCGCGAAGGTGACTGACCCCGCGTTGTCGGACAGCTTCGTCACCGTCTTCGACGGAGCCGGCGAGGCGTTGTGGACGCAGCGGCGCGGCGCCCGGGCGGCGGACGAGGCCACGAGCGTCGCCTTCGGCGCCGACGGTGTGGTCTATGTCGCCGGCCGTTCGAAATCGTCCATGCCGGCCGCCACCGCCCTTGGCGGCTGGGACGGCTACCTCCAGGGATTTACGGCGACCCAGACCCACAGTCTGGCGCCGTTCACGGCGGCCGCGACCTCGATCAACCAGTTCGGAACGGCCGGCGACGACAGCGTCAAGGCGATGACGGTCGAGGGTTCGTCGATCTACACCGCCGGGGTCGAGGACGGTCGCGTGGTGGTGCGCCACTACACGCCGGGCGACGGCGGGGTTCCGGCGCTCGCGGCGACGCGGGATCTGGGGGCCGCCAACGGCGATGTGACCGGGATCGCCGTTTCGGGCGGCCGGGTGATTCTGAGCGGAACGACGCGCAATCCGACGCTGGACATCAGTGCGGTGAATACCGCCCATTCGGGCGGCGCCGATGCCTGGGTCGCCGCCCTGGAAGCAGACCTGTCGGTCAGCGCGGCCGACCGGCTGACCTATGTCGGGGGCGTCGGCGACGACAGCGTCGCGGACGTCAAGGTGCACGACGGCAAGGTCTGGCTCACAGGCCTCGCCGATCGGCCGACGGACGCGGGGGAGGAGGATCCGAGGGAGGGTTATCTCACCCGGCTCGATCCGCTGACCGGGGTGATCGAGTGGACCCGGACTTGGCCCGGGGCCGGGCAGCAGGCGTCGCCCATGAGCCTCGCCGTCGCCAGCGGGGGCGCCAGCGTGTTGGATCGCCTCGGCCTGCCCCAAGGTCTGGTTTCAACCGGCGACTCCAAGAATCTGACGGACGTGACGGCCCTGCGGCCGGGCGACCGGTTTTACGTGTCGCCCGCTGACGGAAGTCGGGCCAGAGCCGTGACCATCGACGCGAGGGACACGCTCCAGACGCTCGCCCGAAAGATCGAACAGGCGTCCTTCGGCCAGTTGACCGTCACAGTCGTGGTGGATCCGCTGAAGCCCGGTGAGACCGCGCTTCTGTCCGGGGGTCGTTTGCAGCGTCTGTCGATCACGCCCCGGTCCGGACGTGAGGGAGCGGTGCTGTCCAGCGGCGAGTCCGGTCGCGACGCCCTGGCGGGGCTTGGCCTGTCCCCGGGGATTGTCGCACCGAAGGCCGGCGCCGACGATCTCAAGGTCTTTGCGCTGAATCTGCCTTCGACCCTGTCGGTCGCCGGAACCGACGCGATCAAGTCGACGACCGATGTGCTGACGGCCGCCATGAAGGCCATCCGCGACGCTTACCGCGCCCTGTCGCCGGCGGCCAGGACGCCGGTCATCACCGGCACGGCCCCCGCCTACCTGACGGCGCAGCTGGCCAACTACCAGGCCGCGCTCGCCCGCCTCGGCGGATAGGTTCCACAGACGAAGATCGTTGACGTCGAAGCCCCGGGCAGGGTTATTGGAGCCTTCTTCCGCGCGAGCCCTTCATGCCCCAGGACAATCGTCTTCTCATCGCCATCGGCGCCGGCCTCGCGGTCGTCGCGGCCGTGGTGATCGCCCTGGTCGTCAGCGGCGGCCGTGACCGGGATCCGGCTCCGCCGCCGGCGGCGCAAGGGGGGCTGACCGTCGATGTCGCCGATGCGCCCGAACTGAACACCACGCGCGAGCTGCGCTGTTTCGTCGATGGCCAGTTCATCGGCATGGCGACGCTGACCGACTGCGCGCGGCGCAACGGGCTGGCCACCGACGCCCTAGATGTCGGCATTGACGAGACCGGCGCCCTGGCCGCGGCGCCGACCGCCGCCTTCGCCCCGCCGCCCAGCGCGCCCCCCGTCGAGCTGACCGAGGCGGAGTTGCCGCCGCTGGTCGACCAGCAGCCGGTCGAGCCCTCGGCCCCGCCCGCCGCCGCCGGCGCCGCCTGCCTGCGCCACACCGGATCGGACTGGCGGTCCCTGTCGTCGAACATGGGCCTGAACGCCTGCGTTCAGGCCCTGTATTCCGGCACCTGCGTGCGGCCGGGCGAGGCCTTGTATGGCCGCTGGGGCGACCTGACCCTCAGGCTCGTGCCCCGCCGGGTGGAGCAATCATCGGACAACAGCCGATTCCGCACCCTCGCCGAGCAGGATCGCAGTTGCCGCTTCCCGGGGCT
The DNA here is from genome assembly GCF_002483305.1 of Brevundimonas sp. UBA7664. Taxonomy (GTDB): domain Bacteria; phylum Pseudomonadota; class Alphaproteobacteria; order Caulobacterales; family Caulobacteraceae; genus Brevundimonas. Next base: position 9,546 of record NZ_DLHQ01000027.1, read on the forward strand.
ACGCTGATGAGGTTCACGGTCATTGCGGTTCTGGGCGCCGGCGCGCTGGCGCTCGCGGCCTGCGAGAAATCCATCGAGGCTCCGTTCGACCAGGGCGTCTGCTATGCGGTCGAGGTCGGCGCCGAGGGCGAGGCTCCGCGCTTCAACAAGGTCGCGGACAACCAGCCGCAGATCGAGTTCTGCGCCGCGCGGCTGGAAGAGGTGCGGCTGCGGTTCCTGCGCCTGGGCGGCAACCGTCAGGAGATCATCGGCTCCTACCAGGGCCAGTTCATCTTCATCGACCGCGGGGGCGTGTGGCTTTCGAAGAGCCTGACCGGCGGACGGTTCAACGCCATGGCCCGAACCGGCGACGGTCGTCTGGCCATGCCGGGGGCGATCCAGCGGGCCATCGACGGCACCCCGATCGCCGTATCATCCAACCCCGAGCCGGATCCGACGGCGCCTCCGGCGCCCTAGACGGATTAGAACAAACGTGGAACAACGCGTTCCTGTGGATGGCGGCGACAAACCGGACCCGCAGGGGCCGAAAGCGCGCTAGGCCCGGACAACAGGCAATCGGCTCCGAACAGCGCGAAGCGCGACGGGCCAGAACGAAGAAGGAGCTCGGCGATGGCGGGCAGCGTCAACAAGGTCATTCTGGTCGGCAACCTGGGCAAGGACCCGGAGATCCGCACCCTCAACTCGGGCGAACGGGTGGCCAACCTGTCCCTCGCCACGTCGGAACAGTGGCGCGACAAGGCCACCGGCGAGCGCAAGGAAAAGACCGAGTGGCACCGGGTGGTCATCTTCAACGAGAACATCGTCAAGGTGGCCGAGAACTATCTGAAGAAGGGCTCGACCGTTTACATCGAGGGCTCGCTGCAGACCCGGAAATACGAGCAGGCCGGCGTTGAGAAATACACCACCGAGATCGTGCTGCAGAAATTCCGCGGCGAGCTGACCATGCTGGGCGGGCGCAGTGACAGCGCCGGCGGCGGGGCCCCGCGCGGGGGCGACGACGACTATTCCTCGGGCTTCTCGACCGGCGGGGCCAACAAGCCCAGCGGCCCCAAGGAAAGCTACGACCTGAACGACGACATTCCGTTCTAGGCGGATCGGTCGGCCACATTCCGAAATGCAAAGTGTCGCCGCGCGCGCTCGCGCGCGGCGACCACCCGGGCTAAGCCGGGTGGGTGACCACTCCCGACAAGCCGCACAGCCCGCTCTCTCCGGTCGAGATCCTCGCCATCATCGCCATTGTGGTGATCTGGGGCGTCAATAACGCCGCCGCGAAACAGGCCACGGAAACCCTCCCGCCGCTGCTGACCGGCGCCCTGCGATTCGCCATCGCCGCGGCCTGTCTGATTCCGTTCGTGCGGCCGCCGTTTCCCAATTGGAAAAGCCTGCTGATCATCGTCGGCCTCGGCGGCCCGATCCACTATGGCCTGATCTATCTCGCCTTCTGGCTGGCCCAGGACGTCAGCCCGGTCTCCGTGGCGGCGCAGCTGTGGGTGCCGTTCACGGCCCTGTTCGCCTTCCTGCTGCTCGGCGAGCGACTGTCGCGTTTCGCCCTGGCGGGCATGGGCGTGGCCTTCCTCGGCGTGGTCTGGATGACGATGGACGCCCACGCCCTCGCCGACTGGAAGGCCATCTTGGTCGGCATCGGGGCGGCCGCGGCCTGGGGCCTGACCACGGTGATCGCACGGCGGACGACCTCGATCCCGCCGCTGAAGATGCAGGGGCTGCTGTCGTTGGTCGCCCTGCCGACGCTGGCCTTCGCCTCGGCGGTCTTCGAGCGGGGACAGTGGGAGGCGGTCCAACGCGCCGACGCCCTGGTCTGGGCCTGCGTGGTCTGGGCCGGTCTGGTGTCGTCGGTGCTGGCGACGACCCTGGTGTTCTGGCTGGTTCAGAAGCGCGAGGCGGGGCGGGTAACGCCCTATCTGCTGGCTACGCCGGTGGTCTCCATCCTGATAGGCTGGGGGCTGATGGACGACGTGCTCACGCCGCAGATTCTGGTCGGGGCGGCCCTGACCATGGGCGGGGTCGCCATCGTGGCCTTGGCCGAGCGAGGCCTGAGAGCCGGCGCGGCCAAGGCCTGATCCGGACATGAAAAGGCCCGGACGCTTTCGCGGCCGGGCCCTCGCAACAGATCGATCCCGGACCTAGAGGCCGGGGAGTTTGAAGCCGGTGTCGCGGCGCGGCGCGATGGTGATGCCAGTGCGACCGCCGGTCAGGGCCTGGACGCGGGCGTGTTCGCTCGCGGCATCGACGCTGACGGCGCCGTCGGCGGTCTGGATCGAGGTCGGGGCCTGGGTCGCGGCGTCGTCGCGGCGCCAGAACATGATGCGGTTGGCCCAGCTCTCTTCCTTGTGCGCCAGGTCGCCGAACTCGTCGTCCACCACATAGCGGGCAAGGGGGTCGGCGCGGTCGCCGCCGGCCTGGGCGACCAGCTGCTGCTCGCCGGGCGAACGGGTCACGGCCTGGCGCTGGCCGAGGAGAATCTGGCGGGCGGCGGATTCGGGGGCCAGCTCCTGCGGGCGCGGCTGGCCCGGCGCCGGCGGGCGCAGGCCATACTCCGGCGGCACGGTCAGCGGGGCGGTGGACACCGTCAGGAATTCGTCGGGCGTGATCTTGGACAGGCCGATGCCCTGCTGGACGCTCGAACAGGCGCCGAGCGCGAGCATCGAGGTGGTGAGGGTCAGGACGGCGGCGGTACGGAGACGCATGTTTGATATCTCGGTGCGGGGCGCTGGAACGGGCGCGCGCGTAAACCCTACAGGAAGCGGCTGATTACGACTTTTCGGCGGCGAGGCCAACCTTGGCTTCCTGCTCCGCTCGCACGCTGTCGAGGATCAGCAGGATGACGCCGACGCAGATGGCGCTGTCGGCGACGTTGAAGATCCACGGGAAGTTGATCTTCAGGTTGGCGAGGAAGCCCGGGAGGAAACCCGGCAGGTAGAAATGGGGGCCGGAGATGTCGAGGAAATCGACGACATAGCCGAAGCGGATGCGGTCGATCACATTGCCGAGCGCGCCGCCCATGACCAGGCCGATCGCGGAGATCAGCAGACGACGGTCCGCCCTTAGCGCCCACCAGCCCAGGATGCCGGCGACGGCGACCTGGAAGGCGGTGAGCATCCACCGCGCCGAGCCATCGCCGAACAGGCCGAAGCTGACGCCCCGGTTCTCGACCCAGGTCAGGTTGAACAGCGGCGGCCAGACCGGAATGTGCCCCAGCTCGCGCAGGTCTAGGCCGCCCATCATCCAGGCCTTGGTCAGCTGGTCGATGACGATGACGACGAGGGCGAAGCCGTAGGCGGCGTAGGCGATGCGGGGGATTTTCATTCGGGTCGCTGAAATGTGAAGGGGGTCCGGTTAGCAGCCCCCGCCGCGCGCGCGAAGGGGCAATCGTGTCACGGGGCCGCGGCGGCGCATGCTTGCTTGCCCGGACCCGGTCCAGGCCCCATCTAGGATCACTTCCGACGCCAACTCCCCCGCCCACATCCGAGGAGCGCCGATGCCGCATGCCGACAGCCTGATTCTGACCCTGGTCGGCGGCTTCGTTCTGGCCTTTCTGTTCGGCATGCTGGCCAACCGGCTGAGGCTGTCGCCGCTGGTCGGTTATCTGGTCGCCGGGATCGCCGTCGGACCGCACACGATCGGCTATGTGGCCGACGCCGAACTGGCGCCGCAACTGGCGGAGATCGGGGTCATCCTGCTGATGTTCGGCGTGGGCCTGCATTTTTCGCTGGCCGATCTGATGAAGGTGCGGAAGATCGCGATTCCGGGCGCCCTGTTCCAGATCGCCGCGGCGACGGTGCTGGGCTGGGGGCTGGGCCGGCTGATGGGCATGAGCGACCTGGAGGCGACCCTCACGGGGTTCGCCCTGTCGGTCGCATCGACCGTGGTGCTGTTGCGGGCTCTGGAAGACCGAAAACAGGTCAAGGGCCAGATCGGGCGACTGGCCATGGGCTGGTTGATCGTTGAGGATCTGGTGATTGTCATCGCCCTGGTCATCCTGCCGCTGCTGGTCATCCAGCCAGGCGAGACCCTGGACGGGATGGCGCTGGCCCGGTCGATCGGCTGGACACTGTTGAAGGTGGCCGGCTTCGTCGGCGTGATGCTGGTCGTCGGCCCCCGGCTGCTGCCCTGGCTGCTGATCCGGATCGCTCACACGCGATCGCGCGAGCTTTTCACCCTCGGGGTGCTGGCCATCGCCCTCGGCATCGCCTGGATCGCCTACCAGCTGTTCCATTCCTTCGCCCTGGGCGCCTTCCTGGCCGGCCTGGTGCTGAACAGCTCGCCGCTCGGGCACAATGCGGCCGAGCGGTCCCTGCCGCTGCGCGACGCCTTCGCGGTGCTGTTCTTCGTCTCGGTCGGCATGCTGTTCGACCCGTCCATCCTGATCCGCGAGCCGCTGGCGGTGCTGGGGGTGCTGGGGATCGTCATCGTCGGCAAGTCGATCGCGGCGCTGGCGATCACGACGGCCTTCAAGCTGGACAGGGCGACCAGCCTGACCGTCGCCGCCGCCCTCGCCCAGATCGGCGAGTTCTCGTTCATCCTGGCGGCGCTGAGCGTCCAGCTGGGCGGCATGCGGCAGGAGACGCATGACCTGATCCTCGCCGCGGCCCTGCTCTCGATCTCGCTGAACCCGTTCGTCTTCGCCCTGATCGACCGGATGGGGGCGCGGCCGAAGCCGCCGTTGGGCGGCTCGGACGAGGCCCTGGCGCTGGCCGAAGAAAAGGCCGCCGCCGTGAATCCGGCGACGGCCTGATCTGTCAGACGTCGAAAGGCGTCAGAGGACGCCGATCATCGAGGCGACCAGCGGATGGCGGACGATGTCCTGTTCGGCCAGACGCACCACGGCGATGTCGGGCACGGGCTCCAGTCGCTGGGCGACATCCGTGAGGCCGGAGATGCCGGGCAGGAGGTCCGACTGCTGCGGGTCGCCGGTGACCACCATGGTCGAATGCCAGCCCAGCCGGGTCAGCAGCATCTTGAGCTGGACGTAGGTGCAGTTCTGGGCCTCGTCGACGACGATGAAGGCGTTGTTGAGCGTCCGGCCGCGCATATAGCCGATCGGAGCGATCTCGATCAGGCCCTCGGCCATCAACGCCTTGACCCGCTTCATGCTGAGCCGGTCCGACAGGGCGTCGTAGAGCGGCCGGAGATAGGGGGCCAGCTTGTCCTCCATGTCGCCGGGCAGGAAGCCGATCGACTCACCGGCCTCGACGGCGGGGCGCGACAGGACGATGCGACCGATCTTGCCGGCCTCGAGCGCTTCCACGGCCTTGGCGACGGCGAGGTAGGTCTTGCCGGTCCCCGCCGGCCCCAGGGCCAGCACAAGGTTGTGATTGTCGATCGCGGTCATCAGCTCGGCCTGGCCTTCCGACTTGGGCTTGAGCGTCTTCAGATAGGCCTGGTCGCGGTCGTCGTTGGATGGATAGGGCGACCAGCCGGCGTGGGTTGGAAGCCGACGTACCTTGGAGTCCTCCATGAACTGACGGGAATCGAGCACGCCGTGTTCACGGGATGTCTCGCGGGTCTGACGCTTGATGGCCGCACGCTTGGTCATGGACGCCTCCAGGGCATGAAAAAAGGCGATGCCGGAACAGCATCGCCTCGAACGAACACAGGGAAGAGAGAGACAGGGGACGCGACGCATCCGCCCGGGTCGGAAGAAGGGTCAACTTCCAGCGGAATCATCCGCCGAACCGAGCGCACCACGCACATTCCCCGAGGTCTGACCGGACCGGGCTTGATCCGGCTTCCAATCCGGGGCCGAAATGGCGGCCTCGAATCGCATCTACATGATGAGCCTAACGTGGTTTACGAGAGCTTAAAGCCCTCGATTTGTTGAGAAATGGCGGTGTTCTGATGAATGTTTACAGCCTCGGCGACAAGAAACCGCAGCTTCCGCCGGAGGGCGAATACTGGCTGGCGCCGAACGCAACGCTCATAGGAGACGTGATTCTCAAACCGGGCGCCAGCGTCTGGTTCGGCACCGTCGTGCGGGGCGACAACGATCCGATCACCATCGGCCGCGACACCAATATCCAGGACGGCAGCGTGCTGCATTCCGATCCCGGCGAACCCCTGACCATCGGCGACGGGGTGACGGTCGGGCATATGGTGATGCTGCACAGCTGCGAGATCGGCGACAACACCCTGATCGGCATCGGCACGGTGGTGCTGGGCCGTGCGAAGATCGGGAAGAACTGCCTGATCGGGGCCAACACCCTGATCACCGAAGGGAAGGTCATTCCCGATGGGTCACTGGTCATGGGCCAGCCGGGCAAGGTGGTGCGGGAACTGGAGCCGGGCCAGATCGAGGCCCTGAAGGCCTCGGCCGCCCACTATGTCCAGAACTGGAAGCGGTATGCGCGGGACTTGAAGGCCTGAGGTTGCAAGTTCAGGCGATGCGACGGCCGCCCACGGCCGCGAGCGCCAGCAGTGGGCGGGCGGCTTCGCCCACGCCGATGGAGACCCGGGCGGTCAACAGCCGGGGTTCGTCGGCGGCGAGGCTGAGCGTGGCCACGGGGGCGTAGAGGCCGAGAACCCGATCCACGGCGCCCGACGGCCCTCGCAGCGGCGCAAGAACGATCTCGATCTGGGCCGACAGGGCGCCGGCGAGGGCCGCGATCACCACGGGCCGGGCCTCGCGCACCGTCTGGGTCATGGCCGCGGCCACCAGGGGGCGGGACGCGGTGCGCCACACCGACAACAGGGCGCGATCCTTCAGCGGTTCGCCGTGGAAGCTCTCGATCCAGGTCCCGGCCAGACGGATGACGGCGTCATCGCCGTCGCGTTTTGCGATGAAGACGCGCGGCAGACGCAGGCCCAGGGCGTCGGGCTCAAGGGCGGCGCGGTCGGGAATCCCGGCGCGCACGGCTCCCCGGCGGGACAGACCCGTCCAGTGGTCGATCAGGAATTGCGTGTCAGGATGAAACATCGCTCTGGCCTCTGACCGAAACGACGCAAGGCCCGCGCCCTGGCGGGCAAGGTGCGGAAGGCAACGGAAATGAAAGGCTTTTGCGGTTGAGATGCAGGCTGGAGCGGCCCGCGCCTGACGCGGACCGCACAGACTTAACTGGAGGTCGGCCCATGAGGGTGCGGATCATGACATGGCTGCCGGCGCTGGCAGGGTTCTTCACCCTGATGGCGTTTGCGGACACGGCGGCGGCCCAGTGCGGCCCCGTGTGCCCTCCGCCGCCGCCGCCGTGCTGCGAACCGCCGCCTCCGCCGCCCCCGCCGCCCCCGTGCTGCGAGGCCCCGCCCCCGCCTCCGTGCTGCGGCGGCGGTGGAAATCTGAACGTCAACGTCAATGTGAATGCCAACGCCAATGCGAACGCCAACGCCGCAGCGCGGGCGGGCCTGAATGCGCGCGCCGGCGGAAGCGTGTACGTCGGCGGCGGCGGATCTGCCTATGTGACGGTTGATCAGCCCTATCCCACCACGATCAGCGGCCTGAACGTCGAGGGTGCTCTCGTGCGTCAGGTCATTCGCGTGCCCTATGAGGCCCGGCGGCGTTGGGAGAAGCGGGTGGTCATCCGCGCCTTCTGCATCGACGACCGCAATGTGCCGCACCCAGCCTCGCAGGTGCGGCCCGACCGTGATGTCGACAGCAGCTATGAGGGCGAGTTGTACCGCTGCCTGGCCGGCACCTGGCTGCAGATTTCCTGGTCGGAGTATACGGGCGACGTCGACTTCGGTCACGGCGAGACGATGGATTGCCGCAAGGGCGAGGCGCTGTGGCACGGCCGCGGCGGCCAGATCGAATGCAAACCCCAGCGCGCCGAACGCGAATGCAACGAGCGTTCGCTGCTGCGTCGCTACGGCGCCGGGGTGAAGATCCTGGTCTGGGTTCGCGAGGAAACCTACACCGAGTACCGCGAGGAAGTGGTCGAACAGGCTGGCTATGCCGTTCAGGGCGCGGTGATCACCCTGGATGGCGGCGTCGGCGGCCGGGTATTCTGACGGCCGAGTGAACACCGGCGTTCAGCCGCGGGTCAGCCGCGGCGGCCCATGGTGCGACCGTCGGCTCCGTCGACAATCCTGAGAAGCAAACTGGCCCCGATCCGCAAGGACCGGGGCCTTTTCTTTGCTAGTCGGCGGCGGCGTTGGTCGAGATGACCGTGGCCCGCCAAGCCGTGTCGGCCTTCAGATACTGTCGGGACATGCTCTGGATATCCGCAGGGGTGACCGCCTCAAGGTCGCTGACGTGGGTCAGGATCTGTTCGATGTCGTCGGGTCTGGAGGCGACGTCGCCGAGCTGGCCGAGCCAGTATTCATTGCCGGCCTGGCTGCGGCGCAGGGCCTCGATCGCGGGGAGGCGCGCGCGGTTCAGCTCGTCCTCCGAGATCGGCTCGTCGCGGAGCTTCGCGGTGATGGCGTCGACGGCCGCGTAGAAGGCGGTCAGCTTGTCGGCCGCCGTCTCGCCCCGGACCACGATGGAGCCGTAGCCGGGGAAGACGTCGGATGCGCTCGAGCCCACGCCCGGACCATAGGCCAGGGCCTGGCGTTCACGGATTTCCTCAAGGACCCGCAGGTTCAGCACCGCGGAGAGGATGCTGATCCGGCGCGCTTCGGTGCGGTCGGCGACAGCGTCGGTGGTCGGCCAGGCGATATAGGCCAGAGCCTGTTCGGCCGGCCCGTTGTGGGTCAGGCGCACGGGTTCGGCCGTGGGGGCGGGGAAGCGGCGTTGATCCGAACCGGCCAGAGGCGTCGCGTCCGGCCCGCGCGCGGGCAGGGCGGCGAAGGTCGAGGCGATGCTGGCGATCGCGTCGTCGACCGTCACATCCCCGACCATGACCACGTCGATCGGGCCGGTCGACAGGCCGCGTGTGACCGCGGCGGCCATATCCTCAATGGTCCAGCCGGCGATCTCGGTCGCCGTCGGCAAGGCTTCGCGCTTGTCGCCGTCGGCCAGCAGCTCCGAGGCGTAGAGCCCGAACGCACCCCCCGGGGTGGCCGTCTGCTGGGCGATGATTTGCGGGAAGAAGGCCTTGATCTGCTCGAACGGCGCGGCGCGCAGGCCTGGATCGGTCAGATAGGCGGCCAGCACCTGGGTCTGAAGCTGAAGATCCTCGGGACGGGTCGCGCCCGACAGGACATAGCTGTCGCCTTCGATCGCGAAGCCGGCGGAATAGATGCGGCCGTTCAGGACCCGGCTCATCTCATCGGCGGATAGCCGGACGAGCCCGCCGGCGGTGAAGACCAGCGGCGCCAGGCCCTGGGGGTCGATACGGTCGGCCGGCAGGCCCAGCTCGCCGATGCCGGTGCGCACGCTGATCAGGATCTGTTCGTCGCGGAAGTCGGTCGGCTTGACGGTCAGCCGCACCCCGTTGGCGAAGGTGACGACCGTGGCCCCGACCGCCGACAGTTCGGTCCGGCTGCGGACCGCGCCGGGTGCGCCGAAGTCGGCGTAGGGCCATTCCAGTTCGGCCTGTGCGGCCGGCGGCGTGACCGAAACCAGGCGGGAGGCTTCCAGGGCGGCCGTGACCGCCGCCTCGCCGCCTTCGATTTCGACGGGGGTGACCACCAGGGCCAAGGGGCCCTCGCCCGCGAAGACCGAGGGCAGGGTCTGGTTGACCTCGGCGGCGGTCAGCCCCTCGACCGATGCGTTGAACATCTCGAGCGCCGTCTGGGGGGTGTTGAACACGGTCCGCCCGTTCACGGCCCCGACCAGCGCCGTGGCCAGGTTGGGCGTGTTGCGGGTCGCGGCGCCGGCGACGGCGTTCTCCAGCCCCGCACGGCCGCCGGTGATCTCGCGCTGCAGCTCGGCCTCCGAGATGCCGAACTGGATCAGCCGGCGCTGTTCCTGCTCGATCGACTCAAGGGCCCGCTTCCATTCTCCGGGATTGAACCGCGCCGAAACCGAAGCCGAGGCGAAGCTTTCGGCCAGCTCGCCTTCGCCGCCCGAGGCATTGATGAAGGGCGGGTTGTCGGAGCGCGCGAGTTCGCCGAGGCGGCGGTTCAGGACGGCCACGCCAAGGTACCGGACCAGATTATCATGCCGTTCGGCCACGCTGTCCGGATCGCTGTCGGGCGCGCGGATGTAGGCCAGCTCGATGGACGACTGGACTCCGGGCTCGACCAGGATGCGGGTCTCGGGCTCCCGGGGCGCGACGACGCCAAGGTCAGGATCCGGGCCGGCCGGACCGGTCGGCCGCCAGCTTTCGAACGCGGCGCGGACCCTGGCTTCCATGGCGTCGACATCGAAATCGCCGACGGCGATGAAGGTCGCGCGCTCGGGGCGGTAATAGCCCTGGTAGAACTCCACGAAACGGTCGCGCGGCGCGGTGCGGATAATGTCCAGGTCGCCGATCGGCAGGCGGTTGGAAATGCGTTGTCCGGGCGCGAACAGACCCAGCTGGGCCTTGATGCTGCGCAGGCCCGGCGTGTTGCGAAGACGCTCCTCGCCGACGATGACGTTGCGCTCGGCCTCGACGGCGTCGGCGGCCATGAGCGCCTCGGACACCTGCTCCCGCATGATCCGCAGCGAGTCGTCGACCGTGCCGTCCTCTGCGTTCGGCAGCTCCAGGATGTACACCGTCTCGTCGAAGCCGGTGTAGGCGTTGGTGTCGGCGCCGAACCTGAGGCCACGGCGTTCGAGGATGCGCAGCAGCTCGTTCTCCGGGATGTTGGTCGTTCCGTTGAAGGCCATGTGCTCCATGAAATGGGCCAGACCCAGCTGGTCCTCGTTCTCCATCAGCGAGCCGGCGTCGATGCGCAGGCGGAAGGACGCCTGGCCGGGCGGGGTGGCGTTGCGCATGATCGCGTACTGCATGCCGTTGGGCAGAACGCCGAACCGGGCGGCGGGGTCGGCCGGAATGTCGCTGGCGGCGTGGGCCCAGGGATCCGACGGCTGGACCTGCGCCTGCGCGAGGGCTGGAGCGGCGGTGGTCAGGACGGCGACGGAAGCCGCGGCAAGCAGGAACAGACGAACGGAACGCATGGACGGTCTCTTTCCGGGAAGCGCGGGTCCCGGATCGGGGTCGCGCCGGACAACAGGAAGGACCGCGATACGCCGACCGCCAACGCCCCACGCAACCCTTCGATGACCCCGCAGGGCCCCTCAAGTTACGGAAGTTTAATGTGAAGGGCTCGAAACATAGAAGCTTGCGGCGTTGCCGACCGCATTGGCCCCGGTGATGACGGAGCGGTTCGAGCCCGCGACGGCTGTATTGGCGACCGCCGACACATCGCCCGAGTTGGTCTGGGTGTTGCGGGCTTCCAGATACCCCTCGCATTCCGAGCAGGCGAAGCCGGTGACATTGTTGCCCACGGCCTCGGCGCCCACCGCGACGTCATAGCCATTCGTGCCCGAGAAGGTCGCGACGACGTCCACCCCGCCGGAATTGAACTGGGTGTTGTCGATCTCGACATAGATGTCGTTGTTGCCGACGGACACTTCATTGGCGACGCCGCGGGCCTGGGCCTGGGCCCGGCCGTAGTCATAGGCGGTGGTCAGGGCGGAGGCGCGGACGAAGCTGGTGTTGTTCTGGTCAACGGCGGTCACCACCGAGCCGCCCTCATTGTACAGCACGGCCTGGTTGCCGGAGGCGCGGGCGCGCGAGGCCAGGTCCCAGGCGTTGCCGGCGTTCGCGCTGGCCTCTGCCTCGACGAAGTCGCCGGTCGAGCGCTGGACGATCGACAGATCCTGGCCCGAGGTCGCGTTGCTGTTCACCGCGACGGCGTTGACGATGGCCTCGCTGTTCACGCTGCCGGTGGCGGGGATGTACTGGCTCTCGACGCGGCCGAACGACCGGACCACGGCCGAGGAGGACTGATCGATCGTCCCCTGGAGGGCCGAGGCCTGACCCGCGAGGGCGACGGTGTTGGAAATGGCCGAGGCGTTGACCGCCACGCCGCCATGCAGCCGGGCGTCGCTGTCGCCGACCTCCGTCGTGGCGCTGACCACGTCGCCCGTGTTGGACTGGGTCGCATCGACGGTCAGATCGGCGTTGTAGGCGCTGACGGCCAGATAGTTGCCACCGGCCTGGGAGGCGGCGTTGACGGCGCCCCAGGTCTCGCCGCCCAGGGTGATGTTCGTCGTGGCGACGGCATTGCCTCTCATGTCCTGATCGGACTGGACGGTGATCGAGCCGTTTTCGACCGCGCCCGAGGCGCTGTTGCCCTGGGCCGAGGTCTCGACCGTCACCTGGTCCTGGGAATCGACCACGTTCAGCGTCTGGCCGGCGAGGACGTCGCCCAGCTGCAGCTGTTGGTTCAGGACGATCGTGCCGTCCTGCGCGGCGGCCTCAGTAGCGGCTGCGGCGCACAGCACCGTCGCGGCGATCGTGCCAGCGAGACGGATCAGCGCGGGTTTCGCCATTGTTCGTCTCCGTGTTGGGGTAGGCCGGATAGAAGCCGCCGGTGGGGCCGACCGGTCCGCCCAGCGGATCGGGGCCGGCGGACAGGCAGACCTCCGGACCGGGCGCGCCGTAAAGATTGGCCATGAACTCGACCGTGGCCCGCTCGATCAGGGCGCGCACCGCCAGCTGGACCGGCTCAAGCCCGCCTTCGCCGGCCGAGATGTCGAAGACATTGCCGTCAAGGAAGTCGAACACCCCGGCCGAGATCTCACGGCCGATGATCTGCTTCTGGTAGGAGACGACATCGACCACCTCGAGCGAGGTGGTCTGGACCAGCCGCAGGTCGATGGCGATGTTCATGACATAGGACTTGCCCGCGAAGGCTGCGGACAGGGGCGTCTGGCTGGTCGCCTGGCCGGCCGCCATGTCGAAGCCGCCTGAACGGATGTTGTAGTTCACCTCGGTGATGCCGCCGATGATGTAGAAATCCGTGCCGGGCACCGAACCTGCGAGGATACGGCGGTACTGGACGTCGTCCGCGCCGCCGGGACCGTCGTCGCCGATCAGGCGATTGTTGGCGTAGCGCAGCTCCATCTCGGAGACCGAGGTGTCGTAGCGTTCGGTGATGCGCGCGCCGGACTTGGCCAGGGCCGTCATGGCCATCAGGGACGCGCCGCCGGTGACCTGACGGCCGCCGTCCGCCGAGACCGTGCCGGTATAGTCGGCGATCCGGCCCACGGCGATGCGCGGGGAGGGCAGGTTATACCGCCGGGCGTAGTCGGCCATGCAGTAGAGGGCGGCGGAATAGGGGGTCGGATTGGCCGTCACCGGCGCATCGCCGATGGGGGTGGCGTACAAGCCCTGCGGCCCGGCCGAGGCGGAGATGCAGCCGCTCAGCAGGGCGGCGACCGCGCAGGCGGCCGCAGCGACCTTCAGGCGCCGACCAGTCTGGCCGCTGATCATGGAAGCCTCAATGTGCCGTTCAGGCTGGTTCCGGCGGTGACGTCGCCGTTGTTGACCTGGCTGGAGTTGACGATGACCGTGTTGTGATTGCCCTGGACCACCACATTCAGGCTGTTGCCGATGGCGGTGGAGCCGCCGATGGCCGTGCCGCCGGTCCCGCCCGCGCCGGAGTAGCTGGAAGACACTCCGCCGGTGGCGCTGGAATAGGCGCTGGCTCCGGCCTGGATGATGCCGTCGACGATCAGCCGGTTGCCGTTCGCGTCCCGGGTCGACCCGGTCTGGGAGCGAGCCGTGGCGTAGCGGGCGCCGCCGTAGCCGGACTGGTAGGCGCCCGCGCCCGACGATCCCGCGGACTGCGCCGCGGCCACGGCAGGCAGGGCGAGCATCGCGGCGGCGACCACAACGAGGGCTGGCAGGACCTTGATCTGAACGGTCATGGCGGGCGACTCCACGCAAACATGGTTTACGGGCCGGCAAGGACCCTTCGTGCCAATCTGGGTCATGGTTATTAAGAACCACTTGCCAGAGTGCCGGTCGGTCGCCATTTCGCCGATCCGATTCGAAAGTAATTCCACTGCCCGACCGTCCGTCAGAGCCCGCTCTTCGCATCCCGTGGCAGACCTTGACGCTGGGATTGCTGATCGCCGCCGCCTATGCCGCGCAGCTGGGCTACGGCGGCGGGTCGCCGGAGCCAGCCGCCGCCTGGCTGGGCCTGGCGCCGCGCGCGCTGTGGAGCGGGGGCGGCAGCGGCCTGCTCACCTATGTCTTTCTGAACGGGAGCCTGGCGGCGACCGCGCTGGCGGTGGCCCTGACCCTGGTCCTGGGGACGCCCTTCGCGCGGCGCATGCCCGGCCTGACCGGCTTTCTGGGCTTGCTGACCTTCTTCTTCCTGTGCGGCGCCGCGGGCGGGCTGGCCTTCGCGGCCTTCTCGCCGGAAAGCCATGACGTCCTGATCGGCTCTTCGGCGGCGGTGTCCGGTCTTCTGGCCGCCGCCGTGCGCACGGCCGGCGGGCGGCGCGGGGTGGCTCCGCTGACCAGCCCGCTGCTGCTCGCGATCGGTGGGGTCTGGCTGGTCGCCAATGCGGCCGCGGCGTTCACCGACGTTCTGGGGCGCAGCGCCTTCAGCGAATACGGCTGGCAAGCGCATATCGGCGGCTTCCTGGCCGGCGCCCTTCTGGTGGGACCCTGGACCCGGCTGTTCGGAGAACGGATCCCGCCATTTGATTCGCCGCCCGAACTGCGCGACGCTGATTCCTGAAGCGGGCCGTCCGCGGCCGCGCTCTGTATAGAGAGGAAGGAGCCGCGATGCTGGTCGCCGAAATTCTCAAGGACAAGGGCGACGCCGTCTACGCCATCGGACCAGATCTGCCGTTGGCGGACGCCTGTTCCGAGCTGGACCGGTTGCGCGTGGGGGCCCTGATGGTCTGCGACGCCGACAAGGTCGTGGGGGTGCTGTCCGAAAGGGATGTGGTCAAGGCGGTGGCCCGCGATGGCCAGGCGGCGCTGACCCGTCCGGTCTCGGCCTATATGACGGCCGAGGTCGTCTTCGCCGCCCCGGGCGAGACGGTGGCGATTCTGATGGGGCGCATGACCGATCGCCGTATCAGGCACCTGCCGGTGCTGCGCGACGGGCGACTGGCGGGCGTGATCTCGATCGGCGACGTGGTCAAATGCCAGATCGCGGAAGCCACCCAGGAAGCGGAATCCCTGCGTACATATATTGCGGGGTAGGGCAGGCCCAATTCCTGCCACGGTCCGGCGACCGCGACTCCGCGAGAAAGTTCGTGAATCCGACGGATTCCGGTTGCGGACAAATCGGGCGCTGCGTATATCGCCGCCTCGCTCGGAAACGGGCCGGCCGCCGGGGCCACGGAGACGAAAGCCTCCAGGGTTCCTCGGGAAGAAAGTCGCGAAAGCGGGTTGCTTCCTTAAGGGTGTTCGGTTAGGTTCCGCGCTCCAATCGAATCGTCGGTAACGAAACAGAGGCAAGCCTCTCGGGCTTTCCAGACGGTTTTTTGCGGCCTGAAGTCTTCGGATTTCAATCTCCACAAAATGGCTGAAAAGCCCGGTTGACACGGAGAATGGCTCTCTCTAGACAGCCGCCTCCGCCGCCCTCCGGGGCGGGTTCGCAGACAGGGGTTCTTCTTTAAAAAGAACCACTTGACGCGGAAAAATGAGACGCTAAACAGCGCCTCCCTCGCCTCCGGGCGGGACTACTGGAAAGAGGTTCTTCTTCGGAATAACCGCTTGACACGGAATACCGAGGCGACTACATCGCCGCCTCCGCCGTCACCGGGCGTTAAACGGTGGGGCCGGTTCTCCGGCTTCTACGGTCTTTGAAATCGTTGATCTGGAAAGAGAAACGCAGGCGGCGGTGTCCTAGCGATAGTCCTTCGGGACTGTCTATCGACACTGACATCTGCGGTCTTTTTGAAAAGACACCATGACGTCGCTCTTCGGAGAGGCGTTCGTGGGATCTCGTCAATAATACGTAGAACTAATGCCAAATCGGATTTCGGTCCGATCTGCTTAGGTCAGAAGTCAACTCAACCTGAGAGTTTGATCCTGGCTCAGAGCGAACGCTGGCGGCAGGCCTAACACATGCAAGTCGAACGGACCCTTCGGGGTTAGTGGCGGACGGGTGAGTAACACGTGGGAACGTGCCTTTAGGTTCGGAATAGCTCCTGGAAACGGGTGGTAATGCCGAATGTGCCCTTCGGGGGAAAGATTTATCGCCTTTAGAGCGGCCCGCGTCTGATTAGCTAGTTGGTGGGGTAATGGCCCACCAAGGCTACGATCAGTAGCTGGTCTGAGAGGATGACCAGCCACATTGGGACTGAGACACGGCCCAAACTCCTACGGGAGGCAGCAGTGGGGAATCTTGCGCAATGGGCGAAAGCCTGACGCAGCCATGCCGCGTGTATGATGAAGGTCTTAGGATTGTAAAATACTTTCACCGGTGAAGATAATGACTGTAGCCGGAGAAGAAGCCCCGGCTAACTTCGTGCCAGCAGCCGCGGTAATACGAAGGGGGCTAGCGTTGCTCGGAATTACTGGGCGTAAAGGGAGCGTAGGCGGACATTTAAGTCAGAGGTGAAATCCCGGAGCTTAACTTCGGAACTGCCTTTGATACTGGGTGTCTTGAGTGTGAGAGAGGTATGTGGAACTCCGAGTGTAGAGGTGAAATTCGTAGATATTCGGAAGAACACCAGTGGCGAAGGCGACATACTGGCTCATTACTGACGCTGAGGCTCGAAAGCGTGGGGAGCAAACAGGATTAGATACCCTGGTAGTCCACGCCGTAAACGATGATTGCTAGTTGTCGGGAAGCTTGCTTCTCGGTGACGCAGCTAACGCATTAAGCAATCCGCCTGGGGAGTACGGTCGCA
>NZ_DLHQ01000027.1:26710-27880 GCF_002483305.1 Brevundimonas sp. UBA7664
ATGGGAGTTGGTTCTACCCGAAGGCGATGCGCTAACCCGCAAGGGAGGCAGTCGACCACGGTAGGGTCAGCGACTGGGGTGAAGTCGTAACAAGGTAGCCGTAGGGGAACCTGCGGCTGGATCACCTCCTTTCTAAGGATGTTCCTCCAGGCCGTCTCTCACGAGATTGTCTATTGGAACTCCAATAAACTGCGGGGCGCCGCCGTCTCCGTTTCTCTTTCCTCTTTCGCTTCCATGAAGCGCCTGGCATTCGGCCGGCGGTGATTGGAAGTGCGATCGCGAGCCTGGGTTTCTGCCTGGCTGTCGTGCCGCCATAGGCCCGTAGCTCAGCCTGGTTAGAGCGCACGCCTGATAAGCGTGAGGTCGGCAGTTCGAGTCTGCCCGGGCCTACCAGCCCTGCTGGACCGGCTTTACGACAATCGTTGACAGCTCTCCTGTGTTCGACCCTGAAAGGGGCCATAGCTCAGTTGGTAGAGCGCCTGCTTTGCAAGCAGGATGTCGTCGGTTCGACTCCGTCTGGCTCCACCAGGATCCCCTGCAGCTCGCAGATCGCAATCAGGATTGCCACCGGCTCAACAGCCGGCTGGCATTGATATTGTAAAGGAAGAGCGCGTCCGGCCTGTTCATAGGCTTCAAGGACACGTTCGAGAGAAGACATTGTCTGACAAAAATCAGGCATGGACCCCCGGCATTTCTTTCCAGTCGGCGGGAGCATCCATGCATGAGTTTTGCTGAGAAACGATCAAGCGTTGAAGGGCTTCTGACGGATGCCTTGGCGTAGAGAGGCGATGAAGGACGTGGCAAGCTGCGATAAGAACCGGGGAGGCGCTAGCACCCTTTGATCCGGTTATTTCCGAATGGGGAAACCCACCTTTGTGGTCTGCCAACTCATGCCCAGTCTTCGGACTGGGTGCGGGTTGGTTGATTGCTTAAAGGTATAATGACCTGAATACATAGGGTTCATTAAGCGAACCCGGGGAACTGAAACATCTCAGTACCCGGAGGAAAGGACATCAACCGAGACTCCCGTAGTAGTGGCGAGCGAACCGGGACCAGGCCAGTGCTCTTGTGAAATAAAGTCGAACGACCTGGAAAGGTCGGCCATAGCGGGTGACAGCCCCGTAGACGTCAAACAGCAAGAGACTCGAGTAGGGCGGGACACGTGAAATC
>NZ_DLHQ01000027.1:27945-29375 GCF_002483305.1 Brevundimonas sp. UBA7664
TGAGGGAAAGGTGAAAAGCACCCCAACGAGGGGAGTGAAACAGATCCTGAAATCGGAAGCCTACAAGCAGTCGGAGCCCCCATGCGGGGTGACGGCGTACCTTTTGTATAATGGGTCAGCGACTTCATGTGTCGAGCAAGCTTAAGCCGTTAGGTGTAGGCGCAGCGAAAGCGAGTCTGAATAGGGCGCTAAGTTCGACGTATGACGACCCGAAACTAGGTGATCTATCCATGAGCAGGATGAAGGTTGGGTAACACCAACTGGAGGTCCGAACCCGTGAATGTTGAAAAATTCTGGGATGACTTGTGGATAGGGGTGAAAGGCCAATCAAACCTAGACATAGCTGGTTCTCCGCGAAATCTATTTAGGTAGAGCGTCCGACGAATTCCCTGGGGGGTAGAGCACTGGATGGTTGCGGGCTGCGCGAGTGGTACCAATACTAACCAAACTCCGAATACCCAGGAGAACTATCGGGCAGACACACGGCGGGTGCTAACGTCCGTCGTGAAAAGGGAAACAACCCTAACCATCATCTAAGGCCCCCAAGTACTGGCTAAGTGGGAAACGATGTGGGATTGCTTTGACAATCAGGAGGTTGGCTTAGAAGCAGCCATCCTTTAAAGAAAGCGTAACAGCTCACTGATCAAGCGATCCTGCGCGGAAAATGTAACGGGGCTCAAGCCAGTCGCCGAAGGTATGGGTTTGCAGTTTACTGCAAGCGGTAGCGGAGCGTTCCGTAAGCCGGTGAAGGTCAGGCGTGAGCCTGGCTGGAGGTATCGGAAGTGAGAATGCTGACATGAGTAACGATAAACAGTGTGAGAAACACTGTCGCCGAAAGACCAAGGGTTCCTGCGTAAAGCTAATCTGCGCAGGGTTAGTCGGCCCCTAAGGCGAGGCTGAAAAGCGTAGTCGATGGGAAGCAGGTAAATATTCCTGCACCAGCTAGAAGTGACGGATGGCGTAAGTTGTCGGGGCTTATTGGATTGTCCCGGCAGCGAAGTTGTCCCTGGAAATAACTCTAGCAGAGACCGTACCCGAAACCGACACAGGTGGTCAGGTAGAGCATACCAAGGCGCTTGAGAGAACTGTGCTGAAGGAACTCGGCAAATTGCACGCGTAACTTCGGAATAAGCGTGACTCACCTAGCGCAAGCTAGACTGAGTGGCACAAGCCAGGGGGTAGCGACTGTTTAGCAAAAACACAGGGCTCTGCGAAGCAGCAATGCGACGTATAGGGTCTGACGCCTGCCCGGTGCCTGAAGGTTAAAGGGAGTTGTGAAAGCGACGAACTGAAGCCCAGGTAAACGGCGGCCGTAACTATAACGGTCCTAAGGTAGCGAAATTCCTTGTCGGGTAAGTTCCGACCTGCACGAATGGCGCAACGATGGCCACACTGTCTCCTCCCGAGACTCAGCGAAGTTGAAATGTTTG
>NZ_DLHQ01000058.1 GCF_002483305.1 Brevundimonas sp. UBA7664
GTCAGGGAGGGCGCGGAGCGGCCGGGCCTCGCCCGGTGCTGTTGTGTTGTTACCGTTTCGACGAAGCAGACCGCTCCGCGTAGCCGTTTTCCACGCGCCCCGCCGGCTGGCGGCCGTTCTCGGGCCTCACCGGCTCCCCGACCCGCCCTTGCGGGCGGAGCGGACGGCAGAACGTGCTGATCCAGTCAGTAGCGGTTCCGTCCCAAGGCGCGCGGCGAGCAAACAGAGGCCATCCATCGACCTCCGTGAGGACCCCCGGACTCTCCTCCACCCGGGCTTCATCGCTCGACCACAGCCCGCCGACATCGAGGCGTTGGATCCGACGCCCTCCCCACCGACGGGATGGGCCGGAGTCTAGGACGAGGGCCAGCTATGGCGGGATAAGGACGCTGTAATTTTTGAAAGGCAAGCGGAGTCAGGGGGTTGGCGGGGCGGGATATGCTGGCAATCGGCGGATTGTCAGCGGAGCGTCATCGGTCGGGGTCGCCCTTCGAGAGGCGAGGTTCAGCTCTTCAGCCGCCAGCCGGACTTGAACACCCGCCAGCAGGCCCAGGACATGATCAGGGTGAGGACGGCGCTCATCGCCACGCCGATCCAGACGTCGCCCTCGGCATGGCCGATGAAGCCGTAACGGAAGCCGTCGATCATGTAGAAGATCGGGTTGAAGTGGCTGATCGTCGCGAACGGCTCGGGCAGGTTGTCGACCAGATAGAAGGTGCCGCTGAGGAAGGTCATCGGCATGATCAGGAAATTCTGCACCGCCGCCAGCTGATCGAATTTCTCGGCCCAGAGGCCGGCGAAGACGCCGAGCATCCCCATCATCAGCGATGCCGTCAGGCTGAACCACAGGATGGCGGCGACGTTGGCCACGCCCAGTTTCGCGAACGGCAGGACGCAGACCGCCGTCACCAGGCCGACAGCGATGCCGCGCGTCGCAGCCCCCAGCGAAAAGCCGATGGTCAGTTCGAGCGGGCTGAGCGGAGGGGTCAGGAAGTCGGTCGAGGTGCCCATGATCTTGGCCTGGATCAGGCTGGAAGAGGCGTTGGCGAAGGCGTTGTTGAGGATCGCCATCATGATCAGGCCGGGCGCGACGAACTCGGCGAAGGGCGTGCCGTGCAGGGGCGGCCGCGCGCCCTGCAGGGCCACCACGAAGACCAGCATGTAGAGCAGGGTCGTGACCACGGGCGCCGCCACGGTCTGGGCTCCGACCTTCCAGAAGCGGCGCACCTCGCGCAGGTACAGGGTCTGGACGCCGATCCAGTTGACGCCCTCATAGCTTCGGGGCTGCGGCAGGCCGGCGGGGCGGGTGGAGGCGAGGTCGGTCATGGGGGGCAGATGCGCTGGCGGTGACGGCGGCGCAAGGGGTCGAGGGTCGAGGGTCGAGGGTCGAGGGTCGAGGGTCGAGGCAGGGTGTCGGCAGGCCGCGGAGTTGCAAGGCGGTTGCAGGTGTTGCGGCGGCTAGTCCCTGCTTTGACCCTCGACCCTCGACCCTCATCTCCCCCTCCGCCGTTAACCATCCCTACATCTGGTTCCTGTGGACGGACTGATTCGCACATCTTGCGTCCGTTAGGGGCTCGTTTACGATTAGTGGTAGGTCGAGACCCCGGGAGGGATGTCTGGACCCCATATATTGAATCCGAGACCCGGAGGGTTGGCTATGACCGCAGGCTGGACAGAAGACCGCGTCGGCGCGCTGAAGAAACTCTGGCTTGAGGGCCAGTCGGCCAGCCAGATCGCCAAACAGCTGGGCGGCGGCGTGACCCGCAACGCCGTCATCGGCAAGGTGCACCGCCTCGGCCTGTCGGGCCGGGCCGCCCCGTCGCAGCCGGCCCGCGCCACCTTCCGTCCGTCGCGTCCGCGTCCGGCCCAGCCGACCCAGGCCCCGTCGGCGCCGCGCCGCATCGAGGCCGTGCAGCCGCGCGCTGTGTCGGCCCCGTCGGTTCCGGCCCCGATGCCCGACCTGCCCGGCACGGCCACGGTCATGACCCTGGGCGCCCATATGTGCAAATGGCCGATCGGCGATCCGTCGTCGAACGAGTTCAGCTTCTGCGGCCGCCGCTCGTCGGAAGGCGTCTATTGCGTCGAACACGCCCGCGTCGCCTACCAGCCGCAGGTCAAGCGCGGCGGGGCGACCGATCTGGCCCGCAGCCTGCGGCGGTATATTTAGGGGCGCTATCGCGCGCGTCCCGGCTTTCACCGGGATGACGAACGGTTGCTCGCTGCTTAAGCGCGGTCGGCGATCGTCTCATCGCTCATTAACCAATTCGGCCATACGGCTGTCATGAACGGCTCATAGAGAGCCGCCCTCCGCCTCGAGACCCCACCCGCACGGGGACTCGAGTACTGGGGCGGGGCTGCGGTTATCCGGGTTGACGCAGCCCCTCACCCGCTTCGCGGGTTCGCAGTGATGAGTGGCTAGTGGCCAGTGGCCAGTGATGCTGGCTCTTCGTTAGCGGAAGAGCGGCGCGAACCGCGCCGTCGCACGGGCATTGGCCAGCCACTGGCCACTGGCCACTCCCTCAGTTCAACACCCGCCGGTCGCCCGGCACGTCAAGACTGAACGCCGGAATGGCCGCCTCGAACTCGCGGCCAGTGGCGTCCGTCATCGAATAGCCCCCGACCATCGAGCCTGAGGCCGTGCCCAGCGGGCAGCCCGAGGCATAGGAATAGCTTTCGCCCGGCTGGATGGTCGGCTGTTCGCCGATGACGCCGGGCCCGCGCACCTCCTCGACATGGCCGCGGGCGTCGGTGATGACCCAGCGCCGGGCCATCAGCTGCACCGGGACGCCGGTCAGATTGACGATCTCGACCTGATAGGCCCAGACCCAGCGGCCGCCCTCGGGGTCGGACTGGCCGGCCAGATAGCTGGGCCGGACGCGGACCACGATCCCGTCGGTTTCGGCTTCATAGGCGCGGGCGTCATGCATCCGCCCATGGTCGCGGAACGGGAACCCACGTCAAGCGCCCGCACCCCGCTCGGGAGAGGAGACAGGCGGCGGAATCGTGTAAGCCATGGTCATGCAGTCCATCGAATTCCCCATCCCCGGCATCCTGCCTTGCCAGGCCATCGAGGCCCTGATCGCCGGCGGCGCGATCGCCTCGGACACCCCGTTCGACGCCGATCAGGTGCAGCCGGCCAGTCTGGACCTGCGCCTGTCCGACCAGGCGTGGCGGGTGCGAGCCTCCTTCCTGCCCGGCCGGCGAACGGTGGAGGACCGGATCGCCGACGTTTCCATGCACAGGATCGACCTGTCGGGCGGCGTCGTGCTGGAGCGCGGCTGCGTCTATATCGCCCGGCTGCAGGAGCGGCTGAGCCTGCCGAAGGGCCTGATCGCCCGGGCCAATCCGAAGAGCTCGACCGGGCGGGTCGATGTCTTCGTGCGCCTGCTGACCGACCGCGGCGCGTCGTTCGACGACGTGGCCGAGGGCTATGAGGGGGCGCTGTATCTGGAGATCTCGCCCCAGACCTTCCCCATTCTGGTGCGGCCGGGCACGCGGCTGAACCAGTTGCGGCTCAAGGCCGGCGAACCGCCCAAGCTGGAGACCCGCAGCGTCGGCGTCGAACTGCAGGGCGGCGAGGGGTCCGTGGTCGGCTTCCGCGGACGCCGCCACGCCGGGGTGATCGACCTCGACAACATCGACGGCCACGACCCGCGCGACTTCTGGGAGCCGCTGACCCTGCGGCGCGGCGAACTGCTGCTGGACCCGGGCGAGTTCTACATTCTGGCGTCGTCGGACGACGTCGAGATCCCCGTCGACCAGGCCGCCGAGATGACGCCGATCGACCCGTCGGTGGGGGAGTTCCGGGTGCATTACGCCGGCTTCTTCGACCCCGGCTTCGGCACGGACGAGGCGCATGGCGCGGGGTCGAAGGGGGTGCTGGAGGTGCGCACCCACGACACGCCCTTCCTGCTCGAACACGGGCAGATCGTCGCCCGGCTGGTCTATGAGCCGCTGACCGAGCGGCCGACGCGCCTCTACGGCGAGGGCGGCAGCCACTACCAGCGGCAGGGGCTGAAGCTGTCGAAGCATTTCCGGCCGTGGTGAAGAAGTGACTAGTGGCTAGTGGCTAGTGGCTAGCGATTGCAGCCTCACTGGTTGCGGAAGGGCGGCGCGGTCCGCGCCATCGCACTGGCGTCGGCCAGCCACTAACCACTAGCCACTAGCCACTTCACCTACTCCAGCCGGTCCGCCTTCCTCAGCGCCGGGAACCACCGCGCCCACAGTCCGGTCGCCGCCAGGGCGCCGATGCCGCCGTACACCGCCGCGCCGATGGGGCCGAGGAAGCGCACGGCCACGCCGGAATAGGCCTCGCCCAGTTCGTTCGAGGCGCCGATGAACAGCATGGATACTGACGAGACACGCCCGCGCATGTGATCGGGGGTGGCCAGCTGGATCAGGGTCTGGCGGATGTTGACGCTGATCATGTCCGCCGCGCCGCCGAGGAACAGCACCGCGCCCGACAGCCAGACGCTGGTCGAGAGGCCGAAGGTCAGGGTGCAGACGCCGAACACGGCGACCGAGGCGAACATCCATCGGCCCGCGTGCTGCACGATCGGGAAGCGGCTCAGATACAGGGCCACCAGCAGGGCGCCGGCGCCGAAGGAGGCGCGCAACAGGCCGAAGCCGATCGCGCCGACATGCAGGATGTCGCGGGCGAAGATGGGTGTCAGCAGGGCGACCCCGGCCAGCAGCACGACGATCAGGTCCAGCGAGATCGCGCCGAGCACGATCTTGGTGTTCCAGACATAGGCCAGCCCCTCCTTGACCTGGTCGACAGCGGAGACCCGGTGGGACGAGGGGGCGGGCTTGCCGCTGGTGCGGATCAGCAGCAGGCCGCCGATGGCCACGGCGAACAGGGCCAGGGCCGAGGCATAGGCCAGCGGGATGGAGAAGCCGACGATGACGCCGCCGAGGGCCGGGCCGGCGATGGCGCCGGTCTGGAAGGCGATGGACTGGGCGGCGATGGCGGGCGGCAGGGCGCGGCGGCCGACGACCATGGGCAGGAAGGCCTGGCTGGCCGGGGCGAGGAAGGCGCGGGCCGCGCCGAAGACGGCGGCGACGGCCAGCAGGCCCCACAGCGGCGGGTTTCCGTGCAGGGCCATCAACAGGAAGCCGACGGCGCAGCTCGCCTCGACGATGACGGACAGGGTGACGGTGTTCTTGCGGTCGCGGCGGTCGGCGAGGGCGCCGGCGGGCAGGGTCAGGGCCAGCAGCGGCAGGAACTGGCACAGGCCGACGAGGCCCAGATACAGGCTGGCCTCGGCGATCGGATGGTCGCGGCGGGCGATCTCATAGACCTGCCACAGCAGGGCCGAGGACTGGATCTGGATGCCCAGCACGGCGGCCACCCGCCCGACCCACAGCAGGCGGAAGTCGCGGATGGCCCAGGGGCTGGCGGGGCCTTCGGGCGGGGGCGGGGGCTGGACCGGTTCGGTCGTCTCGAGGGTTTCGGTCACGTGCGGCGGTCGGCCTTCGGGTAGGGCGTCCCGTCGCGGTGGAAATAGCCGCCGGGGCGGAAGACCATGTCGATGTCGGGATAGTCGCCGGCGTCGCCGCCCGGCGTGCGCGTGCCGACCTCGAGCAGCACCGCCTCGGCGCCGGAGCGGTTCTCGATCTTGTGGCCGTTGGGCACGCCGGCCTTGAACCCGGCGCAGTCCCCGGCGCGCAGCACGGTCTCGCCGTCCTCCTCGACCAGAACCACCTCGCCGGACAGGATCCAGACGAACTCGTCCTCGCCCTCATGCCAGTGGCGCTGGCTGGACCAGGCGCCCGCCGGGAGGCGCAGCAGATTGACGCCGAACTGGTCGAGACCGACCGCGTCGCCCAGCCGCCAGCGGCGGCGCGGCTTGCACGGCCCGGCGAATTCCTCGGGATAGGCCGTGCCGTGTCCGGTGGGCGCGGCAGCGATGTCGATCTTCGGCATGGGGAGAAGCCTTCTCGCAATCGTTCGAACCCCGTAAAGCACAGCCTTATGAGCGTCGCATCAACTCCCGTTATCGATCCTGTCGCCCTGACCCGCGACCTGATCCGCAGGCCGTCGGTCACCCCCGCCGACGAGGGGGCGATGGATGTGCTGGAGCGGGTCCTGACCGGGCTGGGCTTCCACTGCCGCCGGATGAAGTTCGAGGATATCGAGAACCTGTACGCCCGGCGCGGGACCGACTCGCCGAACCTCTGTTTCGCCGGCCATACCGACGTGGTGCCGACCGGCTCCGCCGAGGCCTGGTCCTCCGGCCCGTTCGAGGCCGAGGTGAAGGACGGCATCCTGTATGGCCGGGGCGCGGTCGACATGAAGGGCGGCATCGCGGCCTGGGTGGCGGCGGTTTCGCGGGTGCTGGCCGAGGGCGAGGTCCCCGGCAGCCTGTCCTTCCTGATCACCGGTGACGAGGAGGGCCCCGCCCTGCACGGCACCAAACGGGTGGTCGAGGCCCTGATGGCCGAGGGCGAGGTCATCGACGCCTGCGTCGTCGGCGAGCCGTCCTCGCAGCACGCCCTGGGCGACATGATCAAGATCGGCCGGCGCGGCTCGCTGAACAGCTGGATCACGGTCCACGGCAAGCAGGGCCACGTCGCCTATCCGGACCGGGCGGCCAATCCGGTCCCGGTGCTGGCCCGGCTGGTCGCACGTCTCGCCGACCACCGGCTGGACGGCGGCTATGAGGCCTTCCAGCCGTCCAACCTGGAGCTGACCACGCTCGACGTCGGCAATACGGCGACCAATCTGATCCCGGCCGAGGCGCGGGGGCGGCTGAACATCCGTTTCAACCCCAACCACACGGGCGAAAGCCTGATGGCCTGGCTCAACGCCGAGGTGGGCAAGGCCCAGGCCGAAAGCGGGCTGCGGATCGAGCTCGAGCACCTGCATTCGGGCGACGCCTTCCTGACCCAGACCGGACCGTTCGTCACCGGCGTGCAGGACGCGGTCGAGGCCGCCGTCGGCCGCCGGCCCGAAGCCTCAACCACCGGCGGCACCTCGGACGCCCGCTTTATCCGCGCCATGTGCCCGGTGCTGGAGCTGGGCCTCGTCGGCCAGACCATGCACCAGATCGACGAGCGGGCGCCGGTCGCCGAGATCGAGGCCCTGGCCGAGGTGTACCGGACGGTGATCCGGACGTTTTTCGAGCGGGCCTAGACCAGCAGGTCGAGTCCCAGCATCGCGGCGCCGAACATGGCGGCGAAGGCGACGAGGAAGTAGAAGATTTCGCGTCGGCGACTACCCCGACGTTGCAGCGTCATCGGCGGCAGTTGAACGGGCAGATCTCGCATGGGGCCCTCCTGAACGAGCGACGGAGGATGCGCCGCGGTCCTTGCCGGGGGGTTGAGAAACGTGGTTGCCGCGCGCGCCGCCCTCAGTGGGTCGTGGCCTCGAGCCGGGCGATACGCCGGTCCAGTTCCGCGACCATCGCCTCGAGCCGGGCCTGTTCGGATTTCATGTCGACCGGCGCGCCGTCGTCATAGGTGATCTGCGCGCCCTTGCCGATCAGGTCGAGGCGGTAGAGGGCGGTCACGCGCCGCGCCTTCAGCCGCTCCAGTTCGCTGTCGTCGGCCATGGTCTATTCCCGCTCCAGAAACCGGATGGCGCTCAGCACGTGGGCCCGGACGCCCACCGGCAGCACCGCCTCATTGACGTCGAAACCCGGCGAATGGTTCGGCGGCGAGGCAGCCGGATCGACCCCGTCCTTCGAGGCGCCGAGATGGTAGAAGACACCGGGCACCTCCTGCGACAGATAGCTGAAGTCCTCGGCCACGGTGGTGGGCGGGCTGCCCGCGTTGACGTTGCCCGCGCCCGCCGCCTCGGTCAGCACCGGGGCCAGCCAGGCCGACAGGGCCTCGTTGTTGAACACCAGGGCCGCGTTCTGGCGCACCGAGAACTCGGCCGTCGCGCCCCAGGTTTCGGCGACATTGTCGATGGCGATTTCGGCGCGGCGGACGAGGTCGTCCCGCTGGGCGATGTCGAAGGTGCGCAGGGTGCCGGACATCACCGCCTGATCCGGGATGATGTTGTAGCGCACGCCAGCGTCAAGGGTGGCGATGGTGAAGACCGTCGGGGTGGTGGTCGGGTCGATGGTCCGCGCGGTCAGGCCGTTGATCGTCTGCACGATGTCGGCCGAGGCGGCGATGACGTCGACGCCCTTCCACGGCCAGGCCCCGTGGGTCTGGCGGCCGTGCAGGGTGATGTCGATCCGGTCCGACGCCGCCATGAAACCCTGGGGCCGGTAGAAAATGGTCCCCGGCCGCCCCGGCACGACATGCAGGCCGAAGATGGCCTCGGGGCGCGGATCGGCCAGCGCCCCTTCCGCGATCATCAGCCGGGCCCCGCCCATCGGCTCGCCCGGAGGCGCGCCCTCCTCGGCGGGCTGGAAGATGAAGACGACCGTTCCGGGGATATCGGCCTTCATGCCGGCCAGCACCGCGGCGGCGCCCATCAGCATGGCGATATGGGCGTCGTGGCCGCAGGCGTGGGCCACCGGCACCGTATTGCCCATATAGCTCCCCGTGGCGGTCGAGGCGAAGGGCAGGCCCGTGGCCTCCAGCACCGGCAGGGCGTCCATGTCGGCCCTCAGCGCCACGGTTCCGCCGGGCCGGCCGCCGCGCAGGATGCCGACCACGCCGGTCTTGCCGACTTCGGTGCGGACTTCCATGCCCAGCGATCGCAGATGGTCCGCGACCATGGCGGCGGTGCGGGTCTCGGCGAAGCCGAGTTCGGGGTTGGCGTGCAGGTCCCGGCGCCAGGCCACGACCCGGGGCGTCTGCGCCGTCACCGCCGCCTCGATCCGGTCCAGGGCGACGGGTCCGGCCTGGGCGTGGGCCAGGCCGGCGGACAGCGCCAGCGACAGCGTCGAGACGGCGAGCAGGCGGCGAAGGGTCATGGCGCGGTCCCGGGTGGAGGCGCCACCGTCGCGGACCGGAGCGGGTTAGGCAAGGAGGGGTGAGGGATGACGCGCCGCGCCGACAGGCCTAGGCTCCCGCGGTGAATCTTCGCTCGCCCGCCTTCGCCAT
Organism: Brevundimonas sp. UBA7664; assembly: GCF_002483305.1. Lineage (GTDB taxonomy): Bacteria > Pseudomonadota > Alphaproteobacteria > Caulobacterales > Caulobacteraceae > Brevundimonas. Next base: position 9,004 of record NZ_DLHQ01000058.1, read on the forward strand.
CCTGTTCTCCGTCAGCCTGATCGCGGCGGCGGGCAACATGGCGCTGCAGTCCGTGCTTCCGGCGATCGGCCGCGAGTTCCGCCTGTCGGACACCCTGGTCGCCGGCGCCTTCGCCATCTCCGCCCTGATGTGGACGATCGCCTCGCCGTTCTGGGCGCGGCTGTCGGACCGGCTGGGCCGCAAGCGGGTCATACTGATCGGCCTGTCCGGCTTCGTCCTGTCCATGAGCGGCTTCGGCCTGGCCGCGACCTCGGGGCTGGAGCAATGGCTGGGCGCGGGGCTGGCCTTCACCCTGATGGCGGTGGCGCGGACCATCTATGGCGTCTTCGGCTCGGCCGCGCCGATCGCGTCCCAGGCCTATGTCGCCGACCGGACCACGCCCGAGCAACGCACCCAGGCCATGTCCCTGCTGGCCTCGGCGCAGGGCCTCGGCACGGTGATCGGGCCCGCCCTCGCGCCCTTCTTCGTCCTGCCGCTCGTGGGCCTGGCCGGGCCGATGTACGCCTTCGCCCTGTTCGGGGCGGTCGTGCTGTTCGTGGTCTGGCGCAAACTGCCCAGCGGCGAGGTCGTGCGCATCCCCTCCCGCAGCGGCCGCCATGACGCCGGCAAGGGCCTGTGGAAGGACCCGCGGGTGCGGGACTATCTGCTGTACGGCCTGCTGGTCACCGGGGCCCAGGCGGTCAACATCTCGGTGCTGGGCTTCCACATCATCGACGAACTGGCCGTGACCGGCATCGCCGCCCGTGACGCCCAGCCCTTCATCGGCATCGCCATGCTGGCCGGCGCGGCGGCCACCCTCATGGTGCAGTGGGGTCTGATCCCGCTGCTGAAACTGCAGCCGGCCGATCTGATGCGGTGGGGCGCCGGCCTGGCCCTGGTCGGCAATCTGATGAGCATCGCCTCGCCCGGCTACTATGGCGTGGTGGTCGGCTATGCGGTCGTGTCGATGGGGATCGGCTTCGCCCGACCGGGCTTTACCGCGGGGTCGTCCCTGTCGGTCGGCCCGCACGAGCAGGGCGCCATCGCCGGGCTGATGATGTCGCTGGCCGGCCTCAGCTTCCTCGGCCCGCCGGTGATCGGGGTGGCACTGTACGAACTGGCCGAGCCTGCCCCCTTCATCGCCAACGCCCTGATGCTTGCCGCGGCGACGGCCCTGTGCCTCCTCAACGCCCGGCTCCGCACGGGCCCGCCCGATCTGCCCGACCGGGACGAAACCCCGTCGCCGGAGACGCCCCCCGCCTCGCAGCCGGGTCCGGAAGGCAACCGCTGAAGCGGCCGCCCTTTTACTGACCGAAAAGCCGTGGCAGATCGGGGCCATGGACATCGCCCGTATCGAACGCCGCATCGGCGTGCGCGCCACCCCCGACCGGATCTGGGACCTGATCGCGGACCTGCCGGGCTGGGATCGCTGGAATCCGGTCGAGACCGGGCTTGAGGGGACCATCGCCTTCGGCGGCGGCATCGCCCTGACTGAGCGGATCGAGGGCCTGCCGGAGCGACGGGCCATGACCCGGGTCGGCGACTGGCAGCCCTATTCCCAGCTGGTCTGGTCCGAGAGCCGCGGCCTGTGGTTCCGGTCGATGCGCTATTTCGAGATCGAGCCGCTGGACAAGCCGGACAGCTGCATCATCGCCAACGGCATCATCTTCTCGGGCCTGCGCGGCGAGATGTTCTTCGACCGGAACCGCAAACATCTGCGGCGCGCCGTCGATGCGGTCGCCGACGCCTGGAAGGCCGCCGCCGAGGCCTAGACCTCAGGTCAGCCGCCCTTGGCCATCGTGTCCTGGATGCTGATGATCGCCGGGGTCAGGATGACGATGAACAACACCGGCAGGAAGAACAGGATCATCGGCACCGTCAGCTTGGCCGGCAGGGCCGCGGCCTTCTTCTCGGCCGCGGACAGGCGCATCTCGCGGTTTTCCTTGGCCATGGTGCGCAGCGCCGTGCCCAGCGGCGTGCCATAGGTCTCGGCCTGGGTCATGGCGGTGGCGACGGATTTCACGCCCGGATGGTTGGTGCGCTTGGCCAGCCCCTCATAGGCCATGCGGCGGTCGGGCAGATAGCTGAGCTCGGCCGACAGCAGGGTCAGCTCCTCGGCCAGGTCGATGGACGAGCCGCCGATCTCCTGGCTGACCTTCTGGATCGCGGCCTCGATCGACATGCCGGCCTCGACGCAGATCAGCAGCAGGTCCAGCGCGTCCGGAAAGGCCTGCATGATCGAGGCGCGGCGTTTGGCGATGCGGTTCGAGAGGAAGATGTTGGGTGCATAGAAGCCGATCACCGCCGCGAACATGCAGGCCGTGACCCGCATCATCACCGACAGCTCGAAATCGTTGACGAGGAACAGGTAGAGGGCCGTCAGCGCCAGCAGGACAAAGGGCATGGAGAAGCGGAAGAAGTAGAAGGTCGTCAGCGGCTTGGGTCCGCGATAGCCGGCCTGCGCCATCTTCTCGGCGACCTTGGGATCTTCCAGCAGGGTGGTCAGGTTCAGCCGCTCGACGACCCGCTTCTTGAAGCCCTCGTCGGTGTGCCGCAGGGTCTGGGTCCCGGAATTCTGGGCGGCGATGGCCTGGCGCGAGCGGCGCTTCAGCTCCTCGCGCCGCACTGCGACAGCCTTCAGCCGGTTCTCGAGCTTCGCCCCGCCGCCGAACGAGCCGGCCAGGGTCACCAGGGTGGCGAACACCAGCACGCCCACGCCGAGGCTGAGCAGGTTCTGCACATTGGTGAAGAAGTCGATCATTGGCTCCGGCCGTCCCCTAGAACTTGAACGAGATCATTTTCTTCATCACGAAGACGCCGAAACCCATCATCGTCATGGCGATCAGCAGCATGAACTGGCCCCGCGGATCGGTGAACAGCTTGGCCATGTAGGCGGGGGTGGTGATGCTGACGAGGATCATCACCGCCGGCGGCAGGGAGCCGATGATGCCGGCCGAGGCGGTGGCCTCGGAGGACAGGGCCTTGATCTTCTCGCCCATCATCTTGCGGGCCCGAAGTACGATCGAGAGGTTGTTCAGGGCCTCGGCCAGGTTGCCGCCGGTCTTCTGCTGGATGGCGATGACGATGGAGAAGAATTTCAGCTCCGGCGTCGGCATGCGCTCGTACATCCGGTCCAGCGCCTGGGCCAGGGTCAGGCCGACGCCGAGGCCCTCGACCAGCTTCTGGAACTCGGGCCCGAGGGGGGCGGGGCTCTCGCGGGCGATGATCTTGAAACAGTCGTGGACCGGCAGGCCGGACTTGATGCCGCGCACGATGACGTCGACCGCGTCGGCGAAATGACTGGAGAATTTCTTCATCCGCCGTTTGCCCAGGAAGCCGACGACCCAGCGCGGCAGGCCCAGACCGAAGACCACGCCCGCGCCGAGGCTGAACAGCGGGTTGAGGCCGAACAGCAGGGGGAACAGCATGGCGACGACGCCCAGCACGCCGCTGATGATCCAGAAGGTCGAGACCTTTGTGGTCAGGCCCGCCTGTTTGAGCTTGGCCGACAGGCTGATACGCGCCTTGCGCTCGGCCCGCTCCGATTCCTGGAGCTGCAGCATGATCTGTTTGCGGCGCGCTTCCGGGGTGTTGGCGGCGGCCGCCCGCTTCGCCGCGGCGTTGTTCTGCTTGGGACCGCCGAAGGTCTGGGCGCGCTTGACCGCCGCCTCGCTGGAATCGCCGCCGCCGACGAAGGCCCAGCCGAGACCGCCGATGGTGATGAAGGCCAGGACCGCCGCGAGGATGGGAAGCATCCGCCCTACTCCGCCGCGTCGAGGGCTTCGGCCAGCTCGCGCTCGAGGCCGTAGTAGCGGGCGCGGTCCCAGAAGCGGGGACGCGCGATGCCGGTCGAACGGTGACGGCCGATGATCTTGCCGTTCTCGTCCTCGCCGGTGATCTCGTAAACGAACAGGTCCTGGGTGACGATCACATCGCCTTCCAGCCCGACCACTTCGGTGATGTGGGTGATGCGGCGCGAGCCGTCGCGCAGACGGGCGGCCTGGATGATGACGTCGACCGAGCCGACGATCATCTCGCGGATGGTCTTCGAGGGCAGGCCGTAGCCGCCCATGGTGATCATCGACTCCATCCGGCTGATGGCTTCGCGCGGGCTGTTGGCGTGCAGCGTGCCCATGGAGCCGTCATGGCCGGTGTTCATGGCCTGCAGCAGGTCGAAGGCCTCGGGGCCGCGGACCTCGCCGACGATGATCCGCTCGGGACGCATCCGCAGGCAGTTCTTCACCAGATCCCGCATGGTGATCATGCCCTGGCCCTCGAGGTTGGGCGGGCGGGTTTCGAGACGGACGACGTGCGGCTGCTGCAGCTGCAGTTCGGCCGCGTCCTCGCAGGTGATGACGCGTTCGGTCGGGTCGATGAAGGCCGTCAGGGTGTTCAGCAGGGTCGTCTTGCCGGAACCCGTGCCGCCCGAGATGACCAGGTTGCAGCGCGAGGCGCCGATGACGCCGAGCACGCGCGCGCCTTCGGGACTGATGGAGGCATACTCCACCAGATTCTTCATCGTCAGCTTGTCTTTCTTGAACTTCCGGATCGTCAGCGTCGGGCCATCAATGGCCAGCGGCGGGGCGATGACGTTGACGCGGCTGCCGTCGGGCAGGCGGGCGTCGCAGATCGGGCTGCTCTCGTCGACGCGGCGGCCGACCTGCGACACGATCCGCTGGCAGATGTTCATCAGCTGGTTGTTGTCGCGGAAGCGGACATTGGTCAGCTGGACCTTGCCGCCGACCTCGATGAACACCCGGCCGGCGCCGTTGACCATGATGTCGGCGATGTCGTCACGCGCCAGCAGCGGCTCCAGCGGGCCATAGCCGAGGACGTCGTTGACGATGTCCTGGACCAGATGCTCCTGCTCGGCCACCGACATGGAGACGTTCTTGATCGCCACCAGTTCGGCGACGATGTCGCGGATTTCTTCCGACGCCGCCTTGGTATCGAGCTGGGCCAGCTGGGCCAGGTCGATGGTGTTCATCAGGGCGTTGAAGATCGTCGTCTTGGTGGCGTGATAATAGTCCGACTGCTCGCGGACGATCTCGGCGACGGCCTGGGCCTTCTTCAGCTGTTCAAAGCCGGGCGTAGCCTTGGGGCCGGGGGCGTTCCGGGCCGGCGCGATCTCGGGCTCGGGCCGGGGCCGCGCCGCCAGCGCATCCAGTCGGTCGGCGGCCGGCGAGGCGGGTTTGGCGGCATAGGATTCCGCCTTGCGCGCGGCCGCCTGCGCCTGGTCGGAATCCGGCTCTCCGCCGAAGGCGAAGGCCTCGACCTGGATGCCCGGCGCAGGCTGCGCGACCGGCGCGGCGGCCGGCGCGGGCCGCGGTGCGGTGGCGATAGTGCCGGGCTGACCTGTGCGCTTGCCGAACACCCGTCAGGACTTCTTCTTGAACAGGCCGGAGAACATCGACTTGCTCTCGCCCTTGCCGGCCTTGCCCTTCGGCCCGGCGATCATCGGCAGTTCGCGGCGCGAGACGATCTGGGCCAGGGTCTGGAACGCCTCGCCGGACCTGGACTTGCCGCCGGCGTCGAGGATCATCTGGCCGTTGTTTGCGGCGGCGCCGAAGACCTTGGGCTCGAACGGGATGATCAGGCTGGGGTGAACCCCGAGGGCGGCGCCGAAATCCTTGGCCGGAATCTCCGGACGACCGGGCACGCCGACCTGGTTGAGCACCAGCCGCGGCGGCGCGTCATTGGGTCGGCCCTGACGGATCAGGTCGATCATGTTCTTGGCGTTGCGCAGGCTGGCCAGATCCGGCGTCGCCACGATCACCACCTCGTCGGCGGCGATCAGGGTGCGGCGCATCCAGCCGGACCACAGATGCGGCAGGTCCAGCACCACGAAGGGCGCGGTCGAGCGGATCTGGGTCGTCACCTCCTCGAAGGCTTCCGGGGAGATGTCCCAGTCGACGTCGAGCGTGGCCGGGGCCGCGAACAGGCTGAGCTTGTCGGTGCAGCGGACCATCATCCGGTCCAGCAGCACCGGGTCGAGCCGGTCCGGCTGGCTGAGGGCGTCGGCGACGCCGCTCAGCGGATCCTGGTTGAAGTCGAGACCGGCGGTGCCGAACGGCAGGTCGTAGTCGACGATGACGGTGTTGGCGCCGATCCGCTCACTCATCGCCCAGGCGGTGTTGTGGGCGACCGAGCTGGACCCGGTGCCGCCGCGGGCGCCGACGAAGGCGATCGAGCGGCCGACGAACGGCTGGGCCGGATCGGCGAACAGGCCGCCGATGGCCGCGATCAGCTGCAGGGGCTGGAGGGGGGCGACGAGATATTCGCTGACCCCCCGGCGCATCAGTTCGCGGAACAGCAGGATGTCGTTGGTCGCGCCGACGACCACGACCTTGGTGCCGGAGTCGCAGACCTCGGCCAGCTGGTCGACCTCCCACAGCAGGGTCTGCGGGTCCTTCATGCACTCGACGACGATCAGGGGCGGCGTCGGCTCGTGCTGATAGGCCTCGACCGCCGCGGCGACGCCGCCGATGCGGATCTGGGTGGTCGCGCGCGACAGCCGGCGGTCCTGGCCGGCGCGCTCGGCGGCGGCGAGGGTGTCCTGGCGTTCGGCGAAGACGTGGATGGCGATCCGCGGAACCGACACCTCGGCGGTATGGGCCCCGCTCAGGGTCGGAGGAGAGAAGGCGGCGCTGGCGCCGGCGACCAGGTCCCCGACCGGGTTGAAGCCGCCGGCCGGCGCGGGCGGCTGCAGATCGCGGATCGGCTGGACGGCGGGCGCCGAGGGGTCCGGGGCGGTGAACTGGAGCGACTGACGCTGATCGACCGACACCTCCCCGAAGGGCTCGGGGACGACGTCGGGCTGCGCCGGAGCGACGGCTCCGGGAGCGGAGTAGCCCGCATCGAGATCGAACTCGTCGTCGAACTCGTCGAGCGGCCGGGGGGCGAAGGCGTTGCTCATGCTAGTCCACGGCCCGTGAGATCTCGCCGTCCACCAGGGGTTCCTGCGGCGTCGAGCTGATCCGCCCGCGACGATAGTTGTCGAACACCACCGCGGCCCGGCCGGAGTCGGCGGGCGTCATCGGCCGGGCGCCGAGAATGTCGCGGGGATCGGCGATCTGCGCCGCCATATTGGCGGTGATGGCGCAGCCGAGGCCGCCCGAACTCTGGTTGGAGAAGCGGGGCCCCATGTTGCGGGCCTCCATCGCGCAGTCGGGAATGTGGGCCCGGATGGTCTCGAAGCCGGCCAGCACGGGCGCGCGCGGGTCGGGCGCGGCATAGGCGGCCATCTGGATGCGGTCGCCGGGAACGCCGGCGGCCTGGAGGAAGGCGCGCATGGCATAGGCCTGCTCCACCGCGACGGGGTCGTCGCCGGCGGGAGATTCGATGCGGACCGAACCGGCGCCCGAGGCGCCGTAACGGGCGGCCAGGTCGCGCAGTGCGGACTGCTGGTTGGACGACAGACCCTGCTCATGAACGGCCAGGGCGATGCGGTCGAGACCCGGTTCGACCTGCAGCGCATAGCGCGACAGGGGCGTCATCGGGAGGGAGGCGTCACCGGCCGTCGAGGCGCAGCCCGTGACGGCGAGCGCCGCGGCGAGAACGAAGACAGCGGATGCGATCGAGCGGTTCACGGGAATCCTCATTCGATTACATAGCCCACGGGGCCGCTCCAGCCGCTGTCGGCCGCCGCCGGGTCGCCGGGGCGGCGGTACTGCTGGTTCAGCTGGCCGAACAGCAGGGTCTGGGCGTCATTGGCGATGACCAGGCCGTCGGCGGGCGACTGCATGCGCCCGGGCGAGGTCGGGGTGACGATATAGGCCTCGATGATGATGACCAGTTCGGTCTCGCCGGACAGATAGTCGCGCGAGCGGAACAGGGCGCCCAGGACCGGCAGGCTGCCGATCCCCGGCAGCTGGTCGATATTCTGGCGGGTGTCCTCGCGCAGCAGGCCGGCGATCATCATCGAGCCGCCGGACGGCAGTTCGACCGTGGAGGAGGCGCGCCGGACGTTCAGGGCCGGGATGACCAGGGCGTCGTCGGCCGTGCCGCCCAGGGTGAAGGAGCCGGCCGTGGTCAGTTCGGAGACCTCGGTCGAAAGCTGCAACGAGATCCGGCCTTCGGACAGGACGATCGGGCGGAAGGCCAACCGCACGCCGAACGGCTTGAACTCGATGCCGATCGAGACCTGGCCGGTGCCGGAGTCGACCGTGCGCCCGACCGGGACGGGGAATTCGCCGCCCGCGAGGAACTCGGCGTTTTCGCCGTTGACCGAGGTCAGGTTGGGCTCGGCGAGGATGCGGACCAGACCGGCGCGCTCGAAGGCGCGCAGGCTGGTGTCCAGCCGGTTGCCGTCGCCGCTCTGGTCCACATAGTTGAGGATGCCGCCGCCCAGCTGGCTGCCGGACACGCCGAAGGTCGCGCCCTGGGCGAAGGACAGGCCGTCGCCGACGCTGTTGAGAACGGTGTCGACATCGAGACCAAGCTGTTTGATCGCGGTCCGCTGGACCTCGATGACGCGGGCCTTGACCATCACCTGGTCGGAGCCGGCGATGGTCATCATGTTGATGACCTTCTCGGGCGCCGAGACGAAAGCGCGGGCGACCTGGGCGGCGCGATCGGCCTCGCCGGGGCTGCTGACCGGGCCGGTCAGGATGATGCTGTCGTTGACAGCCTCGGCGCGGACCTGCGAGCCCGGCATAACCCGGCTCAGGGTGTCCTGGAGCGCAGAGACTCCGGCGTCGACCCGGATGCGAAGGGACAGGATGGTGCGGCCGGACGCGTCCAGCACCACCGCGTCGGTTTCGCCCGGCTGGAGGCCGATGATGGTGATGCGCCGCGGCGAATGCAGCATCGCCTCGGCCACCATCGGATTCGGCACGATGACGTCGCGGGCGTCGGACGGCAGGTCGATGGCCATCGACGAGCCGCGCGGAAGATTGATCAGCTGGGCCCCCGTTCCCATCGGCACGGCGGCGCGCGACTGCGCGTGGGCCACGGTCGGAGCGACGGTCGGGGCAGCGGCGACAAACAGGCCGGCGAGGGCGATCGCGATGAGTCGTTTCATTGCACCACCACCACTTCGGGCGCGCCGCCGCGATAGATTCGGACGGCGGAGGATTGTCGGGCGACGGGCGCGACCCGGCCGGACGGACCGCCCGTATCGGCATAGGAGCGCAGCACCAGGCTCAGTTCGCCTTCGGACTTGGCGAGGGCCAGGGCCTCGGCGTCGCGGGGGCCGAGTTCCAGGGTGGCGGTGGCGCCAACCACGGCCTGTTCATCGTCGCCGGCCCGGGTCGACTGGTCGATGGCGAGAACCTTGACGTTCTGCATCACGGTCGAAGAGGTGAATTTGGACCGGTCGCCTTCCTGGGAGCCGATATTGCTGAGCGTCGTCTCGCGGGTCAGCAGCACATCGACCCGGTCGCCGGGCAGGATGAAGCCGCCGGCTGCGGTCTCGACCGTGACCCGGATGGCCATGGCCCGCATGCCGGGCTCGAGATAGGCGGCCATATAGCCGCTGTCTCCGGCGCGGACGATCTTGCGGCTGACGATCGGTTCGCCGGCCAGGATGGGTTCGCGCACGACCGAGCCGACATAGTCGGCCTTGGCCCCGCCCGTGGCGAGGTCGTTGGCGGCGCGGGTGACCGAGGCCACGGCGCCCGCGGGACGGGCGGCGTCGGCGTCGGCGGCGGCCTCGGCCGCGGGCAGAGGCGTCGAGCCGTCCGTGATGAAGGCCGGATTGACCTCGTCGACGGGCCAGTCCTTCCAGGCCAGATCGGCCTCGGTCAGGCGTTGTCCGGGTTGCAGATCCTTGGCGGCGACCAGCACCTTGGCCATGGGCCGCGTCGGAACGGCGGCGGCGGCAGCCACGGCGGTCGGCGTATTCGAGGGTGATCCCATGGCGCGCACGACCAGGGCCAGACCGATGGCGGCCACGGCGGCGACGCAGATCACGATGATACGGGCGGGCTTCATCGACGGTCTCCGGCAGGCCGGACCGGACCCTGAGTCGGTCCTTCGGCCCCCTACCGTTAACGACCATGCCGGGCGCGGGTTAACGGGGGCCTAAGTGACGGAGAAAGCCCGCTATCCTGCGGAGCCCCTATCCGGCGATAAAGGCGGCGACCAGCGGCGAGGCGGGATAGGCCGCCAGGGCGCCGGCGGCGATGGCCACGCCGTAAGGGATGTCCCCCTTGGGCTCCATCAACTGCCCGACCCAGCCGGGAGCACCCGAAACATGAGGCCGTAGCCAGCCGCGCGCCATCAGGATGAGCAGGCTCAGCAGGCCGCCCGCGATCGCGGTCCACAGAAGGAACGATCCGGACCCCGAAAGACCGAGCCAGAGACAGGTGCTGGCGAAAAGCTTGGCGTCGCCCCCGCCGATCCAGCGCAGGGCGAACAAGGCCATCATGATCAGCAGGGCGATCAGGGCGACACCGAAATGGACGGCGATGACCATCGGGCTCAGTCCGACCGCGAGGGCGGCGGGAGCGAATCCCAGGATGAGCAACCCCGAAATCCAGTTCGGGATCTTCATCGAGGTGAGATCCTTCAGGGCGCCGACGATGACGAGCGCGGGCATGACGGCGAGCAGGGTCAGGGACAGGAAGGTCATGCGCCGATGATCCCCGGGGCGCGTTAAGACCGGGTTGCCGTGCGGACAACGAGAAAGGGCCGCGGCGTTTCCGCCGCGGCCCTCAACTCATACCTGAGCCTTCGCCTTAGCCGGCGGGGGCGGCGGCCGGCGTCAGGCCGGTGGTGACGGCTTCGAAGGTCGTCGACAGCTGGGTGCCGAGCGCGCCGACAGCGGCGATGATGACGACGGCGATCAGGGCCGCGATCAGGCCGTACTCGATGGCCGTGGCGCCGGATTCGTCGTTGATGAACTGCGAGATGAACTTGGTCATGTGAATTTCCTTTTGATGTGTGAAGCGAGCCAACAACTTTGTGTGGGAGCGTCGGTCGCCCGCTTCACCCCCGAACACACCCTGACAATGCCCGACAGCGGTTAAGACCAGGTCGTCAGGCATGGTTACTTCGACATTTACTTCGAATTGCCCCGACAGCCCTGACGAATAGGGGAACCGCGGCGCGGTGCCAGAGTCTTCGAAGGCCCTGCAGACGGGCCGTTTCAGACTTTCTTGAGGATTGCAGGGCAGGTTTGCGGGAACGCTTACGCGCGCGCCCGTTCAATGGAAGTCGACGCCATGACCCTCTCCAGCCGTCTCACGCCCGCCCGTCTCGCCGCCGCCATGGCCGGGGCGGCGGTTCTCGCCCTCGCGGGCTCGGGAGCGACCCAGTCAGCCCGGCTCAATGTCGAGATCGACCAGGCGACGCGAGTGCAGCTGCGCGGACCAGCCGGCTCGGTGATTGTCGGCAATCCGCTGATCGCCGATGTGACCGTGGTGGATTCCAACACCCTGTATATTACGGGCAAGGGCTATGGCGTGACCGAGATCGTCGCCGTGGATACGATCGGCCGCACCGTGTTCCAGAGCCAGGTCGTCGTCAGCGAAGGCTCCGGGACAGGACGTGTGCGCGTCTGGCGCGGCGGACAGGCTACGGAAATGGCTTGCGGCTCGTCCTGCTCGCCCTCGGTGCGCGGGACCAGCGGCGTGGCGACGGTCGCCGAGTAGCGATCCGTGGCGAACCGCAGCCTTCGTCGATCGGACCGGACGCCGCGCCGCGGCCTCGCCCGTCGCCTGTTGCGCGCGCGCGACGGGTCGGCGGCGGTCGAGTTCGCCATGGTCGCCCTGCCCTTTTGCCTGATGATCTTCTCCATCCTGGAGCTGGGTCTGATCTTCGTGCTCGACTCCGTGCTGGACAACGCCACGTCTGATACCGGCCGGCTGGTGCGGACCGGCCAGGCCTCGGCGGCGAGCATGTCCGCCGAACAGTTCAGAACCTCCCTGTGCAGCCGGATGAGCGTCTTCTCCGGCGATTGCGCCGCACGCGTCTCCGTCGATGTGCGCGAGATCCCACAGTTCGCCGTCGTTCCCCCGGACCCCATGGCGGATGGCACCTTCGATTCTGACTCCCTAGTCTATACCAACGGCGATCCCGGGGATCTGATCCTGGTGCGCGTCTGGTACCGGCATCCGCTGATCACCCCCTTTCTGGACCAGGGACTGTCGCGCCTGAACGACGGCACGGCCAGACTGTCCGCCACCACCGTCTTCCGGAACGAACCGGAATGATGCGGCGCGGGCTTTTCAGGCAGTGGGCGGGCGACCAGCGCGGGGTCGCGGCGGTCGAGTTCGCCATCCTGGCGCCGGTTCTGATCTTCTTCTATTTCGGCCTCGCGGAGTTCTGCCAGGGCTATATGGCCCAGAAGCGGATGGGACACGTCTCGGCCATGGTCGCCGACCTGGTGGCCCAGCAGGAGGCGGTGGATCCGGCCGGCCTGGACGACATCTTCGCGATCGGCGACCTGATCATGAACCCCTTCCCGGCGGGGCCCCTGCAACAGCGGGTCAGCAGCGTGACCCGGGGCGCGGACGGCGTGGCCCGGATCGACTGGATTTACGGCGACGACCTTGAGGACCCCGGCCACGGCGAGGGGGACACTGTCACCCTGCCGGCTGATCTGATCGCCAACGGCGAGAGCATCATCATGTCCGAGGTCACCTACGACTATGACTCGCCGGTCGACCATCTGCTGCCCGCGACCACGCAGTTCTCGCAGATCAACTATCTGCGGCCGCGCACGGTGGAAATGACGGCCTGCGACGCCTGCTAGGGTCCGGTCAGGGCCTCGCGCAGGGCGCGGATCTTGACCTCGGTCTCCGCCAGCTCGGACGCGGGATCGCTGTCGGCGACGATGCCGGCGCCCGCCAGGACGCGGAAGCTCCAGCCGTCGCCCTGGCGCTGGAACGAGGCCGTGCGGATCAGCACCGAGGCCGTGAGCCGACCCTCCGCCTCGATGTGGAACAGGCTGCCGCACCATGCGCCGCGCGGCGGCTCGTGCGCGGCGATCACCTTCATCGCCTGATGCTTGGGCGCCCCCGTGATGGAGCCGGGCGGGAAGGTCGCCTCCAGCAGCTGGGCCGGCCCGACATCCGGCCGGGCGACGGCCGAGACGGTGGAGACAAGGTGGTGCACCGTCGGCAGGCTTTCGATCTCGAACAGGCGATCGACGGCCACGGAGCCGGCGCCCGCGACGCGGGACAGGTCGTTGCGCATCAGGTCGACGATCATCAGGTTCTCGGCGCGATCCTTCGCGCTGGCCGTCAGCTCGACGGCGAGGGCGGCGTCGCGGGCGGGATCGGGATGGCGGGGCCGGGTGCCCTTGATCGGCCGGGTTTCGATGCGGCGGGTGTCGGGGTCGAAGGTCAGGAACAGCTCGGGCGAATTGGACACGATCGCCCGGTCGCCCAGCCGCCAGAAGGCGCCATAGGCCGAGGCCCGGTCCGCCAGCCGCAGCATGACGTCGAACGGATCGGCGTCGGGCTGAAGCGCGCCGGACCAGGCCCGGGCGATATTGGCCTGGAACAGCTCGCCCGCGGCGATCCGGGCGACCACATCGGCGACGGCCTCGAGATAGGCCTCCGGCGACGCCTCGGCCTCGAAAACGCCGGCCGGAGCCGGTGGACGGGGCGGATCGACCGCGGCGGCCAGCCAGGCCATGGCGCGATCGGCGGCGGCGCGGGCGGCGGCGGGGGCATCGCCGCGGCCGATGGCCTGCACCGCGCCGCGGTGATGATCGAAGACCAGCATGGCCGGATAGCGGGCCAGCATCAGATCGGGCCAGACCGACGGCCGTGAGCCGGTCGCCGCACGGGCCCCGGCATCATAGGCGAGCAGGCCGACCACGCCGGAGGCGAAGTCGGGGCGCCGCAAGACGTCCAGCGCGTCTGGCCCGACCGCGCCGACATGGACCCGGTCCGGCTCGGCGGCGACAAAGGACCAGCGGCCCAGGACGCCGCCGTCCGAGAGCAGGGCCAGCGGTCCCTCGAGCGTCCGCAGACCCGCGGCGACCGCCAGCGGATCGCGCCACGGTCCGGTCCGGGTTTCGACGGAGCGGGGCGCGCCGGTCATGCCGCCAGCCGGCCGCCGATCCGGTCGCGCAGGGCCGCATCCACCCCCAGGGCCTGTTCCAGATAGCCGTCGACCGACCCGTGACGGGCGGCGATTTCGGCTAGGGCCGTCTCCAGATAAAGCGGCTCGACGCCGAGGAAGGCGACCACCGCGTCGTGGGCGGCGGCGCGACCGGTCCGCGCCTCGAGCTGACAGGCGATCCCCGGGGCGCGCCGTTCCAGATCGACGGCGGTGTTGGTCAGCAGATAGTCCGCGGCCATGTCGTCGGGGTGGACGCCCAGCAGATGATGGGTCAGGGCCGCCAGCAGGCCGGTGCGGTCCTTGCCCGCGGCGCAGTGGATCAGCGTCGGGCCGTCCGTCTCGCCCAGGACCCGGAAATAGCGCGCGAACAGATCGAGGTGGGACGGCTCGAAGGCCAGGCGACGATAGATGTCGGTCATGAATCGCCGCCCCGACTCCGGTGTCAGGTCCGCGGTCCGGAGGAAGGTGAGGTGCGGCGCCTCGCCGCCGTCGTCGTGGAGGCTCTCGATCACGCGCCCGGCGAACCCCGGGGGGCGTTTCGACGGCTGGTCACGGCGCTCGGACGGCCGGCGCAGATCCACGACCGTGACGATGCCCAGGGCTGCGAGCCGCTCCAGGTCCGCGTCGCTGGCCCGGGCCTGATGGCCGGACCGGAACAGCCGCCCGGGCGCGATCCGTCGCCCGGCGGCCGTGGCGTAGTCGCCGTAGTCGCGGAAATTATCGAGAGCGTCGAAGCGGTGGATGCGGCCGGTCATGCCCCCTGTCTAGACGACCGTTCCGGCCCGAACCACCGCGCCGCGATCACGCCTTTCCGACGAGGCCCTGCATGGCGTCGAGATAGGCGACGAAGGCCTTGCGCCCCGCGGGCGTCATCGCCGCCTCGGTCAGGGGCTTGCGGCCCTCGAACCGTTTGGTCACGGCGACGAATCCGGCGTCCTCGAGCTTGCGCAGATGGACCGACAGATTGCCGTCCGTGGTCTGCAGCCGCGCCTTCAGGGTGTTGAAGTCCGCCGTGTCGACGCCCGACAGGACCGCCATGATGCCCAGCCGCACCCGGCCGTGGATGATCTCGTCGATCCGGTTGATGTCGAAGTCATCGGTCATGCCATCAGGCCCGCGCCCGCCGCATCAACATCCAGCCGGGCAAGGCCATCAGCAGGAACAGGGCGCCGGCGTAGGCCAGATATTGCGCATCCTGCCCCGCCATCCACGCCAGCACGGGGGCGGCCACGAAGGAGCCGGCCGCGAGCCACCACAACACCGGGTTCCGGTACATGGTCGCACTGACCGTCCAGCCGATGCCGTAGAAGACCATGATGATCGAGGGCGTCAGGGCCATGCCCATCATGGCCGCGTCCTCGCCGAGCCGCCAGCCCAGCACCCCGAGCGAGGCGAAGAGGGCGAAAATACCCCAGCCAAGGGCGCTCCAGGTCGTGGTGGACGCCCGGTTCCCCGCCGTGACGACCCCGCCCTGGCGCTTCAGGCGCGGGATGACCACGGCGAGGACCACGAAGAACAGTCCGGTTGCAATCAGCCAGACGATGCCATTGATGGCGTCGGGAATATCGACCAGTTCGCCGATCTGGGCCCAGTGGGCCAGGCTGGCCGTCCCGTAGATCAGGCCCGCGGCCATCAGGATGGACGCCCCCTGCATGGGCGCCTCGCGGCCCTCCTCGGCCAGACGGCGCATCCAGGCGATGTCGGCGGTGGGGTCTTCAATGTTCTCGGTCATTGGCTCGTCGTCCTCCCAAGTCTCCACCGTTCTATGTCAGTTTGACTTTGTGTTGTAAAGTACTTGGCGGTAAATGGGCGCGCGAAGGCGCTGCGTGAGCCGCATCAGGCGGTGCGGATGATCCCGCCCACAGCCTCGACCGGCCACGGCGTCAGGCGGGCGCCCGCGCAGGGACCGCCGACACAGGCGCCCGACATCGGCTCGAACACCGCGCCGTGCCAGCCGCACAGGATCAGCGACCCGTCCGGGACCAGATAGCGGTCCAGCTCGATCGCCAGCGGAAAGCCCTGGTGCGGACAGCGGTCGACATAGCCGGCGACCTGGCCCGCCTTGCGCACGACGAAACCGTGGAAAAAGGCCTCCCCGATCTGCAGCACGAAGCCGCGCGAGCCGGGATCGGCGATGTCGGCCTCGACGCACAGGGCCACCCCCGGCGGCGTGGTCCAGACGCGCCTGCGTTCGGTGGCTGGCGGGGCCGGATCCTGATCCGTCGCCACCGTTAGTTCCGTTCAGCCTTCAGCGGGCGTGACAGAAGGCTGTCGATCATCGCATCGACGGTCGTCTCGCCGTTCAGCAAGGCGGCGACCGCAACGGAAATCGGCATGTCGACGCCCATCTTCGCGGCCAGCTCCCGCACCGCCGGTGCGCTCTCATAGCCCTCGGCCACCGACCGTTTGCCGGCCAGCGCCTGTTCCACCGACTGGCCCTGACCGAGCGCCAGGCCCAGACTCATGTTGCGCGACTGGGGGCTGGAGCAGGTCAGCACCAGATCGCCGAGGCCGCACAGGCCCGCCACGGTCTCGGCCTGACCGCCGAGGGCCACGCCCATCCGGGTCATTTCGGCGAAGCCGCGGGTGATCAGGGCGGCGTGGGCGCTGCGCCCCAAACCCCGTCCCTCGGCCATGCCGCAGGCGATCGCCAGGACATTCTTGATGGCCCCGCCGACCTCGGCCCCGATCAGGTCGTTGGCCAGATAGGGCCGGAAGCCGGGCGCCGACAGGGTCCACATCAGCTCCTCGCCGAGCGCCTCGTCGGCGCACGCCAGGGTCACGGCGCTGGGCAGGCCGCGCGCCACCTCGCCGGCGAAACTGGGGCCGGACAGGACCGCGGCCGGCGCCGTCGGCAGGGTCTCGGCCAGCACGTCGGTCATCAGCTTCAGCGAGCCGCGCTCGATGCCCTTGGAGCAGAGGATGATCGGCACGCCCGCCCGGTAGTGGTCGGCAAAGGCCGCCAGCGTCGATCGCATGTGCTGGGCCGGCGGGACGGCCAGGATCAGGTCGCAGGCGGCGAGATCGGCCAGATCCCCGGTGACCGAGACATGCTCATCCAGGACGATCCCCGGCAGGAAGGCCTCGTTGACGCGGCGCGCGCGGATGCTCTCGACCACCTCGGGCTCGCGCGCCTGCAACAGGACGTCGAGGCCGGCCCGGGCCGCGACCTGGGCCAGGGCGGTGCCCCAGGCGCCGGCGCCGATCACGCCTGCGGTCTTGAACTGCATGGTCACTCCCTCAAGCCTTGGCGCCCTTGCGGCCCGGCGCATGCGTCGGGTCGTTGAGCGCGCTGTATTCGTCGAGCGGCCAGCGCGGCCGGGCGGCGGTGTCGACGTCCGACACCAGACCCTTGCGCAGCCGCTCCGCCCCCGCCAGGGCGATCATCGCCGCATTGTCGGTGCAATAGGCCATGGGCGGGGCCAGAAAGGCGAATCCGTTTTTCTCCGCCGTCGCCTGCAGCGTCGCGCGGACCGTCCGGTTCGCCGCCACGCCGCCCGCGACGACGAAGAGCCGATGGGGATGGTCTTCCGCATAGGCCTTGAGCGCCCGGTCCGAGCGTTCGCTGAGCTGGCGGGCGATGGCGGTCTGGACCGCATCGGCCAGGTCGGCGCGCTGCTGGTCGGTCTCGCAGGTCTGGGCCAGCCGGGCCGCGGCGGTCTTCAGCCCCGAGAAGGAGAAGTCGCAGTCCTTGCGCCCCAGCAGGGCGCGCGGCAGGTCGAAACGCGATCCGTCGCCGGTTTCGGCCAGTTTCTCCAGCGCCGGGCCCCCGGGGTAGCCGAGGCCCAGGGCCTTGGCGATCTTGTCGAAGGCCTCGCCCGCCGCGTCGTCGATCGTCGTGCCCAGCCGCGTCATGTCGCCGACGCCGCGCACCTCGAGCAGCTGGCAATGGCCGCCGGAGACCAGCAGCAGCAGGAAGGGATAGTCGACCGGCTGGCCCAGCCGGGCCGAGACCGCATGGCCCTCCAGATGATTGACCGCGATCAGCGGCAGGCCGCGCGCCAGGGCCACCGCCTTGCCGAAACTCAGCCCGACCATGACGCCGCCGACCAGGCCGGGTCCGGCGGTGGCGGCGACGCCGTCCAGGTCCCCATAACCCAGACCCGCCTCGTCCATGGCCCGGCGGACGACGCCGTCGATCATTTCGACATGGCTGCGGGCGGCGATCTCGGGGACGACGCCGCCATAGGCCGCGTGATCGTCGATCTGGCTGTGCACCACCGAGGACAGCACCGTCGCCTCGCCGTCCGGCGACAGGCGCACCACCGAGGCCGCGGTCTCGTCGCAACTGGTCTCGAGACCGAGCACCGTCAGCGCGCGGTCGGGTGACGCGGTTGCCCGTCCCCCTTCGCTGCTATAGTCGGCGGCCATACTCATCGGGTCGAGGTAGCGACCCCGAACCCCCGGCGCAACGACTCTCATGGCCCCTCTCGTCCGCATCGGCACGCGCCGCTCGAAACTGGCCCTGACCCAGTCGGGGATGATGCAGCGCGCCATCGGCCGCGCCCTCGGCGTCGCCGACGCCGACCTGCTCGAGGCCGTGCCCCTGGTCGAAATCGTCACCACCGGCGACCGGGTGCAGGACCGCCGGCTGATGGAGATCGGCGGCAAGGCGCTGTTCACGAAAGAGATCGAGGAAGCGCTGCTGGAGGGCCGCGTCGACGTCGCCGTGCACTCCATGAAGGATGTCCCGGCCGACCAGCCCGACGGCCTGTGCATCGCCGCCGTCCCGCCGCGCGAGGACCCCCGCGACGCCTTCGTCAGCGAAGCCTTCGCCACCTTCGCCGACCTGCCGGTCGGCGCGCGGCTGGGCACCGCCTCGCTGCGGCGACAGGCGCAGGCTCTGGCCCTGCGGCCCGATCTGAAGATCGAGATGCTGCGCGGCAATGTCGACACCCGGCTGCGCAAACTGGCCGAGGGCGAGTTCGACGCCATCCTGCTGGCCGTCTCCGGGCTGAACCGGCTCGGGTTCGAGGCGGTGATCCGCGAGCGGCTGTCGCTGAACGACTTCCTGCCCGCGCCGGGACAGGGCGCCCTCGCCCTCCAGACCAGGACGGACGATCTCGACGCCGCCTGGGTCGCCGCGCTCAACGATCCGATGACCGCGCTCGCCGTGGCGGCCGAGCGCGGGGCGATGACGGCGCTGGAAGGATCCTGCCGCACCGCCGTCGGGGCGCATGCGATGATCGCCGACGGCCAGATGCGCCTCACCACCGAAATGCTGGCCCCGGACGGCTCGGCCCGCTGGCGGCGCGCCGGCCAGCTCGGCGACCTGTCCGCCGGAGACATCATCGACCAGGCCCGCGCCCTCGGCCTGAGGCTCGGCGCCGAGGTTCACGCCGCGGCCGGCGACCAGCGGGTCGAACCCTGACGGCGATCCGCCGCGTCTGGGTCACCCGCGCCGAACCCGGCGCCGCGCGCACCGCCGACCGCCTGACCGCTCTCGGCTTCGAGCCCGTCGTGGCCCCCCTGCTGGCCATCCGCCCGATCCCCCAGGCCGCACCCGACCTGACCGGCGTCGCCACCCTCGCCTTCACCAGCGCCAATGGCGTCGCCGCCTTCGCGGCCCTGACCCCGGACCGGACCCGACCGGTCTTCGCCGTCGGCGACGCCACCGCCGGCGCGGCGCGGGCGGCCGGTTTCGCGCGGGTACAGTCGGCGAGCGGCGATCTCGACCGGCTGGCCGCCCTGCTGATCGCACAGGAGCCGTCGGTCGGCCCCCTGCTGGTTGCGGGCGCCCGGGAGCCGGCGGGCGATCTGCCGGCCCTGCTGCGGGGCCGCGTCGAGGCGAAGGCCCTGCCCGTGTATGAGGCCGTCGAGACCGGCGCCGCGGCGCCCGCCGCCTTTGACGCCGTCCTGATCCATTCCGCCCGGGCCGCCCGGGCGCTGGCGGCGCTGGGCCCGTTCGCCGGCCGGACGGCGGTCGCCCTGTCAGCGGCGGCGGCGGCGCCGCTCGGCGACCGCTCCGGCCTCGAAATCCGCCTCGCCCCGACGCCCGACGAAACCGCCCTGCTCGCGGCGCTTGGCAAGCCCGCGCCCCGCGTATAAAGAGCGCCTCTCGCGCGGGGCTGCATCGCCCGTCGCGCCAAGGCCGCTTTAGCTCAGCTGGTAGAGCATCGCATTCGTAATGCGGGGGTCAGGTGTTCGAGTCACCTAAGCGGCACCATTCCTCCATCGCAAATCAGACGCTGACGCCGGCCTCGGCGGTCGGCGGGCGGAACATGGCGCGGCGCCAGGGGGGATCGGCCGGTTCCTCGGGGTCCGGGGCGGCGTCCCTGAGATAGCCGAAATAGGAGGCGATCAGCCGGTTGTCGGCGTCGATGATGGCGCGACGCCCGTGCATGACGCGGCTGTTGTCGACCATCAACAGATCGCCCGGCAGCCACAGGATCGGGGCCGTGATGTCCGCCGCCGCCTGGCGCACGGCGTCCATCCAGGCGTCGGGCACGCGCTGGCCGTTGTCCATGACCGGGAAGTTGGGCAGGCCCAGATAGTCCCGCGCGAACAGCAGGAAATTGCCGAAGGCGGGTTGGTTTCCGAACCGGGTGCGGTGGAGCATCGGCCGGGTGAAGACCCGCATCACCCCGGCCGGGGTGCGCACAAAGCGATAGGGGCAGGAGGCCGGCGGCGACGCCAGCCGGGCGTCGCTCGGTTCGGCCTCGCCCAGCCAGTAGCTCAGGGTCTCCGGCAGGGCCGGCTGGACATACAGCAGCCGGCGGGCGGCCATGGCGTCGCGGATATCGGCCGGCAGACGCCGCACGATCTCGGCTCCGTCGCAGACCGTGGTCTCGCCGCCCGACACCGGCGGCTGCAGGCAGAAGAAGAAGCAGACGTCGGGCTTCCACGGCTCGCGGGACAGTTCGGGGTGCAGCGGAAAGGGGGCCGAACCGCCGTTGACCGACTGGATATTGTGGGCTTCGTCCAGCAGGCGGCGGTCCGGGCTCTCGTTGAAGACGGAACTGGCGCACCAGATGTCGGTGAAGGCGTGAAACCCCTCGAGATCGACCGGAAAGCCGCGCAGCAGCACCGCGCCATGGGTGCGGAACAGTTCGCCGATCGCGGCGGTCGGCACGGCTTCGATGGGCTCGCCGGCGCCGGCCTGGACGATCGCATAGGGGGTCGCCGGGGTCGGCGCCAGGAACTCGGGCATCGGCATCCGCTGCGCGTGAGGTGAACACGCCTGTCATAGCGCGACGCGGCGGGTTGTGCGACAGCGATCACAGACCTGCACGACCGGAGGCCCCATGCAGCTCAATCTCAGAGACCTGATGGACTCGCCCGACCATCATCTGTTCGCCTTCGAAGGGGGACAGGCGACGCTGATGCCGATGGACCGGGCGGCCTATGCGCGGTCGATCTTCCTGGATCGCCGCATCCAGCCGGCGGGTCCTTCGATGGCGCGGGTGGACGCGGCCCAGCTGGCCGCCCTGCTGGACCGGACCGGCGCGCCGGCGGCCGAGATCGGCTGGATCTTTCATGTCGCCCATTGCGGTTCGACCCTGCTGGCCCGCGCGCTGGACGGGCCCGGCGATCTGGTGCTGCGCGAGCCGGTGGTGCTGCGCCAGCTGGCGGTCGAGGCGGTGAGCACGGGGCGCGACGCGGGCTGGCAGGCCCGGTTGCGGCTGGCGCTGCGTCTGCTGGGCCGTCGCTACGCGCCCGACGCGCCGGTGATCGTCAAGGCCAATGTGCCGGTGAATTTCGTCGTCGACGACCTGATGGCGCAGCGCCCGACGGCGCCCACGCTGTTCCTCTATTACCCGCTGGAGACCTATCTGCTGGCGATCCTGCGCTCCGACAATCATCGCAACTGGGTCATGGGCGTCAGCGCCGAGCTGAAGCCGGAGCTGGACCGGCGCGAGCCCTGCGAACCGGCGCCGTCGACCCCCGCCGTGGCGGCGGCGCGCCTGTGGCTGGCCCAGATCCGCATCTATGCCGAGGCCCTGGCGCGCTATCCGAACGCCGCCGGCCTGGACGCCGCGACCCTGTTCGCCCGCCCCGGCCCCGTGCTGGAGGCGGCGGCCCGCCATTTCGGCGTGACGCAGGACGCCGCAGCCCTGGAGGCGACCCTCGCCGGTCCCCTGTTCTCGACCTATTCCAAGAACCCCGGGGTGGCGTTCGACAATGCCGCCCGGGTGGCGCGAGAGGCGGAACAGCGCACCCTGCTGGCCGGCGATCTGGCCGCCGCCGACCAGTGGGTGCGGGCGCGGCTGGCGCAGCGTCCCCTGCCGGACCGACTGGACCGGGCCCTGGTCGGACCCGCGCCCCTGCTGCTCGGCTCAGGTTGAGCTTGAACACATAAGGATATCTTTATATGTCTGGCGACCGTCCTTCCGCCGGAGCGCTGCATTTGTCCCGTTCGTCCTTCCTCTTCACCTCGGAAAGCGTCTCCGAGGGCCATCCCGACAAGGTCGCGGACCGCATCTCCGACACGGTCGTCGACCTGTTCCTGTCCAAGGATCCCTATGCGCGGGTGGCCTGCGAGACGCTGACGACGACGAACCTGGTCGTCCTCGCCGGCGAGATCCGCGGCCAGGGCATCATGGACACGAACGGCCAGTGGGCGCCGGGCGTGCAGGACGAGATCGAAGCCGCCGTCCGCGCCGCCGTGCGCGACATCGGCTATGAACAGTCCGGCTTCCACTGGGAGACCTTCGAATTCATCAACCGCCTGCACGGCCAGTCGGCCGACATCGCCGTCGGCGTCGACGCCGCCGGCAATAAGGACGAGGGCGCGGGCGACCAGGGCATCATGTTCGGCTATGCCTCGAACGAGACGCCCGAGCTGATGCCGGCCACCCTGCAGTACAGCCACAACATCCTGAAGCGCCTCGCCGAGGTCCGGCACGGCGGCGACAAGCGGCTCGAGCCCGACGCCAAAAGCCAGGTCACGATCCAGTACGAGGACGGCGTGCCGGTGCGCGCCACCTCGATCGTCCTGTCGACCCAGCACGCGCCGGGCCTGTCGTCCGCCGACGTCGCCGACATCGTCAAGCCGCATATCCTCTCCGTCCTGCCGGAAGGCTTCACCGACGAGAACACCGTCTGGCATATCAACCCGACCGGCATCTTCGAGATCGGCGGTCCTGACGGCGACGCGGGCGTGACCGGGCGCAAGATCATCGTCGACACCTACGGCGGCGCGGCCCCGCACGGCGGCGGCGCCTTCAGCGGCAAGGACCCGACCAAGGTCGACCGCTCGGCCGCCTATGCCTGCCGCTACCTGGCCAAGAACGTCGTCGCCGCCGGCCTGGCCGACCGCTGCACCATCCAGATCAGCTACGCCATCGGCGTGGCCAAGCCCCAGTCGATCCACGTCGACCTGCACGGCACCGGCAAGGGCGCGATCACCGAGGCGGTGCTGGAGGCCAACATTCTCGGCCTCATCGGCGGCGCCACGCCGCGCGCCATCCGCGAGCACCTCGGCCTGAACAAGCCGATCTACGCCCGCACCGCCGCCTACGGCCATTTCGGCCGCGCGCCGGACGCCGACGGCGGCTTCAGCTGGGAGAAGACCGATCTGGTCGATCAGCTGAAGGCTCTGGTCTAGGGATCCAGTTCGGGCTCGCCGGTCTCCGGCGAGCCCTTCGGCGTCTCGTCCTTGGCCTCGGCCACATGCCGTTGCGGCGGGTCCAGGGCCGCGCCGAATCCGAACAGCATGGCGGCCATCATCTGCACGCCGCCGCCGCGTCGTTTCGCGGCGGTCCGCCCGCCGCCGCCCGCCAGGGCCAGCGTGGCCCAGACAATCAGCCCGACCAGCCCCAGGCCCACGCCCCAGCCGATGATCTCCGCCATGTTCCGCTCCTTGCGCCCGCCGAACATGGGGAGGCGGTGCGCGCTGTGAAGGACTCGCGCCGGACGCGCGACCGCCTATAAGGCCGCCCATGCCCCTTTCCGACGATCCCGCCCACCGCCCGCTTCGCTCGTTCGGCCGGATCAAGTCGCGCGCCATCAAGCCGCGGCAGGCGGCCCTGTTCGATACCCTGCTGCCCGGCATCGCCCTGCCGGATCCGAAGGCCGGGCCGATCGATCCGAAGGCGCTGATGCCCGAAGCGAAAGCAGTCTGGCTCGAGATCGGCTTCGGCGGCGGCGAGCATCTGGCTGAACAGGCGGCGCGGCATCCCGACACGCTGATGATCGGCTGCGAGCCTTTCCTGAACGGCGTGGCTTCGGCCCTGCGCCATATCGACGAGCGCGGGCTGAAGAACGTCCGCCTGCACGCCGACGACGCCCGCGACGTCATGACGGCCCTGCCCGACGCCTCGCTGGACCGGGTGATGATCCTGTTCCCCGACCCCTGGCACAAGGCGCGGCACAACAAGCGCCGGCTGGTGCAGGACGAGACGGCGGCGGAGATCGCCCGCCTGCTCAAGCCCGGCGGCGGCCTGCGCTTCGTCACGGACTGGAAGGACTACGCCGACTGGGCGCTGGAGAAGTTCGAGCGCACGCCCGGTCTGGTCTGGCAGGCCGAGGCGGCGGACGACTGGCGCAGCGCGCCGGCGGATCATGTCGTCACCCGCTACGAGGAAAAGAAGCTGGGCGACACGGCCCCGATCTTCCTCGACTTCATCCGGGCCTGAAGCCGGCGACGGCCGACAGGGCGCGGGCCGCGAGGACGACCAGCACCGACTTGACCGCCGCCCCGGCCAGAAAGGGCGTGAAGCCGGCGGCGACCGCGGCCGGAACGCCGATCCGGCCGGCCAGCCAGCCCGTCCCCAGCGCCAGGATCATCAGGTGCAGGCCGAACAGCCAGGCCGTCGCCGGGGCCAGTCGGCCCAGCCGTCCGCCTTCGGCCAGAACGCCCGCCAGCCCGGCGGCGAGCGGAAAGGCGAACAGATAGCCGGCGGTCGGCCCCGTGAACGGCCCCGGGCCCGACGCCCCGTCGGACAACACCGGCAGGCCCGCCAGCGCCAGGGCGAGATACAGCACGACAGCCGCCGCGCCCCATCGTGGCCCCAGAATCACGCCGGCGAGCAGCACCGCCCAGGTCTGCATCGTCATCGGCACCGGGACCATCGGCACGGACAGTCGGGCGCAGAGCGCGATGAGCAGGGCGAAGCCGAGAAAAGAGGCGAGGCGGAGCGGGGCAGTCATGGGCGAGGCCAATCACGCCGGGCTGAACAGGGCAAGACCCACGACGCCTCCGGCTGGAAATCGATCGCGAACCGGGGCAGAAAGCCTGCGTACCTCAAAAGGACGGACCCATGAGCCTCGCCCTCGACCACGTCGCGACCTCCATGTTCCTGCGCGGCCTGAGGGCTCTCGACGGACTGCTCGACCGGGCGCTGGAGTCCGGCCTGGACGAAACGGCCCTGATGGAGGCGCGGCTGGCGCCGGACATGCGGCCCTTCCCCGACCAGATCCGCATGGCGTCCTTTTCAGCCCGCAGCTGCGTCGCCCGGCTGACCGACCAGCCGTGGCCGAAGACCGACGATGCGGAGGCCAGCCTGGCCGACCTGAAGGAGACCGTCGCCCTGTCGATCGCCTTCATCGAGGCGGCCGAGGCCGCGGCGTTCGACGGCGCCGAAACCCGCCGGGTCGAACTGCGATTCCCCGGGGTGGAGCTGAATTTCGAAGGCGCCGGCTATCTGACCAGCTTCGCCCTGCCGAATTTCTATTTCCACCTGTCGATGGCCTACGCGATCCTGCGCCATCTGGGCGTGCCGCTGGGCAAGCGCGACTACCTCGGTCAGCTGGACATGGTTTGAACCAGCCTCAGGCGCCCCGCACCCCGGCTGCGAAGTCGCGAAGGAAGGCCAGCTGCTCGTCGGTTTCGGGCACGGGCCGACCCCGGGCCTTGCCGACCCGCAGGATGGCCTCGTCCGGATGGACCCCGCCCACGATCAGGGCCGCGATGGCCAGGGACGGCGCCCGGCCGAGCCCGGCCCGGCAGTGGATCACGATGGCCTGACCGGCGTTCAGCCGGCGCTCGATGGCCGTGGCCACGCGCCGGTAATAGACGGCGTCCGCCGGAACGCCGTGGTCTGTGATCGGGAAATTGTAGAAGCCGACGCCGTGGCGTTCGGCCGCCGCGCCCTCGTCGCCCAGACCCAGTTCGGCGGCCTCGGCCGGCTCCAGCAGGCTGACGACGTGATCGACCATGCCGTGCGCCAGCTTGGCCATCTGCCGCTCCAGCGCCTCGCCGCCGTCGGGCTTTCGCGAAATGCCGAGGCGCCCGGGGCCGTCGAGACCGATCCAGAAGATTTTCATGCCGTCCTGTTCTGCCTTTGTCGTCGAGACAGGGCAACGCCGCGATCGGATATGACGACAGGGGCTGACAAACCCCTCCGCCGGAGCTATACGCCCCGTCACATCGTTAGACCGGCGTCCTAACGGCGCCGTTTGAGCGGCGGCCGTCGGGCCCGCCGCTTTTTTATTGGACCGAGCCCCGTTGAAGGCCAAGACCGTTGAAGACCGCGCTCTGCTGGAGCTGATCGAACCCGTGGCCGAGAGCCTGGGTCTCGACATCGTGCGCGTGCGTCTGATGGGCGGCACCCTGCGCCGGCGGCTGCAGATCATGGCCGAACGGCCCAGCGACCACGACATCGCCGTCGAGGAATGCGCCCGCCTGAGCCGCGCCGTGTCGGAAGTGTTCGACGCCGCCGATCCGATCGCCGGCGAATATCTGCTGGAAGTGTCGTCGCCGGGCGTCGACCGCCCCCTGACCCGCCTGTCCGACTTCGACCTGTTCGAGGGCTATGAGGCGCGGCTGGAAAGCGATCGCATGATCGAGGGCCGCAAGCGGTTCAAGGGCATGATCGCCGGGACCGACGGCGACAATGTCGCCATGGACCTGGAGGGCGAGGAGGACACCGCCCTGATCCCGTTTGACTGGCTGGTCGACGCCAAACTGGTGCTGACCGACGAACTGATGAAGGCGGGCGCCGAGAAGCGCGCCGCCCGTAACGACAACTCTGTTGAGACCGAGGACTAGACCATGGCTGTAGCCGGCGTTTCCGCGAACCGACTCGAACTGCTAACGATCGCTGACGCGGTCGCGCGCGAGAAGAACATCGACAAGGAGATCGTCGTCGAGGCGATCGAGGAGGCGATCCAGAAGGGCGCCAAGTCGCGCTACGGCGCCCATCACGACATCCGCGCCAAGATCGACATCAAGTCGGGCGAAATGGCCCTGACGCGTCACGTCACCATCGTGGCCGACGACTGGCAGCCGGAAGACGAGCTGGAAGAGTTCAACGACTCGGCCATGGTCCGCCTGACCGACGCCTCCAAGCGCGATCCGGACGCCTTCGTCGGCAAGGAATACATCGAGAATCTGCCGCCGTTCGAGTTCGGCAGGGTGCAGACCCAGATGGCCCGTCAGGTCGTGACCGGGAAGGTCCGCGACGCCGAGCGCGCCAACCAGTACGAAGAGTTCAAGGACCGCGTCGGCGAGATCGTCAACGGCACCGTCAAGCGCGTCGAATACGGCAACACCGTCGTCGACCTGGGCCGGGGCGAGGGCATCATGCGCCGCAACGACTCCATCCCGCGCGAGGTGTTCAACATCGGCGACCGGATCCGCACCTACATCTATGACGTCCGCGCCGAGGCCAAGGGCCCGCAGGTCATGCTGTCGCGCTCGCACCCCGGTTTCATGGCCAAGCTGTTCGCCCAGGAAGTCCCGGAAGTTTACGACGGCGTGATCGAGATCCGCGCCGCCGCCCGCGACGCCGGCTCGCGCGCCAAGATGGCCGTGCTGTCGAACGACTCCTCGATCGACCCCGTCGGCGCCTGCGTCGGCATGCGCGGCTCGCGGGTTCAGGCGGTCGTCGCCGAACTGCAGGGCGAGAAGATCGACATCATCCAGTGGAACAATGACGAGCCCACCTTCATCGTCAACGCCCTGGCCCCCGCTGAAGTCTCCAAGGTCGTGCTCGACGAAGAAGCCGACCGCGTTGAAGTGGTGGTGCCGGACGAGCAGCTGTCGCTGGCCATCGGCCGCCGCGGCCAGAACGTCCGCCTCGCCAGCCAGCTGACCGGCTGGCAGATCGACATCATCACCGAGTCGCAGGACTCCGAGCGCCGCCAGCGCGAGTTCAGCGAGCGCACCACCCTGTTCCAGGAAGCCCTGGACGTGGACGAGGTCATCGCCCAGTTGCTGGTCACCGAAGGCTTCGCCACGGTCGAGGATCTGGCCTTCGTCGAACCCTATGAAATCTCCGACATCGAGGGCTTTGACGAGGACACCGCCGAGGAGCTGCAGGCCCGCGCCCGCGACTTCCTCGACAAACAGGCCGCCGTGCTGGACGCGAAGCGCGTCGAACTGGGCGTGCTGGACGAAGTCATGGCCGTCCCCGGCGTGACCGGCGCCATCGCCGTCGCCCTCGGCGAAGGCGGCGTGAAGACCGTCGAGGACCTGGCCGATCTGGCCACCGACGAGATCCGCGGCGGCTATGAAGTGAAGAACGGCGAACGGACCAAGGTCCCGGGCGTTCTGGAAAGCTTCAACCTGGCCCAGGAAGAGGCCGAGATGCTGATCCTGCAGGCCCGGGTCGCGGCCGGCTGGATCGACGCCTCGGAACTGCCGCAGCCGCCGGAGCCGGAATACGAGGAAGAGCTGGCCGAGGGCGAATACGACGCAGACGCCGTCTTCGCCGCCGCGCCGGAAGGCGACGAGGGCGAGGTCGCCGCTGACGAAGACACCGACGACGAGGTCCTCGCCGAGGACCCCGAACAGCCCGAAAACGCGTGATGGGAAACCGAGCCCTCCATGAGTCTGCGCGAAGCGACGATCGATAGAGAGAGACGCGACCTCGTCACCCACGAGGTCATGGATGAATCTCGCCTGATCCGCTTCGTCGCCGCTCCGGACGGCTCGGTCGCCCCCGATCTGGCGCGCAAGCTGCCCGGCCGCGGCCTGTGGGTCGCGGCGGACCGCGCCTCCATCGAGGCGGCGGTGAAGAAGAACCTGTTTTCACGCGCCGCCAAGGCGCCGATGAAGCCGGCCGCGGACCTCGCGGACACGGTCGAAAGCCTGCTGTTCCGGCGCTGTCTGGACCAGCTGGGGCTTGCCCGGCGCGAAGGCGTGCTTATCTCAGGCTTCGAGAAATCCCTGGCCAATGTGCGGTCGGGCAAGGCTGCATGGATCATCGAGGCGGCGGACGGGTCCGCCGACGGTCGCGGCAAGCTGCTTTCGCTGGCGAAACACATGACGCCGCCCCCGAAAGTCTGCGGCGTCTTCACGGCGGACGATTTGAGTTTGGCCCTTGGGCTGGAAAATGCGATACACGCCGTCCTGCTTGAGGGCGGGCGGGCCGATCGCTGGACCATAGAGGTCGAACGACTGGCGGGATTTCGACCGCTTCTGCCCCCGGAGTGGGGCGGTGAGCCGGCTGAGGCCCCGAACAAGGTTTTGGACGGGCGGGGTTCTGCTCCCTGATTTGGGGGCAGGGCGACGCGCGGCTTTTTGTGTTTGAACGAGACGACGGCGGATCACCCGCTGTCCCCAGTAAAGCGACCGGATGACTGACGAGAACGACAAGACCAACGACGGCGCACCGCAGGCTCCGACCGGGACTCCGTCCCAGACGGGACCGCGCGCGCCGCTGAGCCTGAAGCCCCGGCAGGCGGGATCGGTTTCGACCGGCACCGTGCGCCAGAGCTTCAGCCACGGCCGCACCAAGACCGTGGTGGTCGAGACCAAACGCCCCCGCGCCGGCGTCGCCCCGGGCCATCAGCGCCCGCAGGGCTTCGACGTCGCCGCCCGTCCGCGCACCGACGCGCCCGCGCCCCAGGCCCCGC
>NZ_DLHQ01000048.1 GCF_002483305.1 Brevundimonas sp. UBA7664
GCGGCCGCAGCCGAGGGCGCCCGCGGCGGCGGTTCAGGACCCGCTCGCGCGCGGGCCGTTCGTGGCGGCCGCCAATCCGTTGGCGGTCGAGGCGGGCCTGAAGGTGCTGCGCGAGGGCGGCTCGGCGGTCGACGCGGCGGTGGCGGTGCAGGCCGTGCTCGGCCTGGTCGAGCCGCAGTCCTCGGGTCTCGGCGGCGGCGCCTTCATGATGGTGTTCGACGCCCGGACCGGCGAGGTCACCAGCTATGACGGCCGCGAGACCGCGCCGGCGGCGGCGACGCCCGGGCTGTTCTTCGAGAACGGCGCGCCGCTGGACTTCGGCGACGCGGTGCTGAGCGGACGGTCGACCGGGGCGCCGGGCGTGGTGGCCATGCTGGCCATGGCCCAGGCGGCGCACGGCCGGCTGCCGTGGGGCGCCCTGTTCGGCGACGCGGAACGACTGGCGCGCGACGGCTTCGAGGTCAGCCCGCGGCTGGCCGGCTTCATCGCCGCCACGCGCGGACAGGCGCGCACGCGCTGGGCCGATGCCTATTTCACCAAGACAGACGGCGGGCGCCATGCCGCCGGCGACGTCCTGCGCAACCCGGCCTATGCCGCGACGGTGGCCGAACTGGCGGCGGGCGGGGCCGAGGCCTTCTATCGGGGTAGGATCGCGCGCGAGATCGCCGCCACGGTGGCCGAAGGGCCGCGGCCGGGGGCCCTGACGGTCGAGGACATCGCCGCCTATCAGCCGATCGAACGCGGCGCCCTGTGCCGGCCGTACCGCGTCTATGTCATCTGCGTGCCCCCGCCCCCGTCCAGCGGGGTGGCGGTGCTGCAACTGCTCGCCATGGCTGAGGCGACGCCGGACATCACCCGGGGGCCCGACAGCGCCGAAGCCTGGACCGCCTTCGCCCAGCTGCAGCGGCTGATGTACGCCGACCGCGACCGGTACGTTGGCGACCCGGGGTTCACTCGCGTGCCGGTCCAGGGACTGCTGGACCCGACCTATGTGGCCGCGCGGGCGGCCCTGGCGCCGGGGCTGACGGGCGCGGCGGCGGCAGGGACGCCCCCGGGCGGCGTGCTGGCCGGGCCGGATGCGACGAACGAGCCGGCGGGGACCTCGCATTTCGTCATCGTCGACGCGGCGGGCAATGCGGTCAGCATGACCACCACGGTCGAAAGCGTGTTCGGCTCAGGCCGGATGGCGGCCGGCTTCTTCCTCAACAACCAGCTGACGGATTTCTCGTTCGCGCCGACGCGGGGCGACGGCGGGCCGGCGGCCAACGCCGCGGCGGCGGGCAAGCGGCCGCGATCCTCGATGTCGCCCATCCTGATCCTCGACCGGGAGGGTCGGCTGGTCGGGGCCCTGGGCTCGCCGGGCGGAACCGCCATCCTCGCCTACAACGCCCGGGCGCTGATCGCCGTGCTGGACTGGGGCTTGCCGGTGCAAAGGGCCTTTGACCTGCCCAATCTGGTGGCCAAGGGCGACGGGTTCGGCGCGGATACCCAACGCTTCTCCGATTCCTTGCGGGAGGGGCTTGCGGCGCGGGGCGTGACTCTCCGGCCCAACGACAGCGAGACCTCTGGCCTGCACGGCGGCATGTGGCGCGAGGGTCCGACGGGCTGGGGCTGGGACGGCGGCGCCGACGACCGGCGCGAGGGCGTGGCGCGGACGGAGTAGGGGGCAGGGATTGAGTCAGCCGTTGTTCGACGGAGGCGATCGCCGACCGCGTCAGAAAAACGCCTTCTTAATTCGCCAGCATGAAATGAAGCTCAGGAATAAAGACCCCGATATGATGAAAATTGATCGAGCGGATCCGTCGTATCCTGTAGCGGACCAGTAAAGCACAATCAGTGACATCGCCAACATCATGAGAGCGGTTGCGCGTTCCACTTATCGTGCCTCCAATCCTGTTTCCGGTCTTGCGCCCTTAATCAGGCTTGATCGACAGCTGAAACGCGATCAGCCCTTCGGACACGTCGTTGTCGACGCCGTTGGCGCGGCTCAGCTCCTCGACCTCGATCTCGCGATAGACCAGGGCGACGGAGCCCTGGACCGGGCCGCGCCGCATGGCCACGCCCAGGGAGGCGTCGCCGAGGAAGGCCCCTGCATCGTGACTGACGCCGGACCGGGCGAAGTCGCCGTCGCGGGTGCGGGCGAAATTATAGCCCACCGCGCGGCCTGAGCCGGCGGCGTAGAGATACCAGCGCGGCCGCTGGCCGAAGGCGTCCTCGCCCTCCGGAACCAGACGATCGAGATTCTCGCCGATGCGAAGCGTCGCGCCGGCCTCGGTCGTGCCGCCCCGCGAGCCGACGCCGACGCCGACGTGCGGCGTCAGGGTGACGTCGAGGCCGGACGCCGTCTGGCCGAGAGTCTCGGTCCAGCCGCGCGTATAGGTCAGGTCGTAGTGCTCGGTCTCATAGGCGGCCTGGTCCAGCGGTCCGGGCGGCAGGGGCGATCCGTCGACCCGGCGCACCGGCCCTTCGGTGCGCAGCCGCAGCCGGTCGTCGAAGGCGTCGTTCTCGAACCAGACGTCCCGGCTGGACGCGGCCCAGGGCGAGCCTCGGTCGCGTGGGGGCGCATAGCCGCTCCAGCCCTCGCCCGGGTCCATGGCAGGGCGATCCGCGCCGGCGAAACGGGCGTCGCGGTCAAGCCGGCTCAGCAGGTCGGAAACCGTGGCGGGGGGCGCGCGGGTGACCTGCCAGGGATCGGGCGCCGCCACCTGGGCGACGGCAGGCGACGCGTCGGCGAACGCCGGAGCCGCACAGGCCACAGCCGTCAAAACCCCAATCGAAACAACCGTCATACGCATCAACGGTCCCTCCCGATCCGTCAACAACCACGACCCTGCACGATGCGGGCCGCCTCGCCAACAGACTTTTGCGCCGGCGGACGAACGTCGACCGTACAGCGAGGTTCCGGGGTCACAGGGCGTCGAACGCCCCCCGGCCGCCTACTGACAGGCCAGGCACTCGTCATAGTCGGTGCGGGCCGCGCTGAAGAGGTCGGGCTGGTTGGGATCGATCTCTTCCTCGACCTTGGTCTCGGCGCCCGCGAAGGCCGCGCGCTGCACCGACTTGGAGCGCAGATAATAGAGCGACTTCACGCCCTTCTCCCACGCCGACCAGTGCAGCATGTGCAGGTCCCATTTGTTCACGTCGCCCGGGATGAACAGGTTGATCGACTGGGCCTGGCAGATTTCCGGGGCCCGGTCGGCCGACAGCTCGACGATCCAGCGCTGGTCCAGTTCGAAGGCGGTCTTGAAGATGGCCTTCTCGTCGTCGGTCAGGCCCTCGAGGTGCTGGACCGAGCCTTCATGCTCGAGGATCGAGCTCCAGACGGCCTCGGTGTCGATGCCCTTCTCGCCGAGGATGCGCTCCAGATAGGGGTTCTTGACCGCGAAGGAGCCGGACAGGGTCTTGTGGGTGTAGATATTGGCCGGGATCGGCTCGATGCCGGCCGAGGTGCCGCCGCAGATGATCGAGATCGAGGCGGTCGGGGCGATGGCCATCTTGTGGCTGAAGCGCTCCATGACGCCGCGCTCGGCGGCGTCCTCGCAGGGGCCCTTCTCTTCGGCCAGGATACGGCTGGCCTTGTCGGCCTCGCGGCGCAGATGTTTGAACAGCCGCATGTTCCACGACTTGGCCATGGCGGATTCAAAGGCCACGCCCTGCTGCTGCAGGAAGGAATGGAAGCCCATCAGGCCGAGGCCGACCGAACGCTCGCGCTTGGCCGAATAGACGGCCGCGGCCATGGCCGGCGGGGCGCGGCGGATGAAGTCCTCCAGCACATTGTCGAGGAAGCGCATGACGTCCTCGACGAATTTCGGCTCCTCGCGCCACTCCAGGAACATCTCGGCATTGACCGAGGACAGGCAGCAGACGGCGGTGCGGTCGACGCCGAGGTGGTCGCGGCCGGTGTGCAGCATGATCTCGGCGCACAGGTTGGACTGTTTGACCGACAGGCCCAGCTCGCGCTGGTGCGGCGCCATCTGGCGGTTCACCGTGTCGGAGAAGATCAGATAGGGCTCGCCGGTCTGCAGGCGGATCTCGAGGATCTTCTGCCACAGGGCGCGGGCGTCGACGGTCTTCACCACCGCCTTGTCCTTGGGCGACAGCAGGTCGAAGGTCCGGCCGTCGCGCACGGCCTCCATGAAGGCGTCCGAGATGTTGATGCCGTGGTGCAGGTTCAGGGACTTGCGGTTGAAGTCGCCCGAGGGTTTGCGGATCTCGAGGAACTCCTCGATCTCGGGGTGGTGGACGTCGAGGTACACCGCCGCCGAACCGCGGCGCAGCGAGCCCTGGCTGATGGCGAGCGTCAGGGAGTCCATCACGCGGATGAAGGGGATGATGCCCGAGGTCTGGCCCGCGCCCTTGACCTTCTCGCCGATCGACCGGACGCCGCCCCAGTAGGTGCCGATGCCGCCGCCGTTCGAGGCGAGGGCGACATTCTCGTTCCAGACCGACTGGATGCCGTCCAGGCTGTCGGCGACGGCGTTGAGGAAGCAGCTGATCGGCAGGCCGCGATCGGCGCCGCCGTTCGACAGCACCGGCGTCGACGGCATGAACCAGAGTTTGGACATGTAGTCATAGACGCGCTGGGCGTGGTCATGGTCGTCGGCATAGGCCGTGGCGACGCGGGCGAACATGTCCTGATAGCTCTCGCCGGCCAGCAGATAGCGGTCCTCGAGCGTCTTCTTGCCGAAGTCGGTGAGCAGGTCGTCGCGGGACCGGTCGAGATGGAGGGAGCGCACCACGGAGAGATGGGGCCGCGGCGTCGCGTCGCCCGCAACCGGCTGGAATTCCACTGTCTTCAACGCTTCGCCGCCGGCCATAATGCTGTCGCCCCTGAACTGGATCGTGCGAGAACCCCGCGTTCCAAACCACATCATCTTGTGGCTGGAACGTTTCCCACGCCCAGATATGGGGCGCAGATGGCTAACCAACCGTCAACGGGGTTGACGATCACTTTCTGTCCGAATCGCGATCAAGGCGGGGGATGAGCCTGTGGACAGGCCGCGACGCGGGCGTGACAGTGGACTCTCTCCGTTCATCACGAACGCGTGAGCGGAACGTCCCACAAGCGGGACCGTTTGGAGCCGATGACATCCTCCCCGATCCGTACTTTTCTTGGCCGCGCCTGGCGCATCGCCCGCGCCGAGATCACCGCGCTGAGCGCCCTGTTCATCATCGCCGTCGGGATCATGTCCTTCGTCGAACTCTCCGACGACATGACCGAGGCCGACGGTCAGGCCTTTGACCAGGCGGTTCTGACATGGATGCAGCCGACGCCGGGCGATCCGCGCGGCGGCTGGTGGCTGGAGGAGGCGGCCGCCGATCTGACCTCGCTGGGCGGCATATCCGTGCTGGCCCTGTTCGGGACGATCGCCCTCGTCTTTCTGATCATCCAGCGCAAACACCTGTCGGCCCTTCTGCTCGCCGCCGGCGTGGGCGGGGGCGTGGCCCTGAGCGAGGGTCTGAAGGCCCTGTTCGGGCGGGAGCGCCCGCCGCAGGACTTCCAGGCCGTAGACACCCTGAACGCCAGCTTCCCCTCCGGCCACGCCCTTCTCGCGGCGGTCTTCTATCTGACTCTCGGAGTCATGCTGACCCAGGCCTTTCCGAGACGGCATCTGAAGGCGTTCGTCCTCGGCGCGGCGATCCTGATCGCCGTGCTGATCGGTCTGACCCGCGTCTATCTGGGCGCCCACTGGGCCAGCGACGTCCTCGCCGGCTGGAGCGTCGGGGCGGCCTGGGCCATGGTCCTGTGGCTGGTGGCCTATGCGGTTCGCCGCCGTCAGGCCGTCCATGCCGGCGGTCCGCATGACGAGACCTTGCCCGGGGAAGCCATCACCGATACAGACCGCCCCGTCATCGGGGAGTAGCCGCCCGCGCCGTTCAGCGGGGTTCGCGTCAACACACTTCCTCTCGCCCGGAGAGGATGGCGCGTTCTTAAGTGGCCCTATCGTCTCGCGCGCGGCGCGAGACTGCTTGAGGGCGGACCGTATCGGTCCTCAAGCAGCGAGCCTCCGCGAGGCGAGCGTAGGACCGCCAACATGGCAAGACCGCTGGCTTCGCAGGGTGCTTCCACGCGGGGGCCGGCTGCGAATGCCAATGGTCTGTCCGCCGAACCCCCGCGAACGATGACGTCCTGGAAGCCTTCCTGATCTCCACCGGCCTCGTCTCCATCGCGGAGATCGGCGACAAGACCATGTTGCTGGCCATCATGCTGGCGGCGGCGTGGCGGCGACCGCTGCCGATTCTGCTCGGCATCCTGGTCGCGACCCTGGCCAACCACGCCGTTGCGGCCCTGGCGGGATCGGTGCTGGCGCGCTTCATGGACGGCGACTGGGTCCGCTGGGGCGTCGGCGTCGCCTTCCTCGGCTTCGCCGTCTGGGCCCTCATCCCCGACCGGTTCGACGAAACCCCTGACAAGGTCGAGAAGACCTTCTCCGGCGTCTTCTGGACCACCACCGCCGCCTTCTTCCTGATCGAGATGGGCGACAAGACCCAGGTCGCCACCGCCATGCTGGCGGCGCAGTTCCAGAACCTGCCCCTGGTCATTGCGGGCTCGACCCTGGGCATGATGCTGGTCAACGGTCCGGCGGTCCTGCTGGGCGAGACGGCGGCCCGTCGGCTGCCGCTGGCATGGATCCGCCTCGCGGCGGCGCTC
This sequence comes from Brevundimonas sp. UBA7664, assembly GCF_002483305.1. GTDB lineage: Bacteria > Pseudomonadota > Alphaproteobacteria > Caulobacterales > Caulobacteraceae > Brevundimonas. The sequence goes on from NZ_DLHQ01000048.1 coordinate 6,653, forward strand.
GGGTTCGCGGCGACAGGGGTTTGGGTCCTGCTCGCGGGCTGATAGAACGGACGCTTCCCCGGAAAGTCCTGAACCGTATGCGTCTGTTCCTCCGCCTCGCCGGCGCCGTTGTCCTGATCGTCCTGCTCTTTCTGCTGCTGTCGCCCGGCGGGACCCTCGAGACGGAAGAGATCATCTGGGACAAGGCGGCGCATTTCATCGCCTTCGGCCTGATTCTGTGGAGCCTCGGGGTGCTCTTCCGGCGCCTGCCCCGGACCTGGGCGGCCCTGCTGGCCGTCGTTCTGGGAGGCGCGGTCGAGGTGGTGCAGGGCTATATCGGCCGTGATCCCAGCTGGGGCGACCTGCTGGCCGATGCGCTGGGCGTGGCGGTCGCGCTGCTGATCTGGGCGGCATGGCGCCGGTTCCGGCCGCGCGAGGCGCTTCAGACCTGAGATCCCGCGTCAGGGCTGGCGGCGGGGGCGTTCGTGAGCCGGCGAACCGCCGCCCGCCCGATGGGTCCGATTTGTTTACGGATTCACCTTAACGATCCAACGGTTGAACATGGGCCGGGGAGGCTCCGGTTGAAGGGTTGTTGGCGTCTATTCAGGCATGAAGCGGGCCGTGTCGCGGGTCCGCCCGCCCTGGCCTATGTCGTTCTTTACGCCGCCGCCCTGGCGGTGGGTTACTGGACCATGGTCCGGTTCGGCACGGCGACGATCTGGCTCGCCAACGGCGTCGCGGCCGCGGCCCTGCTGCAGCTGCACCGCCGCCCCGCCCTCGCGGTGCTGGCCGCCTGCGCGGCGCTGGACATCCTGATCAACAGCCTGCGAGGGACCCCCGCCTTCTATCTGGTCGCCAACGTCGTGCTCAACCTCGGCATGGCCATGGTCGCGGCGGTGCTGGCGCGGAGGGTCTGCGGCGCCGCCCTCGACCTGCGCCGCCCGGGCCGACTGACGCGGTTCGCCGCCCTGGCGGTGCTCCCGGCCACGACCCTGGCCGCCCTGGCCACCACGATCCTGCTTTCCGTCCTCGACCCAAAGCCGTGGGTGATCAGGGCGTTTGAGTTCCAGAACTATATCGCCGTCGAGGTGCTGGGATTGCTCCTTGTCACGCCGATCCTCCTGCTGCTGGCCCGCCGCCACCGCTTCGTCGGCGCGACGCGCGCGTCCACGGTCGAGGCCGCCGGTCTGATGGCGCTGATGCTGGCGGTCACCGGCCTGGTCTTCTGGCAGGATTTCGCGCCGCTTGGGTTCCTGTGCGTCCTGCCGCTGCTGCTGATCGCCCTGCGCCTGTCGCCGGCCATGACGGCGGTGGCCCTGATCCTCATGGCCGGCGTCAGCGGCGTCGCGACCCTGACCGGACATGGCCCCGTGCATCTGACCCGGCTGACTGACATCCCCGGCCTCGAGACCGTCTCGCCGATGCTGCGGCGGCTCGGCCTGTACAACCTGTTCCTTCTGGCCATGGTCGCGACCGTCCTGCCCGTCTCGACGGTGATCACCGAACGCCGCCGGCTGGAGGGTCGCCTGCGCGCCCGTACGGCCGCGGCCCATCAAGCCCGTCGGGTGGCCGAGGACGCGGCCGCCGCCCGCTCGCGCTTCCTGGCCATGATGAGCCATGAGATGCGCACCCCGCTCAACAGCGTGGCGGGGTTCGCCGATGTGCTGGCCGATCGTCCGGGTCTCGACGCGGACTCCGTGCGCCAGGCCCGACAGATCCGCGAATCCAGCGACGGCCTGCTGATGCTGGTCGAGGACATCCTCGACTTCGCCCGCGGCGACGACACCCTTTCCAACGAGCCGCTCGACCTGGCGGCGGTGGCGGGCGAGACGGTCACGCCCAGCCTCGTCGTGGCGAAGGCGCGCGGTCTCAAACTGACGGTCGATGACCGGCTGCCGGCCCGGGCCCGGTTCACCGCCGACCGCCGGGCGTTGCGCCAGGCCTTGCATCCGCTGGTCGCCAATGCGGTCAAGTTCACCGAGCGGGGCGAGATCGTCGTGCGGCTGGATCGCGCCGCCGACGGCGTCTGCATCCGGGTGTCGGATACCGGCTGCGGCATCGATCCGGGTTTCCTGCCCACCCTGTTCGACGCCTTCGCCCAGGCCGACGCCTCGATCCGCCGCAACCACTCGGGAGTCGGCCTCGGCCTGGCGCTGGCGGCGCGGCACGTGCGGCGCATGGGCGGGCGCATCGACGTCGACAGCCGGCCCGGCGAAGGCTCGACCTTCATCCTGCACCTGCCCTTCGACCGCGCCGCCGACGCCGACGCCGACGCCGTCGAGGACCTCGGAGCGGAGGATGCCGCGGCCGCCCAGGCCGGGGAGCCCGACCGTGACCCCTGTGTGCTGGTCGTGGACGACCACCCGGTCAACCGCGAGGTCGCCCGCATCATGCTGGAAGCCTTCGGCTGCACCGTGGTGGAGGTTTGCGACGGACAGCTGGCGCTCGACGCCGTGGCGCGGCAGTCGTTCGACCTGGTGCTGATGGACGTGCGGATGCCGGTCATGGACGGCCTGGAGGCCACGCGCCGCATGCGGGCCGCGGAAGGCGCGGCGGCCGGACTGTCGATCGTGGCCATGACCGCTGACGCCATGCCCGAGGATGTGACCCGTTGCCTCGCCGCCGGCATGAACGCCCACATGGCCAAACCGATCAACCAGGCCGGCCTGCTGGCGATGGTGAACCGGGCCCTGTCCGGCGATCTGCCGCCCGCGCGGGTGAGGATCGACGCCGAGGCGGCCTGAGCTCCGGCTTCAGCTTCCGTACCGGCCCTCGAACGGGAACCGCTCCGCCCAGAAGGCGGTCAGTTCCGGCAACGCATCGACGCGCCGCATGACTTCGCCCATGCGCGGCGCGACCTGGTGGAAACGTTCGCGGTGCGGCGTCCACCGGCTGGCCGTGGCGACATACAGGTCCAGAACCGTCAGCTCCGCGCCAAGAAGGAAACGGCCCGGTGCGATCTGGCTTTCCATCCTCGCCCAGCATTCCGCGATGCGTTCGGCGGTGCGGATCCGGATCGTCTCCTGCGCCGCGGGATCGTCCCCGGCCAGCCGCGACGGCACGTCCCGGACCCAGAACATCGAATAGATCGCCGCCGGGACAAAGGTCATCCAGCGCAGGAACTGCGCCCGCGCCGGATCGCACGGTTCCGGCGCCAGCGCCGCCTCCGGGTGCTGCTCGGCCAGCCAGATCAGGATGGCGGCGCTCTCTGTGATGGTCTCCCCGTCGGGGGTGACCAGGGCCGGGATCTGCCGCATCGGATTGACGGCGGCGACCTTGTCGCGCTCGGCGTCCCCCTCCCAGGTGACCGCCTCGATCACCTTGTACGGGGCGCCGATCAGGGTCAGGGCCGCCTCGACCGGGACAGAGCCCGAACCGGCGGCGCCATAGACGGTGTAGGTCATGGAGGCCTCCTCTTCCGTCCGCGAATGTAGTGCGACACGGGACCGCCCGCGCCCAAGACCTGCGCCTTCGGCCATAGGGAGGCCTTGGGCTTGTCCCCAGCCGCGTCCCCAGCCAACTGCGGGTCACCTACCAGATATAGCGGTCGCGCAAAAAGTGATCGCAACATAGCCGCAATTCGACTTGGCGCCGGGGCTGTCCGACCGCATGGTGAATGCACCCTCGGATTCGCCGACAGAGCCTCAGCACCCATGAACGCCCACGTCTCGATCATCCCCGCCGGCCCCGGCCTGCTGACGCCCTCGGCGGCCTACAAGCCGTTCCGCTATCCGTGGGCCTTCGACATGTGGAAGAAGCAGCAGCAGGTCCACTGGATGCCCGAAGAGGTGCCGCTGGGCGAGGACATGAAGGACTGGGCGGTCAATCTGACCGACTGCGAGCGCAATCTGCTGACCCAGATCTTCCGCTTCTTCACCCAGGCCGACATCGAGGTCCAGGACAACTACATGGAAAAATACGGTCGGGTGTTCAAACCGACCGAGGTCAAGATGATGCTGGCGTCCTTCGCCAACATGGAGACCATCCACATCGCGGCCTACGCCCTTCTGCTCGAAACCATCGGCATGCCCGAGAGCGAATTCGCCGCCTTCCTGGAATACGAGGCCATGCGCGACAAGCATGACTTCATGGGCAAGTTCGGGGTCGAGACCAACGCCGACATCGCCCGGACCCTGGCCATGTTCGGCGGTTTCTCGGAGGGGCTGCAGCTGTTCGCCTCGTTCGCGATGCTGATGAATTTCCCGCGCCAGAACAAGATGAAGGGCATGGGCCAGATCGTCAGCTGGTCGGTCCGCGACGAGAGCCTGCACTGCGAAGGCATCATCAAGCTCTACCATGCCTTCAACAAGGAGACGGGGGCGGTCACGCCCCAGGTCGCCAACGACATCGTCGAATGCTGCAAGACCGTGGTCGAGATGGAGGACCGCTTCATCGACCTGGCCTTCGAAATGGGCCCGGTGAACGGCATGACGCCGGACGACATCAAACAATACATCCGCTTCATCGCCGACTGGCGCCTGCGCCAGCTGCACCTGCCCGAGGTCTACGGCGTCAAGGAAAACCCGCTGCCCTGGCTGCAATCGCTGCTGTCGGGCGTCGAGCACGCCAACTTCTTCGAGGCCCGCGCCACCGAATACTCCAAGGCCGCCACGACCGGCGCCTGGCACGGCGCCGAGGGCGTCTGGGGCAGTTTCGACGCCATGATGAAGAAGCGGACGGAGGGGGCGGAGGCCTGAGCCGGACGAAGGATCTCGGACGCCGTCAGATCGCCGCGAACCACTCGTAGCCGCGGTCTTCCCAATAGCCGCCCTTGCCGCCGCCGATGTGGGCGAAGCTTTCGACCGCCTCGATCCGCCGGATGTATTTGGCGTGTTTGTAGCCCAGCTGCCGCTCGACCCTCAGCCGCAGCGGCGCGCCGTGAGGCACCGGCAGGACCTGCTGGTTCATGTCATAGGCCAGAATGGTCTGCGGGTGGCGGGCGTCGACCAGGTCGATGCTCTCATAATAGCGCTCGCCGTCCTCGCGCTGATCCAGGGCGTCGAAACAGTGGAAGACGATGAACCGGGCCTCGGGCTTCAGCCCGGCCTCGTCCAGCAGGGTCTCCAGCCGCACGCCGGTCCATTCGCCGATCGAGGTCCAGCCCTCGACGCAGTCGTGTTTGGTGATCTGCGTCCGCGCCGGCCGGGCGCGCAGCTCGGTCAGGCTCAGCGACAGCGGCCGCTCGACCAGTCCGTCGACGACCAGCCGATAGTCGGCGAAGCCGCTGGCCTTGAGCGCGCGGTAGTCCGACGCCGCCGGATCGACCGAGCCATTGGCCCGGAAGTCCGGCGAGATCTCGGCCCGGCTGTAGGTCGGGGCCAGGGCGTCGCGGGGAATCAGCAGCCTCTGGGCCCGGCGGGTCAGCCCTTCGCCCATGCGCCGCGCCTGTTCGGCCAGGCTGGTCCCGGCCTGGCCGCAGGCGGAGAGCAGGGCCGCGCCGGCCGTCGCCAGGGCGCCGGTCATCCAGCGGCGTCGGTTCATGGCGCGTCTCCCGGATCGGTCGGCGGCCGGCGCCGGAATTTCGGTCCGGCGCTGGAGCCCGGCGGCCCGATCACGAACCAGCCGGTGATCATCGACCGCATATTGTTGAACAGGCCGGTCCAGATCACCAGGCCGACGTGGATGACGATGAAGCCGACGACCAGGCCCGCCGCGATGAAATGCAGCGTCCGCGCCGACTGCCGCCCGCCCATGATTTCCAGCAGCACCCCGCCGACAGCGTTGAACCCGGGCGACATCGACAGGCCCGTCACCAGCATCAGCGGCAGGACGATCAGGATCATCGCCAGATAGGTCAGCTTCTGGATGACATTGTAGGCGCGGGCGTGATCGTCGGTCGGGAAATGGAACCGGGCGTGCTCCACGAGCGAGGCGCCGATGCCTTTCAGGTCCGCGCCGGTCGGCCACAGGCGGCGGCCCAGACGGCGGGTGATCAGGCCCAGAACCAGATAGGCCAGCCCGTTCAGGACGAAGATCCAGGCGAACAGGAAATGGTAGTTGCGCGCCTCGGCCAGGTTGCGGCCCTGCGGGATCAGGAGCCAGTTCGGCAGGGGCGGAATGCTCAGCCACGGCTCGGCGAAGGTCGAACGGATGCCCCAGTACAGATGCGGATGGGCCAGCAGGATGTTCAGCCCGCTCATGATCAGCACCACCACGGCGACGACATTGAGCCAGTGGGCCAGCCGCACCCAGGCGGGGTGGCGCCAGGTGTCGACGCGCCCGCCCGGCCGGGGCCGGTCCGCGCGCCTCGCCCGGGGCGCCGCCGGCGGTTCGGGGATGAAGTCAGTCAATGATCACCCCGCCCTTGCGTCGCTCCGCTGACGGTCTCACGACCGCCTCCAGCGCGCAACGCCGCCGGGCTCCGGGCGGCCAGCCTCAGTATTGGGGCGGCGCCGCGACGACGCAGACCCGACCGGAGCGCTGGCAGGCCTCGATTTCGGCCTCCCAGGCGGCGCGGTCGCGCTCATAGCGCAGACGCGCGGCCTCGGCGGCGGCGGCGTCCGCCTCCCACTGGGCGCGCTGGGTTTCCAGCCGCGCGGTCTCGGCGCGCCAGCGGGCGTCCTCGGCCTCCCAGGCGGCGGCGCCCTCAAGCTCCGAGCGTTCGGCGGCCTCGTTGCGGGCGACGATCCCGGCGTTCAGCTGGGCCGTGGCGGCCACCTCGGCGGGGTCCTGTTCGGCCTCCGACCCGGCGCTGTAGCTTTCCCCCCGCAGTCGCAACCATGCCTCCGACCCCGGCGCGGGGCTGGCGGTCGGGGTCTGGGGCGCGGTGGTCTGCCCGGTCGGCTTCGGCGCTGCGACCTGGGGCGGCGTCGTCTGGGCGGCGGCCGGGACGGCGGCCAGCAAGGCGATGGCCGCGGCGGCGAGGGCGAAACGGGTCATGGCGGCCTCCTGAGAACGGAAAAGCATGATGCGAAGCTGGGCGGTTTCACCCGTCTCCGCCAGTGATAACGCCGATCGGGCGACTTGGCGCCGGATCAGTGGGGAAGGCGTAGCGCGAAGGTGGTGCCCGTCGGCCCGGTCTCGACCAGGGTCAGGGCGCCGCCGTGGCTGGCGGCCAGTTCGCGGGAAATGGCCAGCCCCAGTCCGGCCCCGTCCGAGGCCCGGCCGCTGACAAAGGGCTCGAACAGGTTCTCGGACAGGCGCGGCGGAATGCCGGGCCCGTCGTCGGCGATCTGGATGACGCAGTCGCCGGTCTCCGTCGAGGCGGTGACGCGGACCACGCCCTTGCGGCCGGTGCGGCGGGTGGGATCGCCTTCAATCGCCTGGCGGGCGTTGCGCATCAGATTGACCAGGACGCGGTGCAACTGGTCGGGATCCGCGTGCACCGTCAGCCGGGCTGGAATCGACTTTGTCAGCCGCACGCCGTCAGCGGTCAGGCCGGCGTCTTCCGCCGCCGCGGCGATGGCGGGCGCCAGGGCGATGCGGACCCGCTGGGGCGGCGGCTCCTCGCTCTTGCCGTATTCCAGCACATTGCGTGACAGGGCCGCGGCGCGGCCGAGCGCCCGCTCCAGCCGCGGCAGGACGCGCGCGACCTCGGGGTCGGGGGAATCCGCCAGCCGCTCGGAGGCCATCTGGGCCGAGGTCAGCATGTTGCGCAGGTCGTGATTGATCTTGGCCACGGCCTCGCCCAGCGCGACCAGCCGGGCGCGGGAGCGCAGGGAGACGCGCACCTCCTCCTGCATCCGCGCCAGTTCGCGCTCGACCCGTCCGATCTCGTCATGCCGGTCGCTGGGCGGATCGCCCTCGGCCGCGGGGTCGAGGGCGAAATGTTCGATCGAGCGCGTCACCCGCCGCAGCGGCTGCAGCACCAGGAAGGCCAGACCGCCATACAGCAGCCCCCCCGCCACCAGTGAGATCAGCAGCGACATGAGCAGGCTGTTGAGCAGGAAGGCGCGCAGTTCGACCTTCAACGGCTCGGCGGGGGCGAGGATTTCGATGAAGTCGCCCGAGCGGTAGCGCGGCCGCGCCTGCACCCGGATGGATCGATCCGGGTGGCCGGACAAGGTGCGCCACGGGTCGGCGATCCGGGTCAGCGGCCGACTCTGGCGCAGGTCGATCAGGTCCGGCGTGCGCGGCAGGTTGGGGGCCTGAAGCAGCAGGCGCCGCACGCCCTGGTCGCCGACCACCACCGCCTGCACCCCGCCGATGGCCAGCAGCTGTTCGGCGGCGTCATCCTCGACGGCGGAATAGGGCAGGGCCTCGACCCCGACCGAGGCCAGTTCGGCCGATTGCAGCCGATCCAGTAGCCAGCGCTCGTGGAAGCTCGCCGCGCTGGGGACGATGATCAGGATCTCGACCACCACGGTGAAGAGGAAGGTCAGCAGCAGCAGCCGCCAGGCGAGGGCGTCCGGCGCTTGGAACCTGATCCGCTCGCGCCAGTCGGCGGGCAGGCGCAGGCGGCGCCGGACATCGCTCAGCAGGGGCCGGAAGCGGTTCATGCGCCGTCTAACGCAAGGGTCGGGCCAAAAGCTGCGCCGTTCACGCCGCCGCCTTCCGGCCGAGGGCCTTCTGCAGGCCCTTCAGCCCGAACGGCAGCACCACCGCGAGGACGAAAACCCCCGCCATCGGGGCCCAGAACTGGCCGAACAGCGCCTGGAAGTCGGGATCGGGATTGGTCGTCAGCAGCTGGTTCAATCGCGATCCGATCCAGCAGTAGATAATGTGGGCCGGCAGCAGGCCGATGACGGTGGCGACCGTATAGGGCGTCAGCCGCACGGCCATCAGCCCCGCCGCGATATTGATCATGTGAAAGGGCACGACGACCGCCAGACGCGACGCCAGGACGTACCAGAACGTATCCTTGTCGATGGCGTCGCAGACCTTCTGCATCAGACCCCTGTCGCGTTCCGCCTTCTGCCTCAGCGCCTCGCCCAGCGCGGATCGGGCCACGGCATAGACGATCAGGGCCCCCGCGGTGGCGGCGATCGAGGTCGAGACGCCGCCGACCCACGGCCCGAACAGATAGCCGGCGGTGATGGTGACGAAGAAGACGCCCGGCACCACGCTGGCGGTCAGGATGGCGAACGCCGCCATCAGGATCAGCAGGCACAGAAGGTAGTTGGCGTCCTTGAAGGCGTGGAACTCCGCCCCGTGATCGCGGATGGTGTCCAGCGACAGATAGCGGTTCCAGCCCGTGGCGAAGATCAGGATGATGACGCCGGCCAGCAGAATCAGGGGCAGAAAGCGTTTGAACCGGTCCATTGTCTCTCCGCAGGGGGGCTGTCGGCGTTGACACCGCGGGCCCTGCCGCTTATACGCCCGCCCTTCCCGCGACGGACGCCTTCCGCCGCCCTTTTAGTTTTCAGTCCCAGGAGCCGAACGTGAAACGGACCTATCAGCCGTCGCGACTCGTGCGCAAGCGCCGTCACGGCTTCCGTTCGCGGATGGCCACCAAGAACGGACAGAAGATCGTTGCGCGGCGTCGCGCCAAGGGCCGCAAGCGCCTGACGGCCTGATCGTCCGGCGCCCGGGTTCGGGCGCATGAGCGACCCTTTCAAAATCGAACGCATGACTTCGCGGCCCCAGTTTCTGGCGGCCGCGAAGGGCGTTTCAGAGGCCCGCGGCGCGGTGGTCGTCCAGCGGCTGGACCGCCACGACGGCGTTCCCACGGTGCGGCTGGGCTTCACCGCCACGCGCAAGGTCGGCAACGCCGTGATCCGCAATCGCGCCAAGCGCCGCCTGCGGGAAGCCGCCCGCGCCGCGGTCCCCCTGTTGGCGGTCCCCGGCAGCGACTATGTCTTCGTCGCCCGCATGGGCACGGCGGACCGTCCCTGGGACCGTTTGCTTGACGATGTGAAATCGGCGCTTACAAGGCTCGCGACCCCGCGACCGGCGCCCAAGTCCGCGCCTTCCCACCCCGCGCCCGCCGGCCAGGATTCCTGATCTCCATGCCTCCACACGATAACAGCCGCAACACGATCCTCTTCGTCGTGATCGCCGGCATCATGCTGATGGCCTACAGCTACTTCGTGATGGGCCCCCAGGCCGAGCGTCGGCAGGCGGCCCAGGAAGCCGCGGCTGAGCAGAACACGGGCGTGACGCCCGTCGGGGCCACGGGCCCGGCTCCGGCCGCCTTCATCAGCGACCGCACCGTGGCGCTGGGCCAGGGGGGCATCGCGCGCGTGCCGATCCAAACGCCGACCCTGACCGGGTCGCTGTCGCTGAAGGGTGCGCGGATCGACGATCTGTTCCTGACCCGCTACCGCGAAACCCTGGACGAGGGCTCGCCGCCGGTCGAACTGTTCCGCCCGCAGGGGATGGAGCACGCCTATCAGGCCCTGTTCGGCTGGAACGGAACCAATGTCCCCGGCGGCGTCCCCGGCGCGAACACCGTCTGGCGTCTGACCGAGGGGGCGACCCTGACCCCGACCACGCCGGTCACCCTGACGTGGGACAATGGCGCGGGCCTGCGGTTCACTCGTCGCATCGCGCTCGACGACCAGTATCTGTTCACGGTCACCGACACGGTCGCCAATTTCAGCGCCCAGCCCATCACCATCGCCCCCTTCGGCCGGGTCGAGCGCCAGGGCCTGCCGCCGGGACTGGGCAAGAACCAGATCCTGCACGAGGGCGCGATCGGCACCTTCGGAACGCCGGGCGACTACGCCACCCAGCAATCGAAATACAGCGCCTGGCTCAAGAAGCCGGTGCAGACCTTCGAAACGACCGGCGGCTGGATGGGGATCACCGACAAATACTGGTTGGCCGCCCTCATCCCGGACCAGACCGAGCGGCTCGACGCCGAGTTCCGGGTCCGCGACGTCAACGGCCTGATGGTCCACGAGGTCAATCTGCAGGGACAGGCCCGCACCATCGCGCCCGGCCGTCAGGTCACCGAGACCCAGCGTCTGTTCGCCGGCGCCAAGCGCAAGGAGATCCTCTCCGCCTATGAGCAGGCGCTGGATCTGCCGCGCTTCATCTACGCCATCGACTGGGGTTTCCTGTTCTTCCTGACCCGGCCGATCTTCATCGTCGTCGAGTTCTTCTACGGCGTGCTGGGCAATTTCGGTCTCGCCATCCTGGCCCTGACCCTGACCGTCCGCCTGTTCATGTTCCCGCTGGCCAACAAGAGCTACGAGAGCATGTCCAAGATGCGGACCCTCGCGCCCCAGATGGAGGCGCTGAAGAAGAAATATCCCGACGATCCGCCCGCCCAGCAGAAGGAGCTGATGGCGCTGTATCAGAAGGAGAAGATCAATCCGCTGGCGGGCTGTCTGCCCCTGCTGCTGCAGATCCCGGTCTTCTACGCCGTCTACAAGATGCTGTCGGTGACCATCGAGATGCGGCACCAGCCCTTCTTCGGCTGGCTGCAGGATCTGTCGGCGCCGGACCCCACCAATATCTGGAACCTGTTCGGCCTGATTCCCTGGGACCCGGCCTCGGCGCCCCTGATCGGCCAGTTCCTCGCCGGCGGCGCGGGCGGCTTCACCCTCGGCCTCAGCGTCCTTGCGATCATCTACGGCCTGACCATGTGGCTGCAGATGGCCATGAGCCCGCCGGCGCCCGATCCCATGCAGCGCAAGATCTTCGCCTTCATGCCGGTGATGTTCACCTTCATCATGGCCGGCTTCCCGGCGGGCCTGCTGATCTACTGGGGCTGGTCGAACATCCTGACCATCATCCAGCAGTATGTGATCATGCACCGGCTGAAGGCCGAGAACCCGATCGACACCTTCATCGAGCGGATGAAGAAGGCGAAGGCCTGACTTGGACGAGTTCACACCCGAGGAACTGGAGCAGGGGCGCATCCTGTTCGCGCGCCCCGCGACCTTCGTCATGGGCTGCGCCAAGATCGAGCAACTGCCCGATCCGGACCTGCCCGAGGTCGCCTTCGCCGGCCGGTCCAACGTCGGCAAGTCCAGCCTGATCAACGGCCTGGTCGGCATGCACAAACTGGCCCGCGCCTCTAACGAGCCGGGCCGGACGCGCGAGGTCAATTTCTTCGATCTCGACGGCAAGATGCGGCTGGTCGACCTGCCCGGCTACGGCTGGGCCAAGGCGTCCAAGTCGACGGTCAAGAAATTCCAGGACCTGGGCCGCGACTATCTGCGCGGCCGGGTCACGCTGAAGCGGGTCTATCTGCTGATCGACGCCCGCCACGGCCTCAAGAAGGTCGATGACGAGGCGCTCGACGCCCTCGACCTCGCCGCCGTCAGCTACCAGATCATCCTGACCAAGGCCGACAAGCTCAAGAAGGGCGAGGCCGAAAAGGTCCAGGAGGCCACCCTGAAGGCCGTCTCCAAACGCGGCGCCGCCTATCCGGCCGTCATCGTCACCTCGGCTGAAAAAGGCGACGGCATGCCTGAGCTCCGCGCCGAGATCATGCGCACCACGGGCGTGGTTCTCTAAAATTCCACTCATCCCGGCGAAAGCCGGGACCCAGTCTTGTCCAGCTTGACGCTTGCGTTTCAGGCCGATCTGTCCGTGTTCTCACCGGAAAGAGTTCATCACCCTAAGCACTGGGTCCCGGCTTTCGCCGGGATGAGCGGATGAGAGATTGATGCAGACCCGCCACATCCAGACCGACGGCCTCCGCCAGCAGATCCTCGAGTCCGGCTCCGGCCCGCTGGTCCTGCTGATCCACGGCTTCCCCGAACTCGGCGTCAGTTGGCGAGCGCAGGTGCAGGCCCTGGCCGACGCCGGCTACCACGCCGTCGCCCCCGACATGCGCGGCTACGGCGGCACGGACAAACCCGAAGAGCGTGACGCCTATTCGATCCTGCATCTGGTCGGCGACATGGTCGATCTGGTCCGGGCGCTGGGCGAAACATCCTGCGTCGTCGTCGGCCATGACTGGGGCGCGCCGGTGGCCTGGCACTGCGCCCTGACCCGGCCCGACATCTTCCGCGCCGTCTTCGGCCTGTCGGTCCCGTTCCAGCCGCGCCGTCCCAAGGGCCCGCCGACCGTCGCCATGGCCGCCATCTCGAAACGGCTCGGCCTCGGCGATCTCTACATCAGCCGCTTCCAGACCGACGACGCCCACGCGGTGTTCGACGCCGATCCGGCGACGGCCCTGCGCAAGATGTTCTTCGCCTACGACGGCGCCACCCCGGACGGCCGCCAGTCGACCGGCTTCATCCCCGAGGGGCAGAGCTTCATCTCGACCGTCCCCGACGACTCCGTCCTGCCGCCGTGGATGAGCCCGGATCATTTCGCCGAATACGTCGACGCCTTCGCCGCCGGCGGTTTCAAGGGGCCGGTCGACTGGTATCGCAACCTCGACCGCAACTGGTCGCTGACCGCCCATCTTCAGGACGCCCGCATCTCCGTGCCCGCCGCCTTCGTGGTCGGCGAGCGCGATCCGGTCCGGCACTACTCGGGCCAGCACGAGGCCGGGTTGAAGGACCAGGCGCCGGATCTGCGGATGCAGGTCGTCATCCCCGGCGCCGGCCACTGGATCCAGCAGGAACGGGCCGAAGAGGTGAACCGCCTGCTGCTGGAATTCCTGGGCGGGCTCTAGGCGGGGGCCTGGAGATCCGCCACCGCCTCGGCCGTGATCTCCAGACTGCGGATACGGTCGTCGAGGTCGAACACCATGCCGGTGACCATGACCTCGTCCACGCCGGTCTGGCGGATGAACGCCGCCAGCCTGTCCCGCACCGTCTCGCGCCCCCCGACCGCCGCATAGGTCAGCCGGCTCTGCACCGCCGCCAGCTGTCGGGCGTCCAGCACCGCGGTGATGTCGTCCACCGGCGGCTTCAGTCGTCCCGGCCTGCCGGTCACCACCGCGGCGAAGGCCTGCTGCATCGAGGTCGACAGCCGCTGCGCCGCCGCGTCCGTGTCGGCGGCGAAGACATTGACCACGGCCATCGCATACGGCGTCTCCAGCGCCTTCGACGGCCGGAAGCCGGCACGATAGGTCTGCAGCGCCTGCATCAGCAGTTCGGGCGCGAAATGGCTGGCGAAGGCGAAGGGCAGGCCCAGATGCGCGGCCAGTTCGGCGCTGAACAGGCTGGACCCCAGCAGCCAGAGCGGAATCCTCGATCCCGCCCCCGGCCAGGCCGTGACCCGCTGACCCGCGACCGGATCGCCGAGGAACGCCTGCAGCTCCATCACATCCTGCGGGAAGCGGTCGGCGCCCTCGAAATAGCGGCGCAGCGCCCGCGCCGTCTCGCCGTCCGTCCCCGGCGCGCGCCCCAGACCCAGGTCGATCCGGCCCGGGTACAGGGCCTCCAGCGTCCCGAACTGTTCGGCGATGACCAGCGGCGCGTGGTTGGGCAGCATGACCCCGCCGGAGCCGACGCGGATGCGCTCGGTCGCGCCCGCCACCTGTCCGATGACCACGGCCGTCGCCGCACTGGCGATGCCGGGCATGTTGTGGTGCTCGGCCAGCCAGAACCGCTTGAACCCCAGCCGGTCGGCGGCCTGGGCGAAGGCGGTGGTTTCCAGAAGCGCGCGCCGCATGTCGCCGCCCTCGACGACGGGCGACAGGTCGAGAACAGAGAATGCGGTCATGTCCCGCTAGATCGGGTCCATGCGTTGCGATTCAAGACCTTCGACGCGCCGCGTCAGACCGGGTGGGTCGGTTCCGGCTTGGCTGCCGGGGCCGGTTCGGGGGTCGAGGGCACGTCGGGCAGGGGGATGAACTCCACATCGTCCTCGACCGGCAGCGCCATCCGCCCGGCCTTCCAGTCAGCCTTGGCCGCATCGATCTTGGCCTGGGACGACGAGACGAAATTCCACCAGATCACCCGCGGCCCGACCGGCTCGCCGCCCAGCACCATCACGGTCGACGGCCGGATCGCCTTGATGGTCGGCTCGGCGGTCGGCTCCAGCACGATCATCTGGCCTTCGTGGAAGGTCCGGTCGCCGACCTCGATCTCGCCCTTGGCGACATAGAGCGCCCGCTCCGAATAGCCCCCGGCGCCCTTGCCCGGCGGTGGGGCGGTCCGAACGCCCTCGGCCAGTTCCCAATGGACGTAGAACAGCGGCGATGCGGTCTTCACCCGCGCCGAGGCGCCATAGGCCTCGCCCGCCACCAGCCGCGCGAACAGGCCGGCGTTCTCATAGGCCGGAAGGTCAGGCCCGGCGTAGTGATGGAAGTTCGGGTCGCAATCCTCGCTCTCGCCGGGCAGGGCGATCCAGGCCTGCATCCCGTGCATCGGCCCGCCCTCGGCCCGCTTCGTCGGGGTGGTCCGCTCGGAATGGACGATGCCCTTGCCGGCCGTCATCCAGTTGACCTCGCCCGGACGGACCGCCTGGATCGCGCCGGTGTTGTCCCGGTGCATGATCTCGCCCTCGAACAGATAGGTCAGGGTCGACAGGCCGATGTGCGGGTGAGGGCGGACGTTGATCGCCTCCGACCCCGGCGCGAACTCGGCGGGCCCCATCTGGTCGAGGAAGATGAAGGGGCCGACCATGCGACGGGCGTGGAACGGCAGGATCCGTCCCACGTCGAAACCGCCCAGGTCCTTGCGGCGGGCGTCGATCACCATCTCGATCATGTCAGGCTCCGTTCAGTCCAGCGGCAGCCTTGCGATCACCGCCGGCGCGGGCGCCGCCGTCGTCTGCGCCCCGTCGCCGCCGAAATCGCTCCACTGCGAGCGGGAAACGAACACCAGTTCGCCGTTCCGGACCAGCCCTGTCGTGGGTTCGTCGATCATCGGCAGGTTGGCGGCCATCACCTCGACGGTCAGGATCGACGTCCAGCCGGCGTCCAGCGCGAACTTCAGCACCCGCTGCGGCGCCACGCCGTTCTGGAAACCGTAGAGGAACCGGCCGTCGGTGGTCAGGCCGTCCACGCCGATCAGGCTGTCGATCGCGGGTTGGGGCAGGCGCGTCGCCGCCCCGGTCGCCCGGTCCACCCGCCACAGACCCGAGGAATAGTCCGCGACGATCAGGGCCGTCCCGTCCGGCGTGACCGCCATCCCCTGCGGCGACCCCAGCGTCCCGGCGGGCAGCAGCACCTCCAGCACCGACCCGCCCGGCCTCAACATCAGCAGCTCGCCGGTCACCGAATCGGCGACATGGATCGTCCCGTCCGGCGCGCGGACGACGTCGCCCAGCCCGCGTTCCAGCGCGCCCGACGGCGCGGCGAGGCGGGCGAGCAGGGCGCCGGTCGCCAGATCGATTTTCAGAAGTTCCGGGGGCGGAAGGACGGCGTCCGCGCCGAGTCCGTAGACGGCCGGCGGCAGCGGCGATGTCGCAGCCCACAGCAGGCCCGCCTCGGGGTCGATCGCCATGCCCAGCACGCCGCCGATCTCCGGAGCCGCGCCGGGAACCAGAAAGTCCGCTGCCGTCCCGTCGTCGGCCAGCGCCACGATCGTCCGCCCCCGCACCTGCGACACCAGCCAGCGCCCCCGCGCCTCGTCGCGGACCAGGCTTTCCACAATGACGGAGCCGTCCAGCCGGGCGACTTCGGACAGCCGGTCCGCCCCGACAGGCGCGCGGTTGGCCTCGATGACAGCGGCGAGGGCGTCGAAGTCCGGATGCCCGGTCAGGGCCGACAGCGCCGGGTCTGCGGCCAGGTTCATCGCCAGACCCGCCCCGGCATAGCGATTCAGCTGGGTCATGGCCTCTTCGGGCTGTCCGGCTCCGACCGCCAGCCGCGCCCGCATCAGCATCAGCCCGGGATGGTTGGGAATGCGCGTGTCGGCCTCGGCCAGCAGACGGGTCGCGCCGGCCAGGTCGTCCGCATTGGCGGCGGCGACGCCCTCGGCGCGCAGGCGGCGAAAGGCGGCGACGTCGGATTCCGCGGAAGCGGCGGCCGTCGCTGGATCCTGCGCCGCCGCGGCCCCGGCGACGGGCAGGGCAAGCAGCCCGGCCAGTGTGATGACGGTCGCGATACGCATGGCGATCCTCCCCAAGGTCGCCGCGACTATCGACGGCGCAGCCGGGCGCGCCAACTCAAGGATTGGTAATGTGGCTCAGCTGACGTGCGGGGTGATGATGCCCAGCGGCAGGGTGGTCACATTCTTCACGCCGCGGGTGACGATATGGCTCTCGCAGTCCGAGACGATGCCCAGGCTGAGCAGCTTGTTGCGCAGGAACTGGTCAAAGGCGTGCATGTCCGAGGTGATGATGCGCAGCACATAGTCCTCGCGGCCGGTGATGGTGGCGCATTGCACCACCTCGGGCCACTGGCCGACGGCGGCCTCGAAGGCGTCGAGGTTCTCGGTCGAGGGCAGGCTCAGCTTGACGATCGCATAGACCTCGAAATCCAGGCCCAGCTTGGTCGCGTCCAGCAGGGTGACCCGCTTGCGGATGAAGCCCGTATCCTCCAGTCTCTTGATGCGTCGCCAGCAGGGCGAGGCCGACAGGCCGACCCGATCCGCCACCTCGGCCACCGACAATCCGGCGTCCTGTTGCAGGATGTCCAGAATTCGGGCGTCGACGGGATCCAGATCGTCAGCCAAGGCGTTTCTCCTGATCGTACTATGACGCAATAAAATACCTCCGATCGGCGCAGTGCAAGGTCAAATTCAGGCGAGCCTTGCCTGGGAGAGCGTGCTAAATCGCAGCCGAGGAAACGCGGTCGGATCAACCGGACGGGACGGAATGAAGAAGCCCAATAGCCAAGCCTTGTCTTTGCGCGTGCCCGAGCCCTCGGGCCGGCCCGGCGACCCCACCGACTTCAGCCATCTGAAGCTCGACCCGGCCGGCGCCGTCGAGCGGCCCGCGGTCTCGACCACGCCGTTCGACATGCGCGACCACGCCTTCCGGCTGGTCCGGGTGCTCGACGACGACGGCAAGGCCGTCGGTCCGTGGAACCCGAAACTGGACCCCGAGACCCTGCGCAAGGGTCTC
The DNA here is from genome assembly GCF_002483305.1 of Brevundimonas sp. UBA7664. Lineage (GTDB taxonomy): Bacteria > Pseudomonadota > Alphaproteobacteria > Caulobacterales > Caulobacteraceae > Brevundimonas. Next base: position 24,377 of record NZ_DLHQ01000048.1, read on the forward strand.
AAGGCCATGATCCTGACCCGGGCCTTCGACGACCGGATGCATCGCGCCCACCGTCAGGGCAAGACCAGCTTCTATATGAAGTGCACGGGCGAGGAGGCCATCGCCGTCGCCCAGGGCATGATCCTGTCCCGCGAGGACATGGGCTTCCCGACCTACCGCCAGCAGGGCCTTCTGATCGCGCGCGGCTATCCGCTCGCGACCATGATGAACCAGATCTATTCCAACGCCTCGGACCCGATCAAAGGCCGCCAGCTGCCGATCATGTATTCGGCCAAGGACTACGGCTTCTTCACCATCTCGGGGAACCTCGGCACCCAGGTGCCCCAGGCCGTGGGCTGGGCCATGGCCAGCGCCTACAAGGGCGACGACAAGATCGCCATCAGCTGGATCGGCGACGGCGCCACCGCCGAGGGCGACTTCCACAACGCCCTGACCTTCGCCTCCGTCTATCGCGCCCCGGTCATCCTCAACATCGTCAACAACCAGTGGGCCATCTCGTCCTTCATGGGCATCGCCGGCGGGCTGGAGACCACCTTCGCGTCCAAGGCCATCGGCTACGGCCTGCCGGCCCTGCGCGTCGACGGCAATGACTTCCTCGCCGTCTGGGCCGCGACCCAGTGGGCCGAAGAGCGTGCGCGCTCCAACCAGGGCGCGACGGTCATCGAGCTGTTCACCTATCGCGGCGCCCCGCACTCGACCTCGGACGACCCCAGCCGCTACCGCCCCGCCGACGAGCACGACAAATGGCCGCTCGGCGATCCGATCGCCCGCCTGAAACAGCATCTGATCGCCCTCGGCGAATGGTCCGACGACCAGCAGACCGCCGCCGAGGCCGAGGCCGTCGACCAGGTCCGCGCCGCCGGCAAGGAGTCCGAGGCCATCGGCACCCTCGGCCAGTCGCGGCCCTCGGTGAAAACCATGTTCGAGGAAGTCTACGCCACCGAGGACTGGCGCATCACCGAACAGCGGCGCGAGGTGGGAGTCTGATCATGAGCGAGCAAACCACCTTCACCGAAGCCAACCGCACCGACGGCCTGGAGCCCGACGGCGACACCGTCGGCTCGCCCGCCCCGGCGACCGCTGAGGCCGCACCTTCGGTCATGCCGATGAACATGATCCAGGCGCTGAACTCGGCCCTGCACGTCAAGATGGCCGAGGACCCCAACGTTCTCAGCTTTGGCGAGGACGCGGGCTATTTCGGCGGCGTCTTCCGCGTCACCGACCAGCTGCAGCAGAAGCACGGCCTCACCCGCAGCTTCGACGCCCCGATCAGCGAATGCGGCATCGTCGCCGCCGCCATCGGCATGGGCGCCTACGGCCTGCGCCCGGTCGTCGAGATCCAGTTCGCCGACTACATCTATCCGGCCTACGACCAGATCGTCTCGGAGGCGGCCAAGCTGCGCTACCGCTCGGCCGGCCAGTTCACCAGCCCGATCACGGTGCGCTCGCCCTACGGCGGCGGCATCTTCGGCGGTCAGACGCACAGCCAGTCGCCCGAAAGCCTGTTCACCCACATCGCCGGCCTCAAGGTCGTCATCCCGTCCAACCCCTATGACGCCAAGGGCCTGCTGACCGCGGCCATCGAGGACGATGACCCGGTCATCTTCTTCGAGCCCAAACGGCTCTACAACGGCCCCTTCGACGGCTGGCACCAGAAGCCGGTCAGCCCGTGGAAGGCCCAGGAGCTCGCCCAGGTCCCGACCGGCAAATATGTCGAGCCGATCGGCAAGGCGCGGATCATGAAGGAAGGCGCCGACGTCACCATCCTCTGCTACGGCACCATGGTCTGGGTCTCGCTCGCGGGCGCCGAGCACGCCGGCGTCGACGCCGAGGTCATCGACCTGCGCACCCTCGTGCCGCTGGACATCGAGACCATCGAGGCCAGCGTGAAGAAGACCGGCCGCTGCGTCATCGTCCACGAAGCCCCGAAAACCTCGGGCTTCGGCGGCGAACTGAGCGCCCTCGTGCAGGAGCGCTGCTTCTATCATCTGGAGGCGCCGATCGCGCGGGTGACCGGCTGGGACACCCCCTATCCGCACGCCTTCGAGTGGGAATATTTCCCGGGACCCGAACGGGTCGCTGTGGCCCTGAAGGCCGTCATGACCGGAGGGCGCTAGGATGGGCCGCTACGTCTTCAAACTGCCCGACGTGGGCGAGGGCACGGCCGAGGCCGAACTGGTCGCCTGGCACGTCAAGGTCGGGGATGTGGTCGCAGAGGACCAGATCATCGCCGACATCATGACCGACAAGGCCACGGTCGAACTGACCAGCCCTGTCGCCGGCAAGGTGCTCGCCGCCCATGGCGAGCCCGGCCAGCAACTGGCCGTCGGCTCGCCGCTGGTCGAGTTCGAGGTCGAGGGCGTGGGCAATGCCGCCGGTGCCGAGGCGCCGCCCCCCTCGAACCCTGCTCCGCAGGCTTCGGTCCCCCTGACAGGGGGACAATCCGCCCCGCAATCTCCCCCCACCGGGGGGAGTACCCGCGAAGCGGGGGAGGGGGCACCCGCCCCCGCACAGGCCGGCAATTTCGTCTTCAAACTCCCCGACGTCGGCGAAGGCACGGCCGAGGCCGAACTGGTCGGCTGGCACATCAAGGTCGGCGACGTCGTCGCCGAGGACCAGATCGTCGCCGACATCATGACCGACAAGGCCACCGTCGAATTGACCTCGCCGGTCGCCGGAACCGTCGTCGCCCTGCACGGCGAAGCGGGCCAGCAACTCGCCGTCGGCGGCCCTCTGGTCAGCTTCCAGGTCGAGGGCAAGGGCAATCAGGGTGAGGCGCCGCCCCCCTCGAACCCTGCTCCGCAGGCTTCGGTCCCCCTGACAGGGGGACAGACGAAAGCCGTCGCCCCCGTCTCCTCCCCGCTCCGCGGGGAGGGGGACCAGCCGAAGGCTGGTGGAGGGGCGCCCGTCGCGCGCACCCTCTCCGCCCGCAACGAGCGCCCGCTCGCCTCGCCCGCCGTGCGCAACCGGGCCCGCGACCTCGGTATCGGGCTCCAATTCGTCCCCGGCTCCGGCCCCGCCGGCCGCATCGAACACGGCGACCTCGACGCCTACGTCGCTTCCGGCGGCCGCGGATCATCCGCGTCCGGATCATCGACGGCCTCCGCCTACGAGCGCCACGAAGGAACCACCGTCACCCGCATCATCGGCGTCCGCCGCAAGATCGCGGAGAAGATGGCCGAGAGCGTCCGCCGCATCCCCCACATCACCTATGTGGAAGAGATCGACGTCACCGCCCTCGAGGAGCTCCGCGCCCACCTCAACTCGCGGAAGACGAAAGACCAGCCCAAGCTGAACGTCCTGCCCTTCATCGCCCGCGCCATGGTCGTCGCCCTGCGCGACCAGCCGACCATCAACTCGCACTACGACGACGAGGCCGGCGTTCTCACCACCCACGCCGCCGTCCACATCGGTATCGCCGCCCAGACCCCCAACGGCCTGATGGTCCCGGTGGTCCGCCACGCTGAATCTCTCGATCCCTGGGATACGGCGCTGGAGATCGCCCGCGTCTCGGGCGCGGCCAAGGACGGCTCGGCCAAACGCGACGAGCTGACCGGCTCGACCATCACCATCACCTCGCTGGGCACGCTGGGCGGGGTCATCCACACCCCCATCATCAACCACCCCGAGGTCGCCATCGTCGGCCCCAACAAGATCGCCGAGCGCGTGGTGGTCAAGGACGGCCAGATGGTGGTGCGCAAGATGATGAACCTGTCCTCCAGCTTCGACCACCGCATCGTCGACGGCCATGACGCGGCCGTCTTCGTCCAGCGCATCAAGGGGCTGCTGGAGCATCCCGCGACGCTGTGGATGGGGTGAGGTCGATGAAGGGTCTGGTTCTTGCGGGAGCGATTGGGCTGGCGGCGATCACGTCTCCTGGAGCGGCTCATGCCTGTTTCGCCCCCTATGTTTTCGATCCGGCGCGGGAAACCCATGATGCGCTAGCCGTCGCTACCGCCACGAGCCGCGAAGATGTTGCGGAGTTCGTACCGAGCACCCTCTCCGGCGCAGAATCGTCACAACGTCCAGGCTGGATCGCCGAACTGCGGACCGTCGGAATCGTCCGTGGCCGCGCTCCTTCGCTGATCGTGGTCGCCCAGGAGGTTCAAGCGCCGGGAGAATGCTGGAGCGGGATTGAGATTCCTGAGGTCGGCCAGACCTACGCTGTCTATCTCGACGAGATCGCGGGTGAGATGGTGCCGACAAGAATGATCCTCCTCGACGAAGCACTGAAACTCGATCCGGCCTTCGGCCGCAGAGAGCAGTAGCCACCAAGATTGGCGCCAGTAGACAGATGCAAACGATCAAAACCAAAGTCCTCATCATCGGCGCCGGCACCGGCGGCTATGTCGCCGGCATTCGCTGCGGCCAGTTGGGCCTCGACACCATCCTCGTCGACGGCGGCGACGGCCTCGGCGGCACCTGCCTGAACGTCGGCTGCATTCCCTCCAAGGCCATCATCCACGCCGCCTCGAAATTCGAGACGGTGTCCAAGGCCGCCGCCGGCGGTACGCTCGGCATCACGGCGTCCAAGCCCGCCATCGACCTGGCCCAGACCACCGCTTGGAAAGACAGCATCGTCCGTAAGCTGAACGCCGGTGTGGCGGGCCTGCTGAAGAAGGCCAAGGTCAAGGTCATCAACGGCTGGGCCGAGTTCTCCGACGCCAAGACCTGCACCGTGAAGACCGCCGACGGCGACATCACGATCAGCGCCGAACACGTCATCCTCGCCACCGGCTCCGAGCCGGTCGAACTGCCCTTCCTGAAGTTCGGCGGCGACGTCATCTCCTCGACCGAGGCCCTGTCGCTGGACAAGGTGCCCGGCAAGCTGGTCGTCGTCGGCGGCGGCTATATCGGCCTCGAACTCGGCATCGCCTTCCGCAAGCTGGGGGCCGAGGTCGCCATCGTCGAAATGGCCGACCGCCTGCTGCCGCTCTACGACAAGGCCCTGACCGATCCGGTCCAGAAATGGCTGGAGAAGCACGGCGTCGAACTGCACCTCGGGGCGAAAGCCGGGTCGTTCGAAAAGGGCCAGCTCAACATCACTACGAAGGACGGCGCCGCCCTCAAGCTCAAGGCCGACAAGGTCCTCGTCACCGTCGGCCGCCGGCCGCGCACCCAAGGCTGGGGTCTGGAGAACATGGGCGTGGCCATGGCCGGGCCGTTCGTGAAGATCGATGACCGCTGCGCGACCAGCATGCGCAACGTCTGGGCCGTCGGCGACCTGACCGGCGAACCCATGCTGGCCCACAAGGGCTCGGCCCAGGGCGAGGTCGTCGCCGAGATCATCGCCGGCCACAACAAGGTCTTCAACCCGGTCACCATCGCCGCCGTCTGCTTCACCGAGCCCGAAATCGTCTCCGCCGGCCTGACGCCCCTCGACGTCGAGGGCCGCGACGACGTCATCACCGCCGTCTTCCCGCTGATGGCCATCGGCCGCGCCCTGGCGCTGGAGGCCGGCGACGACGGCGGCTTCGTCCGGGTGCTGGCGTCAAAGACCGATCACCGCCTGCTGGGCGTCCAGGCCGTCGGCCAGCACGTCTCCGAACTGTCCAACAGCTTCGCCCAGATGATGGAGATGGGCGCGGTCCTCGAAGACGTCGCCGGGACCATCCACGTCCACCCGACCATGGGCGAGGCCTTCCATGAAGCGTCGTTGCGGGCGCTGGGGCACGCGATCCACATCTAGGGAACCGGCAGTAGGCAGTAGGCAGTAGGCGTTTGGGGGGGCCTCGCTCCCTTCCTGGTACTATCTCCCTACTCCCTACTCCCTACTGCCTACTGCCTCCTTCCGTCGTCGAACCGTCACACCAGCATCCACCCCTCCGTCACAAACCTGTGGTCCAAGCGGCGCGACCTCAGCCGTTGTCCGGAGACTGACGATGACGACCCGCACCCTGCTCGCCGCCGCTTCCGCCGTCGCCTTGCTGGCCCTCGCGGCCTGCGGAAACGACCAGTCCGCCGGCAACCAGACCGCCCGCGCCGGCATCTGGGCCGCCGGTTCCTCGACCGTCTTCCCCTTCGCCACCCGCGTGGCCGAGAATTTCGCCCGCACCTCGGGCGGCGCCGCGCCGCGCGTCGAATCGCTGGGCACCGGCGGCGGCATCCAGGCCTTCTGCCAGGGCGTCGGCCCCAACACCCCGGACATCGCCAACGCCTCGCGCCGGATGAAGGCCTCCGAGTTCGAACTGTGCCGGACCAACGGCGTCACCGACATCGTCGAGATCCAGATCGGCTTCGACGGCCTGGTCATCGCCACCTCCCGCGACGCCCCGGACTACGGCTTCTCGGGCGACGACCTGTATCTGGCCCTGGCCAAGGAGGTGCCGGGACCGAACGGGACCTTCATCGCCAACCCGTACACCACCTGGAACCAGGTCAACCCCGGCCTGCCCGCGACCCGCATCCTGGTCTATGGCCCGCCGCCGACCTCGGGCACGCGCGATTCCTGGCTGGAGCTGGCCATGGCCCCCTCGGCCAAGACCATCCCGGCCCTGGCCGCCCTGGCCGAAAGCGATGAAGACCGCTTCGAGACCCTGGCCCACACCCTGCGCGAGGATGGCGCCTGGGTCGATTCCGGCGAGAACGACAACGCCATCGTCCAGACCTTGACCCGCACGCCGGGCTCCACCGGCGCCTTCGGCTATTCCTTCCTCGAGCAGAACAACGACACGGTGAAGGCCCACAGCGTCAACGGCGTCATGCCGACGCTGGAGACCATCGCCTCGGGCGAATATCCGATCTCCCGCTCCATGTTCATCTACGTCAAGAAGCAGCACGTCGGCGTCACGCCGGGGCTGGAGCAGTTCGTGATGGAGTTCATGTCCGAGGCCGCCGCCGGCCGCGGCGGCTATCTGCAGGACCGCGGTCTGGTGCCGCTGCCCGCCGACCAGCTGGCCGCCCAGCGCGCCATCGCCACGGCCATGACGCCGATGACGGCGCCGGCGAAGTAGGGATCACGTTCTCCCTCCCCTTTATGGGGAGGGATGTCGGCGCGAAGCGACGACAGGGTGGGGTGCGTCAGTCCGCGTTCCGGCCATTTCGAACCCCACCCCGATGGCTTCGCCATCGACCCTCCCCATGAAGGGGAGGGAGAAGCAGACCTTAGGCCGCCGCCTTCCGCCGCAACCGCGCGATCCGCCGCAGCCGCCGCCAGAACCGCCCGCGCTCGGGCTCGGGATAGGGCTGCAGGTTCTGCACGAACTCCTCGGCCGAGGCGCGCCAGCTGAATTTCTCGGCATAGGCGCGCACCGCCTTGCGGTCGCATTCCTGCGCCTTCAGGCAGGCCGTGCGCAGATCCGCGTCGATGGCCCCCGCGTTCGATCCCGGAATGATGTCGATCGGCCCGTGCGCCGGATAGGCGGCGACCGGCGTGCCCGTGCCCATGGCTTCCAGGATCACCAGGCCGAAGGTGTCGGTCCAGCTCGGGAAGACGAAGACGTCGGCGTCGCGGAAACACCGCGCCAGCTCCTCGCCGAACCGCGCCCCGAGGAATTTCGCCTCGGGATATTTCTCTTCCAGCTCGGCGCGGGCGGGGCCGTCGCCGACGACGATCTTGGTGCCTGGCAGGTCGGTCTCGAGGAAGGCCTCGATATTCTTCTCGACCGCCACCCGGCCGACGTTGAGGAAAAACGGCCGCGGCCAGTCCTTGCCGCCCAGCTCGTCATAGATGCGCGGCAGGTCGGGATTGAACTGTTCGGTGTCCACCCCCCGCGTCCACGGCGAGACGTTCTTGAACCCGTGCGCCACCAGCTCGTCGCGCAGCGTCGGCGTCGCCACCATCAGCCGGCCCGACGGCTTGTGGAACCACTTCATATAGGCGTAGCCGACCTGCACCGGGATCGGGAACCGGGCCGAGACATATTCCGGGAATTTGGTGTGATAGCTGGTCGTGAAGGGCAGCTTCCATTCGACGCAGATGCGCCGCGTGGCGATGCCGATCGGCCCCTCGGTGGCGATGTGCACCGCCTCCGGCTCGAAGGCGCGCAGCCGTTCGCGGATCTCCTCCTCGGCCCCCAGCGCCAGCCGGATTTCCGGATAGGTGGGGCAGGGGATGGTCTTGAACTGGCTGGGCTCGATGACGTCGACCTCATGCCCCATGCCACGGCATTCCGCCACGGTGCGGGTCAGGGTGCGGACGACGCCGTTGACCTGGGGCTCCCAGGCGTCGGTGGCCAGAACGATGCGCATGTGGGCCGGGTGGCTCCGCCGTTGATCGATCGCAACCTCTAGCGCCTCGGGCAGCGGTTGGCGAGACGCCGCAACCCTCTCCCGTTCCGCTGCGGAATGGTCTAGGACGCCCGCCATGAACGCACATGTCTCCCCGCCCGTCGCCCTGTCCCAGGATTGGGATGCGCTGGACCAGGGCAAGTTCGCGGACGAGACCGCCACGGTGCGGGGCCTGCTGGCCAACATGCCGCTGGACGGGACCGAGCGCGCCGCCGTCCTCAACGAGGCCATCGGCCTGGTCGAACGGGCCCGCGCCAGCGTCAAGAAACAGGGCGTGGTCGAAAGCTTTCTGCAGGAGTTCTCGCTCGGCACCCGCGAGGGCCTGGCCCTGATGTGCCTCGCCGAGGCTCTGCTGCGCACGCCCGACGAAGAGACCCGCGACCGGCTGATCGCCGAGAAGATCGGCTCGGCCGACTGGTCGTCCCACCTCGGCCAGTCCGACAGCCTGTTCGTCAACGCCTCGACCTGGGGCCTGATGCTGACCGGCAAGCTGGTGGATGTGGACGAAGAGGCCCGCACCGACCTGCCCGGCTTCCTCAAGCGGATCGTTGGCCGTCTGGGCGAGCCGGTGATCCGAGAGGCTGTGGCCGCCGCCGTCCGCATCATGGGCGAGCAGTTCGTGGTCGGCCGCACCATCGAGGCGGCGCTGAAGCGTTCCAACCGCGAAGGCTGGCTGTGCAGTTTCGACATGCTGGGCGAGGGCGCCCGCACCGCCCATGACGCCGAGCGCTATGAGAAGATCTACGCCGACGCCATCACCGCCGTCGGCAAGACCGCCAAGGGGCAGGGCCCCGAGGCCGGCCACGGCGTCTCGGTCAAGCTGTCCGCCCTGTCGCCCCGCTATGAGGCCACCCACGAGGCCCGGGTCTGGGACGAGCTCTATCCCCGCATCCTTCGGCTGGCCCGGATCGCGGCGCAGTACGACATCAACTTCACCATGGACGCCGAAGAGGCCGACCGGCTGGCCCTGTCGCTGAAGCTGCTCGACCGGCTGGCGTGCGAGCCCGATCTGGGCGGCTGGACCGGTCTCGGCCTCGCCGTTCAGGCCTATCAGAAGCGCTGTCCCGAGGTGATCCGCCGCGTCGCCGAACTGGCGAAAACCTCCGGCCGCCGGCTCATGGTCCGTCTGGTCAAGGGCGCCTACTGGGACACCGAGATCAAGCGCGCGCAGGTCTTCGGCCGCACCGACTATCCGGTCTTCACCACCAAGGCCGCGACCGACCTCAACTACCTCGTTTGCGCGAAGGCGATGATCGAGGCCGCGCCGCACATCTACAGCCAGTTCGCCACCCACAACGCCCACTCGCTGGCCGCCGTGTACAAAATGGCATCCGAGCGCTCGGTGAAGATCGAATTCCAGCGCCTGCACGGCATGGGCGAGGCGCTCTATGACGCCGCGCGCGACGCCTTCGGCCCCGTGACGGTCCGCGCCTACGCCCCCGTCGGCGGGCATGAGGACCTGCTGCCCTATCTGGTGCGCCGCTTGCTCGAGAACGGAGCCAACTCCTCCTTCGTCCACGCCTTGCTGGACGAGCGGGTGCCCGCCTCGGCCGTCGCCGCCGACCCCATCTCCGCCGTCGAGGCCCACCCCGACCGCCACGCCAAGATCCCGACCCCGAAGGACATGTACATGGACCGCCAGAACTCGCTGGGCCGCGACTATTCGCAAGCCGCCGACCGTGAGCGCCACGCCGTCGCGCTTCAGAAGGTCGACAGCGAGACCCTGACCGCCGGCCCGATCATCGGCGGCAAGCTCAAGGCCGGGACAAACCCCCAGCCGGTCACCAATCCGTTCGATACGTCCCGCGTGCTGGGCCATGTCTCCGAGGCGACCGAAGCCGACATCGACGCCGCCGTCGACGCCGCCGCCCGCGCCCAGATCGCCTGGGACCGCAAGGGCGGGGCGGGCCGGGGCGCCGTGCTGCGCGCCATGGCGGATGCGCTGGAAGCCGATATGGACCGGCTCGTCGCCCTGCTCTCGCGCGAGGCCGGCAAGACCCTCAACGACGGCGTCGCCGAAATCCGCGAGGCCGCCGACTTCTGCCGCTACTACGCCATGCTGGCCGAACGCGACTTCGGCGGTCCCACCGAGCTCAAGGGCCCCGTCGGCGAGATCAACCAGCTGGTCCTGCATGGCCGCGGCGTCTTCGCCTGCATCAGCCCGTGGAATTTCCCGCTGGCCATCTTCACCGGCCAGATCGCCGCGGCCCTGGCCGCCGGCAACGCCGTCCTCGCCAAGCCCGCCGAACAGACCCCGCTGATCGCCGCCGAGGCCGTGCGCCTCTATTACAAGGCCGGCCTTGACCCGAACCTGCTGGCCCTCGTCCCCGGTCGCGGCGAGACGGTCGGCGCCAAACTGGTCAGCCACCCCGGCATCGACGGCGTCGCCTTCACCGGCGGCACCGACACCGCCAGCCTGATCAACCGCTCGCTGGCCGCCCGTCCGGGCGCCATCATCCCCTTCATCGCCGAGACCGGCGGGCTGAACGGCATGTTCGTCGACACCACGGCGCTGAAGGAACAGATCATCGACGACGTCATCCTGTCGGCCTTCGGCTCGTCGGGTCAGCGCTGCTCGGCCCTGCGCCTGCTCTACGTCCCGCATGACGCCGCCGACGCCCTGATCGAGGGCCTCAAGGGCGCGCTCGCCGCCCAGGTCGTGGGCGATCCGACCGATCCCGCCACCGACATCGGCCCGGTCATCGACGCCGATGCGAAGGCCATGCTCGAGGCCCACCTGAAGCGGCTCGAGGGCGATGCGAAGATCATCGCCCGCGCCGAACTGCCCGCCGGCGCCGACAAGGGCCACCTGTTCGCGCCGACCATCGCCGAGATCCCCACGCCCGACTATCTGGAGCGCGAGGTCTTCGGCCCGATCCTGCACGTCTGCCGCTACGAGCCCTCGAAACTGAAGGAGACGGCGTCGAAACTGGCCGCCCGCGGCTATGGCCTGACCCTGGGCGTGCACAGCCGTATCGAGGCCTTCGCCGACGAGGTCTCCCGTCTGGTCCCTGCCGGCAATGTCTACATCAACCGCTCGATCATCGGCGCCGTCGTCGGCGTCCAGCCCTTCGGTGGCGAGGGCCTGTCCGGCACCGGCCCCAAGGCCGGCGGACCGTACAGCCTGATCCGCTACGCCGCTGAAAAAGCCATCAGCAACAACATCTCCGCTCAGGGCGGCGACCCGGCGTTGCTGAATCTCTGAGCCTCGCGGTCCCCCTGCCGTCGCCGATCGGGAGGGGGACCGCAAACGGCGGCTCTACGCTGCGGCGACCGGGGCCTCCCCCCGCGCCGCTTCCCGGAACAGCCAGGCCGACAACAGCCAGCCGAGCGCGAACACGCCGACGATGATGAAGACGAACTGCTCATAGGCCAGGGCCGCGAAGCCCGTGCCGAACTGCGCCGCCGCCGTCACGGCCATCACCAGCGCCATCCCCTTCGGCCGGAACCGGACCAGAAAGGCCCCGACGATCGCGATGGCGATCACGCCGAAGAACATCTGGTTCAGCGGGTTATCCTCGTCTCCGATGATGCCCACGGCCAGGTTCGACCAGGTGATCAGGAAACTGGTCCCCACCGCCACGACCATCCCCGCGCGATAGGCCAGATCGCCGGACAGCCGCAGCCCGACCTCGCACAGGCCGGCGGCGACCAGCAGCATCACGCCCCAGACGATGAAGTCGAGCGGCGTCCACAGCGCCCCGGGAACGAACATCTGCGCGCCCAGCGGAACCAGCCAGGCGAAGGCCGCGCCGCCCCAGACCAGCCTCCGCAGCCACCGTCCCGCGCCCGCAGCCCCGTCTTCCGTAATCCCCGCCATTGCCTTGCCCTGTTTCATGAGTGAGGCTGCATCCATGCTCCGCGCCCCGGGTGAGCGGCATGAGCGACTCATGAGGACCTGCTGAAAAATGGAGCCCGGCGGCTTTCGCTTCGAACGCTTCGTGCTCGATCCCCGCGACCGCCGCCTGTTGCGGGACGGCGCGCCGGTCGATCTCAACGCCCGCTATCTGGACGCCCTGGCGCTGTTGGTCAGCGAGCATGGCAAGCTGGTGTCCAAGGACCGTTTCCTCGCCGAGGTCTGGCGCGGCGTGCCCGTCACCGATGAGGCCCTGACCCAGTGCATCCGCAGCCTGCGGCGCTGCCTCGGCGACGACGCCGCCCGGCCCCGCTTCATCGAGACCGTGCCCAAATACGGCTACCGCTTCATCGCCCCGGTCGAGGCCGTGGACGGCGAAGCCTCCATCGCAGCCCTCCCGACACCCGCGCCGCCCGTGCAGGCCGAGGGGGCGCCGGTCCGGCGGCGCCTCCTCTCCACCGGCCTGGCCGCCGTCGCCGGCGGCGGGTTCGCCGGCGCCCTGGGCGGCGTCCTCTACGGCGCCTTCATCCTGTCGCCCGCGCCGGACGGCGCCATGGGATCGGCCTCGGTGATGCTGGTCCTCATCGCCCTCACCGCCCTCGTCGGCCTGCTGGGCGGGGCCGGGGTCGGCTTCGGCGTCGCGGCGGCCGACGCCTTGGCGCGGCGTCATCCCCTGTGGACCACCCTGGGCGGCAGCGCGGGCGGTCTGATCGTCGGCGCTGTGGTCAAGATGCTGGGCGCGGACGCCTTCAATCTTCTGGTCGGTCATTCGCCCGGCGGCATCACCGGCGCGGGCGAGGGCGCCGTGCTGGGCGCCGCCGTCGGCTTCGCAGTCTGGCTCGCGACCCGGGGCGCCGGGCCGCTGCGCCTGCGCCGGAGCATGGCC
>NZ_DLHQ01000010.1 GCF_002483305.1 Brevundimonas sp. UBA7664
CAAGTCGCGTCAATAGCCGTGGACGAATCAGGTGACGACCTTCTGGCTATCCGATCCGCCACCGATTTCATGATTTACAACTACCGAGGCCAGATAGAATACGAGAACCTCATACTCAGACGACTGGTGGAAGCAGTCCCCTGACTGTGATCGCGGTTCTGAACCGCCATTCGCCTAAGCGTCCGCTATGGGTCGGGATCGGCGGTTGGCGCCATGTCCGAAAGCAGACATTGGACAGCCGCGCCGGGAGCGGACGTGGCCGGGGACTGTTTGGGGTGGTTCGCGGACGCCGCGCTTTGGTCGGCGAAACCTCTTGATCAGGATGATCACGGTCACGAACAATATCGTCGGAACAAAGGGGTTGGACGGGCTTGATGCAAACACGGTAACCCTGTCGGCGTTGGTCGGTCGATCCGCCGCCGACCCGGGGGGCCGCGTCGATGAATCCACCGCTGATCGGGATAGCGGGCCTGATGCTGGCGGCCCCGGCGGCGGCGGCGCAGGACGGGTTCGCCACGGATTACCGGCCCGGTCACGTCCCGGTCGGGGCATGCGAGATCCGGCTCAACGCCCCCTACATCAATCCCAGACTGCCGCTGGGCCGTGCGGCCTATTCCCATCGCCCGGCCTGCCGCACCACCTGGGCGACGGGGTCCGCTGGGCCGGGGGTCTTCGTTCAGGGGCCGCCGATCCAGGTCGAGGGTCCCCCGGTCAGCGTCGGCGGGCCGATAATCTATCTGGTCCCGCCCGAGATCGTGGTTTTGCCGTCGCAGGTGACGATCGAGCCGCCGCAGGTCCAGGCGGCCGACGTCGCGACCCCGGAGAGCGCGGGCCCTGAATCTAGCGATTGAAGTCGCCGCGGCCCTTGACCGTCTCCGACTGCGACACCGGTCAGGCCGAAGGCTTCATCACAGCCGCCTGCGACTTCGAGGACCGGGTTCGCGCCGAGACGGTTTCGAACTGGCTGGCCCGCCCCCTCATCAGCAGAGAGGGGATCGCCACCGTATCCAGAGATGACGTCCAGGAAGGCGGCGTCCTTCCCCGCTTTGGACACCTCCCCGAAGCGGATGGTCCCAAGGTCCGCAAAGGGTGGGAAGCGGACCTACGACCGCTCGGGTCTCAGCAGAAACTGGAAGGGCCATACGCCTCGCCGCGAACGTCCGCATTTGGGGCAGTCGGCTGAGGGCAGATACCCAATCTCGTAGCCAGCACGCTCTCGGCTATCGACCCCCAACCCACATCGGGGACAGCGCATACCTATCGCTGCTCCCAAGCAAGCAACGGCAACCAGAGCCAAGCTCATCCCTGCAATGTCGCTAATGCTCCAGACGGAAAGCGACGCCGCCACTGCTGCCATACCGCAGAACCAGTAGACGGCAGTCCTGTAGTGTCGTCCCATGGTTCCCTCGCTTATCCGGCCACTCCCCGTTTAGCGGAAGTGACCAACGTCTGCGATCGGTCGGGACAGGTCCTGACCAGAGGGCCGGAAACCGGACCTATGCCGCCCGGGAGGATCGGTTTGGGCGCGCCGGCGTCCCGGATCGCCGTTTCGCGGTGTCCGGGATGACAACGGGTCTCCGGCATGTCTCCGCGCGGCCTTGCGCGTCCTTTACTCCGACGCGTCGATCGGCAAGCCTCGGCCCGCTGCCTGAGGAAAACCCATGCGCCTGATCCTGACCGTCCTGCTCCTGCTGGCCCTGCCCGGCGTCGCCCTGGCCCAGCCCTCCCCCGCCGAACAGACGATGATCCGCACCGTCGCCGCCGAGCACGACCGACACATCGCCCTGCTGGAAAGGCTGGTGAACCAGAACAGCGGCACGCTGAACCTGCCCGGCGTGCGCGCCGTCGGCGAGATGGTCCGGGCCGAGCTGGAGCCGCTGGGCTTCGAGGTGCGGTGGGTCGACATGAGCGAGACCGGCCGGGCCGGGCATCTGATCGCTGCCCATCCGGGTCCGGGCCGCAACGTCCTGCTGATCGGCCATCTCGACACGGTGTTCGAGGCCGACAACCCGTTCCAGACCTTCCAGCGCGACGGGGCCCGCGCGGTCGGGCCGGGCGTCGGCGACGACAAGGGCGGGGTGGTGGTGATCATCGCCGCCCTGCGCGCCATGCAGGCGGCGGGGACGCTTCAGGACGCCAATGTCACCGTGGTCCTGACCGGCGACGAGGAGCGGATCGGTTCGCCCGCGACACTGGCCCGCCGCAACCTGATCGAGGCCGGACAGGCCGCCGCCTTCGCCCTGGAGTTCGAAAACCTGGCCATCGACGACGGGGCCGAGTTCGGCACCATCGCGCGGCGCGGCTCGACCAACTGGACCCTGACCACGACCGGGCGCACCGGCCATTCCAGCGGCGTGTTCGGCGACGCCCTCGGCTATGGCGCCATCTATGAGCTGGCGCGCATCCTCGACGGCTTCCGCCGCGACCTGCCCGAGCCCAACCTGACCTACAATGTCGGCGTCGTCGCCGGCGGCACGCCCGCCGCCATCGACGCCGAGGGGTTCAATGTCACCGCCTCGGGCAAGACCAATATCGTCGCCTCCACCGCCATCGCCCGCGGCGACCTGCGCACCCTGACCCCCGAACAGGACGCCCGCGCCCGCGGCGGCATGCAGGCCATCGTCGCCGACCACCTGCCGCGCACCGGGGCCGAACTGGTCTTCGGCGAGGGCGGCTATCCGCCCATGGCCCCGACCGAGGGCAACCGCGCCCTGCTGGCCCGGCTCAACGCGGTCAACCGCGACCTCGGCCTGCCGGAGATGGCGGAGTACGATCCGGCCAAGCGCGGCGCGGCCGACAGCGGCTTCGTGGCCGCCGACGTCGATACCCTGGGCGGTCTGGGCATCGCCGGCGGCGCGGCCCACGCCGACGGCGAATGGGTCGATCTGGACAGTCTGGCGCGCCAGTCGCAGCGGGCGGCGGTGTTGATCAGCCGGTTGAGTTCGGGGACGGAATAGGCGGCCCGGCCCTCAGCCGTACATGTCGCCCAGATAGACCCGCCGGACTTCCGGATCGCGGATCACGTCCTCGGCCTTGCCCTCGAACAGGACCGCGCCGGCCGAGATGATCGAGGCGTGGTCGATGATCTCAAGCGTCTCGCGCACATTGTGGTCGGTGATCAGCACGCCGATGCCCTGGCCCGCCAGATAGCGGATGACCTGGCGGATGTCGGCGATGGCCAGCGGATCGATGCCGGCGAAAGGCTCGTCCAGCAGCATGAAGCTGGGCCGACCCGCCAGCGCACGGGCGATCTCGCAGCGCCGCCGCTCGCCGCCCGAGAGACCCGAGGCCGGGGCGTGGCGCAGGTGGTCGATGCGGAGCTCTTCCAGCAGCCGGCTGGTTTCGTCGGCGATGGCCTGGCGGCCCTCGTGGTGCAGCTCGACCACCGCCATGACATTGTGCTCGACCGTCATGCCGCGGAAGATCGAGGCCTCCTGCGCCAGATAGCCCAGACCCATGCGGGCGCGCTGGTACATCGGCTGGGCCGTGATGTCCTCGCCGTCCAGCCAGATCGTCCCGCTGTCCGGCGGGATCAGGCCGGTGATCATGTAGAAACAGGTGGTCTTGCCGGCGCCGTTGGGCCCCAGCAGGCCCGCGACCTGGCCGCGCTCGACGTGCAGGGAGACGTCGCGCACCACCTGCCGCTGGCCGAACGAGCGGGCGATGTGGTCGACCCGCAGGCCGGTCAGGCGTGCGGGTTCGACCGCCGGGGCTTCCGGCGTCTCGTTCACATTGAGAGCTGAGAGTTCCTTGCGCGCCACGCGTCAGACCGGGCCCGAAGGCTCAGTTCCCGCCGCTGTCGGGATAGAAGACGCCGCGGATGCGCCCGCCGGTCGATCCGGCGCCGCCTTCCATGCGGGCGGCCTCGGTGCGGGTGTTGTACACCAGCCGGCCGCCGGTCAGGACGTTCTGGCCCTGGGTCAGGATCACATCGCCGGTCACGACGACCTCGTCATTGGCGAAGGTATAGACGGCGCTGTCGCCCCGGATGGTCTGGTTCGGGGTGACGAAATAGACATTGCCCGACGCCTCGACCCGGGTCAGGTCGCCGCCGGTGATGGCGCCGTTGATCGAGTCGGCGCGCAGACGGTTCTGGCCCTGCACCACCTCGGCCCGGCCGCGCAGCGCGATGCCGGTCGCGGTGTATTCGCCGCCGTCGGCCCCGAACGACACCGCGTCGCCGCCGGCGCGCGCGGCCGGGGCCGCCGTCTGGGCCCCGCCGGTCGCCGGCAGGGCCAGCACCAACAGGGCGGCCGCCATCGCCAGAGTTCTGGTCATGCTCATCCGTTCGACCTCGCGGGGTTTATGGTCCCGCGCACCTTGTTCTCGCCCGCGCCCCGGAATTCGATGCGCTGGCCCTGCTCATGAATGACATAGGACGAAGCGGTGATGGTTCCAAGCGGGCCGGAGCCCTGAACCCCCTTGTCGCCCCTGACGATGCCGGTCGAGGTGTCGACCACCGCCTCGGGCGTCACCAGGGTAAAGCCTGAGCCGCCGTCCGAAATCCGAACGTTCGGACCGATGATCACCGTCTTGCCGGCCTCGTCATAGACCCCGCCGTCGGCGGTCAGGGTCGTCACCTTGCGGCCGCCCAGATTCAGCCGCAGCGCGGGGCCGATCAGGCGGTAGCGGCCGGTGTCGGGGTCGCGCACGGCCCCCTCGGCGCCGATGACGAAGCTGCGGCCCGCGGCGTCCTGGCCGTGGAACCTCAGCGTGTCGAGACGGATCTCGCGGCTGGTTCCGGCCTTGCGCTCGACATCCGACATCACGCTGCGCAGCACGATCCAGCTCAGCGTGCCCCCCGCCAGGACGATGATCGCAACCGGCAGGACACGGCGCAGCAGGTGCACCCGCCGCGAGCGGGCGCGGAAGGCCTTGGCCGTCGCGGCGACGCGGGCCTCGTCCAGATTCGCATGGCTGTCCGCGGGATCGGTCATCAGGTGTGGGCGAACACGTCCATCTCGTCCCAGCCGGCCAGGTCGAGCGCCGAGCGGGTGGGCAGGAAGTCGAAACATTGGCGGGCCAGCTCGGCCCGACCTTCGCGCGCCAGCATCTCGTCCAGCCGGACCTTGGCGGCGTGCAGGTACAGGACGTCTGACGCGGCGTATTCCAGCTGGGCCGGCGACAGTTCGGCCGCGCCCCAGTCGCTGGACTGCTGCGCCTTGGACAGGTCGACCCCGACCAGTTCGCGCACCACATCCTTCAGGCCGTGGCGGTCGGTGTAGGTGCGGGCCAGTTTCGAGGCGATCTTGGTGCAATAGACCGGCCGGGTCTCGACCCCGAGATGCAGCTGGAACATGCCGATGTCGAACCGGCCGAAATGGAACAGCTTGAGCACCTTCGGATCGGTCAGCAGGCGCTTCAGGTTCGGGCAGTCATAGTCGGGGCGGTTCATGCGCACGACATGGGCGTCGCCGTCGCCGGCCGACAGCTGGACCACACACAGCGGATCGCGGCGGAACCGCAGCCCCATGGTCTCGGAATCGATCGCCACCTCCGGCCCCAGATCGAGGCCGTTGGGCAGGTCGCCTTCGTGGAAATGGATCGTCATGCGGTTCGGAGACTCGTTCGGCGAAAGAATGCGTCGCCCTCAAGTAGCCGAGCGCCGCGTGCGAGGCGATAGGGCGCCCTCAACTAGCGTCGGACCGCGTCCGACGCGGCAGGGCCCAAAGGACCGCCAAAACACAAACGGCGCCGCACCGAAGTGCGACGCCGTCTGAAAATTGGTGCCCAGGAGAGGACTCGAACCTCCACGACATTTCTATCACTGGCACCTGAAGCCAGCGCGTCTACCAATTCCGCCACCTGGGCCCAGACGTTTCGCGCTTGCACACATATCCGTCCGGAAGGCGCGGACCCTTAAGGCAGGGTCCGGGGCCGGTCAACAGGGATTTGCCGCCTTTGCGTTGCGACGGCCGCGGCCATCGTCTAATCCCCGGCGCGTCGAGGGTTTACCGTCCTCGCGCCGTCGCCTCTCGGAGCCTGTCATGAACGAAGTCGCCCCCGGCCTTGTCACCGTCTTCGGCGGCTCGGGTTTCGTCGGCAGCCAGGTGGTCCAGGCTCTGGCCCGGCGCGGCTGGCGGGTCCGTATCGCCTGCCGCCGTCCCGACCGGGCCTGGAAGCTGCAGACCTCCGGTACGGTCGGCCAGCTCCAGTCGGTCCGCTGCGACGTGAACCGGCCGGCCGACGTCGAGGCCGCCCTGCACGGGGCCGATGCGGCGATCAACCTGGTCGGTATCCTGTACGAATCGGGTCGCCGCACCTTTCACGCCATGCATGTCGAGGCGTCTCGCACCATCGCCGAGGCCTGCGCCGCCGGCGGCGTGAACCGCCTCGTCCAGGTCTCGGCCATCGGCGCCAGCCCCGAGAGTGCGTCCGACTACGCCCTGTCCAAGGCCGCGGCCGAGATGGCGGTCCGCGAGGTCAAGCCCGACGCCGTGGTGATCCGCCCCTCCATCGTCTTCGGCGCCGGCGACGATTTCCTGAACCGGTTCGCCGCCCTGGCCTCGATCGCCCCGGCGCTGCCGCTGATCGGTGGCGGCCAGACGAAATTCCAGCCCGTCTATGTCGCCGACGTGGCCGAGGCCATCGCCCGCGCCACTGTGACCGCCGAGGCCGCAGGCCGCACCTTTGAACTGGGCGGACCGGCGGTGATGACCTTCGAGGACGTGCTGAAGCTGATCCGGCGGGAGACCTATCGCGGCTTCGGCCTGATCCCGCTGCCGTTCTTCGCGGCGCGCGCCATCGGCTCGCTGGCCCAGCTGACCGCCATGGTCGGCATCGCCCCGGTGCTGACCCGCGATCAGGTCGTGCTGCTGGAGAGCGACAATGTCGTCGCCGACGGCGCCGAGGGTCTGGCCGAGCTGGGCATCGAGCCCACCGGCATCGAGGCCATCGCCCCGTCCTACCTCTGGCGCTATCGCCGCGGCGGCCAGTTCGCGGAAGCGCCCGCGGCCTAGGTCAGGCCAGGCCGGCCCAGACGAGGCCGAGTCCGATCACCCCGACCACGATCCGCCACCAGGCGAAGGGGGCGAAGCCGTGTTTGGCGACGAAGTCGACCATCGCCTTGACCACGATCCAGCCGCTGATGAAGGAGACGATGAAGCCGACGGCGATGATCCCGCCGAAGTCCCAGTCGATCGTCGCGCCGCTCTGAACGATGTCCCAGCCCGAGGCCGCGACCATGGTCGGAATGGCCAGGAAGAACGAGAACTCGGCCGCCGCCCGCTTGTCGAGGCCGAGGCTCAGCCCGCCCGCGATGGTCGCGCCCGACCGCGACACGCCGGGAATCACCGACAGGCACTGGAACAGGCCGACGCCCAGCGACCGCTTCCAAGACAGGGTCATGGCGTCGTCGGCCGTGGGCTTGGGCGCGAACCGCTCGAGCGCCAGCAGGCCGAAGCCGCCGACGATCAGCGAGACGCAGATCACCGTCACCGCCGTGTCGCCCTCGACGTTGAACAGCACCGCCTTGATGAAGTCGTAGAGGAAGACCCCGACGATCACCGAGGGCAGGAAGGCGATCAGGATGCTGATCGCGAAATGCCGCGCCTTCGGGTCGATGGGCAGGCTGATCAGCACCTTCCAGAGCCGGGCGAAATACAGGGCCACGACCGCCAGGATGGCGCCCAGCTGGATCAGGACGACGAAGGAGCTCCAGCGAGGATCGGTCAGACCCAGCAGTTTCTGGGTGAGAAGAAGATGCCCTGTCGAAGAGACCGGAATGAACTCGGTCAGGCCTTCGACCAGACCCAGAATGATCGCCGCAATCCAGTCCGCCACGCATATCCCCGAATGTTAGAAGCCCACGGTCGTCAATGCGCGCCCGGTTCAGGTCCCACATAGCGCAACCGTGCCCGGACAGGCGAGCCGTTCGTGACCTGGTCCAGCGCATGGCCCAGAAGCCCGGCCAGGCGGCCGAGCAACAACAGATCCCCGGCGGCGTCCCGCGGCAACTCCAGACGCCGGGCGACAACCGCGAGGGCAAGGCCGAAATTCGCGGGCCGGCCGGTCGCCGTCTGACCCTCCTGCACCGCCCGGGCGAGGTCGGGCGGCAGGTCGGCCGAGGCGAGCAGGGCCGCGGCCCGGGGATCGCCGGCCGGATAGTCGGCGCTGCCGAAACCCGCCAGACCGCCGGCCGCATGGGCCCGCCGGGCCGCGTCCGTGGCCTGACGACGCACCGCGACGATCCAGTCCGACGCCTGGGTCAGCTCCGCCATCATGCCCGAGCCGGTCAGGGTCAGCAGCCCGGCGAAGGCCGCCGCCGCCGGGGCCGCGCCCCCATCGGCCGCCGCGCGCGTCGCCAGCACCGCCGCATTCATCTCATTGTCTGCCGCCAGCACCAGGGCGCGGCGGATCAGATGGGCGTCGCGTTCGGGCGTCTTCCACGACCGCGCCAGCCGCTGGTGCAGGAACAGCCGTGGCCCCGGGCCGGCGGCGGCGTCGACCGCCTCGTCCAGCACCCGGGCGCATTCCACCCGCAGGGCCTCGACCGGGCGCGCCTTGGGATCGGCGTCCTCCTCGGCGCGCCGGGCCAGGGCCGCGAACAGCCGCGCCCGGATCGAACCGCCGGGCACAGCCCCGACCCGCGGCCGCACCTCGGCGAACGGATTGGCCGCCCGCGCGTCCCACAGGCGGCGGGCCACATCCTCCAGCGTCGCCGTTTCGGCCAGCTGGGCCGCGTCCATCCCGCGATAGAACAACCGGCCGTCGGCGATGACCGTCAGCGACGAACAGACCTCGGCCTCGCCCCGGGTCGCCGCGCGCGAGGCGCGCATATGGGGCGTGGCGGACAGGTCATCATCAATGGGTTCGCCGCTCAGCCGGGCGATGTCCTGGACGGCGTAGAGGCTGCGGCGCGGGTCCGACGGATCGGGCCGGGCGGCGATGCGACCGCGACTGACATAGGCGTAGAGCGTCTGGGTCTTGACCCCCAGACGGGCCAGGGCCTCGCCGCGGCCGATCCAGCGAACGGCATTCATGGCTGTGTCGGCGGGTTCCAGGTCGCGACCTCCGCAGGGAGCGTCCGGCTCCTGCCTTATCGAGCGCCCACCTTGGGGCGCTTTCGTGACGATCCCGCTAACAGTCGATCGGCCGCGCGGCCCGGCCTTGGCAGGCGGCGGGCTTTCCGCGACAAGGCGGCGATGACGTCCTCCGCTCCGCCCGCCGCCCCCGACGATCCGCACGCCGACGCCCCAGAGGACGTTCACGCGGCGACCCGCGCCGTGACCCGTCTGTCGGTCGGGGTCGCCGTCGTGCTGATCGCACTCAAGGCCTTCGCGCTCGGGGCCTCCGGCTCGGTGTCGGTCCTGGCCTCGCTGGCGGACTCCGCGCTCGACCTGGTGGCGTCCCTCGGAGTCTTTTTCGCCGTGCGCTGGGCCGCCGCCCCGGCGGACGAGGACCACCGCTACGGCCACGGCAAGGGCGAGGCCCTGGCCGCACTGGTGCAGGCCGGCCTGGTCTTCGCCTCGGCCCTGTTCGTCGGCTGGGAGGCGGTGCAGCGCATCTTCGATCCCCGTCCCGTGACCTCGGGCTACTGGGCCGTCGTGGTGATCCTGATCTCCATCGCCCTGACCGGCTGGCTGGTCTGGATGCAGGGCCGCGCCATCCGCCGCAGCAACTCCATGGCGGTCAAGGCCGACCGCTCCCACTACACCGCGGACCTGGCGGCCAACGCCGTGGTGCTGATCGGCGTCATCTCCGGCGCCTTTCTCGCCGCGCCGGGCCTCGACGCCGCGGCCGGCCTGATCGTCTCGGTCTGGCTGTTCTGGGGCGCCCTGACCCTGCTCGGGACCGCCGCCGACCATCTGGTCGACAAGGCCCTGCCCGAGGCCGACCGCATCGCCATCACCACGGCGGTCCTAGCCGACCCCCGCATCTCGGGCGTGCATCAGTTGCGGACCCGGATGGCCGGTTCGGCGATGATGATCCAGATGCACGTCGACCTCGACCCGGCCCTGACGCTGGAAGCCGCCCACGCCATCGTCGTCGGGGCCGAGAACCGGATCCTGGCCGTCTACCCCCGCGCCGACATCCTGATCCACCCCGACCCGCGCGGCCGCGCCGAAACCCACCCGACGGCGATCGCGGACCCCGGGCCCGAACCGGGCTGAGGCGGCAGTCCCCGCGCGAACTCAGCTAACGCAAGCTTAACGCCCCCCGGTGCAAGCAACGGCCATGTCGGCCTGTGTCCTGTATCATTTCGCCTTCGACCCCGGCTCGCGCGCGGCGCGTCTGGCGCTGGGCGAGGCGCGGATCGAATTCTCCGAGACTCCCGTCCGTCCGTGGGAGGACGGCTGTCCGGTGGCGGCGCTGAACCCGTCGGGCATGCCGCCGGTGCTCCAGATCGCCGACGCCGGTGGACGCGCCCTGACCCTGTGCGAGCCCCCCGCCATTCTCGGCTGGCTGGAGGAGCGGACCAAGGAGCCCTTCCTGCTGCCCGCCGACGCCGCCGAACGCGCCGAGGTGCGCCGCCTGCTGGCCTGGTTCGACCGCCGTTTCACCGACGAGGTCAACGCCGTCCTTCTGCACGAGCGGATGGAAAAGCCCCTGCTGCGCCTCGGTCCGCCCGAGGCCCGGGCCCTGCGCGCCGGCCGCGAGGCGCTGAAAACCCACCTCGCCATGATGGAGGGCCTGCTGGCCCGCCGCGACGCCCTCGCCGGCCGCCGCATCAGCCAGGCCGACATCGTCGCCGCCGCCCACCTGTCGGTGCTCGACTATTTCGGCGAGGTGTCCTGGGCGTCGTATGCGGGCCTGAAGACCTGGTACATGAAGCTGAAATCCCGCCCGTGTTTTCGCCCGCTGTTGGCTGACCGCTTCCCGGGCGTAGCCGCCTCCGCCTGGTACGCCGATCTCGACTTTTAAATTCTCCGCTCATCCCGGCGAAAGCCGGGACCCAGTCCTGTCCAGCGAGGCGCCGGTGCTTCAGGACGACCGACCGATTCCCGTTTTCATGCTTCGCTCATCCAAAGCACAGGGTCCCGGCTTTCGCCGGGATGAGCGGCATGTGAAATAAGGCCCATGCCGGCCAATCCCCGCGACACCATCCGCACCGCCGCCGCCGCCCTGGGCTTCGACGTCTGCCGCTTCGCCTCGGCCGCCGAGCCGTGGAGCGCCGGCGAGCGGCTGGCGCATTTCGTCGAGGCGGGGCGGCATGGCGACATGGGCTGGATGGAGACCACCCTGGCGCGCCGCTCGCACCCCACGGCCATGTGGGACGGCGCCCGCACCGCCATAGTCCTCGGCCTCAACTATGGCCCCGACCACGACCCCCTGCCGGAGATGGCCGACCGTTCGGCCGGCTATATCTCGGTCTATGCCCGCGGCGACGACTATCACGAGGTCATCAAGGGCCGGCTCAAGACCCTGGCGGGCCAGATCGCCGCCCGCACCGCCGAGGACGTCAAGGTCTTCGTCGACACCGCCCCCCTGATGGAAAAGCCCCTGGCCCAGCGCGCCGGCCTCGGCTGGCAGGGCAAACACACCAATCTGCTCAGCCGGACCCACGGCAACTGGCTGTTCCTCGGGGTCATCCTCAGCGTCGCCGAATTCGAACCGGACCCGCCGGAGGGCGAGCACTGCGGGACCTGCACCGCCTGTCTCGACGTCTGCCCGACCAAGGCCTTCCCGGCCCCGTTCCAGCTCGATGCGCGCCGCTGCCTGTCCTATCTGACCATCGAGTTCGCCGGTCCCTGGCCGGAGGAATTCCGCACGGCGACGGGCAGCCGCATCTACGGCTGCGACGACTGTCTGGCGGTCTGCCCGTGGAACAAGTTCGCCGCGGCCTCGCAGGAAGCGCGGGTCCAGGCCCGCGAGGCGCTGGTCTCGCCCCGACTGGCCGACCTCGCGGCGCTGGACGACGCGGCCTTCCGGACCCTGTTCTCGAAGAGCCCGGTCAAGCGCATCGGCCGCAACCGGTTCGTGCGCAACGTCCTGTACGCCATCGGCAACAGCGGCGACGCGGGACTGATCCCGGCCGCGGAGCGGCTGCGGGACGACCCGGACGCCGTGGTGCGGGACGCGGCGAAATGGGCGGTGCAGCGGTTGCGGGAGGCGTACTAGCCCTGGGCGATCGCCCCGCCCCGCTCGCCGCCGGGCACCGGCGCCACTTCCAGCAGCTTGAGCCGGAACACCATCACCGCATTGGGCGGGATGCCCGGCCGGCCCTGCTCGCCATAGCCCAGCGCCGGCGGCAGATAGACGATCCATTCGTCCCCGACCCGCATCTGCTGCAGGACTTCGGTCCAGCCGGGGACCACGTCGCTGACCGTGAACACGGCCGGCTGGCCGGCCTGGAAGGAGCTGTCGAACACCGTCCCGTCGGTCAGGGTGCCCTCATAATCGACGCGGACCAGATCGTTGCGGTCAGGCCGTTCGCCGGCGGGCGGGCCCGAGCGCACCACCTTGTACTGGACGCCGGACGGCAGGGTCCGCACGCCCTCGACGCGGGCGTTGGAGGTCAGGAAGAATTCGGCCGCGCGCAGGTTCTGCGCCGCCGCCTCGTCCGGCGCCGCCGGCGCGCGGTCGCAGGCGGCCAGCGGCCCGGCCAGGACCGCGATCATCGCCAGCGCCGAGGCGCCCTTAACCCATGCGAAGTTCATATCCCGCCTCTTCCAGTCCGTGTCTGATCTCTTCGGCATGGGCCGCGCCTCGGGTCTCGACCATGATATCGAACTCCGCGCCCTTGGCCGGCACGTCGAGCGCGAGCCGGTTATGCACCACATCGATAATGTTTCCGCCCAGGCCGCCGATGACGGCGCTCATCTTGGACAGCATGCCGGGGCGGTCGTCGCCGAGGATGCGATAGACGATCATCTTCTTCTCGCGCACCAGCTCGCGGTTCAGCACCACGGCCAGCATGCGGGCGTCGATATTGCCGCCGCACAGCACCAGCCCGACCTTCATGCCCTTGAACTTGTCAGGGTAGGCCAGCAGCGCCGCCAGCCCGCCCGCGCCCGCGCCCTCGGCGACGGTCTTCTCGAGCGTGGCGTAATAGGCCACCGCCGTCTCGAAATCGGCCTCCTGACAGACCAGCACCTCCTCGACCAGCGGGTCGGCGATGGCGAAGGGAATGTCGCCCACCGCCTTGATGGCGATGCCCTCGGCGATGGTCTGGCCGCCGCATTTCGGGGTCTCGCCCCGGCGTCTGGCGCTGAACGACGGATACATGGCCGCCTCGACGCCGAAGATGCGGATGTCCGGCTTCATCGCCTTGGCCGCCACCGAACAGCCGGCGATCAACCCGCCGCCGCCGATCGGGATGATCAGACAGTCCAGATCGGGCGCATCCTCGAGGAACTCGACCGCGCAGACGCCCTGACCGGTGACGATGCCCGCGTCGTCGAAGGCCGAGATGAAGACGAACCCCTCTTCGTCGCGCAGCCGGTGCGCCTCCTCGGTCGAACCGGTGAAATCCAGCCCCTTGATCACCACGGTCGCGCCATGGGCGCGGGTCCCGTCGGCCTTCACGAAAGGCGTGCCCTCGGGCATGACGATGGTCACGGGCACGCCCAGCCGGGCGCCGTGATAGGCCAGGGCCTGGGCGTGATTGCCGGCGCTGGCCGCCACCACGCCACGTTTGCGCTCGTCCGGGGTCAGCGACAGCAGCCGGTTCAGGGCCCCGCGCTCCTTGAAGCTGCCGGTGAAATGCAGGTTGTCGAACTTGACCCAGACCTCGGCCCCGGTCAGCTGCGACAGGCGCCGCGAATAGCGCGCCGGCGTGCGGTCGACCTGGCCGGCGATGCGGTCGCGCGCCGCCAGAATGTCGTCAAACGTGACTGTCATGAGCGGTCCCTATACCCGGTCTGCGCCGGGTTGATGCGCGCTTTTGGCCCACGGGCCGATGCGCCGCAACCTTGACCTTACGACGGCGTTGAGCGTCTGATCCAGTCGCCCGAACCGCGCCCTTGACGGAGAGAGCCCTCATGTCCGCCCGCCACCTGATTGCCTTCGCCGCGCTCGGCGCCGTGCTCGCCGCCTGCGAAACCGTTCCGATGAGCGACTTCGGACCGCGCGGCGGCGGCGCGTCGGCGTCGTCCGCCTTCCGAGCCGAGGATTTCGCCTGGTCGGCGCGGTCCGGCCGGGGTTCGATCGACGGCCGTGTCACCTATCGCCGCGACGGCCAGGCCTTCGACTGCACCGGCTCCGTGGCCCTGACGCCGGACACCCCCTACACCCGCGCCCGGTTCCAGACCCTGTACGGCTCGACCGACCGCGCCGCCATTCCAGAGGCCGTGGTCCGCGCCCGCACCGTGCCCGACCCCAACGCCGACTATCGCTCCTTCGTCCGCTCGACGACCTGCCAGAACGGCCGCTTCGAATTCTCGGGACTCCCGGACGGCGACTGGTTCATCATCACCCCCGTAAGCGCCGGCGGCGATCGCATCGTTCTGATGCGTCACATCGGCACCCGCGGCGGACGCGTGTCCGTCACCCTGTAAGAGCCTCGCCTGCCAGTGCCTGTCGTCTTTGGGGCCGCGTACATGGCCGCTTCGGAGAGTTAACCATGTTGCGTCTCGCCCTGATCGCCGCCGCCGGCCTGACCCTGGCCGCCGCCCCCGCCGCCGCCCAGAGCTGGGGCGGCACCTATGACAGCGGCTACCGGGGCGGCGACGCCTCGCGCTCCCATGACGGCTATGGCGAGCGGCCCTACTACAGCGACTACGGCGACCGGTCCCGGGGCGACGGCTACGGCTATCGCCGCTCCAACGCCGTCCCGTCCAATTTCGACTGGCGCAGCCAGCTGGACCGGCCGGGCGACTATCGCTGCGACCAGTTCTGGGACGCAAACCGCGACGACTGCGGCGCCCGCTGGCGGGATCAGCGCCATCGCGCCAGCCCGCAGGCGCGGAGCGACTATCGCCAGCTCGCCGGCTACGGCGGCAGCTACGGCTATGGCTATTCGCCGCGTCGCGGCTATGGATCAGCCTACAACTATGGTCACGCCCAGGGATCGACCACCTACCACGGCGCCTATGGCCGACCCGACCATGTCTATCCTGGCGGCGGGACCAGCTACGGCGGCTACAGCGGCGGCTATGGCGGGGGCTATGGCGGGGGCTACAGCAGCGGAAATGGGTCGCGCGCCGACTGGTGCCGCTCGAACTACCGCTCCTACGACCCGCGCACCGGCTACTACCGCGCCTACAGCGGCCGGCTGATCTACTGCGGCTGACGTCCTGATCCGGTGAGGGTGAGCAAGGGGTGCGCTTCAGACCCGCTCACGCCTCACCTCGCCCCCCTCGCCGACACGATTCCGCACGATCCGATCACGGATCGGTGGATAACCGCCGTTCGCCATTGTTTCGCCTTGTCGAACCCGCTTCGGTCCTCTGACCCGCAAGGGGCGGTGGATCAGGGAGCGCGTACATGTCCCAGCACAATATTTCCGGTTCGGAAGTCTTCGGACCCAAGCCCGGCGTCATGCTGCGGTCGGTCAAGACCAGCGGCCTGCGGCGCCAGCGCGCCGCCCGTACCTGGGCGGCCTTCATCGCCGGTGCCATCGTCGCCGTCGCCGGCGGCGCCATCGCCATGGCGGCCATCTTCGGACCGACTCTGTTCGGATAGGCCGCGGTCTTCGGCCCTTCGGGACCTCCCGACCCGACGCGGCCTGGCGCTTCGCGCAGGCCAATGATCAGCCGGCGCACTGGATGACGCGGCGGTCGAACCCTGGCTCTTGAAGGCAGGCGGGCGCGAAGCGCCAGGCCGCGTCGGGTCGACAGGGGGGAGCCCTGTGACCGCGGCCCGCCAACTAGGCCAGCCACACCATCCTGCGCGTCTCCGCCTCGGCCGCCCGGGCGCGGCTGAAGCCCTTGCGAACCTCGCCCGTGTAGAGGAAGCCCGCCTTCTCCAGCACCCGGCCTGACGCCGGATTGTCGCTGAAATGGCCGGCCATCAGGGCGCGGCGCTTCCACGCCTTCGACGCCCACGCCGTGGCCCCCTGCAGCGCCTCGGTGGCGAAGCCCCGGCCCCAGAACGGGCGGGCGATCCAGTAGCCGACCTCGGGCGCCGGATCGGCGTCCTCGAACAGGCCGATGACGCCCACCGGCCCGTGATCCTCGTGCTCGATCAGAAAGGTCCGGGCCCGCGCCGGATCCTGCACCGCGACCCTCAGCACGAATTCCTCGGCGTCGGCGATGCCGAACGGATGCGGCATGCGCAGGGTCATCCGCGCCACGTCCGGATCATTGGCCAGGGTCGCCAGCCGGCTGATGTCCTGGGCGCCGGGCGAGCGCAGGGCCAGGCGCCGCGTCTCGACGACAGGAGAGGGTTCGATCACGCACATGACACGGCCTCGTTCGATCTGCCGCCTCCTTGGAGGGCTCGGGCGGCGTCGAGGCGGGGAAACGCAAACGGGGAGCCTGGTGATCCAGACTCCCCGCGGAAACTTGTCCCTGGTCCGGATCGCGGCTCTCGAGCCTTGCGCGATCCGGGTGTCAGTCGGTTCGCGCTACTCGGCGGCCATGGCCTGTTCGGTGGTCGGAAGAATCGACACGTAACAACGGCCGTTGGCCTTCTTGGTGAATTTCACGGCGCCGTGGGCGGTCGCGAACAGGGTGTGGTCGCGGCCGAGGCCGACGTTATCGCCCGGGTGGAAGGTGGTGCCGCGCTGGCGCACGAGGATGTTGCCGGCCAGCACGTTCTCGCCGCCGAACTTCTTCACGCCGAGGCGCTTCGACTCGGAGTCGCGACCGTTACGCGACGAACCACCGGATTTCTTGTGAGCCATAGGTCTGCTCCCGTTCTCGTACTGAAATTACGCTTCGTCGCCGGCCTTGTCCGCCTTCTTGGCGGGGGCCTTCTTGGCGGGAGCAGCTTTGGTTTCGGTTTTCGCGGCCTTGGGAGCCACGGCCTTCTTGGCCGGAGCCGCGTCGGCGTCGATCACCTTGGGCGACTTGGCCGGCTTGGCCTTGGCTTCCGTCGTCTCGACGCGCGGGGCCAGGCCACGGGCGCGCAGGTTCATCTCGGCCTTGGTCATCAGCGAGGTCTCGCCGTCCCATTTGGCCTTCTCGCCGGCGCCGTCGATGCCGGTGATGCGCAGGACCGATTCCATCTGGCGATGGCCGTTGGTGCGGCGATAGCCCTGACGGCGGGTCTTCTTGAAGATCTTGATCTTCTCACCCTTGCGGGTCTCGACCAGGGTCGCGGCGACCGCGGCGCCCGCGATCAGGGGAGCGCCCAGGGTCACGCCCTTGTCGCCGCCCAGCATCAGGACGTCGCCGAACGAAACGTTCGAGCCGGCCTCGCCGTCGAGCTTCTCGACCACGATGACGTCGCCCGGTTGAACCCGGTACTGTTTGCCGCCGGTCTTGATCACCGCGTACATGTTGAAGCCTCAGCGAAACGCAAAAAGAATAAGCCCGACGGGGGACCCCCTCGGGCGAAGAGCGGCGACATAGACGCAGAGGGGTGTCCGAGTCAACGCGGAACGGCCGAAAAACAGCGTCCGCGCGGCTTCGGAACACCTTGCCACCGGGCGCCCGGCGGCCTCAAGTGGCGGACCTCACGGGAGTAAGGTTCCATGCTGACCCGCCTGCTGGCCGCGACCGCCCTCGCCGTCGCCGCCCTCACCGCCGTCCCCGCGCCCGCCTCAGCCGCCGAACCGGTCTTCACGGCGAAGCCCTGTCCGGCCGACTGGGCCGTCGGCGGGCGCACCGTCGAGTGCGGGACGCTGACGGTCGACGAGGCCCGCGACGGCTCCGGCGGCCGCCGCATCGACATCGCCGTCGCCATCGTCCGCGCCAGCGCGCCCTATCGCGACGCCTCGGGACAGGCCCTGCCGCCCGTGGTCGTCTTTCACGGCGGTCCCGGCGGAGACCTGGTCGCCGGCGTGGGGCCCAGGCTGCAACGCCTCGCCGCCCGTCCCGACGACAATGTGCTGATGGCGGTCGATCAGGACTGGATCTTCTTCGACCAGCGCGGCGGCGGCCTGGACGACCCCTCGATGGACTGTCCCGGCGTCCAGCTGACCGACGCCGGCCCGCCCTCCGACGCCGACGCCGAGCGGCTGAAGGCCTGCCTCAGGGGGTTCGCCGATCAGGGCGTCGACTTCCGCTGGTACAATGTCGCCGCCGTGGCCGAGGACATCCGCGACCTCGCCCACGTCCTCAACCTGCCGAAGATCGACCTCTATGGCGGTTCCTACGGCCCGCGCGTCGAGGCCGCCGTCATCACCCACGCCCCGGAGATCGTCCGCGCCGCCGTCATGGACAGCCCCTGGCCGCCGGAGGGCAACTGGGCCGTCGGCACGCCGGAGCAAGTCTCGGCCGCGGTGAAGATCATCCTCGCCAAATGCCAGGCCCAGCCCGCCTGCGCCGCGCGTCACCCCGACCTGCAGGCCCGGTTCGAGGCTGAGGCCCGCGAGTGGCTGGCCGGACCGCGGACCGGCCGGGACGGTGTGACCTTCACCGTCGATGACCTGTCGGCCTTCCTGATGGACACCACCTATTCCCGCACCGGCGTGCGCCGCCTGCCCGCCGATCTGGAGAAGATCATCGCCGGCGACCTGTCGCCCGTGGCCGGGATCGCGGCCAACCGCACCTATTATTTCGAGGCCCAGCACATGGCCTATATCTGCAAGGAGGAACTGCCCTTCGAATCCGCCGCGCGGGTCGCGGCCGGCGCCCGGGGCGATCCGGTGGCCGAGGTCCTCGTGCCCTCCCTGTCGCGTCTGTTCGACGTCTGCGGCGCGATCGAATCAGGCGCCGCCGATCCGGTCGAGAACCAGCCGGTGACGACCGACATTCCGACCCTGTTCGTGGCCGCTGAGATCGACCCCGGCTGTCCCCCGCCCCTGACCGAGGCCGCCGCGCGCGGCTACCTCAACGGCCAGGTGGTGATCGTGACCAACGGCACCCACGGCGTCATCAACGCCAGCCCCTGCACCCAGCGCATGGCCCGCGACTTCCTGCGCGATCCGTCGAAGCCGGTCGACCGCAGCTGCCTGCCCGCCGCCGACACCCCGCTGGAGTTCATCGAGTAATCCTCCCCCCTCGGGGGCGGAATGCCTCTCGACTGTTATAAAGTAACACGCTACAGAGGCGTCGATGACCCCGTCCGACCTCGAGCAGCCCGTTCTCCTGTCCGTTCTGGGCTTTGGCTTCGTGACGGCCTTCCTGCACGCCGCCCTCCCGACCCACTGGCTGCCGTTCGTGCTGGTCGGGCGCGGCCAGCGCTGGTCGCTGCCGCAGGTGCTCGGCGCCGTGACCGCGGCGGGCCTCGCCCATATCGCCTCCACCGCCGTGGTCGGCGGCCTGATCGTCGCGGCGGGTCTGGTCATGGACCAGTGGATCGCCGGCCTCCTGCCCTGGGCCTCGGCCGGACTGCTGTTCCTGTTCGGCGCCTTCTATCTGGGCCGCGCCGTCCTGCGCGCGCCGATCATGGCCGGCGGCCCTTCCCTCGCCCTGTCCGAGCCGACCGTGTCCCACGCCGCCGCCTTCTGGGGGCTGGTCGTCATGATGGCCCTGTCGCCGGGCGAGGTGCTGCTGCCGGTCTATCTGTCGCAGGCGACGGAGGGTCCGCTGGTTCTCGCCGCCCTGACCGTGGTCTTCGCCGCCGGCACGGTGGCGGGGATGGCGCTGTTCACCCTTCTGGCCCGCGCCGGCTGGTCGGTGCTGCGGCTCGAACGCTGGGCCCGTTATGAGGGCGTCGTCCTCGGACTCGCCCTGATCCTGATCGGGCTTCTCGTGGTCCTGCGCCAGCACTAAGGATATCGGCATGGCGCACGCCCACGACTCCCACGATCACGGACACGACCATGGCCATGGCCATGGCCACGGCCACGCCCATGCCCACGGCCCGGGCGGTCACGCCCATGGCCCGGTCGACACCGGCGACTGGCGCTACGCCGTCGGCCTGATCGTCAACCTGGCCTTCGTCGGGGTCGAGTTCGGGGCCGGCATCTTCAGCGGCTCGACCGCCCTGATGGCCGATGCGGGACACAATCTGTCCGACGTCCTGGGTCTGGCCATGGCCGGCGGCGCGGCCTGGCTGGCGCGGCGGGCCAGCGGGTCGCAGAACACCTATGGCTACGGCAAGGCGACGGTGCTGGCGGCCCTGGCCAACGCCCTGCTGCTGATCTTCGCCTGCGGCGCCATCGCCTTCGAGGCCCTGCGCCGCCTGGCCGAACCGGCCCCGGTGATGAGCGGCCTGATCATGATCGTCGCCGCCATCGGCTTCGTCATCAATCTGGGCACCGCCCTGATGTTCATGCGCGACCAGCACAGCGACCTGAACGCCCGCGGCGCCTATCTGCACATGATGGCCGACGCCGCCGTCTCGATCGGCGTGGTCATCGCGGGCGGGGTCATCATGTTCACGGGCTGGTCGATCATCGACCCCCTGGTCAGCGTCGTCATCGTGGCGGTGATCCTGATCGGCACCTGGGGTTTGCTCAAAGATTCGGTCAATCTGGCGCTGGACGCCGCGCCGCGCGGCATGGATGTCGAGGCCATTCGCGCCGGCTTCTTGACCTTGCCCGGCGTCACCGCCGTCCACGACCTGCATGTCTGGGGCCTGTCGACCACCGAGACGGCCCTGACCGCCCACCTGTGTCACAGCCGTCCCGACGCCGACGCCCTTCTGGCCGAGGCGCAGGCGATGGCGCGCGGCCGGTTCCGTATCCGCCACACGACATTGCAGCTGGAATCGGAACCGCTGGCCGACTGCCCGACCTGCTGAGCGTGCCCAGCCCCTTCCGCCGGAAGGTTCATCACAAAGGACACGAAGGGATCACCAAGGACACAAAGGGGACCGTGCGGCGGCCATGACGCGGCACGCGTCGATCCTCCCGGAGTCCCTGGCTCCCTGCCTGGGACACTCCCGACCCTTTCGTGTTCTTCGTGTCCGTCTTCGTGCCCTTCGTGATGAACCAGCCGTCCTCAGTCATAAAGGCGGCTGCGGCGCGCGGAGCGATCTCACTGGCGCCCGCCCCCCGCCGCCCCTAGATGAGCCCCATGTCAGACAAGATCCCCGTCACCGTCCTCACCGGCTATCTCGGCGCCGGCAAGACCACCCTGCTGAACCGCATCCTCACCGGCGACCACGGCAAGCGCTACGCCGTCATCGTCAATGAATTCGGCGAGATCGGCATCGACAACGACCTGGTGGTCGGCGCCGACGAGGACGTGTTCGAGATGAACAACGGCTGCGTCTGCTGCACCGTGCGCGGCGACCTGATCCGCGTCGTCGCCGGCCTGATGAAGCGCCAGCGCCCCGGCGCACCCGCCTTCGACGCCATCATCGTCGAGACCACGGGCCTGGCCGACCCCGGCCCCGTGGCCCAGACCTTCTTCGTCGACGAGGACGTCAAGGCGAAGACGGAGCTGGACAGCGTCACCGCCCTGGTCGACGCCAAACACGTCATGGCCCGGCTGGACGACTCGAAGGAGGCGCGCGAGCAGGTCGCCTTCGCCGACCGCATTATCCTCAACAAGGTCGACCTGGTCACCGAAGCCGAACTGGTCGCGGTCGAGGCCCGCCTGCGCAAGCTCAACCCGCTGGCCCCGATCACCCGCGCCACCCGCGCCGACGTGCCGCTGGACCAGGTCCTCGGCCTCGGCGGCTTCGACCTCGGCCGCATCCTCGACATCAACCCCGAGTTCGCCAACCCCGCTCACGGCGAGGCCGGCCACGTCCACGACGAACACTGCGGCCACGACCACCACGACCATGACCATGCCCATGAGGGCCACGACCACGGGCACGACCATGGGCACGATCACGCCCACGGCGCGCGCGGTCATGCCCACGAGGACGACATCAAGGGCATCTCCCTGTCGCTCGAACGGCCGATGGACGGGACGAAATTCACCGCCTGGCTCGACCGCCTGCTGGGCGAGCAGGGCCAGAACATCCTGCGCGCCAAGGGCATCATCGACGTCAATGGCGAGGACCGCCGTCTGGTCTTCCAGGCCGTGCACATGATCCTCGAGGGCGACCTGCAGAAACCCTGGGGCGCCAACGAACGCCGCTGGTCCCGCGCCGTCTTCATCGGCCGCGACCTCGACGAGGCGGCCCTGAAGGCCGGGTTCGAGGCCTGCGCGGCGTGAAGACCACCACCTACGACGCCCAGATCACCGCGGCCGTGTTCGACGGAACGGGCGCGATCTTCGCCCTCGGCGACGGCTCCGTCCGCTTCGAGGGCGGCGAGTTCAGCGCCGCCCATGACGGCGCCATCCTCTGCGCCGTCGTTCACCCGTCCGGCGACGGCGTGGTCACCGGCGGCGACGACGGCCGGCTAATCTGGCACCGGCGCGGCGAGGCCGGGGTGCTGGCCACCGCCAGGGGCCAGTGGATCGACGCCGTCGGCGCCTCGGCCGAAAGCGGCCTGATCGCCTTCTCGGCCGGCAAGACCCTGACCGTGATCGACGCGAAGGACGCCGGCTTCCGCCGCGACTTCGTCCACGAGCGCACCGTCTCGGGCGTGGCCTTCGAGCCGAAGGGCCGGCGCATCGCGACCTCGACCTACGGCGGCGCCGCCCTGTGGTTCGCCCGCATCGCCGAGCAGAAGCCGACCTTCCTCAAATGGGCCGGCTCGCACACCGCCGTGACCTTCTCCCCCGACGGGGCCTTCGTGGTCACGGCGATGCAGGACGCCCAGCTTCACGGCTGGCGGCTCAAGGACCAGAAGAACCTGCGCATGGGCGGCTATCCGTCCAAGGTCCGGGCCATGAGCTTTCTGTCCAACGGCCAGCTGCTGGCCACCTCGGGCGCCCAGGGCGCGGTGCTGTGGCCCTTCGTCGGCTCGAACGGGCCGATGGGTCGCGAGGCCACCGAGATCGGCTTCGACGAGGGCAGTCTGGTCAACCTGGTCGCGTCACGGCCGAAGCACGGCCTGCTGGCCGCGGGCCTCAATGACGGCCGGGTCTGGCTGGCCGATCCGGCCGGCCAGGGCCTCAACTTTCTCAAGGCCGAGAAGGGCGCCCCGATCACCGCCCTGGCCATGAGCGCCGACGCGACCCGCGTCGCCTGGGCCGACGAGGACGGCAACGCGGGGGTCGCCACCATCTGATCCCTTGCCAAGCCGCCGCCGGCCGTGCTGCGATCCCTGCATGTCGGGGCTGACCAAGACCGTGAAGAAGGGCCGGCCCTTGCTGACCCTGTTCCTGCTGCTGCTTCTGCTCGGCTCCAGCGGCCTGGTGCTGCAGCGCTTCCTGCCCATCCCGGCCACCTTCCTGATGACCACCCGGGCGATCGAGGGCGAAGGGTGGGACTATCGCTGGCGCTCGCTCGACGACATCTCGCCGCGGCTGGTCCAGGCCGTGATCGCCTCCGAGGACTCGACCTTCTGCGCCCACCGCGGCTTCGACATGAAGGCCATCGAGAAGGCGCTCAAGGCGAATGAGCGCGGCGGCCGCATCCGCGGCGGCTCGACCATCAGCCAGCAAACGGCCAAGAACGTCTTCCTGTGGCCGGGCCGCGACTGGATCCGCAAGGGGCTGGAGGCCGGCTACACGGTCGCCATCGAGACCGTCTGGGGCAAGCGCCGGATCATGGAGGTCTATCTCAACGTCGCCGAATGGGCCCCCGGCGTCTACGGCGCCGAGGCCGCGGCGCAGCACTGGTTCGGCAAGTCCGCCGCCGACCTCAGCGCCCGCGAGGCCGCGCGTCTGGCCGCCATCCTGCCCAGCCCCCGCCGCTACAACGCGGCCAGCCCCGGCCCCTATGTCCGCCGCCGCGCCTCACGCATCCAGGCGGCCATGGGGACGGTGCGCGAACAGGGGCTGGCCGCCTGCGTCACCGGGTGAACGGCCCAGCTTGACGCAACGGCTCGGCTCCCTTCACCTGCCCCCCAACGGCGCGGCGCCAGACCGCGCGAGGAGGACGTCCATGAAATCCACTCTGATGACCGCCGCCGCTGTCTGCGCCCTCTCGATCGCGAGCGCGGGGTGCGTCACCGTCGTCGACGGATCCTGGGATGATGACGGGGTCTCGGTTGAGTTGATCGAACCGCTGGGGGCGCCGACATCGGCGTCCGCCGCCGACGCCGGGCAGGCCGTCACGGCGGA
Organism: Brevundimonas sp. UBA7664; assembly: GCF_002483305.1. Lineage (GTDB taxonomy): Bacteria > Pseudomonadota > Alphaproteobacteria > Caulobacterales > Caulobacteraceae > Brevundimonas. The sequence goes on from NZ_DLHQ01000010.1 coordinate 24,006, forward strand.
CGGCGCCGCCGCCTTCGTCGCCCAGGCCGAGACCCGCCTCGCCGCCCTCAGCGAGGAGGCCGCCCGCATCCAGTGGACCCGCGCCACCAACATCACCCACGACACCATGTGGCTGGAGAGCCGGATCAACGCCGAATACACCGAGCTCCAGGTCGAGCTGGCCAACGGCGCCGCCCGCTTCAACGACGTCGAGGTCCCCGCCGACGTCCGCCGCAAGCTCAACCTGCTGCGCCTCGGCATCGTCCTGCCGGCCCCCAACCGCCCCGGCGCCGCCGGCGAGCTGGCCGAGATCACCACCCGCCTCGACTCGACCTATTCGGTCGGCAAGTTCGAGTTCAAGGGCCGCCAGATCACCCTCGACGAGGCCTCCGTCCTGATGGCCGAGACCCGCGACCCCGCCGAGATGGAGGCCCTTTACGAGGGCTGGCGCACCGTCTCGCCGGTCATGGCCGCCGACTACGCCCGCATGGTCGAGATCGCCAACGAGGGCGCGACCGAGCTGGGCTTCGCCGACACCGGCGCCATGTGGCGCGCCGGCTACGACATGGAGCCCGACGCCTTCGCCGCCGAGACCGATCGCCTGTGGGAACAGGTCAGACCCTTCTACGAGAACCTGCACTGCTACGTCCGCAGCCGTCTCAACGACCGCTACGGCGACGCGGTCCAGCCCGACAGCGGCCCGATCCGCGCCGACCTGCTGGGCAATATGTGGTCGCAGCAATGGGGCAACATCTACGACGTCGTCGCCCCGGCCGAGGGCGGCGCCTCCAGCTACGACCTCACCGAGCGTCTCGTCGCCTCGGGCTACGACGCCCGCAAAATGGTCGAGACCGGCGAGGGTTTCTACGTCTCCATGGGCCTCGAGGAGCTGCCGGAGACCTTCTGGGAGCGGTCGATGATCACCCGGCCCGAGGGCCGCGAGGTGGTCTGCCACGCCTCGGCCTGGGACCTCGACAACCTCGAGGACATCCGCATCAAGATGTGCACCCAGGTGAACGGCGACGACTTCTATACGGTCCACCACGAACTCGGTCACAACTACTACCAGCGCGCCTACAAGGATCAGCCCTTCCTGTTCAAGAACGGGGCGAACGACGGCTTCCACGAGGCCATCGGCGACTTCATCGGCCTGTCGGCCCTGACCCCCACCTATCTGAACCAGATAGGCCTGCTGCAGAGCGTGCCCGGCGAGGCGGAGGACATCCCCTTCCTGCTGAAGATGGCGCTCGACAAGATCGCCTTCATGCCCTTCGGCCTGATGGTCGACCGCTGGCGCTGGGGCGTGTTCAACGGCGAGACCAGCCCGGCCGAATACAACGACGCCTGGACCGCCAACATGCTGCGCTACCAGGGTCTGGTCCCGCCCGGACCGCGGCCGGAGAACGCCTTCGACCCGGGCGCCAAATACCATATCCCCGGCAACACGCCTTACACCCGCTACTTCCTGGCCCACATCTACCAGTTCCAGTTCCACCGCGCGGCCTGCCAGCAGGCCGGCTGGACCGGGCCGCTGCATCGCTGCTCCGTCTATGGAAACGAGGCGGTCGGGGCGCGTTTCAACGCCATGATGGAGATGGGCCAGTCGCGGCCCTGGCCCGAAGCCATGCAGGCCTTCACCGGCCAGCGCGAGAACGACGCCTCGGCCGTGGCCGACTATTTCGCTCCGCTGAACGTCTGGCTGACGGCGCAGAACCGCGGCAAGAGCTGCGGCTGGGAGGCCTGAGCCGGCCCCGCCCGCGGGCGGGCGCGGCACCTCCGTGAGGAAGTCTCCGCGTTAACCTTTGGTGTAGGTCCTTCGCTTAACCGTGCCCGATCATTCTGCCCGGATAGGTGCGGACGGATTGCCTCGCGCCTGAACCACGGGCGGATGGGGCGATGGGACGGGTCTCCTGGATTGACGGCCTGGGTCGGGGTCTGCGGGCCTTCGCCCGGCGCATGGCGGGCGATGCACGCGGCAATGTCGCCATGCTGTTCGCCATCAGCCTGCCGGTGCTGGTCCTGATGACGGTCGGCGGGGTCGACATCCACCGCGCCTCCACCGTGCGGGCCAATCTTCAGGACGCCCTGGACGCCGCCACCCTCGCCGCCGCCCGCTCGCCCTATACCGACAACGACGACCTCCGCCGCATCGGGCTGGCGTCGCTGCGCGCCAATCTGAACGCCTATCCGAACATCACCCTGCGCGAGGCCGACACCTCGTTCGTTCTGAACGCGGACGATGTGGTAATCGCCTCCTCCAGGGTCGATGTGAAGACCCTGGTCGCCGGCAAATTCCTGAATGACACTCTGCCGGTGGGAGCCCATTCCGAGGTGGACCGGTCGTCCCGGAATATCGAGGTGGCCCTGGTGCTGGACACCACCGGCTCGATGGCGGGCCAGAAGATCATCGATCTGCGCGCCGCCGCCAGGGACCTGGTCGACATCGTCGTCCAGGACGTCCAGACCCCCTGGTATTCCAAGGTCGCCATCGTGCCCTATTCAATGGCCGTCAACGTCGACAGCTACGCCAACGCGGCGCGGGGCTCGATCACCGGCTCGGTCAACATCACCGGCGCGGTCATCAATCTGGCCGGAACGCCGAAGACCATAACAGCCGCAACCCGGGCCCGGCCGGTGGTGATCACCGCCAGCAGCCACGGCTTTTCCAACAACGACGTCGTCTGGATCAGCGGCGTGGGCGGCATGACGCCGCTGAACAACAAGCCCTATGTCGTCGCCAACAGGACGACCAATACCTTCGAACTGTACACCCTGGCCGGCGTCAGGGTGGACGGGCGCAACTATAGCGCCCTCACCGGCACCAATGGCCGGGTCCAGCGGTGCCAGAACAACGACTGCTCGATCACCATCACCGCGAGCAACCACGGCCTCGTCAACAACAACTACGTCTATATCACCGACGTCGGCGGCATGACGCAGATCAACAACCAGACCTATCTGGTCGGCAACGCCACGACCCACACCTTCACCATCGACATGAACGAGGCCTCGCTGACCCCCTACACCTCGGGCGGCAGGTCCTGGTGCGCCCAGCAGGGCTGTACCTGGTACGCCTTCGAGAATGTGTACGACGACCTGGTGACCCACCGGATCAGCACCTGCGTGACCGAGCGGACGGGCGACAACGCCTATACAGACGCGGCGCCGTCTACCGCCCGCGTGGGCCGGAACTATCCGTCCACGTCCAATCCCTGCCTGTCGAACACCTTGAAGCCGCTGTCCAACAACAAGGCGGCGATCAAGGCCGACATCGATCTGTTGAGCGCTTCCGGTTCGACCGGCGGCCATGTCGGCGTGGCGTGGGGCTGGTATGCCGTTTCACCGGCGTTCAGCAGCCTGTTCGGCTCGTCCGCGGGGGCCGCCTACAACACCGCCGAGACCCTGAAGGCGGTCGTGATCATGACCGACGGCGAATACAACAGCGGCTATTGCAACGGCGTCATCAGCGCCGACTCGACCAACGGGTCAGGCTCCGCGTCCCTGCACATCAACTGCAACGCGCCCAACGGCCACCCCTTCGACCAGACGCTGGCCCTGTGCACGGCCATGAAGACCGCCGGAGTGATCGTCTATACCGTGGGCTTCCAGGTGGTGGACGACGAGCGCGCGCGCGCCGTCGTCAACGGCTGCGCGACCAACCCGGGCAACGCCTATCTGGCCGACTCCGGCGCGGACCTGCGCGAGGCCTTCTCGGCCATCGGCCGCGACATCACCCAGTTGCGCATATCCCGCTAGATCATCGCGATCACCGGGCGTTAATGTTGCTCGCCGATGCTGACGCCTCGAAAGCTGGACCTTGCTGCCCGGCGAATGGCGGAATCGACGACCATGGGACGCCGCATTGAATCGCTCATCCCTCACGGCGTGAGGAATTTCCTTCGCCGCCTGCTGTCCGATGCCCGCGGCAATGTCGCCCTGATGTTCGGCCTCACTCTGCCGGTGCTGGTCCTGATCACGGTCGGCGGGGTGGACGTCCACCGCGCCTCGACCGTGCGGGCCAATCTTCAGGACGCCCTCGACGCCGCTGCCCTCGCCGCGGCCCGCTCCCCCTATACGGATCCCGAGGACCTCACCGAGGTCGGGCTGGCGTCCCTCAGGGCCAATCTGAACGCCTATCCCGACATCCTCCTGCTCGAGGAATCGGCCACATTCGAACTGAGTGAGGACCAGGTCGTCATCGCCAACGCCCGGGTCAATGTGAAGACCCTCGTCGCCAACATCTTCCTGCCGCCCTACGGGCAGTTCATGGACGAGTATCTGCCGGTCGGCGCCCACTCCGAGGTCAATCGCTCGTCCAAGAATCTCGAAGTCGCCCTGGTGCTGGACATCACGGGGTCGATGTCCGGTTCGAAGATCGAAAGCCTCAAGGACGCGGCCGATGAGCTCGTCGACATGGTCGTTCAGGACCTACAGACGCCGTTCTATTCGAAGATGGCGATCGTCCCCTATTCGATGGGGGTCAACCTCGGATCCTACGCCAACAGCGCCCGGGGGACGCCCATCGGCGCCCGCGGCATCTCGCACATGGCCTGGGCGTCGGCGACCGCGAGGAACATCACCGGCATCACCCGCGCCAGCCCGGGGGTCGTCACCTCGGCCAGCCATGGGCTCGTGACCAACGACTATGTGTGGATCCGCAACGTTTCCGGCATGGGGCAGGTGAACAACCGGGCCTATCGGGTCCAGAGAATCAGCAGCTCAAGATTCTCATTGCAGTCGTGGAACGGCTCATCCTGGGTGGCGGTGAACACCAGCAGCTACAGCAATTATGGCGGCTCCGGCGAGGTCCGCAAATGCCTCCTGTCCGACTGCGCGGTCCAGGTGACCGCTCCCGGGCATGGCCTGGTGACGGGCGACGGCGTCTACATCACCGGGGCCAGTGGCATGACCCAGGTCAACAACCGGCCCTATATCGTGACCAGACAGACGGACAACACCTATTCGATCGGCGTCAACGGCGCGGACTGGGGCGCCCATACCTCCGGCGGCTCCAGCTGGTGCGGTCAGGACGGCTGCCAGTGGCGGGTCTTCTACAACACCTCTGGAACGTTGAGGGCCTTCGAGATCAGCACCTGTGTCAGCGAACGGGCCGGGACCGAGGCCTATACCGACGCGTCCCCGGGCTCGAACCGGGTGGGCCGCAACTACCCCGCCCCCGGTCATGGCTGCCCCGGCGCCGTGATCCGGCCCCTGTCCAGCAGCAAGTCGACGTTGAAGAACCTGATCGACGACCTCGAAATCGGCGGCTCCACGGCGGGCCAGATCGGCGCCGCCTGGGGCTGGTACGCGGTCTCGCCCGGCTTCAACAGCCTGTGGCCGAGCGCGTCCGCCGGAGCCTATGACGACAACGATCTGATGAAGGCGGTCGTCATCATGACGGACGGCGAGTTCAACACGCCTTACTGCACCGGCGTGATCGCTGCGGATGCGGGGTCGGGCTCGGGCAGCGCGTCCGACCACATCAACTGCAACGCGACGAACGGCGACCCGTACGACCAGACCGCGGCCCTGTGCGTGGCGATGCGCGCCCAAGGGGTCGTCGTCTATACCGTCGGCTTCCAGATGAACGCGAACGGACGCGGCGCCCAGGTCCTGAACGGTTGCGCCTCCTCGGGCTCAGCCTTCCTGCCGGCCAACGGCGCCGACCTCTCGGAGGCCTTCAAGGCCATCGGGCGCGACATCACCCGCCTGCGGATATCCCGGTAGCAGCCACCACCCCGGCGTCTCAGATCAGCCGGATTTCCCTCAGGCGCTCGGTCAGGAAGTCCTCGGCCATGATCGCCTTGCCGGCATAGCGGTCGGGGTTCTCCGGGCTGATCATGCTCGGCAGGGTCTCGATCACGAAGTCCGGGTTGAAATGCAGGAAGAAGGGCGTCGAATAGCGGGCGAAACTGGCCCGTTCCGGCGCCGGATTGATCACCCGGTGGCTGGTCGACGGCAGGACGTGGTTGGTCAACCGCTGCAGCATGTCGCCGATATTGACGACCAGCGCCCCCGGCGGCGGCGCGATATCCAGCCATTCTCCGTCGGCGTCCTTCAGCTGCAACCCGGCCTCCTCGGCCCCCAGCAGCAGGGTGATGACATTGATGTCCTCGTGCGCCCCGGCGCGCACGCCCGAGGCACCCGCCGGCACCGGCGGATAATGCAGCATCCGCAGGATCGAGTTGCCCATCTCGACCTTGTCCTCGAAGAAGTCGTCGCCGAGTTCGAGATAGCGGGCGATGGCGCGCAGGATCTTCGCGCCCAGTTCGTCCATGGCCGCGAACATGCCGTACAGATGGGTCCGGAACCCCTCGACCTCGGTCGGCCAGACGTTGTCGCGCATGTATTTGCGATAGGGGTGGCCCTCGGGCAGCTCGCGGCCGACGTGCCAGAACTCCTTCAGATCGACCGTGGCCGCGCCCTTGGCCGCCTCGACGCCGAAGGGGGTCAGCCCCCGCGCGCCCCCTGTGCCCGGCTGGTGATACCGGCGCTTGGTCTCCTCCGGCAGGGCGAAGAAGGTCTTGGTGTCGGCGACGGCGGCCTCGATGACGGCCTCGTCCAGCCCATGATCGGCGATGACCGCGAACCCGTAGCGTTTGAACGACGTTCCCAGGCGATCGGCGAAGGCCTGGAAATCGGCGTCGTACAAGGTCATCGACACCGGCTCGATCGCCTTGCGGGCGGTGGCGGCGGATTCCGGGTTCAGGGTCGCGCTCACGTCGGGGCCTCATCATTCTGGAACAGGCGGTTCCATACGCCCTAAGGCGCGAACTTGGCAAAGCCGCGGCCTGTCGGAAAGTCGCCATGCGCGTTCAGGCGCGGTACAGGTGGGAACCTTCACCGTAAGCTCGCGTTTCGGCGCCAGATATAATTTCACAGACAGGGATACTCGTCATGCGCAGCAAGCTGCTCCTCACCGGCGCCACGGTCGCCATTCTTCTCGGCGGCGTGGCCTGCACCACCACCGACCCCTACAGCTCCGCGCCGCGCCGCAACAACACCGGCACGGGCGTGATCGCCGGCGCCCTCGGCGGCGCCCTGCTGGGCTATCTGACCAACACGTCGAACTCCGAAGAGGGCCGCAAGAACGCCCTGATCGGCGCCGGCATCGGCGCCCTGGGCGGCGCGGCCGTCGGCCAGTACATGGATCGTCAGCAGCGCGAACTGGAAGCCGAGCTCTCGGGTTCGGGCGTTGGCGTGGCGCGCCAGGGCGACAATCTGGTCCTGCGCATGCCTTCGGACGTGACCTTTGCGTCGAACCAGTCGTCCATCAATCCGCGCTTCAACGCGACCCTGGATGACGTCGCCGGCGTCCTGAACCGCTATGATCAGTCGATCGTCGACATCGTCGGTCACGCCGATTCCGACGGCGCCGACGACTACAACCTGAACCTCTCGCGTCAGCGCGCGTCGTCGGTGGCCCAGTATCTGGTCAGCCGCAATGTGCTGGCCGACCGGCTGTACGTCGATGGTCGCGGCGAAAGCGCCCCGATCGCCTCGAACGCCACCGCCGAGGGCAAGGCGCAGAACCGCCGGGTCGAGATCCTGATCCGCCCGTTCCGCGGCTGATCCAGTCGCGCTCAAGCAGCGAGCGGCCGCGCCGCGAGCGTTAGCGCGTCAATGAAAGAAGGGCGGAGCCTCCGGGCCCCGCCCTTTTCTTTTGCCGGACACCGTTCCGTGACTTGCGGCGCGATCCATCTGGTGCTGGATACGAAACACACGCCTTGCGGGGGGAATCGTTTGCGTCCGGACCATCAGGAATTCGCCGACGGGGTGAAATTGGCCGCCATCGCCGCTGTCTCCGCGGTCCTGACAGCGACCTTGGTCATCGGGGCTGGCCGGACCCTGTTGCCCCAGGCCGAAACGGTTGCCGCCGAACGCCTTGAACTGATCCCTGTGGGCCTGCGTTAGGCCCTGCCGATCGAGGCGTATTTGAACCCTCGCGCGCGCATGTCCTCGGGCCGATAGACGTTCCTCAGATCCACCATCACCGGCTGACGCACCAGCAGTTTGACCCGGTCCAGGTCCAGGGCGCGGAACTGGTCCCATTCGGTCAGGATCACCACCACATCGGCGCCCTCGACGGCCTCATAGGGGCCGTCCTTGAAGATGACTCCGTCCAGCAGTTTCGATGCTTCGTGCATGCCTTCCGGATCGAAGGCCTGCACCGTCGCGCCCATGGCGATCAGCGCCGGGGCCACGTCGAGCGACGGCGCGTCGCGCATGTCGTCGGTGTTGGGCTTGAAGGTCAGGCCCAGCAGGGCCACCGTCTTGCCGGTCAGGTCGCCGTCCAACGCCGCGGCGACCTTGCCGGCCATGGCCTTCTTGCGCGCGTCATTGATCTGGACCGTGGTCTCGATCAGGCGGACGGGGGAGCCGGCGTCGGTGGCGGTCCGCACCAGGGCGAGGGTGTCCTTGGGGAAGCAGGAGCCGCCGTAGCCGGGACCCGCGTGCAGGAATTTGCCGCCGATCCGCTTGTCCAGGCCGATGCCGCGCGCGACCTGCTGCACATCGGCGCCGACGGCCTCGCACAGGTCCGCCATCTCGTTGATGAAGGTGATCTTCATCGCCAGGAAGGCGTTGGCGGCGTATTTGATCAGTTCCGAGGTGCGCCGCCCGGTGAACAGGATGGGCGTCTCGTTCAGGTTCAGCGGGCGATACAGTTCGCGCATCACCGCCTGGGCGCGGGCGTCCTCGGTGCCGACGACGATGCGGTCGGGCCGTTTGAAATCCTCGATCGCGGCCCCCTCGCGCAGGAACTCCGGATTGGAGACCACGGCGAACTCGGCGTCGGGGCGGCGTTCGCGGATGATGCGCTCGATCTCGTCGCCGGTGCCGACCGGGACGGTGGACTTGGTCACCACCACGGTGAAGCCCTCGATAAGGCCGGCGATCTCCTCGGCGGCGGCATGGACATAGGACAGGTCCGCGTGGCCGTCGCCCCGCCGGGAGGGCGTGCCCACGGCGATGAAGACCGCATCCGCCGTCCGGATCGCCTCTGCGCCGTCCAGCGCGAAGCTCAGCCGGCCGTCGCGGACATTGGCGGCGACCAGATCGTCCAGGCCCGGCTCGAAGATCGGAATCTCGCCCCGCTCCAGCCGCTCGATCTTGGACGGGTCCTTGTCGACGCAGATGACGTCATGGCCGAAGTCGGCGAAACACGCCCCGGAAACGAGCCCGACATAGCCGGTGCCGATCATCGCGACGCGCATGGATACCTGTCCTTTGTTCGAGGGGCGGAAATAGCGAGCGGCCGCCGGTTTGGCCACCCCGGCCCGAATGATCCGACGCCCAAAGCAAAACCGCCGCCCC
>NZ_DLHQ01000044.1 GCF_002483305.1 Brevundimonas sp. UBA7664
GCGGCGATCCGCGCCGCCAGCTGCGGCAGGCGCGCCGCGACGGTCGCGAGATTGCGCGCGCTCGCCGCGTCCGACGGGCCGCCGCCGGTTTCGCCGCGGTCGTGCGTCGCCCCGAACAGCAGGCCGGATTCCGTCGGGACCGCATAGCCGCCCCAGGCGACGGGGCCGGCCTGAACCCCCTCGACCCAGTCGGCCTGTCCCCGGACCGGCGCCAGCGGCAGGTCCGGGAGCAGCGCCGCCGCGCCCCAGCCGGCGGCGATCACCACCACCCCGGCTTCCATAATCAGCCCTCCGTCTCCGTCCAGCAGGCGCCAGCCGTCGCCGACGGCCTCGATCCGGGCCACGGTGGCTGTGATCCTCTGCGCGTCGCCGAGCCAGGCCTCGAGGACGGCGACCGGATGGACGGCCAGGGCGTCGCGCATCCACAGTCCGCCGCTCGCTGTCGTCTCCCCGAGCCGCTCCGAACAGGCGAGGGCGTCGAGGGCCTGCATGGCCTCGGGCGGCCAGACCGGCTGGGCTGCGATCTTGGCGAAGCGCACGGCGTCGCGCGGCGCCTGTTCGAGCTGAAGCACCCCCGTCCGGGCCACAGCGCCGGGCGTGGCGGCGTAGAGCGCCCCGGCCTGCGTCAGGGCCCGGGCATAGAGGGCGGCGATGCCGCTGTCGCCGGCGTCGAGACGCGGCGTGACCAGGGCGGCGGGGAAGCCGGACGCCCCGGCGCCGGGCCGGTCGGCCTCGATCACGGTCGCACGGACGCCAAGGGCCGAGAAGGCGCGCGCCAGCGCCGCGCCGGCGATTCCGGCCCCGACCACCGCCACCGACGGCGCCGGGCCCGGAACGGCGCCCGAAGCGGGGAGGCGCGCCTCGAGCCGTTCGCGCTTGCGGCCGTGGCCGGGGCGCTTTTCGACTGTGAAGCCCCGCGCTTCCAGGCCCCGACGCACGGCCCCCGCCACGGTGAAGGTGGCGAGCCGGGCGCCCGGCGCCGACCGGGTGCGGACGCCGTCCAGCACGGCGTCCGACCACATGTCCGGATTGGTTGAGGGCGCGAAGCCGTCGAGGAACCAGGCGTCGGCCCGCCCCGTCCACTGCGACAACGCCCAGGCGACGTCGCCGATCGCGAGGTCGAGCGTCGCGTTGAACGCCGGCAGGTCCAGGCGGTGAAACCCCGGCGTCGCCCCGGGCCAGACATTCAGCAGGGCCTGGGCGGCGTCCGCCAGTTCAGGCCAGCCGGCCAGGGCCCGCGCCGCCTCGTCGCGCGTCAGCGGAAACCCCTCGATCGAGAACAGGCTGAGATGGCCGCCGACGGGCCTGTCGCGCCGCCACAGATCCAGCAGGGCGGCGATGTTCAGCCCGGTGCCGAAGCCCAGCTCGGCGACGCAGAATCGTCTTCGCCCCGCCCAGGCCTCCGGCAGGCCGCAGCCGGTGAGAAAAACCGCCCGGGCCTCCGCCAGACCGTCTTCTCGCGAGAAATAGACGTCGTCGTACCGCCCGGAGCGCGGGGATCCGTCATCGGTCCAGATCAGACGGGGCGAGCGGTCTTCGGCCATGCGTCACGGCCTATACGCGTCGCGGGCCGGTGCAACGAAAAACGGGCGAGTCAGGCCGCCCACCCCCGATTCGCCAGGTCAGTGCGCCGGGGCGGCCTGGGGATGGAGCTCACCGGGCGCGTGGGAGGCCGTGTCATCGGGCGTCGCCGGCGCCGCCGGGGTCGGGGCGGCCTCGGCCGGGGGGGTCGCGGCGGGGGCGTTGGCGGCCGCCGCGGCCAGGGCGGCGGATTGATCGGCGGTCACCATGCCCGTGTCGGCGGCGACACCCGAGGCCTCGGCGGCTTCGGTCGTGGCTTCGGGGGCGGGCTCCTCGGCCTTGTTGCAGGCGGAGAGCGTCAGGGCCGCGGCTGCGGCGGCGAGGACGAGGGTGATTCGCATGGGAATATCCTTGTGGCCGGGAACGAACGACGTCGCTCCGGGTCTCAGGATGCCGACCGTCGGACCCCGCCCGCAAGGGTTCAGACAAAGAAAAAGGGCCGCCCGTAAGGGCGACCCTTCATCGTCGTGCCCCGAAGGGCCCGTCGTTTCGTCAGCTCAGTATTACTGAGCAGCCGGGGCGGCCGGAGCAGCCGGGGCCATCGCGGCGTCGGCGGCCGGAGCGGCGGCTTCGGCGGTGGCGGCAGCGGCAGTCGCGTCGGCGGCGGCAGCGTCGGCGGTCGCGGCAGCGTCCGTGGCGGTGTCGGCGGCGGCAGCGGCGTCAGCCGAAGCGTCGGCGGCCTTGTCTTCGGCGGCGGGGGTGCAGGCGGCCAGGGCCAGAGCGGCGACCGAAGCGGCGACCAGAGCGGTGATGCGCATGTTGTTTCTTCCTTCAGAAGGGTCATACGAGGTCATGAATCCTCGCAGTCCCGAGATAACGGGAACGTGAGCAGAAGCGCAAGCGAAATTCTCACGCGTTCGTGAACTGATGTGACGCAGGCGGGGAATTCCACGCGCCCGACGCGCCTCTTTTCATGAATCCTTGTGGCGGCGGCGCACCGCTACGGCAGCGGTGGGCTGGAGGGCGGCGATGGCCGGCGGCGGGATCAGGCTTCCATCGGCGCGGCGGACAGCGATTCTTCCATCTCAAGGAATGACGGCTGGGCCGAGGACGGAATGTCGCCGCGGCCGATCTCGACCGAGATCTGGGCGGCATTGCCGTGCAGATGGGCGACCAGCACCGACTGGATGATCTTGTAGAAGGCGGCGTCGCCGTCGACGATCTCCTTCAGCCGCACCGAGATCGGCCCCACCAGGCCGTAGGCCAGGAACACGCCCAGGAAGGTGCCGACCAGGGCCCCGCCGATCATGCCGCCGAGGACTTCCGGGGGCTCGGTGATCGAGCCCATGGTCTTGATCACGCCCAGCACCGCCGCGACGATGCCCAGGGCGGGCAGGCCGTCGGCCATGTTCTGCAGGGCGTGGGCGCCGGCCTGGGCCTCGTGGTGATGCTTCTCCAGCTGCTTTTCCATGGCGTCCTCGATCTGATGCGGATCCTCGAGGTTCATGGTCATCATGCGCAGGGTGTCGCAGATGAAGTCCGTGGCGAAATGGTCCTTCAGCACCTTGGGGTATTTCTGGAAGATGGTGCTCTCGGCCGGCTTTTCGATGTGGCTTTCCAGGGCGATCACGCCCTTGGACTTCATCGTCTTGGTCAGCTGGAACAGCAGGGACAACAGGTCCTTGTAGTCCTGCCGCTTCCATTTCGGGCCGGCGAACGCCTTGCCGAAGCCGCCCAGGGTGGCCTTGATGGTCGTGACGCTGTTGCCGATCAGGAAGGCCGCCACGGCCGCGCCGAGGATGGCCATCAGCTCATAGGGCAGGGAGTGGAGGATGACCTCCATCTTGCCGCCGGCCAGGATGTAGCTGCCGAACACCATGGCGAACAGCAGGACGATGCCGATAATCTGGAACATGGAGGGCGGTGGATCCTGCGCGCGAGTTACGCGGACCTTCGCCGTTAATGATTAAGGGGCGGTTGCGAACCGCCGCGCGCTACAGCCGGGGATCGCCGTCCAGAATGGCGGCGCGGGCGGCCTCGGTCAGCTTGGCGTAGCCGTTCTTTCCGCCCCTGACATAGAGCGGGCCGTCGACCTTGTCGGGATCGAAGCCGTCGGTCACCAGATCGATCTTCTTGTATTTGAAGGTGCCGGTGGTGTCGGCCGACTTGATCAGCCGCACGAACACCGGCCGGGCATAGGACGGCAGTTCCTGGTCGACCCAGTCGGCGAACGGCCTGGCGGCGAACCGGCCGTCGATCACCAGGGCGACCATGCCCGCCTTGCCGTCGTGTCCGGGCACGGGAACGCCATAGGCGATCACTTCCTTGACGCCGGGGGCGTCGGCCAGCCGCTGCTCGACCTCGGCGGTGGAGACGTTCTCGCCCTTCCAGCGGTAGGTGTCGCCGATCCGGTCGATGAAATAGACATAGCCTTCGCTGTCCTGCCGCATCAGGTCGCCGGTGCGGAACCAGCGGTCGCCGCGCACGAAGACATCGCGCAGGATCTTCTTCTCGGAGGCCGCCTTGTCGGCATAGCCGGAGAAGGCGTGGCGCGGATCGTCGCCGATCTGGCCCAGGGCCTCGCCGACCTCGCCGGCCTTGGCCAGCTGGCACAGGCCGTCGGCGCCGCGGACGGGCGCCTCGGTCTCCATGTCGAACCGGACGAGGCGGAAATTGATCTGTTTCTTCAGGAACCCCGGGACCCGGCCGATGGCGCCCGGCTTGCCGTCGAAATTGAACACCGAGACATTGCCCTCGGTCGAGCCGTAGAATTCCAGAATGTCGGGGATGGCGAACCGCTTCTGGAAATCGGTCCAGACGTCGGGCCGCAGACCGTTGCCGAAGGCCAGACGCAGCTTGTGCGACCGCTCGTCGGGGTTCTCCGGGCAGTTGACCAGATAGCGGCACAGCTCGCCGATATAGACGAACAGGGTGGCCCCCGAGGCCTTCGCGTCCGGCCAGAAATTCGTCGCCGAGAACCGCTTGCGAAGCACCAGCGTGCCGCCGTTCAGCAGGGCCGGCCCGACGCCCACAAGGCCGCCCGTGGAATGATACAGCGGCAGGACGTTGAAGGTGACGTCCTTGTCGGTCGCGGCCGTGGCCCCGGCGAAGGCGCGCATATAGGTGCGGGCCCGGGCGTGGGTGATCTTGGCCGCCTTGGGCAGGCCGGTGGTGCCCGAGGTGTAGATGTACAGGGCCGTGTCGCGGTTGGTCAGGCCCGAACGCGCCGACCGCGCGGGCCGCACCGACGAGCCGCTGCGCACCGGCTTGTCCAGCCCGCGCCGCTCGTCCGCCTCGTCCTCGTCCTTCAGACCCAGCACCCAGAGCATCAGATTGCGCCCCGACAGGGCCCGCGCGTCCTCGACCCGTTTCCAGCAATCCTCGTCGGTGATGACCTGGGAGGCGTTGGAGATCGACAGGCAGTGGGCCAGGCTGTGACCGGTCAGATTGGTGTTGATCAGGGCGGTGGCGACGCCGACCTTGGAGAAGCCCATCCAGGCGGCGATGTATTCGGCCCGGTTCAACATCACCAGGGCGATGGTGTCGCCGCGCTTGAGCCGCCGGCTCTGGGCCCAGTGGCCGAAGCGGTTGGCCATGGCGTCCAGCTCGCGATAGGTGACCGTGCGTCGGTCGTCCTGGATGGCCACATGGTCCCCGAAGCGGTCGACCGCCTCTTCCCAGTCGTCGCAGACCAGATCGACGCTATCCAGTTCGATCGGCTTGATGCGCTTGAGCAGGCGGCTCAGCCCCTTGGCGAAACGCATGTTGCGCTTGATGTTCGCCACAAGACCCATCGTCGTCGTCACTCCGCGGAAAAGCCGTCCGTTCCATGGTGATGGACAAGCCGTCGGTCGCGGTCAACCGGCAGGGGAATCCCGAGGCCGTTTGAGGCGGTATGAACGCCGGTTTGCTGGCCGGCGTGGCGCCGATGCGGCGGTGACGCCGCGTGAACCTGTCGAACCCTGACTGCCACTTGAACAACCGGCTCCGGCAGCGCTTAATCACCGAACGCGGATTTACCGGCGCAGGGCCGTGCGGATCCCGGGGGAGTTGACCGATGAAATACCTACTGACCGCCGCCTGCGCTCTGGCGCTCGCCGGACCCGCCATGGCCCAGGACTACAATGCCGAGCCCAACTACGGCGACATCACCCTGGCGCCGGGCTTCACGCCCGATCCTCACCTGGTCAGCCTGCGCGCCGGCGGCGACATCAGCGCCTCGGGCGCGGGCAGCGGCTGCACCGGCTACATCACCAATGCGCCCGATTTCCGGTTCTACTGGAGCGGCAAGGGCTCGCTGAACATCAAGGTTTCGGTCCTGTCGAAGGCTGACACCACCCTGGTGGTCAATGGTCCGAACGGCGAATGGTACTGCGACGACGACATGGGCGAGGACAACAACCCGCTGATCACCCTGGGCTCGCAGGCCGGACGCTATGAGATCTGGGTCGGCACCTACTCGAGCGGCGACCCGCAGCCCGCCGTGCTGTCGATCTCGGAAGTCACCAACTTCTGACGCCCGCCGTGAAGTAATCGGCGAACAAGAAGCTGTACCGTTGCCGCCCCAATTGTGGCGGCAACGGCGTTTCTTCGCGGCAAGACAAGAATCGCGGAACCGTGATCTCGCGGATTAGTTTCTTCCATGAGATTTTGGAGGAACTGCAATGTCCGTGACCTATCCCGCCGACCCGACCAAACCCTATGGCGATCGTGTTGAGATGCCGCGCGTGGACCCCCATGCCGCGCTGGCGAACGATGAGCCCTTTGTTCCCGTCTATGCCCGACGCGGCAAGGCGCGTGGCGGCCAGGGCAAGATCAAGACCTGGATGATCCTGACCCCCGTCGCCGTTCTGGCGCTGGGCGGCATCGGCGCCATGATGCTGATGCAGGGCCCGGAAGAAGCGTCCGCGCCCCTGGCCGAGCCCGCTCTGACCGCGCCGGTGCTGTCCGCCTCTCCGACCGAAGCCGCCCTGGCGCCGCTGACCACCGCCTCAACGCCTGAACCGGTGATCGCCGCCCCGGCGGCCCCCGTGGCTGAGGACGCCGCGCCGCTTCGTCGGGCCGCCCCGGCTCCCGCGCGACGTGAGGCTGTCCGGCCGGCCGCTCCCGCTCCGACGGCCTCGCCGCGGGCTGTGACCCCGGCCCCTGCCGTCACCACCGGACCGCAGGCCTATACGCCGGCTCCGGTCGCGCCTTCGACCTCGACCCTGAACACCGCCCCGTCGACCGCGGCTCCGGCGACGCCCGCGCCCGCCCCGACGCCTCCGGTGATTATCGTCGAACCGGTCGGCTGATCCTGTCGCACTGAAAACGAGGCCCCGGCGGAGCGATCCGCCGGGGCCTTTGCTCTTGAGGTCTCAGACCGCAGGGGCGACGCGCCAGATCACATTGCCCACATCGTCGGCGACCAGCAGGGCCCCGGTGCGATCGAACTGGACACCGACGGGGCGCCCCATCGCCTGATCCTGTTCGTTGAGGAAGCCGGTGAGGATGTCTTCCGGCGGGCCCGCCGGAACGCCGCCCATGAACGGCACGAAGATCACCCGGTAGCCGTTGCGCGGGGTCCGGTTCCACGAGCCGTGCTGGCCCACGAAGGCCCCGCCGCGATACCGCGCCGGAAACAGGCCGCCCTCTCCGAACGTCAAGCCCAGCGACGCCGTATGGGCGCCCAGGGCGTAGTCGGGCTTCAGCGCCCGCGCGACCATCCCGGGATTGGCCGGCTCGACCCGCGCATCGACGACCTGGCCATAGTAGCTCCACGGCCAGCCGTAGAAGCCGCCGGGCGTCACCGACGTCATATAGTCGGGCACCAGATCGTTGCCGAGTTCGTCGCGCTCATTGACCGCAACCCACAGCTTGCCGCTGTCCGGCTGCCACGCCAGCCCGACCGGATTGCGCAGGCCCGAGGCGAAGATCCGATCGGCCCCCGTGGCGATGTCGATCTCGTGGATGGCGGCGCGGCCTTCCTCCTCGGCCAGACCGTTCTCGCCGATGTTGGAGTTCGAACCGACCCCGACATACAGCCGCGTCCCGTCCGCGCTGGCGACCAGACTCTTGGTCCAGTGATGGTTGCGGCCGGCCGGCAGGGCCGCCAGCCGGGTCGCGGCCGCCGTGATCCGCGTCTGGCCGGTCTGATAGGGGAAGGAGACCACGGCGTCGGCATTGGCGACGTAGAGCGTGTCCCCCACCAGCGCCATGCCGAAGGGCGAGGTCAGGTTTTCGAGAAAGGCCGTCCGCGTCTCCGCGACGCCGTCACCATCCGCATCACGCAGCAGGGTGATGCGGTTGGCGCTGGGGGCCTTCGCCCCGGCCTTCTTCATGACGAGGCCCTGCACCCAACCGCGCAAGCCGCCTTCCTTGCCCTCGGGCTTGGGCGGCGCATTGCTTTCGGCGACCAGTATGTCGCCATTGGGCAGGCGATAGATCCAGCGCGGATGATCCAGGCCCGAGGCGAAAGCCTGGACGCGGAAGCCCCGCGCCGCCACCGGCGTGCGCCCCTCCGGCCAGCCCACCGCCTCGGCGATATTGACCTGCGGGAACAGCGACCCCTGGGGCGGCGGCAAGGTGGGGTCGGGTCCAAAGCCGGCGGAGGGATCCAGCGCCTCATTTCCTCCACAGGCGGCGAGCGTGAGCGCCAGGGCGGAAGCTGCGAGCAATGTCGGACGGATCATGGAACGGCCTTTGGGTGGGCGGGTCAGAACGCGGGGAACTCCAGCCGGCTGACGTCATAGCCGAGAGCAGCCGCGCGGGCGACGAGCGCCGCGCGGCCGGCGGCGTCGGGAACCTCGCGGGTGTAAATCCACAGCTTTTCGAAGGTCGGATCGGCGGAGATGAACCAGCTGTAGTCCTCGGCGTGGTCCAGCACCCAGTAGTCCCAGGTGATCAGGCCGCCGACATAGCGGACCCTCAGCTTGGCGTTGGTTCCGGGGTCCATGATCTCGCCCCGACCGCCGATCGCCTTCTCCCGACCCTGCGGCGTGTCCACCTGACAGGTGTCGCGCACGTCCACCCGCGTCGGATTGACCACGACATAGTTGGTGGCCCCCGCGACGCAGCCGTCCGTCAAGCTCATCGGCAGACGGGCGATCTCCAGCCAGCGCCCGCTGTAGAAGCGATCCAGATCGACGACCCGGGCAGGCGCCGGCGCGCGGATTTCGTCGGGGCCGGGCGCGGTGACGCAGGCCGAGAGGGACATTGCGGCCGTCAGGGCGAGGGCGGCGGCGAGGCTTCGCGTCAGCATGGGCGGTCTCCGGCAAGAGTGGAACTGGCAGGTACGGCGCCGGTTCCGCGTGGACGCGTCAGGCCAGCGGATTCAGGTCGCGCGGCGGACGGATGCGACGAAAGCGCGCCTCGATGAAGGAAAAGGCGCCGAAGGCCACGAAGCCCAGCGCGACAGCGATGAGGATCCACGGCCCGGCCGGCTGGCGTTCGACCGCTTCCAGCGCCGCGCCGAGGCTGGTGACGTCGGAGGCGCTCGATTTCAGGCCCGCAAACACGACCAGCACGGCCAAGGGCAGATAGGCCAGCCCCCGCGCAACGTGTCCGATCCGGGCAAGCGGCGCGACGCGTCGGCAGGTCTTCGCAGAGCAGGCGAGATACGCCGTGAAATCCTCTCGCCACGCCTTGACGACATTCCCCGCCCCGATCCCGAAGATCGCCAGTCCGGCGCCGACCAGAATCCATTTGCCGAAGGGGAGGGCCAGCACCGTCTCGGCCTGCTCGCGGCTGCGGATCACACCCTCGACCGCGGGATCGCCTTCCGGCGCGCGGACCAGAAGGCTGAAGGCGGCGAACGAAAGGGCTGCATAGCTGAAACCGCTGAAAGCCTGGCTCATCCGGGTGCTCAGGCCGTGCCGCGACGTGCCTTCATGGTCAGCGTCGAAGACGGACTGCAGCACGCGCCAAACGACAAAGGCGGCCAATCCCAGCCCGACGAGGACCATCCAGACGCGACCCAGTGGCCGCATCGCCAGCCAGTCGAGCGTTCCCTTGATCCCCACCGTGTCGCCGACAAGGTCGACGGCGGCCAACAGGATCAGCAACCCGGCGGACAGATACACAAACCCCCGCGCGCCATAGCCGACCCGCGCCGCCAGTTCGAGCAGGTCATGCAGCGGCGGAACCCGACGCAGCAGGGAAGACCGGCGGCGCCCCTGTTCGCCCAGATTGGCCAGGCGGTGACGGAGAAGGGCGAGGGGACTGCGCACGGCGACGGTAACTCTCGTCCCGGAATATGGCTCCGCTCATCGGGCCCGCCCTTGAGGTGCGACAGGCGGACGCATATCTGCCTGCCTCTCGGGAGGGCGCGTATGCAGCCGGTTATTTCCATCCAGGGTCTGACCAAGACCTACAAATCGGGGCTGCAGGCCCTGAAGTCCACAGACCTGACCATCGGCAAGGGCGAGATCTTCGCCCTGCTGGGACCCAATGGCGCGGGCAAGACGACGTTGATCTCCATCGTCTGCGGCATCGTCACCCCGTCGACGGGGACGGTCATCGCCGACGGTCACGACATCCAGAAAGATTACCGCGCGGCGCGGTCGAAGATCGGCCTGGTGCCGCAGGAACTGACCACCGACGCCTTCGAGACCGTGCTGGCGACGGTCACCTTCAGCCGCGGCCTGTTCGGCAAGGCCCCGAACCCGGCGCATATCGAGAAGACGCTGCGCGAACTGTCCCTGTGGGAGAAACGCAACGACAAGATCATGACCCTGTCCGGCGGGATGAAGCGCCGGGTGATGATCGCCAAGGCCCTGAGCCACGAGCCCGACATCCTGTTCCTCGACGAACCGACCGCCGGCGTCGACGTCGAACTGCGCCGGGACATGTGGAACCTCGTCCGCGGTCTGCGCGACAAGGGCGTCACCATCATCCTGACCACCCACTATATCGAGGAAGCCGAAGAGATGGCCGACCGGGTCGGGGTGATCCTCAAGGGCGAGCTGATCCTGGTCGAGGAGACCTCGGCCCTGATGAAGAAGCTGGGCAAGAAGACCCTGACGTTGAACCTGCAGGAGCCCCTGGCGGCCGTGCCCGCGGAGTTGGCCGAATGGTCGCCGACGCTGAAGGCCGACGGTAACGAGCTGGAATACGTCTTCGATTCCAACCTCGAGAAGACCGGCGTGCCGTCGCTCCTGCGCAAGCTGTCCGACCTCGGCATCGCCTTCAAGGACCTGCACACCAGCCAGAGTTCGCTTGAGGACATCTTCGTCAGCCTGGTCCACCAGGACAAGACCGACAGGAGCGCCGCATGAACTCGCTGACCTTCAACGGCTACGGCGTCTGGGCCATCTATCGCTTCGAGATGGCGCGCGCCCTGCGCACCGTGTGGCAGTCGCTGGTCACGCCGGTGATCACCACCTCGCTGTATTTCGTGGTCTTCGGCTCGGCCATCGGCAGCCGCATGACCGAGATCGACGGCGTCCCCTACGGCGCCTTCATCGTGCCGGGCCTGATCATGCTCAGCCTGTTCACCCAGTCGATCTTCAACGCCTCGTTCGGCATCTATTTCCCGAAATTCACCGGCACCATCTACGAGCTGCTGTCCGCGCCGGTGTCGCCGCTGGAGATCGTCCTCGCCTATGTCGGGGCGGCGGCGACCAAGTCGGCCATCCTCGGCCTGATCATCCTCGCCACGGCCGCCCTGTTCGTCCCGCTGGAGATACTGCATCCGCTCGAAATGCTGGCCTTCCTGATCCTGATCTCGACCACCTTCAGCCTGTTCGGTTTCATCATCGGCATCTGGGCCAACGGCTTCGAACAGCTGCAGATGATCCCGATGCTGGTGGTCACGCCGCTGACCTTCCTCGGCGGCTCCTTCTATTCGATCGACATGCTGCCGGAGGCCTGGCGGACGGTGACGCTGTTCAATCCGCTGGTCTATCTGATCTCCGGCTTCCGCTGGACCTTCTACGGCACGGGCGACGTCGGCATCGGGGTCAGTCTGGCGGCGACGCTGGGCTTCCTCTTCGTCTGTCTGGCCATCGTGGGATGGATGTTCCGCACCGGCTACCGGTTGAAGAACTGAGGTCTTCAGCTTGGGGCCACGAAACGGGCCATTTCAGCGGACACCTTGGCCGCTCTCCGCGTTTGATGATGCGCGCCGGCGTTCGGCGCGGGAGTAGCCATGTCCACCGAGGCCGACAACAAGCTCAACGGCTCGCCTGAGCCCTTCCGCCGCCCGGTGAACTGGGGCCGGGCGCCGGGCGCCGTGTTCCGCGCCGGCCCCCTGCCCAGGGGCGAGCGCCTGCCGCCCCTGCCCGA